>NZ_OX579588.1:725000-1450000 GCF_951229915.1 Candidatus Ornithobacterium hominis | reverse complement strand
ATAATACTTTGTATCTCGACCAGCAAAGAAGTTATTGGTTCCCTTTTCAATAAAATATTCATAAGAATTTTCATTCAAATCTTTGTACCAAGTAGGTGTTTCATAAGCTAGCCCCAATCTGAATTCAGGTGTGATGCGTCCTATTACACCAGCAGTGATAGAGAAGCCACTACCGACTACACTATTGGGAGAATGATCTTGTGTATAGACAAAATTATTATTATCCACAGGGTCATATTCGCTTAATGCATTGTAGCGAAAGCTTTCAAATTGTTTTGCATTAAAACCTAAACCAAAATTGAGTTTATCTCGGTAATTCGCGGCAAATGAAAAATTTGTATTAGAAATTTTTGAAGTTAGATCATTTACAAAGCCGTTTAAATTTGTAGACTTTAAATCTGTAGTTTTATTGAAATTTTCGTTATTAACAGATTCTTCATAATTAAAACTAATCGCAAAATTTCTGAAGTTTTCACTAGCTAAATCGTTAAAAACCAAAACACCACCTGCTTGTGATAAATTAAAACGATTAGTTTTATCACTATTGTTCCCATTGGCTTCTAGGTGAGTGGAATTCGTCCCTGCAGTAACAGTTACTTCTGAGTTTAAGAAAACAGAAGCTCCAGCTGGATTTTTTTGAGTAGCACTGAAATCACCACCCAAAGCCCCCATCGCTCCACCTAGAGCTTTGTATCTGGAAGTTCCCGTTAAACTCCCGTTATCAGTAGCATGATATAAGTTTTCAACGTAATTTAGATTTAATTTATTTTGCGCAAAAATCCCTGTAGTGCAAAATAATGTACTTAATAAAAATATATTTTTTTTCATGTTAATTATCTTCTTATTCTTGTTCCTGTTCCAGAACTTCTTGCTGGGCTTGACGTTGTATTTGATGAAGAATTAGACCAATTGGAAGAGCGAGATGTGTTAAAATCTGAAGCTCTATTGGTGCTTACATCGCTTCTTCGGTAAATCACTCTATCCTGATTTCTTTGATTTCTGATAGAGTTTCTATCATAAGCCTGTCTTTGCTGTGAATTAGAAGTATTCACTTCATTGATGCTTCTTTTTCTTAAGTTGGTATCGCTAGAGTTCCAATAACTGGGAGTAGAATTAGTCATGTTAACGTCACTTCCTCTTCTTATGATTCCTGGATTGTTTGAAAAACCTGAAAGATTAATACTATTTACATTGCTCGTCATTCCCTTACCTCTCGTGGCGGGAATTGGCCTTACAAAATTAGAGTTATCCCCATGGTAGTAAGAGCCACCATAGCCATATCCGTAAAATCTTGAATAAGGGTAAGTGTAGCCATAGTAAGGATAAGGATTATAAAAGCGATTAAAGGCATAAAAATCATAATAATTCATGAAATAAGGATTGTAAAAACCATGATTATAAAATCCTCCAAATCTAGGATAACCAAAACCAAATCCAAAATATGAACTTAAACGATTGGGGAAATAAAACCCTGAATGGAATCCAAAATTAAAACCATACGGATAAGAATTAAATCCATAGTCTATCTCTGTTCCCTGATATTTTCCCCATTGGATGTAGTCATTCTGATAGGGATCTACGACAGAAGCGATAGGGTCATTTTGATAGATCTCCTGTTCAAAAGATTGAGGAGCTTGCGTGTTTTTATCAAAATACTTCCCGCCCAATCTCACGATTCGGTCATTATTAATTTGATTTTTACTTTCTTGATAAGTTCTGTCACTTGGTGAAGAGTAGATTCCATCAAATTCTCTATTAGCAAAAGTTTGCGTGCTCATGCAAGACGCAAAGCTTACTGCAATGATACCGAGTAATACTGGCATTTGCAGATTTTTTAAATATTTTAGTTTTAAACTCATTGTATTGATAATTTCTTCGCTAAATTTACCAAATTATACAAGATTAACGTATTTTGGCTTTGTTAATATTATGTCAAAACTTATGCCACTTAGTGTTAACTTAGAATTAGAGAATATTAAAAACATTATAAATCAAATAGATGGCGAAACTTACAAAACGTAAAGAAGATTATAGCAAATGGTATAACGAATTAGTCATTAATGCCGATTTGGCAGAAAACTCAGGGGTAAGAGGCTCCATGGTCATTAAGCCTTATGGCTATGCTATTTGGGAAAAAATTCAGCAGGAATTAGATCGAAAATTTAAAGATACTGGACATCAAAATGCTTATTTCCCTTTATTTGTGCCAAAATCACTCTTTGAAGCTGAGGAAAAAAATGCAGAAGGCTTTGCCAAGGAATGTGCGGTGGTAACACACTATCGCTTGGAGGCAGATCCCGATAATAAAGGGAAGCTGAGAGTTGACCCCAAAGCTAAATTAGAGGAAGAACTAGTGGTGCGCCCTACATCAGAAGCCATTATTTGGAATACGTACAAAAATTGGATTCAGTCATACCGAGATTTACCTATTTTAGTCAATCAGTGGGCAAATGTGGTGCGTTGGGAGATGAGAACGAGATTATTCCTCAGAACAGCCGAATTCTTATGGCAAGAAGGGCATACAGCACATGCAACCAAGAACGAGGCAATAGAAGAAGCAGAATTGATGTTGAATGTTTATGCCGATTTCGCAGAAAATTTCATGAAAATTCCTGTTGTCAGAGGTCTGAAAACAGAATCAGAAAGATTTGCTGGCGCAGAAGAAACCTACTGCATCGAGGCGATGATGCAAGATGGGAAAGCTTTGCAGGCGGGGACATCACACTTTTTGGGGCAAAATTTTGCCAAAGCTTTTGATGTGAAATATGCGACTGCAAACGGAGATTTAGAATATGTGTGGGCTACCAGCTGGGGTGTCTCTACACGACTGATGGGGGCCTTGATTATGACTCATTCAGATGATCAAGGTTTGGTGCTGCCTTCTACACTGGCGCCCATTCAAGTAGTAATTGTCCCAGTTTACTTTAATGATGAACAAAGAAATTTAGTAGCCCAAAAAGCTCATCAGCTAAAATCTGAATTAATGTCAAAAGGCATTTCGGTGAAATTTGATGATAGAGATACCTTCAAGCCAGGTTGGAAATTCAATGAATATGAGTTGAAAGGTGTACCGGTGAGAATAGCAATGGGACCAAGAGATTTAGAGAAAAATCAAATTGAGGTTGCCCGAAGGGATACTGGAGATAAAAATTTTATAAGCCTTGAAAAATCAGTGGAGCATATATTAAGCCTTCTGCAAGAAATCGATGAAAATATTTATCAAAAAGCAAAAGATAATAAACAAGAATTAACTACAAAAGTAGATACTTGGGATGAGTTTCAGAACGTTATAGAAAACAAAGGCGGTTTTGTGAGTGCTCACTGGGACGGGACTACAGAAACCGAAGAGAAAATTCAAGAATTAACGAAAGCGACCATTCGGTGCATCCCGTTAGAAGCAGAAAAAGAAGAAGGTAAATGCATTTTCACTGGGAAGCCAAGCCAGCAACGGGTATTATTTGCAAAAGCTTACTAAAATCTTTTTTTTAGAATCCACTAAGAGCTTGTTTGAGATTTAAACAGGCTCTTAAAATTAGAATAAACCCGCTGTGCATTATGAATTAAAAAAGAAAAAGTTGTTCATTTAATTGAAAATCAGTAAATTGATTTGGCTAAAAAAACATTTGCATATTAAATTTAATCTAAATTTGGAACGACGAAAACAGGAAATTTTGATTCCTTTATAACATCATGGCAAACGCTGCCTACCAATGCATTATATAGATTTCCATGACCTTTTGACCCAAGCACAATGGCATACGGTTTTATTTCTTCTGCCGTTTCTAAAATGATTTCTGCAGGGATGCCTTGTTTCAGGAATGAATTACAATTGACTCCTGATTTTTCAATCTGATTTTTTAAATTATTGAGATGAACCGCATCTTTTTCTAGAGCGGTTTCTTCCAATTCTGGTAAATATTGAAAGCCAACCTCGCCTAAAATAAACCCGACGTCTAAGCTAACGACATGAATTAAAATAATCTCAGCAGACAAATCTTGAGCAAAATGAATGGATTGCCGAATAATTTCATCGGTAATATTGGATAAATCAACGGGCACGAGTAATTTTTTCATAACAGATTTTATTTTAGATGAAGATAAGCTTTTTTTATAAAGATTTACAATTTAATAGTTCATTTTTTTCTAAATGAAAATCAATCTTGCTTAGGGTTTGAAAAATTTTTTAAGCCTTTAAAAAAAATAAATTTTAGGGGGATTTTTTCTTTTTCCGCCAAAGCCAGGGCGCGACGGGATTAGGCTCTGCCCATAAACCTAACTTTTTAGCACGAGCCTCAGCCTCTAAAACTGAATAAACGCTATCGGTAGAAAATTTCACATAATGCCACGCTAAACCATTTCTCACCATTGCTAAATTACAATTTGCTCCGATTTGGTTTTTAATCACCGCAATTAGGCGTTGGCTTCTATCTCTTCGTCCGTTTTTTCCTTTGGAAACCACCATTACCTCTTGCCCAAAACACAAATCAGATAACATTTTTTTGGCTTCCATACCAAAAGGTTGAGAGCCTCTTTTCTCGGGAGCGTCAATATGAGCTAACCTGATTTTGGTAGGGATGCTATCCCAAAGCACTTCCACCGTATCGCCATCTGTAACACCAATAACTTTAGCTTTGAACTGCAAACTATCTGCAGTAAGCTTAGCAACTTTGGCTGGCTCTGCCTGACTAATTTTCTTCCCATTTGGTTGACAAGCGAATACGTTCACCAACATCAATAAAATCCATCCTTTCATTTTGCTAAAATAAGAAAATCGGAGGATTAGTCCGATTTTGTGAGAGGTTATTCAAGTATGATTTGTTGATTATCACTTTAAAAATTCACGAACAATATTGATTGTTTCATCAGTATTGTTATTGTGTAGTCTAAAGAAATCATCATTATTATCATTGATGTTTTGAACATTCATGTCTTTAAACCATTTTTTCCAATAAGCTGATAAAAATTCTTTGTGCCAACCTATTCCATTGTCTCTTTCTGTAATTTCTAAAACTAAAATTTCAGTATTAGGCAATGTATAATTCATGTTTGGAATAAATAAATTATTTTCTTCTAACAAATCTACATGACTACCATTTGCTACTGCTGATTTCCAAACATTATTGTCCTCAATTTTAGTATATATTTTATTATTTGCTTCTAAATAACCATCTGTTAAAATAATTACTTTATTAATATACTCTGTATTGATATCTGATTTTTTAATTCTATCAGGCAAAATCCTTTTGAAATAATATACATAATCTGCACCTGATGTATTTTTAAGAGCAGTTTTATATAATTCATTTAAATTATCTTTAAATTTTGCTTCTTTTTCATTTAAATAATCCAATGCCCTTTGGTTGTTTTCTCTATTAGTTAAATCTATAGTTAAACCTTTTGCAATATCACCAAATATCCCATTGGCTTGGCTTTGATCTGTAACTTCAAGAACTAGTTTATCTTTTGATTTATTATTTTTCGCTCTTTTGAAGAACTCTTCATATATTTTTTCTATGATTTCTTTATCATATTTAGCGGTATTGGGAATTTGGTTAATACGAAAAGATAAATCAGGAACAATAATGAGATTGAGTGCTGGTTTGGTATCTGAATAAACTCTGAACTTATTATGCCATTCTGCAATATCATTATCTGAAAGTTTCATAGTAGCTAATTTTTCTTTTACAGATTTAATTAACTTTTCTCTACCGTTATTGCTATTAATATCATCTATATATTTATTCCAAATATTTTCTACTTGCTCTTGATTAGATGCTTTTCTCATTTGTTTTATTGCCTCCTTACTTTTGGAAGTATTCAGGCTGAATATAGCTACAAATACGCCAAGAAGGAGTAATACAACAATAAAAAACTTATACTTTTTAATTAACTTCATGATTATCTAAATTTATTCCAAAGAAATTTTTATCTGTTTTTATTTCTACTGATTTACTCCAGCCATCAGATTCTTTTTTTACAAACCAATTTTCTGCATTTTCTAAAACTTTTTTGACTATTTCCTCTGCTCTATTAGTGTTTTCAATCATTAAATTCACATAAGATTGATATCCTTTTAAAAATTCTGCTATCAATTGTTTCAAATAAACTATATTCAATGGTAATCTACCATTTTTATAGTCTTCAATATCAATTTCCTTCTTATCTATGCTTATTTTATTTCTTTCAATTTCTGATAAATTTGACTTTACTTGCTTATCGTTCTCTACTATAGAGCTTCTAAATTCTTCCATTTTTTCTTTTAGCAAAGAAATTTTATTTTTAGTTTGCTCTACTTGCGAATTTGGGCTCAATCTATCTTCCTCTTCAAAGTAAGCATTTGACAAAAGACTAAAAGTCATATACATTGCAAAGTTTATTAATAAGACTATCCAAAAATGAGCGTCAGTTACAAAAAAATCAAATTGCCAAGGTTGTGAATATAAACCATCTTCATAACCTCTGTTGTAAATTGTTTCTGCCAATTTATAACCAATAATTAAATCCACTATTAGCACAATTCCTAATGTGGCTATAGAAGCAATTATTTTTTTATCTCTTTTAAATTTACCATAAAAATATCCACATGCAATCGGTATAATAGAAATAAAAATAGCAAAAACAAGTATTCCAATACCTTCTTCAACTAAATCAGAGAATACAGCCCCCCTAATGAACTGATCACCTTCTTCTAAGCCCAATATTGCACTCCCAAAAGTAGCCATATACGCTAATAGTGTTCCTATGAGACTTATTATTGAAAATGTAGCATATAAATTTAACTTTGATTTATCTTGTTTTCTCCTACCACCAGTTATTTCTAAAATTTCATTTTCTAATTCAAGAATTTCATTTTTCTTTTCATCTATTAAATCATTTAGTCTTTGATTTTCAATTGAAAGATGTTCATTATTAGCTCTTCTTTCCTCAGAATTTTGTTTGAGTTTTTCAATATCTTCATTCAATTTATCAATTTTATTTTTTATTGCATTTTCATCTAATTGTTGTTTGGTCAAAAAATCGCTATAAACTTCATTTAGTCCATTTTGAATAGAATTTGGATTACATTTAGTTGCTTGGGCAAACTCTTTACCCCATTGATTGAATGTCACTCTTTCTGTTTCTACTGTATCATTTGAATCATTAAGAATCCTATTTTCGCTCATAAATTTTGTTTTTAATTATACGTTATGATTTTCTATTTTCTTTGATGATAATTTATATGTGTAATAGCCTAATAATAAAAGGAATAAGCCAAGGATGACTACTGGGATATTACCATTTGAAATACCTAAAATAATGTTTCCAACGCCACTCATAAACAACAATCCACCTATCATTACCAAAATGGAATTTCCCAAATAAAAGCCTGTTTCTTTTGCGACTCCTAATAGTAATTTAGAAAAATCATCAAAAGCCATCTTTGCAAATCGTTCAGCTTGCTCTCTAGCATTTTCTGTCCATTGATTTAATTTCTCATCTTCATACATGGAATAATTCCATGATTGAGTTGTGTTTGAATTTTCAGCTCTATCATTTATTTTATCACTTTTGTAATTTCCTTTTTTTCCAAAATAACGATCATATTCCTTGTCATATTTTGCTCTTGCTTCTTCATCATACAATATCTGAAAAGCTTCATTAATTGAAATAAATTGATGATGTGCGTCAGGGCTATTGTTCTTATCTGGGTGATACAATAATGCTAATTTTCTATATGCTTTTTTAATTTCAGATTTTGTAGCATAAGGATTTACACCAAGTGTGCTATAGTGGTTCGGTATCATTATTTTTTCAATGTAATATCATTATCATTATTATTATCTTTTTTGTTATTCTTGAATAAACTTCTATAAATTAATGGTATAGCTAATGCACTAAGCCACATGATAGCTCCTCCATTCGCTGCTTTTAATACTGTCAGTCCAAAAACAATTATAAAAGAAACGACTACAAATACGATTATTTTGCCTACTTTGTTCATAAATTTTGTTTTTATTAATTATTTATATTTTTTAAATAATTTTCAGCTTCTCGCTTAGTCAATCCATCATCTAAAAGATTTTGAATACTAATGTCACGTTTTATGGTTTCATACATCACGTTTTGATCTTGATTTTCATCAAATTTCCAAACTAGCCTATGTATTTTTCCTGTAGTGAATGAATGCCAATCCCAAGTGATTTGTATTTTTTTATCTATTTCTATGAGTTTAAACATCATCCCTGTAGATGTGATTCTTATATTATTTGAATTAATTTGTTGAAGTCTGGTAGTAGAGCTTCTTGCCATAATTAATTCAATCAAGGTGTTATATTTTATTTTCAGACCTCCATATTTTTCAACATTTTTGATGTCTTTATTCCCTTTATATCCTATGTATAAAAAATAAGTTACACCTAATACTACAATAATTAATATCCAGCTCATTTTTTATTAATTTTTATTTTTAATTAATGCTACTAAAATATTTAGCAGAAAGGGAACTATTGATGCTAAGCTAAACAACAGTAGAACTGTGAAGAAACCATAGTCCCTCTCAGATACTACCCAAATAAAATGTGCTATAACGCTCACAACATAGCCAAACCCTCCTAAAAAGAACGACAACAATACCCCCATTATAAAGATAGATAATTGCAACATTATGTAAACGCCAAGGAAGTCTCCTACACTATCAATACTTTTGGCTGTACTATCCCCTACTAACATTACAGAAGAACAACTCGTGAATAGTACTAAACTAAATAGTATTAAAAATACATTTCTAAATTTTTCTAAAGATTTCATATTTCCAAATTAAATATTCCAACAAATTTTTCCTGAAGCATGTTAAGTCTTTCACCTGCTTCTTTATTACCATTTTTATAAGCTTTTCGTAGCCAATAATTGGTTTGATAAAATGACATTTCTACCCCTTCGCAAAAAAAATAACACTTAGCTAAATTTAGCTGAGCTTCTGCCAATCCTTGTTCAGCAGCTTTTTTGTGCCAATAGAAAGCTTTTTTCTCTGATTTTTCAACACCTTCACCTCGGGCGTAACAAACACCTAAGTTATACTCAGCTCGTCTATAGCCTTGTTTAGCAGCCTTTTTATACCAATAGAATGCTTTTTCATAAGACTGCTCCATGCCCTGACCACTATAATAACAATTCCCTAAATGGTATTGAGCTTTAGCATTTCCTTGCTCTACAGATTTCATATATTTAGAAATATTTTCGTCAGAAACCAGTTCTGTTGTATTATTCATTCCACTTTATTTTTATCTACAAACTTCTGTACAACTGCTCATACTTATAGTCGCCATAGCTAATAGCCCTATTTTTATTATCTGTTTCATATTTTATTTAAAATGGGGTTCAATAGGTTTTGTAATGTATTTCAGTAGGTTTTATACCTTATTTAGGTAGGTTCCGAACCTAGTTAAATACACTTCCGAACCCTATTCAATAGCCTTTTTAACCTAGTTGAGGTAGGTTCTGAACCTAGTTAAATACATTTCTGAACCTAGTTAAACCACTTTAAAAACCTACTAAAATCCATTTTTGAAATGTGTTTTACTCTGCTTTTGGCAGTATATTTTTCACTATACCACCTTTGGGTTCATCTTCTTTTTCAGCAACCCTTCCGCCAGAAAAATGCTGTTTTAGGCTGCGGTAGATGGTATCGCTTCCTGGTTCGTTTTCGCTCGCTAAATATTTCATATACTTATAGTATGCAATAGCGGCATTGTAGTTATCAAAATCCAGAAGAATTTTGGTATCCGAAAACATTTCTGTAATTCTTGCCAATTTTCTCAAAGGTTCTTCTACCTGCCCTCTGGCGGTATAGTCTTTATCAAACTCCTCCTTATCTATGGTGCGTGGCAACAAGCTGGGATCTTGCTCCATAAAGGCTTTGCACTTGTCTACAAAAATTTTGTTTCTATCGGCAATGCTACCGTATTGTCTTCTTTCTTCTGGGGAGAGGTTCACTGCTTTTGTCTTGATGATGTTGTGAAGCTCCTGAATTGCGGTGTTGATTTTCTGTAATTCTTCTTCAGAAAATTCTAACGAGATTAGATTGTCTAGTGCCATAATATTTAATTTTTTGTGATTAATATTTTATTTATTTTTAATTGAATGATTAAAAATATTGCTACTATTTATAATATTCTATTTTTCTCTCTGTAATTGTATTAGGCTTATTATTTTCATATTCTTTTCTTTGAGTCCAATTGTCTTTGGAATCATATTCATATTGATAAGTCCATTTTTTATCCAAACGACCATCAGCATTGTACCAATTTTTCTCTACTATATTACCCTTATTATCATATTGATAAGTCAATTTATCATCCAAACGACCATCAGCATTGTACCAATTTTTCTCTACTATATTACCCTTATTATCATATTGATAAGTCCATTTGAAATCCAAACTACCATCAGCATTGTACCTATTACTCTCTACTATATTACCCTTATTATCATATTGATAAGTCCATTTATCATCCAAACTACCATCAGCATTGTAACTATTTCCCTCTACTATATTACCCTTATTATCATATTGATAAGTCAATTTTTTATCCAAACTACCATCAGCATTGTACCAATTTTCCTCTACTTTATTACCCTTATTATCATATTGATAAGTCCATTTTTTATCCAAACTACCATCAGCATTGTACCTATTTTCCTCTACTATATGGCCTTGTTCATTGTATAATACATATGCATTCTCAAATGCAAATTCTCTCATAATTCCTTTCTCTACTTTGCCAAATTTTTCAACAGCATCATACGGAATTTCTCTCACAGATTTTACCCTACCTTTTAAATTAGCTTCTTGTAAATCTGTTTTTTTCTCATTATATCCACAGCTTATCATTAGTGTGGCACAAATCATTAATAATAATATTCTCATTTTTCTTTCTTTATCTGAATTATCTGAATCACTAAAAACACCGCTACCAGCACATCTACGATATTCCATAAAGTTCTGCCGAGTGCTATTTTTTCAAACGGCTGAAAGAGTATCGCTAAAAAAATATAGAGAATGCCCAACGCTGGATTATTTTTTTCACAAAAAGAGGTATAAGCCAAATACGCAAAACCCACAAGAGAAGCCAGCCTCACCAACTGAAAGTAGCCATAGGGCATCGGTGCTAAACAAAGCAGTAATAGAATTGCAAGTATGGTTTTAATCGTGTTTCCCATCATTAAAATTTTGGGCATAAAAAAATCCTTGCAGGTAGCGCAAAGCCATCTACAAGGATTTCCTTTTTGTTAAGGGGGGAATATTTTCTAAGTCTGTGTTGTGTTGTGTTGTGTTGTGTTGTGTTGTGTTGTGTTGTGTTGTGTTGTGTTGTGTTGTGTTGTGTTGTAATAAATTAATAGACTACAAGATACGAAATCTATAAAGTTTTCACAAGTTTTTGAAACAAAATTTATAACAAACATAGAAACCTCTTTTGTAAAGAAAAATTAGAGCACAATGATATGAAAAATTTCCTTAAAATTTAATGAAATCTAAAAATTTTTTAAGCCTTTAAAAAAAATCCAAACAATTCATTTCCTTTTTAGCAGAATTAAACTCTTCAATCAGTGATTTAAAAACATCATCCACGCTCAGAATCTCATCTACCAAAGAGGCACATTGCCCGATTTCTAGTTTACCTTCGTCTAAATTACCTTCAAACATACCTTGTTTTGCACGTCTTTCCCCTGCAAGTTTTATTAAATCTTCTTTGCTCGCATGGCTGGAATAAGCTTGCTGAATTTCATCAAAAAATTTATTCTTCACCAAGCGCACATTGCCAATTTCTTTTAGGGTAGAGTAGGTGTCGCCATCTTTCAAGCTTTTGACTTTTTCTTTGAAATTTTGGTGCACAGAAGCTTCCCGAGTTGCCACAAATTTTGTCCCCATTTGCACAGCATCTGCGCCCAAAGTCATTGCGGCTAAAATTTGTTTTCCAGTAGCGATGCCTCCAGCAGCAATCAAAGGTTTCTCGATATTTCGTGCAATATCAGGAATCAGGCAAAAAGTCGTTGTTTCCTCTTTCCCCAAATGGCCGCCAGCCTCAAACCCTTCACAAACGATAGCATCTACCCCAGCATTTTCTGCTTTTTTAGCAAATTTGATGCTGCTGACCACATGGGCCACTTTAATGCCATGACTTTGAAGTTTCTCAGTCCAAATACTCGGATTCCCTGCACTGGTGAAAACAATTTTTACTTGATTCTCAATAATGATTTGGATGTGTTCTTCGATATTGGGGTACATCAAAGGCAAATTCACACCAAAGGCCTTGCTTGTAGCCTTTTGTGTTTTAAGAATATGCTCTCTCAAAACCTCAGGATACATGCTACCAGCACCCAAAATGCCTAAACCGCCAGCGTTAGACACTGCAGAGGCCAATTCCCAGCCACTCGCCCAAATCATCCCCCCCTGTATGATGGGATACTGAATACCAAAAAGTTGACAAATTCTATTTTCCATTTTTTAAAGGTAAAATTTTTCAGGAAAATATCCTAAGGCTTAGAAAATTTTATGGATTAAATTTTTAATAGAAAAATCAGAGATTTCGGAAGAAAAGCTTATTTGGAATTCATTGCCATTGGTAATGAATTTCTAAACGCGAGCAAGGAGTTTCACAAAATTTTTTAAGCCTTAAAAAAAAATTAAAATTCAATATGTTCGCCCGCTTCTTTCAATTCTTGACTTAGTTTTAAAATATTATCAAGAAACAAAAGATTCTCAGTATCTTTTAGCTTTTCTATTGGTAAAATAAAAGATGTTTCAGTGGGTACTGAATTTTGATTCCCTAGTTGCAGGTGGAGCAAGATTTCATCTAGAAGTTTAATGATTTGATTTTTGATGAAAAAGTCATTTTCATTGAAATTCAAATTTTTACGATGCACGCCCAGCGCTGAAATATAACTTAATAAAGTATGATTGAGGTAAGTAAAATTCCGTGCTGGGGTGATGAGTTTTTGTTTCGATTTTGGCTCGATCCGCATACTTTTCCACACTTGAGCCAATTGATTATCTGCACGGTGAGCGTTTCGCTGGTGGTGCAAATATTCTTGTGTTGAAATTTGCTGATTCATCACACTTTCAAAGTAAATTTTATCTTTTTCTATCGCTTTGATTAGTAAATTTTTTAGATTTTTATACTGCCACTCTGGCCAGATGAAGCGGATGGAAAGGTAGGCAATTACAGAGCCGATAAGGGTATCGATGATTCTGGGAGTCATTACCTGCACTCCAGTCCCCTGCAAGAGGTTGTAAACGGCTAAAACGTAAACGGTGATAAAAATGGCAGCAATGATGTAATTTCCCCTTAAGTACTTGAAAAATATAAACATACTGGCAATCAAAATGACTACTTGCCCTGCAGTCGTGGGCATTAGGAGAGATAAGGTGATGCCAATGATGACTCCCATTAAAGTCCCGATGATTCTTTTAAAAAAGCGTTGGCGTGTAGCATCATAAGTTTGTTGGCATACAATGAGAGAAGTTAGGATAATCCAAGCTCCTTGCTCGATTTTGAAAACATTCATAAGTGTGTAACCAACAGCAAAACAAACACTTAGGCGAACGGCATGCCTGAATTTACTGTTTTTGGGAGAGAATAAATCTCGCCATTTTTTTTCATCAAAGGTGTATTCTAAATTGATATTAGCTGGGGTATGGCGTGCTTCAAATGTTTCTTCCATGGATTTGATGTTTTTCCACAGATAATTAATTGAAGCTTGATCTTTGCACAAATTTTGGTGCAAGAGTAGCTCTAAGGCATTAGACGTCCAGCGGAGACTTGGCGAGGACTGGAAGGTGTTTTTTTTCAAAATGTTTCGGGCATATTCATCACTGGCTTTACCGAGTTCTCTCAACATTTTACCCAAGCCCGCTACCACCAGAGAGGAATTCACATTTTGGCTGATGGAATCATAAGATTCGTGGCTAGAGACGGCTCGCTCGTGCAGTAATTGCAGTTGATTCCATTCAGAAACGTATTGGTTGAATTTAGTCCTTTGATGAAGGTTCAGCTCTTGCCCCAAACGCTGTAAAATATTTTTAATTTTTTCTGACTGAGAAAATAATTGAATATTGATTAGCGCCAATTCATTTCTAATTTCTTCCTGCTCATTTGCAGAGCTAGGGAAGAATTTGGATTTCATTCTCAGGTATTTAGCTAGTAATTGATAAGCGTTGGCTAGCTCATTTTGTAGATTTTGATAAGGATTGAGCAATAAAATGACAATGGAAGTTGCCATATGAATAATCACTGCAACTACAAAAAGGAAAGGAATTCTAAACCAATCAGCCTCAGGTTGATAAATAAAAATAGAGTAGAGAATAATTAAAACAGAGCCAAAGGCTAAGTGATTGTATTTGGACTTTAGTTCCCCTGCTAGCATGATGAAAAAGCTAGAAGAGACCAAAAATACCCCAAAAATAATAGGGTAGGGCAATAGCAATTGAACTAAAGATGAAAAAATGAAGAATAAAAACCCAATAAGAAGCGTAGAGCGTAAACTGGATTTGATGTGGACATCATTCTCAGTCAAAGCGGTGGCAACAATCCCCATGCTCACAGTCAGCCCTGCTTTTGGGATTCCTAATAAATAAAAAATGCCCAAAGCCAAAATAGCACTGAAACTGATGCGTAGTGCCCATAGATTTTCAGGACTTTCTAAGAAATTGTTTTCCCAGAATTCGATGCTTTTTTTTAAATATTTTTTGACCAATTTTTTTTAAGGCTTAAAAAATTTTCTTCGATTATAAAAATTTATAAGGCTTTAGAAATTTCTTCCAGTTTTAGATAAGCCAAATCAATAGTCGAGACTTGCTCTACTCGCAAAAGTAGACTAGGAAACTCTTGCCCTCTTACTTTCTTCTCTTTCAATATACCAAAGTTAGGATTTTGACTTAGAAATTGCATGATTTTTTGAAAAACTGGCTTCTGATAAAAAGGCGACTGAGGATTGTTGATAAAATAACCCAAGAAGATTCCATTTTTCAGAACGATTTTTTCCATGCCCAGTTTTTCTGCAAGCCACTTTAATTCCATAGATTTTAGTAAATCACGAGCTTGTGTAGGCAAATTCCCAAACCGATCGATTAGATTTTCTCTGAATTGGTTCAGTTGATTTTGATTTTCAACTTGTGCTAGCTCGTTATAAAGCGCCATTCGCTCTTCTACGTTGTTCACATAATGGTCTGGAATCAGTAATTCTAAATCAGCATCTAAATTAAAATCAGAAACATAATCTTCTTTTCTTTTTAATTCATCTTGAAATAAATAATTAAACTCGTCAGAATATTTCAATTCTTCTATCGCTTCGTTTAGTATTTTTTGGTACGTATCAAATCCCATTTCAGCCATAAAGCCAGACTGCTCTGCACCCAGTAAATTTCCTGCTCCACGGATTTCTAAATCCTTCATTGCAATATTGAATCCCGAGCCCAAATCTGTAAATTGCTCAATGGCCTGTAATCTTTTGCGTGCTTCATCCGTCAAAGTAACGAGTGGAGGCGTGATGAGGTAGCAAAATGCTTTTCGGTTGCTTCGCCCCACGCGCCCACGCATTTGGTGCAAATCTGCCAGACCAAAATTTTGCGCATCCACAATCAGCATTGTGTTAGCATTTGGCACATCGACACCACTTTCTACAATCGTGGTAGAAACCAAGACATCAAATTTCCCGTCCATGAAATCCAGCAAAGTTTTTTCTAACTTTTTCCCGTCCATTTGCCCGTGGCCGACAGCAATTTTGGCTTCAGGCACTAGGCGCTGAATCATTCCTGCCATTTCTTTCAGTCCATTGATTCGGTTAAAAATAACAAAAACTTGCCCACCACGTTGCAATTCATAGAAAACCGCATCACGAATTTGTTCCTCGTTCAGCCCAATGATTTTTGTTTCCACAGGCTGGCGATTGGGCGGGGGAGTTCTGATGATAGACAAATCCCGAGCTGCCATTAAGGAAAATTGCAAAGTTCGTGGTATTGGTGTTGCAGTGAGTGTAAGTGTATCTAAATGAGACCTTAAAGTTTTGAGTTTGTCTTTGATGGAAACCCCGAATTTATGTTCTTCATCAACGATTAATAAGCCTAAATCTTTATAAATCACTTTTTTGCCAACAATCTGGTGTGTACCGATGAGAATTTCAATTTTCCCTTCAGCTAAATCCTTTAAAATCTCATTTTTTTGCTTTGTTGTTTTGAAGCGGTTAAGGTATTCCACCCGAACAGGAAAATCTGCTAAACGTTCTTTGAATGTTTTATAATGCTGAAAAGCCAAAATTGTAGTAGGAACCAGCACAGCTACCTGTTTTCCATCCGTTGCAGCTTTGAATGCGGCACGAATAGCCACTTCAGTTTTCCCAAAACCGACATCACCGCAAATCAAACGATCCATGACCTGCTCACTCTCCATATCGGTTTTCACATCTTCGGTTGCCTTGAGTTGATCTGGCGTATCTTCGTAGATGAAACTCGCTTCTAGTTCGTTTTGCAAGTAAGTATCAGGAGCAAACGCAAAACCTTTATCTAATTTTCTCTTGGCGTAAAGTTTAATTAAATCAAAAGCAACTTCTTTGACTTTTTTCTTGGTTTTATTTTTTAAATTTTTCCAAGCAGGCGAACCCAATTTATTCACTTTAGGAATTTGCCCGTCTTTACCCGTATATTTAGCAATTTTGTGCAAAGAATGAATGCTGACATATAAAATATCATTATCTCTGTAAACCAGTTTGATGGCTTCTTGCATCGTTCCGTTGACATTGATTTTTTTCAACCCACCAAATTTGCCCAAGCCGTGGTCGATATGCGTCACGTAGTCGCCAACCTGCAGGCTAGTCAATTCCTTGAGTGTGAGGCTTTCTTTTTTAGAAAAACTATTTCTTAAATTAAATTTATGGTAGCGTTCAAAAATTTGATGGTCGGTAAAGCAAGCTATTTTTAAATCTTTATCTACAAACCCCGCATGAATGCTCGCTAGTACTGGTGTGAACTGAACTTCTCTACCGATGTCTTGAAAAATTTCTTGAAATCGCTGAATTTGCTTGGCCGAGGAGCAAAAAAGATAATTTCTAAAACCGCCTTTACTTTGTTCCTGCAAAGCATCAATCAAGAGGTCAAACTTTTTGTTGAACGCTGGCTGAGGCGTTTGCGAATATGAAAATTTAGCGTGTGGTGAGAGTAAGGTTTGGGCAGAGAATTCTAACACATCAAAATTTGAAATTTCTGTAAGGAAATTTTCAGCCTTTAAAAATAAATCTTCTGGGTTTTTATGTTGAATTTCTGAGTTTAAATTTTCAAAAGCCTTCTCAGATTTCTCGAAATTTGATTGAACTAAACTTTTAGTTAAAATCAAATTTTGCCCTAAAATAAGCGTTTTTGAATTTAAAAATTCCAAGAAAGATTGTCTTTTTTCGGTATTTAACTTATTCTCTAAATTCGGAACAATGACGAATGATTTCACCTCTGCTGTGCTAAGCTGAGTTTCCAAATCAAAAGATTTGATGCGTTCGATTTCATCACCAAAAAAAGAAATGCGATACGGCTTCTCATCGGCGTAAGAAAAAACGTCAATAATTCCACCACGCACCGAGAATTCGCCTGGTTCGGTCACAAAATCTGTCCTTTTGAAATCAAAAGAAAATAAAATTTCATTCAAGAAATCGACTGAAATTTCATCACCAACTTTTAGCCGATAAGTTTTCTCGGTGAGTGATTTTTTTGTAACGACCTTTTCTGTTAAAGCATTAGAAGTAGTGATGATAATCCTTGGTTTCTTAGAAGAAGATAATTTATTGAGCACCTCAGTTCTTAAAACTACATTAGCATTATTGATTTCCTCAATTTCATAGGGTCGGCGATAACTTGCTGGGAAGTAAAGCACTTGATCTTTGTCGAGCAAATCTTCCAGTTCGTTCAGGCAATATGCTGCGTTTTCAGCGTCATCAAAAATATAGAGTAATGAGCGTTGCGTTGCTATAAAAAGTTGATGTGCAAAAAAAGAAAAAGCTCCGCCAATTAATCCTTTGCATTGCAAATGCTGAGGTTCTTCTTGGTTCAAAAAATGAATAATATTTTCAAAATCTTTTTGATTCTTGAATTGCTGACTGATTTTTTGAATAGAAATTGTTTCCAATTTTTTTAAGCCTTAAAAATTTTTTTGTTTAGATTTTTCCCAATAGGCATCCATTTCTTCTAGACTCAGGTCGCTAAAAGACAGTCCATTTTTTTGAATTTCAGCCTCCATCCATTCAAATCTATTTTTGAATTTTTGGTTGGTTTTTTCCAGCGCCGACTCTGGGTTGAGCTGGAGAAAACGAGCGTAGTTGATTATAGAAAATAAAATATCGCCAAATTCATTTTCTAGGTTTTCCTCATCGGCTTCTTGCAGTTCGTGTATTTCTTCCTGAATTTTAGCAAAAGATTCATCGCCATTTGAGAAGTCAAACCCCACGCCTTTCACCTTCTCTTGTATTCGCATGGCCTTCACCATAGCGGGCAAGCCTTTGGGTACGCCAGAAAGCACAGATTTCCTACCCTCTTTCATTTTTAATTGTTCCCAGTTGCGCTTGACTTCTTCTTCATTTTTGACTTCTACATCGCCGTAAATATGCGGATGCCGAAAGATGAGTTTTTCTGCAATCGTGTTTAGGACATCGGCGACATCAAAGGCATTTTTTTCTTCACCGATTTTACTATAAAAAACCAAATGAAGAAAGAGGTCTCCCAGTTCTTTCTTCACTTCAGTTAAATCATTATTGAGAATAGCGTCTCCCAGTTCGTAAGTCTCTTCGATGGTCAAATGGTATAGGCTTTCCATAGTTTGTTTGCGATCCCACGGGCATTTTTCTCGTAGCTCATCCATGATGTCTAGCAAGCGGTGGAACGCCTGAGTTTGCTCTTCTCTGCTGTGCATTTATTCTTCTTCAGAAGTTTTGGGCGCTTTTTGCTCTTTTGAACTGCTTAAAAGTTCTTTTCTCAGTAAGATATTGTACCATTGGAACAATTTTTTCAAATCAGAGTGGTAAACACGTGACTTATCATAGTCTGGTAAAACTTCTTCCATGTAATTTCTTAACTCAACCTCTGGTGAACGGTGATTGATGGTCTCACCACCGTTTTCTTTATCATAAATTTTTCTAAAAACTTCTGCCAAAGGGACTTCCTCTGTTGTAGTGTAAATAGCTACATTGCTCAAAAGACTGACATTGTAGCTCGCTGGCACGTTAGTTTTTTTTCCGTCATCTAAATTTTCTGCGATAAAACCGCTTTTGGTTTGTGATATTAGATGGTATAAGCCTGGTTTTCCGCTAATTGCAATTACTTTATCTATCTTCATATACTTTATTTATTTAAAATTTTTTAAGCCTTAGGAAATCTCATTTTATAATTAACTTTCACATTTCCGCGCTTGATTTTTTCTAATTTTTTATGAATTAATTTTTTCTTGAAATTACTGAGGTAATCTACAAAAAGAATGCCCTCGATGTGGTCATACTCATGCTGAATGACTCGTGCAAAGATATCATTAAATTCTTCTTCATGTGGCTGAAAATTTTCATCTAAATATTTGATAGTGATCTCAGCGTGACGGCTGATATCTTCTCGGATGTTGGGGATACTCAAGCACCCTTCATTAAACTTCCATTTCCCCCCTTTTTCGTCAATGATTTCTGCATTGATGAATACTTTTTTAAACTCAGCTAATTCCTCGGCAATATCGGCATAATCTTGGTCATCCTTGAATGGTGATAAATCAATGATAAACAAACGAATAGGAAGCCCAACCTGCGGTGCAGCTAAGCCGATTCCATTAGAGTCATACATGGTTTCAAACATGTTTTCTATAATCTCATCTAGATGTGGATAGTCTGATGAAATGGCTTGGCTTTTCTCTCTCAATATAGGGTCGCCGTAGGCGCGGATATCATAAATCATTATTTCAATAATTTGGGAGACAAAGGTAATTATTTTTGATTTTTCATGAAAGATTGCAGTATAATAGTTGCGCTGACTTTATCTAGCATTCCTTTTTTTTGGCGTTTTTTCTTTTTCATCCCACCCAAGACCAAAGCTTCGGCAGCGCGGAGAGATGTATAACTTTCATCTTCTCTGTAAATTTCAATTTTTGGGTATTTTTTTTTGAAAGCCTTTAGGAATTTTTGAATATCGACTTCGATTTCACCTGCTACACCGTGTGCTCGCATAGGTAATCCTACCACTAATTTTTCTACTTTTTCAGTCAAAAAAAGTTGCTCTAAGTAGAGGAATAATTGTGAGGTAGAGACCGTATCTAGCGGGCTAGCAATGATTTGCAGCGGGTCTGTGATGGCTAAACCCGTGCGTACTTTGCCGTAATCGATAGCGAGAATACAACTCATCTAGACAATCTCTGCCGATAAACCACGTTCTAGTAAAGCAGAACATCGGGGTTTTAAATCTTCGTACGAACCACTTTTCACATCACATCGGCCGTTATAGTGTACAATCATAGCACACTGCTCGGCCTGTAATTCATTGTGCTCACAAACGTGAATCAGACTTTCTATGACGTGATCAAACGTATTGATGTCATCATTGTAAAGGATAATTTTATTTAATTCTTTTTCTAATGAAAGAACGTCTATTTCTTTTTCCGTTTTATGTTGAAAATTAATCTTCATTTTTTTTAAATTCTAAGGCAATCCAATCGTTACGGTATTTGGTGGAAACAAATTGTAAGCCAAAATTTTCTACAAAATTAATCATTATTTTTTCATCAGAATCTAGTAAGCCACTCAAGAGCAAAATGCCATCATTTTTCAGCGCATGCAGGTAGAAATTCATATCTTGCATCAAAATATTTCGATTGATATTGGCTAGAACAAAATCAAATTTTTCTGCAGGAATGCTCTCTGCACCGCCTTTTAAAAACTCAATAGCAACATGATTTCTTGCAGCATTTTCTTTCGCATTTTCATACGACCACTCGTCAATATCAATACCCACGACGTGCTGTGCTTTTTTCATTTTAGCGAGAATAGCCAAAACGCCAGTCCCTGTGCCCATGTCTAGCAAACTTTTCTTGGTGAAATCTTTTTCTAGAATATATTGTACCATGAGATGCGTTGTCTCATGATGTCCTGTACCAAAAGACATTTTGGGCTGAATGATAATTTCATAAAGCGAAGTAGGATGGGGGGCATGAAATTCTGCTCGAATGTAGCATTGGTCATCTACATTTACAGGATGAAAGTTCTTCTCCCATTCCTCGTTCCAATTCACAGGTTCAATTTTCTTTTTTTCATAACTGATTTGCGCTTCATCAGTTTCTCCAAGGATTTCTTGCACAAAGCTTTCATCGTCAAAATCTTGTAAAATATAAGCCTTGAAACCTTCTGGTGTTTCTTCAAAGCTTTCAAATTCTATTTCACTCAGCCGAGCGATTAAAATTTCTGTCCACGGTTGTGCGGGGCGAGTTATAAAATGATATTCAATGTAATTCATAGTTTTCCGAATATAATGATTGAAAAGAAAAATTGGGGTAAAAATTTTTTAAGCCTTTAAAAAAAAATTAAAAAGGATACCCGATGGCAATGTTTAGAATTAAATTATCTTTTCTCCAATTCTTGTCATTAAAATTAATTTTATCAAACATCCAGCGTTTGCCTTCTTCTAAGTAAGGTTTTCTAACAGGAGTGGCTAAGTCCAAGCGCAATACCAGCACAGAGAAATCTAATCTCAAGCCCACGCCCGCACCTACGGCAATTTCTTTGATAAAATTTTTGGTAAACTCTCCGCCCGGGCGTTCTGCATTTTTGTTTACGAGCCAAACGTTCCCTGCATCTGCAAATAAGGCTGCATGAACGAATTTATAAACCGGAAAGCGAAATTCTGTATTTAATTCCAATTTTATATCACCTGTCTGGTCATAGAAAAAGGTGTTTTGATTGTTCCTAGAATCAAAGCTCCCAGGGCCTAAAGTCCTGGCACGGAATGCCCGAATACTGCTGCTGCCGCCTGCAAAAAACTGCTTTGAAAATGGGATTTCTAAAGAATTACCATAAGGATAAGCTACCCCAGCAATTAGGCGCGAAGCAATGCTGCTGTGCGAACTGATTTTGTGGAAAAATCGAAAGTCATTTTCGATTTTGGCGTATTGGCTGAACGCAACATTGAAGAACTTAACTTGCTTATCTTTTTTTGCATTGGCACCCGTGATTAGACCAGAGAGATTTCCTGATAAATCAACTTTACCTTGGTAATAGAAGGTGTTTTTTTGAGGTAGCATTGTGTTGGTAAAAGTGAAAGTATAATTGGGTCCAAAAATCAATTGATTTTCTATAACTCTCTGCAGGTAAGGGTTTTTTCCAATTTGTCGGCGGTAATTTTCAGTGACGTTAGAAGCCGAAACGTATGAGGCCACAAAGGGATTGAACTCATGTTCTTTCTTTAAATTTTCTTTCCAATAGTAGCCAAAAGAGAAATTGTAATTACCTAAAGTGTAAAGTTTAGTCCTCTTCTGAAATTCATACCCTGTTGTAATCTGCGTTTTGGGCAAAAATGAACCGCCAGGCTGAGGTTTGAAAAATGGTACCCAAAGCCGAGGAACAACTAAACTCATACGTGTACCGTAGCGAAAGAGGTTATTGGAGTTCTCGGGGCCGCCAAGCTGGTAATCAAATGCGCTGAAAATTGATGCCGTAAAATGTTCTGCACCACGGAATAGATTGAGATGAGACCAGTTTAAATTCACTTCTCCACCTACAAAATTATCTGAATTTGTTTTACCTAAAGTTTCTAATCGTAAGGATTTAAATTTTTTAGGTGTTAATAAATAATAAGCATCAAATTTATGATTTAAGCTATCTGAAATGATGAATTGATTTTTCACGAATTTGAAAACGCCTAAGCTAATGAGTCGATTCAGTGCAATATTGTGGTCTTTACGGTTGTACAAATCGCCACGTTTGAAGGGTAAAGAATTATCAAAAATTTTTGGATTAAATTTATTATTAGGGTCGATGAAAAATTTATCATTATACATTTCTAAACCATCTAAATTAGCGGGGATTCCGTAATTGTTTCTTTGAGCTTCATCTAAATCATAGTCTGTGAAAACTACCGTTTGGTCGATGGTAAAGGCTTGGCGTGAAAGCTGAGGAGCATCATCTTTGACTTTTAAGATTAACTCAACTTCGTGTAGATCGGTCACTGTAGAATCAGCTTGTACAATGATGTTATCGGGATGGAAAAAGTAGAAACCTTTCTGTATTAATTCGTTATCAATTCGCTCCCTTTCATTTTTTATAACATCTAAATCAAAGGCATCTCCGCTTTTGAGTAAAGTTTCTGCGTGTGTTTCTGCGATAGCTTTTTCTACCAAAGTTGAATCAGACGGGAAGCGTACATTCCTGATGAAATAACGATAATCAGGATTGACGTTGTAAACGATTTCAGCTTTTTTCCCTTTGGTTAGCGTGTCAAATTTAGCTTTGGTATTGAAGTAGCCTTTGTTCTCAGAATAATTAACGATGATATCTCGGTTAAATTCTCGGTTAACATCGCTGAGCAAAACTGGTTTCTCACCGACTTTGTACTTCAGCCAATACCAAAAACCTTTTGGTTTCTCTGGCTCTGAAATCATATTGTGAATAGCCACACGCGGGCGCATACCTAGGAGGCTAGCGTTGGGTTTTGGGGTTAAATTGTCTTCGATGCCTTTTTTTAATTCTTTTTTTTCTTTTTTAGAAATATGCGCATCATCAATGTTGATTTTGGCTCCCGTGTAGAGTTTTTCATTTTCAGCGAGTCCTCTAGTTCCTTGGCAAGAGAAAAAGTTGAAAAAAATCAAGCTGTAAAGGGTGAGAAAAGAAATTTTATAAAATGCTTTTGTATTCATTCTGAAGGGAATTTTTTTTAAGGCTTTAAAAATTTAATTGCTTTTAGGATTTTTCGTTTTTCTAAAGATTTCAGCAAAATCATTGTATTCTAAAGTGATGATAAAACCTAAGCCTGTCTCTATCACTTGACCTTGAAGTGCAACTTGGTACTCATTCTTCCTGTAAGCTCTCAAAATGTACTTGCCGTCGCGCGAGAGGCTATAGTCTAATGAAATTTCACCAGCGATGTTGGTCATATCTTCATTGGTGCGTGCTTCGCCTTCCACACCAAATTTATTGCCCACGGTGACTTTCAGGCGATCATCGAGCAATCTTTTACTTAAAGAAACATTTAAATCTGTACGATTTTGTTTTTTACCAGTGGTATAGTCCTCACGACTTTCTAAATCAAAATTTAAGTCCACGCCATCAATCAAATCAGAAGCTAATTGATTTAATTGCTCAGATAAAATGCGGCTCACGCTTTGGCGTGCCATCGATTCTGGCGATAGACCTGAATTGCTTTGGAAGGGATTTTCACCAATAAAGCGGTTGAGTAGAAGCAAGGCAAAAACTTGTTTGTTCATCTCATTGCTATCATTTCTGATGAGCGAAAGCTTTGTTTTAGTATTATCAATTACCTCCGTTGCTACACCAGCATTATTTCCATCGACATTGATGTCAAACGAAATTTCAGGTTTCATCAAATCTCCTTTCATCATCAGTAATGTATTGAAAGGAATCTTCTGTTTATAAATATTCAAACTTGCACCATTTAATCCTGAAATTTGCTGTTCTAGCAAATCAATAGGAGCGGTTTCAGTTTTGTAAACCGCTGTGATGTCAATATTGGCAGAGAGCGGGTCTCCTGCCCATGTGATAGTGCTGCCTTTCTGGATATTAAATTTTCTTTGTAATAAATTGATATTTAATTGGTAAGCTCCTTCGTTAACCTCGTAAATACCCGTTAGACTCGTTTTTCCTGAAGGGTCAATACCCCCAGAAAGCTCAGCCTCTCCTTGCAATTGTATAAAATCACCCGTTGCTTGGTCTACAATAATGGAGAGTTTAGCTTCTTTTTTCACATGAATGTCTACGGCAACATCTAAGCCTTTGATGCGTGAAGTTCTATCAACACTATCCTTTTTTAAGCTTTGATTTAAGACAACTTGGTCTTGGTCTATGAATTCTACAACGCCTTCTCTTTTCTTCAAACTGGGGCTGCTTTGCGGTATCGTAAAGCTAAAATCTGTAGGCTTATCAATATTTATATTTCCGCCTATTTTAGGCAAATCTAAATCACCTTTGATGGCCAAATCAGTGTCAACAGAAAGTACACCGCCGACTAAATTTTCACTATTTTTTTCAGCATCGACGATTTTAAAGTCTTTAGCAGTCAAACGTAAATCAAAAGAAAAATCTTGGTATTTTTGAGTGAAAATAGTTCCGTCAAGCAACATTTGATTTTTATCTTTATCAAATATGCTGAACTGATTGACTTCAATTCCCTTTGGCTGAAACAGCAACTCATCATTCATACCCTGAAACTTAGTTCCCAATGTAGTCACAAACATACCTACATCATTGAATTTTAATTTTCCGTGGATGGAAGGCGAATCAGACTTGCCAAAAATCTCTAAATTACCTGATAAGAAACCCTCTGCCTCTTTTATTTGCTGAGCTGTAAATCCTTGAATACTAGTCATATTCAAGCGGTCAATCAATAATTCAAAGTTTAAGTCATCATTTACTAAATTGTAATTTCCATCCAGATTCACTTGATTTCCATTTCCTTTCAGCTCTATTTGTGTATTTATATGTTCTGCCGATCTTTGATTTAAATTCACATCCAAATGCCCCAAAGGAGCATTGAAAACCTGCAAACTATCTACTTTTAAATTCCCATTAACTTGAGGAGATTTCATTAAATTTTTCAGCTCAAAACTTCCGTTCAAAATACCTTTAGCCAGTAGCGTATCTTGCTGAGCTAGAGCTGTGAGCGTTTCAAGTTTAAAGTCCTCAATATCTAGACGCAACGGTGAAAATGGAGCAGAACCACTAGACTCCAAAGAGAGAAAGCTATTCCCGTGCGAGAGTTTGAAATTTTGAGCATTAATTCCTTCGGGGTGCACCGTGATTTGATTATCATGCTCCACATGCCAGTTTTCTCCGTTCAGCACCAATTGCCCAGGGCTGAGGGATAGCTGAAAAACTTCATCCAGTCGCTGTGCACTTCCGTCAATAGCATAGGCGATATTTTGATTTTGGTCTTTAGAAGAAAAAGAATATAAAATTTGCTGATCTTTCACCGAGCCCTCTAGTGATGAATTTAAAATTTTAAACCGTCCAGATTTCAGCTCATCCCACTTGACCTGGAAAACCAAAGCTTGGTTTACATTGTCAATATTTAGATTAGCATTATTGATTTCATTTCCAGCATAGTCCACCTGAGGAATCTCTGCATTGAGGATGATTTTTTGAAAATCAGCATTGAAATCTCCAGAGATAGAAATAGGCTCAAAGGAATTTAAGTTTGGAATCAAATTCTTTAGAAGATTATCATTTTTTATTTCTACCGAAAAATGAAAAAACTGATGAGGGTCAATATTTTCTAAGCCTTTAGAATTTTTAAAAAATGGATAATATTGATTTAAAGTTTTTTCTAAGGCTTGAAAAATTTGTGAAACACGATATTTCCCCTCCAATTTTGCATCAGCAAAAGATGAATTCAGCTGTAATAAATTAAAATCTGACGTATTTTTTGCTAAAATCTGAATATCCTGAATAGGATAAACATTTTGAGTGTCAGACACGGCAAAATCCCTCAAATATAAATTCCCATTGAGCTCATCAGGATTTAAATTTTCAAAACTTCCACTAACTCTCCCAGCAATAATCAGTGCTTCATCATAGAAGTTTAATTTATTGAAATCCAATTTATTAATGACACCATCTATTTTAGCTTGTGGATTTTTATCGTTGTAAACTCCACTGACTGCTAAATTTAAACGTGCCGCAGGGTCATTTGAGAATAGATTTAAATTAAACCTAGAATTTTCAATGTTACCCTTTAGCTCAATTTGGCTGTAATTATATTGATTGTAGAAAAAATGCTCAATATTCCCTGAAATTTTTGCTGTAGCAGAAGTTAAATCAAAGCCATTGCCTTCTACCTTTATTGCCCCGCTCATTTTGCCCAAATCTGGGTTTTGAATAATTTTTCCTAAATTTAGATTCGTTGTTTCTAAATCTAAATCATAAGTCTCTGATTTTCCCCAGTTTATGATGCCGGCTAATAGCGCATCGCCATCGGTAGAATTAATGTTAAGTTCTGTATCAACTTGCTCTGTATTCCCTTTCAATTTCCCTTTGGTAGTGATTTTTTCAGGTAGAGAAAGATTGTTTGGCAGCGCCTCAGCAGGCAAAACTCGGCGAAGTGTTTTTTCTTGAGCATGCAGGCGGATAAGATTTACATTATAAGATAAATTTTCAGGTTTCGTTGCGTTTTTGATGCTTCCGTTTGCTTTCAACTGAAAATCATCTAAGCCTGATGCCGATAGTTCCTCAATATTCAAATCATCCACCAAGCCATTTACTTTAGCATTAAGAGCTAGCGAAGCATTTGGGTAATTTTTGAATATTTTTTGATTGGAAACCTCGGGTGCCAAAATCTGAATATCTTCAAATCCAATTTTAGATTTTTCTAAATTTAAATCAAGTTGAGCCATCCCTGGATTTTTAGTCAAATCCTCTAAAGAATGATAGGAAATTTCAAAACGATTTTTTAGCAGAGAATTAGGTGTTTCTAGCAAAAAATTTTTAAGCCTTATATTTTTTTGAGTATATTCAAAGTCTGTTTGAAGTTTTTGGAGAACCAGTCCACTTTTTTCCTCAAAATTACCTTTATTAATTTCACCCTTTATCTCAGAATCTTTCATTTCAAAATCAGAGACACTGAAATTCAGATTTTTAATGTCTAAATGATTGAAGTCAATTCCTTTTTTCTGTGGAGTAGTTGCCGTATTATTGTATAGAACATTAATGTTCTCTAAATCAAAATCATTTACAGCCAAATGCAAGGGGTTAGTTGGATTGGTTTCTGAATTTTTGGTTTCAGAATCTTCACTGGCTAAAAACAAATCAGCCTTGATTTTAGCATTTTTCAGCACAAAATCATCCAGTACGAAACTACTTTTCTCTACATCTAGCCGTTTAATTTCGCTTAACAGTTCATCAAACTTTACTTTCACATAAGTTTTAGTGATTTCATCTTTATAATCAATGTCAAAATCAACTAGTTCAATTCCGTTTAAATCTAGCTTTAATGGGCTTTGAGCCGATAGTGAATCTACTTTTTTCTCCACTTTTTTAGAGGCTTCTTGCAAAATATCTTGCTTGAGTTTCAGTCGCAGACCCTCCATATACAAATCTCCGAGAGCGTAATCATTCTCTTGCAAATCAAAATTCTTAAAACGCGTCTTTAGTGCTTTAAAAATCACTTGCGTTTGGTATTGAGTTATTGCATCGCTATAATTCAGGCGGATATTCCTCAAATCAATCTTATCTAGATTGATGATGAAAGGTTTTGAAGACTTCTCTTCCGTCGTACCAAAAGCATCGACGATGTAGTCAAAATTAAAATTTCCATTATTATCACGCTTCACAAAAGCCACCAAACCATTCAGTTCAATCGAAGTAAATTGAGCCTGATTGTCTAGTAACTTGGGTATCGCTAAGCCTACATTGAGGTTTTTTACCAGCAAAATTGTATCTCTATTTTGCCCCTCTACGTATAGATTTTGCAATTCCAGCCCGTTGGGGAAGTTCACATAGACACGCTCTAGCGAAATTGGTGTGCCAATTTTATCTTGAACAAAGTGAATCACTTTGCCTTTCACAAAATTTTGTACACTTGGCAAACGCAAACTTAGCGTCGCTAGTACTAAAATCAAAATCAAGCTCAGTAAACCTAAGCCAAGTCGTTTAAAAAAGTTTCTTTTGTTAAATTTCAAAATAAAAATAGAATTTTAGTTAATGAAGATAAATAAAAAGCCTTTGTTTTTTAGTCTAAAAAAAATTATTTATTAAGATAAGGTAACGTATTTCGTTCCGATTCAAGAAAAATCATGCCACGCAACACACTGCGAATCAGATTTTTCAATTCTTTAGCAAAACTCATGCGGAGTTGGCTATTGTGGTAAATTAAACTCACCTCTCGCGTTGGGACTGGATTTTTAAAAGGTTTTATGAAATTTTTGTCCTCCATTTTCAGGTCATTTACAGCTAGCGCAGGCAAAACAGTCATCCCAAAACCATCTTTAGCTAATTTAATTAACGTCTGAAAGCTCCCACTCTCTATCATCAAACTTTTCTCTTCTTGCTGCTGAAAATGGTGACAAATCGACAGCACATTATTCCTGAAGCAATGCCCTTCCTCTAGCAAAATCAAATCTCTAATGTCCAAATCTTCCTCGCTTATATTCTTTCTTTGACTCAAGCGATGCCCCTCTGGCACAAAGGCCAACATTGGCTCATAGTATAGCAATTCCTCCACCATATCAGGTTGAAGTAGGGGTGTTACCGCAATGCCAAAATCAATGGTATTTTCTCGTAGTGAGATTAATATTTCCTCAGTCTTCATCTCTTGCATGATGAGGTTTGCATGCTTGAATTTTTTATTAAAAATTTTATAAAAAAGCGGTACCAAAGTTGGCAAAACCGTTGGAATTACTCCCAAGCGAAAATCACCGCTCAGATTTGTTTTCTCCTCATTTACAATCGCAGGCATTCGCTGCACCTCATTGAGAATCGTTTTAGCTTGAGCTAAAATCTTTTCACCTATTTTCGTTACCCGAATCGGGTGCGTACTTCTATCAAAAATATCAACACCCAGTTCCGATTCCAGCTTTTGGATTTGCATGCTCAGCGTCGGCTGCGTCACATACGCTTTTTTCGCCGCGAGTGTAAAATTCTTACTCTCAGCCACAGCCAACACATATTCTAATTGAATAATCGTCATAGAAATAAATGAAAATAATTGAAACTCACAAAAGTATAAAAAAAATTTAATAATTCTGTGCATACTCCACGCAGTGGCAAGGGAAAAGTATTCAAATTTAGCAGATTTCAGCTATAATTTTTTAAAGCTTAAAAGAAATCAATGCTTGTTGAAGATTGGTTTAAATCTCTATTCCATTAATCATAAACAAGTTTTTTCAGCATCAGCATGAAATCAAACAAATAAAGAAAAAGTAAAGTCAGAAAAACTTAATTTTTTTGCTTCGAAAGTTTAGATAGAAATAAATGATTTTAAAATAGGGTAGAGCAGAGAAGTTATAAAAATGTGACTCGGCTGGGGTTCGAACCCAGGACCCCAACATTAAAAGTGTTGTGCTCTACCAGCTGAGCTACCGAGTCGCCTTACTTTTTTCTTTTCGGATTGCAAATATAAGAGCTTTTTAAAATTACACAAAAAAATATTACTTTTATTTTTCTAAAATAATAAAAATGGTCTTGACATTAGTGGGTTACATGGGAGCTGGGAAATCAACCATAGGTAAAAAATTGGCTCAGGAATTAAATGTTCAATTTGTTGATTTAGATGAATTTATAGAAGAAAAAGAGCAACAGCCTATCCCAATCCTATTCAAAGAAAAAGGGGAAATTTACTTCCGAAAAAAAGAGAACCAATATTTGAAAATATTTTTCCAAAAGCATGAAAAAGCAATTCTCAGCACGGGTGGCGGGACGCCTGTTTTTTATAATAATATGGAACTCATTAATCAAAATTCATTTTCGGTATATTTGAGAGCTAATCCACAGCAGCTGGCGCAGCGAATTTCCCCTAAAATCAAAGAAAGACCTTTGGTGGCTCACCTCAGTAAAGAAGATTTACCTGAGTTTATAGCGAAACATCTTTTTGAACGCCGTATTTTCTATGAACAAGCAAAAGTGACTCTTTCTACCGAGCATCAGCCTTTAGAAAAAGTAGTGGGAGAAATTTTACAAGCCTTTAAAAATCATCAAAATCAGCCATAAAATCATCAAGCTCTCGACGATCTTTTTTAGTTGGTCGACCTTCGCCTTTTTGGCGGTAATAATTTTGGTCAGTCTGCCTGATTTTCAGTTCCTCGAGTTGTTTTTTGTCGGTTAAATCTTTGATGTGAAGTCCTACCAATTTAGCACCCATTCGGCTAGAAGGAATTTTCAAAACCTCAAATTCATAGAAAATTTGATTTTTGCGAAGCTTTATGCAGTCGCCTACCAATACGTCTTTAGATGGTTTTGCCAGCTCTCCGTTGACCCAAACTCTGTTTTTTTTCACAACTTCTGTAGCAAGGCTTCGGGTTTTGAAATAGCGTACACACCACAGAAATTTATCAATCCGCATATTTGTTTCCATAGAGGAGTTAAAAAAAATACTGGTAACAAAGGTAAGAAGTTTAAAGAAAAAGTGTTTTATTGTTTCTCAGTGGAATTAAATTTTTTTAAGCCTTTAAAAATTTAACTGCTTGTTGAGTTTAGTTGAAAGCTTTGAATTATTTATATTTGTACTTTTCAAATTAAAATAGAAATATGGATTTAAAGAAATTAGGATTTTTGCTTTTAGCTGTTTTCGTTTTTTGGAGCTGTTCAGAGGACAGGCCAGGTTTTTTTATTAGCCAAAATAAGCAAAACAAAATCGATGACAGAGCTTTGGTGAAATACTTGGAGGAACATTATTTCGCAGAAGATGGAAGTGTAAAGGTTTTTAGTTCAAAAGATAAAAGTGATGACCACTACACACCGCTAAAGGAATTGGCAGAGAAGGCGCCAGAGGGCTATTATGTTGTGAAAAACCCAAAGCATCAAGCCGCGGGGCGTTCAATTAGCGATAACCAGACAGATAAAATATTAATTCAGTATAATTTGCAGTTACTCAAGGCATTGGAGCAGAAAGACTCAGTCTATTATCTACCTGCTACGATTGTATCTACGGTGAATAGTACTGGTTTGCCTGAGTGGGATCCTGTTTTTTATCACACCACCAAAGAGGCTGATTCTTATGAAGTTAAATCTATTATCGAAGGCTTGAAAAAATTTAAATCTTCTGAGAAAAAAGCCGATGAAGAGCCTTATGTGAATTTTCAAGGTTTGATTTTAGTACCATCTCGGTTGGCTCATGGAAGGTCTTCTAACCCGTTTAATATCAAGGAGACAGATCTTTCACTTATTTTAAACTTTGAATTGTACCAAGTCGTTCAGCGGAAGAAATGAAAAATAAAAAAGGCTTGAAAAAAATTTTTAAGCCTTTAGAGAAATTTAATTCGATTTTTTCTCTTCGTAGAACGTAAATGCGTTTCCTTTTTTTCCTGCGCGCCCCGTTCGCCCAATACGGTGGATGTAGGTTTCATAATCTTGTGGAATTTGGTAATTGATGACGTGCGTCACATCAGAGATGTCTAGGCCACGGGCAGCTACATCAGTAGCGACTAAGATATTAATTTTTCCACGCTTGAAGTCCTTGAGTGCAAATTTTCGGTAATTTTGAGATTTATCACCATGAATTTCATCGACTTTAAATTTATTTTGTTTTAATTTTTTTGTAATTTCAGAAACACTCTGTTTGGTTTCAGAGAAGATTAAAACTTTTTCAAAATCTTTCTGAGAAATTAAATCAATCAGCTTGTCAAATTTATTTCTTCGATTGAAGAAAACGACATCTTGGTCAATATGTTCTGCTGTTGCCTTACCGCTGCTTACATGAATTTTTATAGGATTTTTGACGAATTGTGTGATGATTTCTTTTTGATTTTCAGCGAGTGTAGCAGAGAAAAGCAAAGTTTGATCTTTCTGTGTCAGTTGGCGATTGATTTCTAGTACATCTTGGCTAAAGCCCATATCAAGCATGCGGTCAAATTCATCTAAAATTAAAATTGAAAAGTCATTGAATTTTAAGGCTTTTCGGTTGGCTAAATCTATCAAACGACCTGGTGTACCAATCACAAAATCAAAAGGTTTTTGCAAGGTTTTCAAATCTTTCTTGATGCTAGTCCCGCCGATGAATGAAGTTCCAAAAAGTTTTAATCCTCTAGAAATAGCTTTAAATTCTGCTTCGACTTGCTCTGCTAATTCGCGGGTAGGAACCAAAATCAAGCAAGAAAATCGCGTGTCACTATACAACATACTGTTGATCGTGGGAATTAAAAAAGCAGCTGTTTTCCCAGTCCCAGTATTGGCTATGGCTAAAACATCTTGAATATTAGTGATTGGCTCAAAGGATTTTTCTTGAATTTCTGTCGGCTGAATATAGCCAAGCTGTAGCAAGTTTTTTAATAAATCAGGGTGTAGCGGAAACTCCTTGTAGCTGTACTTGGGTTGATATTTGATTTCTTCTATAGGTTTGCCTACGTGCTGAAAGCGTTCTGGACTTAAATCCAGTTTTTTTATTTTTTTGGAAGAAGATTTTCCTCTTCCTCTTCTCCTTCTATCTTTTGGGGGTCTTGCTTTCCCTTTTTGGTCAGAAAATTTTCGACCTTGACTTTTCTTAAGTCTTGAATTTGGTTTGTTTTTCATAAAATAAAAATGTTGTAGAAAAGTTTTGACTGAAAAAAAATTCTACAACCGATATTGAACGAAGAATATTTTAGTAAAAGGAACCTTTCTAATTTTGAGCTGGCAAAGGTACAACTTTTTTAATGATTTATGAATTTTAAGATTAAGATTATTTCTTCGTTAGCTTTGGGAATGACTAAATTGTGAGGGAGAAGCTCTGTTTTAATATAAGTTTTTAAAAATTCTCTAAGGCTTAAAAAAAATAGATAAAAACGAGTGAAAAAAATTCTAGATGAAATTAATGATTTTAATTTCAAACAGAGATACATTCAGATTTCTTAAATTTGCATTATGAAAAAAATTCTAAAGCCTTTAAAAATTAAAAGAAAAACAACAAATGAGGTTCGTTTTCATCCAAAAATGGGAGCTTTGAGCACTAAGGTGACCAAAATTCAGCGAACGCTATATGGGATTCCTTTTGAGACATTGCATAAGTACCGAGAAACTTACTCTGGAAAGATGAAAGATGTGGAAGATTGTAAAGTTTCTGAGCTGAGATAAAAAAAAGCCACCTTTTGGGTGGCTAAATTTTTAGAGAAAAGAAAAACAATTATTCGTTGTTTTCCATTTTTTCTTTCAGTGCAGCAAGACCATCCAAGTCACCAAGTGTAGCTCTTTCTTGCGTTTGATTTTCTAGAGCTTTTTTCACCTGTTTCATTTCTTCGTCTTTATAAGTGGCTGAATGAGAAACAACTACACGCTTAAATTCTTTATTGAATTCAATTACTTTGAAGTTTATATCTTCACCTTGTTCTACACGTCCACCATCTTCTTTATCCAATGTTCTAGCAGGGGCAAAAGCATCGATTTCTTCATCTTCAAATCTTACTTTAGCACCTTTGTCAAACACATTATAGGCGTTACCAGTGTGTTCAGTGCCAATGGCATATTTAGTTTCATAAACACTCCAAGGGTTATCTTCTAATTGCTTGTGGCCTAAGCTTAATCGGCGAGCTTCTACGTCTAGTTCTAGCACAACAACTTCTAGTTTGTCTCCAACGCTACAGAATTCTGAAGGGTGCTTGATTTTCTGAGTCCAAGAAAGATCAGAAATGTAAATCAATCCATCAACTCCTTCCTCTAATTCTACGAAAATACCAAAGTTAGTGAAGTTTCTTACGGTACCAGTATGCTTAGAATCTACTGGATATTTTGAAGTAATGTCAGTCCAAGGGTCTGGCATTAATTGTTTCATACCAAGAGACATCTTACGCTCTTCTCTGTCAACACTTAAGACAACAGCTTCTACTTCATCTCCTACTTGAACGAAGTCTTGAGCGGAACGCAAATGTGTACTCCAGCTCATTTCAGAAACGTGAATCAAGCCTTCTACTCCTGGGGCTACTTCTACAAAAGCACCATAGTCAGCAAGCACAACTACTTTACCTTTGATTTTATCTCCGACAGCAATATTTTGGTCTAACGCTTCCCATGGATGAGCTTCTAATTGTTTTACCCCCAGTTGAATTCTTGTTTTATCTTCATCAAAATCAAGGATTACAACATTGATTTCATCATCTACTTCTACGACCTCATTTGGGTGATTGATTCTGCTCCAAGAAAGATCTGTAATATGGATTAATCCATCAATACCGCCTAGGTCTACAAACACGCCATAAGAAGTGATGTTTTTCACCACACCTTGCAGTACTTGGCCTTTTTCCAGCTGACCAATGATTTCTTTCTTCTGCTCCTCGATATCAGCTTCGATTAAAGCTTTGTGAGATACCACCACGTTTTTAAATTCAGGGTTTATTTTCACTACCTTGAACTCCATGTTTTTACCTACGAATTGCTCATAGTCGCGGATTGGCTTCACATCGATTTGTGAACCTGGTAAAAAAGCCTCAATGCCAAAAACATCCACAATCATACCACCTTTTGTTCTCGCTTTGATGTTACCCTGAACGATTTCACCGCTTTGGTTTGCTTTATTCACATGATCCCAAGCGTTTAAAGTTCTTGCTTTTCTATGAGAAAGCTGTAATTGACCATTTTTATCTTCACGTTGGTCTACCATTACCTCCACTTCATCACCCACTTTCAAATCAGGGTTATAGCGGAATTCATTCAAAGAAATAACTCCTTCAGATTTGAAGTCGATATCCACGATTGCCTCTTTGTCAGTTATACGAACCACTTTTCCTTTAAAAACCTCATTTTCATTCAGTTCATCAAGTGTGTTTTCATACATTTCCTCGAGTTCAGCTTTCTCCTTACGATCCTCCTCGTTCAGGCCACTTTCAAAAGACTCCCAGTCGAAATCCTCTTGGGAAGGGCTGGCGTTGACCAACTCTCTTTCCTCTTTTGGTTGATTTTTAACAGCTTGAGCTTTGTTTTCTTGGGAATTTGCAGAAGACGTAGCTTCCGTTTCTTTAGTCTGTTCAGACATAATAAAAAAAGTTTGTATCTCAATGCCGATGCTTGGGAAAATACGACAACATCTTAAAATTGAGAGAAATGATTAAATAATTAATTTTTAAGCTTATCCCTATGTCGCTAAGCGGCGGCAAATATAACTATTTCATTCCGAATAAATTATTCATTTCATAAAAATTTCACTAAAAATCATAAATTATAATTGATATTAAAAAAAATGGGCTTAAACAAAAAAAATGATTTTTTTTGTTTAAAAATTTGAATAATAGGTGTTTATGGCTGAATCATATAATTTAATTTATAATAAAAAAGAAAAATATCGAGCACTACGGGATGCGACCAAATTAAATCATTATAAAAGTGTGAGATCAAGAATTTTTTAAGCCTTAAAAAAAATAGCCTAAAAAAATGAAATAAATTCACTAATTTTATCTTTGAATTATGGAAATAAATAAGGCTGTAGAAAAAATTCAAAATCAATTATTAAACTACCATCAAAACGGGAATAAACTGTGCATAACATCTTCTTTTCAGTCGCATAGTTTGCCGCTTTTGCATATCGCTACACGTGCTTTGCCCAGCATAGATGTACTTTTTATAGACACAGGATTTCATTTCCCAGAAACTTACGCTTTCAGAAATCAAATTGCTGAAGATTGGGGATTTCGACTTGTGAACGTGCAGAGTAAAACGGCTAAAAACCAGCAAATTGCAACAAGTGGAGAGTTCTTGTTTGCCAACAACCCTGAATATTGTTGCCATATTAATAAGGTAGAACCACTGAATGATGCGATTGAAAAATACGATATTTGGATTGCTGGTTTGCGAAGAGATCAAACCAAATTCAGAGCTACATTGAACGAAGAGGAAATTTTGGCAAGTGGCGTAGTGAAATTTCATCCGATTTTAGACTGGAATTCCAAGATGATTTATGAATACGCTCAGCAACATCATTTGCCCAAACATCCGCTGGAGACTAAAGGATTTTTGAGCATCGGTTGTATGCCTTGCACCACCAATATTGATACTGAAATGGAAAGAAACGGCAGATGGTATGGCAGCAAAAAAAGCGAATGTGGCATCCATTTAAACAAATAAAAAACATGAGAATTTTAATCACAGGAGGAGCAGGGTACATTGGTTATTCTTTAGTGCAATCATTAGATAAAAATGAATCTGTTACAAAAATCACCGTTTTTGATAATTTGTACAAAAAGAATTTCAATTTCTTCACACAAGGTGAAAATTTGAATAAAACAATATTTGCAAAAGGTGATATTCTGAATATTTATGAGTTAGAAAAAGTGGTGAAGAATCAAGATATTGTGATTCATTTGGCGGCTCATGTGGATTCTCCGTTCAATTACCAAGACAATTATAAATATGAGCAAGTAAACCATTACGGGACAGTGGTTTTGTTCAATTTATTAGAAAAATTCCCACCCCAAAAAGTGATTTTTGCCAGTTCTGCAGCCGTGTACGGATTCAAGCAAAATGTTACCGAAAATACACCACCAGAACCCATGAATTATTATGGCTCTTCTAAATTAAATGCCGAAAATTATTTAAAAATTTTAGAAAAAAAATCACAAATATATCTCTTGCGTTTGGGTAATGTTTTTGGCTATAATCCGATGCTGAGAATGGATTCTGTAATCAATAAATTGATGATGGAGGCATTGATTTACAAAAAAATCAAAATTTACGGCAACGGAAATCAAATAAGACCATTCATTCACCTACCTTCTTTGATTGAAAATTTACAGCAGTTTATTTTCGGGAACAAGGAAAGTGGTGTTTACAATTTGGTGGAATTCAACCAAAATATGAATGAAATCAGAGATTTTTTGATAGAGGGAAATTCAGATTTGGAGTTTGTTTACCTGAATTCAAATCAAGAAGTTAAATCGCTAGAAATGTTCTCAGAAAAGATGAAAATAAAAGCCAACCCAGCTGAAAAATTAGCTTTGGCGTATCAGGAATTTGAGAAAAATGTGAGAATTTTTTAAGCCTTAAAAAAAATAAAGGTTGAAAAAATTTAAGCCTTAAAAAAAACTCAGAAATTTTGAGTTTTTTTTGATTTTTGAATAGCTTATTTGAAGTGTTTGGCAATTGAATCCATCAAATTTTTAAATAAGCTATAAATTAATTAAAATAATTTTGTGGTTTTAAATAAAGTTTTCCATACATTTAATGCATTGTTTATTAATAGAATAAGTTAGTTTATTTAATTTCATGAGCAACTTTTTTGTGTTTTTTTTCAAATGCACAACAAGTTAAAGTTCATTTATGTTTAGTAAATTCGCAAATCTTGAATTAGGAATATGATGCAGAAAAAATTCCCAGAATACAAAGAATTAAATTTAGCGAAAGTAGCAGAAGACGTACTTTCATTTTGGAATAAGGATAAAACCTTTGAAAAAAGCATTCAAACCCGTGAAGGGAATGAAACTTTTTTGTTCTACGAAGGGCCTCCATCAGCCAACGGAATGCCAGGAATACACCACGTTTTGGCACGTTCGGTCAAAGATATATTTTGCCGCTACCAGACGCTAAAAGGCAAGCAAGTGAAGAGAAAAGCTGGCTGGGACACCCATGGGCTGCCCGTGGAATTGGGTGTAGAAAAAGAATTAGGCATCACCAAAGAAGATATTGGAGCCAAAATTTCTATAGAAGATTACAACAAAGCTTGTAGAGAAGCGGTGATGCGCTATACAGATGTGTGGAACGAGCTGACAGAAAAGATTGGCTATTGGGTAGATTTAGAAGATCCCTATATTACTTACCAACCTAAGTATATGGAATCGGTGTGGTGGTTGCTCAAAGAAATTTATGACAAAGGATTGATGTACAAAGGCTATACTATTCAGCCCTATTCACCCAAAGCAGGGACTGGCTTGAGCTCGCATGAGCTTAATATGCCTGGGACATACAAAGACGTTTCAGATACGACGATTGTTGCTCAGTTCAAGGTCATTAAAGATTCCAATAAAATTTTTAAAGGCTTAGAAAATTCCATTTATTTATTAGCTTGGACTACCACACCTTGGACGCTGCCTTCTAACACAGCATTGACCGTCGCTAAAAATATCGATTATGCTTTAGTAGAAACCTTCAATCAATATACTTTTGAACCTATTTCTGTCATTTTAGCGAAAAGCTTGGTCGGGAAACAATTTGGCAAAGCGTATAAAAAAGCTGAAAATACAGCAGATTTAAATAATTATAAGGCTGGAGATAAAGAAATTCCTTACCAAATTGTTCAAGAATTTAAAGGAGCAGATTTACTCGATACAAAATATGAGCAATTATTAGCTTGGGCACAACCGTATCAGAATGCTGATAAAGCCTTTCGAGTAATTCATGGTGACTTTGTGAGCACCGAGGATGGTACAGGTATTGTACACACAGCACCAACTTTTGGTGCAGACGATGCCAAAGTGGCAGAAGAAAACGAAATTCCACCAATGCTGGTGCTTGATGAGAATCAAAACCCAGTTCCCTTGGTTGATTTACAAGGGAAATTCATAGAAACAATGCCTGAGAAATATGCTGGCAAATATGTGAAAAATGAATATTATGAGGACGATAAAGTGCCAGATAAATCTGCAGATGTAGAAATTGCTATTGAACTGAAAGAGCAAAATAAAGCCTTTCATGTAGAAAAATATAAGCACAATTACCCCCACTGCTGGCGAACAGATAAGCCAGTTTTATATTATCCGTTAGATTCATGGTTTATTAAAATTTCAGAGAAAAGACAACGATTGGTAGAATTGAACAATCAAATTAATTGGAAGCCGAAATCCACTGGAGAAGGGCGATTCGGTAATTGGTTGGCAGAAGCCAAAGATTGGAATTTATCACGCTCTAGATACTGGGGAATTCCGTTACCGATTTGGCGAACAGAAGACGGGAAAGAAGAAATTATTATTGGTTCAGTAGCTCAGCTGATGATTGAAATCGAAAAAGCACAAAAAGCAGGAGTGCAAAAAAATAATCCTTTTGAAAATTTTGTTCCGAATGATTTTTCAGAAGAAAATTACGAAAAAATAGATTTGCACAAAAATATTGTAGATAATATCACGCTGATTTCAAATTCAGGCAAGCCAATGAAGCGAGAAAGTGACTTGATTGATGTCTGGTTTGACTCTGGAGCCATGCCTTATGCACAGTGGCATTACCCGTTCAATACAGATAAGAAACTAGAGGAAATCGCCCCCGCAGACTTTATTGCAGAAGGCGTAGACCAAACTCGTGGTTGGTTTTACACGTTGCATGCCATTGGCACCTTGGTTTTTGATCGCTTGACGTATAAAAACGTGGTTTCAAACGGTTTGGTTTTAGATAAAAACGGACAAAAAATGTCTAAACGATTGGGCAACGCTGTAGACCCGTTCGAAACCTTGGCTGTTTATGGCCCAGATGCCACACGCTGGTATATGATTTCTAATGCACAACCGTGGGAAAACTTGAAATTTGATTTAGAAGGAATTGATGAAGTGAGAAGAAAATTCTTTGGGACATTATATAATACCTATTCGTTTTTTGCACTTTATGCCAATGTAGATGGATTCAGAAATCAAGAAGAGCAAGTTCCATTAGAGAACCGCCCAGAGTTAGATCGTTGGATTTTATCTGAACTAAATTCATTGATTCAGAAAACGGATGCATTCTATACTGATTATGAACCGACACGCGTTGCTCGAGCGATTCAAGAATTTGTAGATGACAATTTGAGCAATTGGTATGTGCGCTTGAATCGAAGACGCTTCTGGAAAGGCGACTATACCGAGGATAAAATTTCAGCTTATCAAACGCTTTATCAGGTGCTGAAAAATATTACTCAATTAGCTTCCCCGATTGCACCGTTTTTCATGGATCAACTTTACCGTGATTTAACCTCGGTGGAGGGGAATGAAACATCAGTACATTTATCTCAATTCCCGGTGGCAGATCTAGAAGCAATAGATGAAGAGCTGCAAGAAAGAACACATTTAGCGCAACGTGCGACTAGTTTACTGTTTTCATTGAGAAAACAAGCAAACCTAAAAGTTCGCCAGCCATTACAAAAAGTGATGATTCCTGCTGGCGATGAAACAACTAAAGAACGCCTGAATGCCATTGCAGAGTTGCTAAAACATGAAGTGAATGTGAAAGAGGTACAAATCATAAGCAATGATGAAGCAGCTGATATTTTAGTCAAAGAAGTAAAACCAAACTTTAAGAGTTTAGGACCTAAATTTGGTAAAGAAATGAAAGCAGTGGCACAAGCTATTTCACAAATGAGCCATGCCGATATTCAACAATTAGAGAGAAATGCTGAATTTGAAATCGAAGTAGATGGGCAAAAACATCTCTTGCCGATGAATGATTTTGAGGTGAAAACCAAAGATATCCAAGGTTGGGTAGTAGCCAACGATGGAAATTTAACAGTGGCTTTAGATACAGAATTAAATGAAAACTTAATTTTGGAAGGAATCTCAAGGGAATTAGTAAATCGTATTCAAAACATTCGAAAAGAATCTGGGCTAGAGGTAACCGATAGAATTCAAGTTTTCATTGAACCTAACGAAAAACTTCAAAAAACGGTAGAAAAAAATAAAGAATATATCTGCGAAGAAACTTTAACCGATGAGATTGAATTTAAAAATATAAATGTTGGAAATTCCATTGAAATTGACGATATTGGAGTAAAGATTTCCATTGAAAAAAAATAAAAATGAGTTCAGAAAAAGTACGTTATTCAGATACAGAATTGGCAGAATTTAAAGCCTTAATTCTAGAAAAAATCGAAAAAGCAGAGCATGATTTGCAAATTGTACGCGAATCTTTTATCAATAATCAAAATAATGGGACAGATGACACTTCGCCCACGTTCAAGGCTTTTGAAGAAGGTTCAGAAACTATGAGCAAAGAGCAAAACGCTCAATTGGCGGCAAGGCAAGAGAAATTCATTAGAAGTCTTCGGAATGCATTGAGCCGAATTGAAAATAAAACTTATGGAATCTGTCGGGAAACAGGGAAATTAATTAGTAAAGAAAGACTCAAACTAGTTCCCCATGCAACTTTGAGCATTGAAGCTAAAAATCGCCAATAACTAAAATTTTAATTTTGAAAAAAATAACCATAATCACCATCGTTATTGTGGTGCTAGACCAATTGTCTAAATTTTACATCAAAACCAATTTTGAAATCGGAGAAAGTGTTACGGTTTTTCAAGATTGGTTTCACTTATTGTTTGTAGAAAACCCTGGCATGGCCTATGGCATGAACTGGGGCGGGACAATCGGGAAAACTATTTTAGCCATTTCTCGCTGGGTTTTCATTTTTGCAATGATATATTTCATCTCACATCAGGGCAAGAAAATGCAAAAACCTCTTTTCAACTGGACTGCTGGGCTTCTACTGGCAGGTGCGCTGGGCAATGTTTTAGACAGCACATTCTACGGGCTGATATTTGACACTGGCACCACATGGAATCCCGAAATCCAAGATTGGAATCGCTTTTACCCAGGTGTTTCAAAAGCAGATTTTAGTGGCTATGCACCACTTTTTCAGGGTTGTGTGGTAGATATGCTTTACTTCCCACTTTTTGATTATTCCATACCAGAAAGCATCCCGTTGATAGGTGGCAAACAAGGTACTTTTTTTAGTCCAGTATTCAATATTGCAGACAGTGCCATTACCATCGGAGCCGTGATTATTTTATTTTTTCATGAACGAATTTTTAGAATCAATTAAATTTTTTAAGGCTTAAAAAAAATTTTTTATGAGTAGAGTTTTAACTGGTGTTCAATCGACAGGAACGCCACATTTTGGTAATATTTTAGGAGCTATTTTACCCGCTATACAAATGGCGAATCAATCTGAAAGCGAAAGCTTTCTCTTTATCGCAGATTTGCATTCACTCACACAAATAAAAGATGCTGAGAAATTAAAGGAAAACACTTATCAAACAGCAGCAGCTTGGTTGGCATTAGGTTTAAACCCCGAGAAAACCGTTTTTTATAGACAATCAGACGTGCCGCAAGTTACAGAACTTACTTGGTATTTATTAAACTTTTTCCCATTTCAGCGTTTGACTTTAGCGCATTCTTTCAAAGACAAAGCAAACCGACTAGACGATGTAAATGGCGGGCTGTTCACTTACCCGATTTTGATGGCAGCGGACATTTTGATTTATGATGCAGAAATCGTTCCTGTGGGCAAAGATCAAATGCAGCATTTAGAAATCACAAGAGATGTGGCACAGCGATTTAATCACCAAATGGGTGAAACTTTTGTGATACCAGAGGGAAAGACGAATGAAAATACGATGTACATTCCTGGTACCGATGGACAAAAAATGAGTAAATCTCGCGGTAACTTTATCAATGTTTTTTTGTCAGATAAGGCTTTGAGAAAACAAGTAATGTCTATCGAAACAGATAGTACACCGCTCGAAGAACCTAAAGATTGGTCTTCCTGTCATGTCTTTTCTATTTACAAAACTTTAGCTTCCCCGCAGGCGATAGAAGAAATGAAGAAAAAATACGAAGCAGGAAATTACGGCTATGGGCATGCCAAGCAAGAATTATTTGAGCTGATAAAAGAAGAGTTTGCAGAAGCAAGAGAAAAATTTACAAGCTTGATGGAAGATAAAAGCATCATTGATGAAGCTTTGCGTTTGGGAGCAGAACGAGCGAATGAAATTGCCGATGCTACCTTAAATCGAGTTCGAGAAAAATTAGGACTAAATCTAAAAAAAAAATAATAAGCCTTAAAAAATAATCTAATTATAAAAATAATGAATAGAGGTATCGATATTTTATCATTTTATTTAATAAAATGTCTATAATCTTTTTTATAGATTTGCATAAAAATGAATTTAAATGATAAAAGTTTCTGATTCAGCTCGGAAGAAAATAAAAGAACTTTTAGCAGAAGAGAACAAAACGTTTGAAGACAGTTTTGTACGCGTCGGAGTCACCAGCGGAGGTTGCTCGGGTTTGTCTTACAATTTGGTTTTTGATTCTCAGCAAAAAGAAAATGATAAATTATTTGAAGATAATCAAGTAAAAATATTGGTGGATAAAAAATCTTTTCTATACCTAGTGGGGACTACCTTAGAATACTCAGGAGGCTTGAATGGGAGAGGTTTTGTTTTTAATAACCCAAATGCGAGTAGAACTTGCGGCTGTGGTGAAAGTTTTGCTGTTTAAAATAAATTCACTACAATCATTAAGTTTTAAAAAAAATAAGGCTTAAAAAAATAGAAAAAATGAGTAAATATACAGAAGATGATTTGCGTGTAGAACTCGAATCAGGAAAGGATTATGAATTTGGTTGGAGTACGGATATAGAATATGAGGATTTTCCATTCGGGCTGAGCGAGGAAATCGTAAAAGCAATTTCTAAGAAGAAAAACGAACCAAAATGGATGACCGAATGGCGTTTACAAGCCTATAAAATATGGGAGGAAATGGAAGAACCCGATTGGGCAAATGTGAATTATGAAAAACCTGATTTTCAGAGTTTACGCTATTATGCAGCACCCAAAAAGAAACCTCAACTGAATTCGCTAGACGAAGTCGATCCAGAGTTGCTTAAGACTTTTGAAAAACTGGGGATTTCATTAGAAGAGCAAAAACGATTGACGGGCGTTGCGGTAGATGCTGTTATAGATTCTGTTTCGGTAAAAACAACTTTCAGGGAAACTTTAGCTGAAAAAGGCATCATATTTATGTCGATTTCGGAAGCGATTCAAGAACACCCTGATTTAGTCAAAAAATACATAGGGAAAGTAGTTCCGAGAGGGGATAATTTCTATGCTGCTTTGAATTCAGCGGTTTTCAGTGACGGGTCATTCTGTTACATTCCTAAAGGCGTACGTTGCCCCATGGAACTCTCGACCTATTTTAGAATTAACCAAGCTGGCACAGGACAATTTGAACGAACCTTGGTGATTGCAGATGAAGGCTCTTATGTTTCTTATTTAGAAGGCTGTACCGCTCCTCAACGTGATGAGAATCAGCTACATGCCGCTGTAGTAGAATTAATTGCGTTAGACAATGCAGAAATAAAATATTCAACCGTTCAAAACTGGTTCCCTGGCGGGAAAGATGGGAAAGGCGGCGTGTATAATTTTGTAACCAAACGCGCTTTGGTAGAGAAAAAAGCAAAGGTTTCCTGGACACAAGTAGAAACAGGATCCGCCGTTACGTGGAAGTACCCGAGTTGTATCTTGAAAGGCGATGATGCTGTGGGCGAATTTTATTCTATTGCGGTAACTAATAATTATCAACAAGCTGATACAGGAACAAAGATGATTCATCTAGGGAAGAACACACGTTCTACCATTATATCTAAAGGAATTTCAGCTGGATTTTCACAAAACAGCTATCGTGGATTGGTAAAAGTGGGAAAAAACGCTCAAAATGCTAGAAATTTCTCGCAATGCGATTCCTTGCTAATGGGGAATAAATGTGGGGCTCACACATTTCCTTATATCGAAATTAATAATGATACGGCACAGCTAGAACATGAAGCGACGACGTCTAAAATTGGCGAAGATCAAATTTTCTATTGTAATCAGCGAGGGATTGACGAGGAAAAAGCCATAGCTCTGATTGTCAATGGATTTAGCAAAGAAGTTCTGAATAAACTTCCGATGGAATTTGCGGTAGAAGCACAAAAATTGTTAGAAATAAGCTTAGAAGGAAGTGTAGGCTAAAAACATTTACACCAAGTCAAATTGAATGATAGTGTTTTTTCTAAAGCCTTAAAAAAATTAAAATAAACATTTAGTCAAAAAGCAAAATTATGAAAAAAATCATAATTAGTTGTAAAATAAGAGATTAATTGTTTATTTACCTTTAACTTGCAGACTGTGATTTACTGAGATTTGACCTCAAATGACAAAGTTGAGTTACTTATCAGTTACTTGATTTGTATAGAAAGTTTTTCATTAAAGAGGTTATATTTCAGTAATTTGCGTAAAATTTCATCTTTCATTGTTACTCAATAGAAACTAATTTAGTAACTACAAAATCCAGCCACACAAACAGCACATTTAGTTTTTCCCAACGCAAAATCCAACGCTGAAAAACTAAAAGAGCTGTTTCTTGCCAACGCTCGGAAAAATTCAATCGGAATTATTTGTTTGCCAAAATTTGACAGACTATATTTGACACTTATTGTCAAGTCAAAATCTTCAAATGGAAACAATCGGACAAATTTTACGAAACAAAAGACAAGAGCTTGGTCTGCTATTAAGGCAAGTCTCTGCTTATGTCGATATTGACCAAGCCATTTTGAGCAAAATTGAGCGAAACGATCGAAAACCAACCAGAGAAATGTTGGAAAAACTCGCTGAAATTTTAAAGCTCGATAAAGATGAGCTTTTAGTACAATATATCAGCGACAAAATTGCGTACGAAATAGCAGGTGAAGACTGTGCAAGCAAAGCTCTAAAAGTTGCTGAAAAGAAAAACCCTTGGAAAATGTCCTAAATGTGGTAATGGAAATATTTTAGAAGGCAAAAAATCGTTTGGTTGTACAAATTGGAAAAAAGGTTGTGATTTTACAATATGGAAAACCATTGCAGGAAAAAAAATATCTGAATTAGTAATTCAAGATTTAATTAGCAAAAAAGAAACAAGATTATTGAAAGGTTTCAAATCTAAAGCAGGCAAAAGTTTTGACGCTAGGTTAAAACTTAATAATGAATTTAAAATTGAATTTGATTTTAATAAATAGAGTATAAAATTTTAAGATATTTATCCCACGTTTCCGTGGGATAAATATCTTGAAATTAAATTCTAAGAAAGATACTTTATATTAAATGGTTTCTCGGATCGTTTATAAGTTCTTTTCTCTTTTTTATGAATAATGTTCCCTTCTACTTCAAGCGTCGGATACTCTATTTGAAATTCTAAAATTCCATTTTCATTTAAATGAAACTCAAATTTAATTATAATTTCATTGTCCCTCCGAGAAATCTGATATGTCTTGTTTTTATTATCTATTTTTTCTGCATTTTTATCCTCTTGAGACACAATACCACTAAAAAGAGCACGACAGAATTTATTGTCTATATCAACCTTGTTAATATAGAAAATGTCTTTCTCATTAAATGCTAAACCGTAACTATCATCTTCTTCCTCATCACTAGTAACAATTTTCCATTCTCCATGGATCCATGCAGGAGGAGAATAAGTATATTTATTCTTTACAACTTCTTCTATTCCGTCATCATTGTTACACGAAGTAATAGCGGTAAAGCTAGTTCCAAGCATTAAACAAAATGCTACCAATTTCAATGTTTTTTTCATAGCGTATCTTTTATTTATTTATTTCATTAATTTGATTCATTACAGTATTCCTTAGCCCCATGGGGTCTTTGATTTTATAAGCTTGATAAGCTCCTCCTGTTGTAACTCTAAATATTCCATACCCAAGCCATTTACCCATCGCACTTTGATGTAAATGAAATCCTTCATACTTACTTAATAGAATATCGTTCACTTCTTGTGCTACTACTCCTGAACGTAAGGTTAGACTATTTTTAAGCACCTGAACTTTTATACTTTTAAGTAGAAAATATTTATAGAGTAAAAATAAAAACAGTAAAGAAAATATACCAGAAGCAAATAGCCCGACAAAGTCAAAAGAGTGAATATCTTCGTATTTAACTCCTTTACTTACATAAGTAAAAATTATAATTACGAATGCGAATAGACTAGGTAAATAACATACCTACAATATAGGGCAAAAAGCTTATCCAGTGAAGTCTAGTTTCGTAAATAACTTCTTCAGGTTCTCTATTCTCAATTACATTTATTTCTTGAAATAAATTCCTCATAGTTTCTTCAAATTTAATTAAAAATGTGATATGTTTAACATAAACACACCACAAATTTTAATTATGGCGAATTCGCCACAATAGACTATGATTTCGTATTAGTTGATACGCCACCATATTTAGCAACCAACTTGACTAAAATTTTTGATTTATTTTTCTAAAGAAAAAAACCATAGCAGCACCTAAGGCTGCAACAAACCAAGTGAATAGCGCTGCTAGAAAAGCTAGAGAAGCAGGATGATAATCTAACAATTTTTCCATGAAATAAGTTTTAAAAAAGCGTGTAAAATTAGTAAAATTCTGACTATAAAATCTAATTTTTTTAGACTTAAATTTTGGAAGAGCATTTTTTGTTCCTCTGCTGTATCTACATTTGTTAACGAAAATATGGTAAAATAAATCTCTTTTGAATCGCAAACGTGGATTAAAAGAAGATATTGAAAGAAGGATTGAAGAATATCTAAAAAATTATTAAAAGAACTATATATAAAGAAGCGTATTAAACGCTCCTTTTTCAAGCTAAAAGCTTATCCCTTATATTCTAAATCTTTTTAGAACATCACAAAATTATATAGTGTAGCGTCCTAAAAAAGCGTTACAATTAATATTACAAAGATATTTAATTTAATTGATGCTGAAAAGCTAGCTTTTCAGCATCAATTTTTTTATATGTTTTGATTTTAATTTTATTCTGTTTGTGCATTTGCTGTGGTGTTAAGTAATGACAGGAATAATGAGGTCTTAGATTGTTGTATTTATCAATAGCATCATTAACTAATTGAATTTTATCATGTAAATTATTTCCATACCTATCAATCATAAATTCTTGCTTTAATATGCCATTTACTCGTTCTGCTACAGCATTAACATAAGGATCGTAACTTTCTGTCATACTACATAAAATATTATTTTCATTTAGCAAGCATTGGTAATCTGTACTACAATATTGTAATCCTCTGTCCGAGTGATGAATTAAAGGTTGTTTATTGTTTTTCTTTCTGCATTTTATTGCTTTTTTCAACGCAGCTAAACTACTTTGAACATCTAAACTGTCAGAAACATCAAATCCTACAATTTTCTTAGAGTAAGCATCTGTTACTAAAGCGAGATAGAAAGGATTTTCTCGCTTGCCAATATATGTGATATCACTTACCCATTGCTGTTTTGGCTCAGATGGAACAACGTTCTCTATTAAGTTTTTATGTTTTTTAAATCTATGATATGAGTTGGTCGTGATGTGATAACTTTTTTTGGGTTCTATCAGCATATGATTGGCTCTAAGAATATCAAACAACTTATCTGGTCCAACTCCTATTTCTCGTAACTTCTCTTTTAGCATATGGTAAAGTTTACGTGTGCCAATTTTGGGTAATTTATGCCTTATATCTTCTACCATTAACACTACTTGCATGGCTCTGTTTTGTTTGGATTTAATTGCTTTTGCTCTTCTATAATACACTTGTCTTGACTTCCCGAGAAGTTCGCAACTATAACTTATGCTTTTTTGTTGATGCGTTGCGTAGGTGTCAACAACTCGGGTGATGAGTTTTTTCTTATATCGATATTGTACTCTTTTTCAGCTAGCTCTATCATTAAATCGAAAATGGCTGCTTTGTCTGAAGAGACTTCTACTTCTTTCTGTAAACGATTCTTTTGCTTCTCAAGCAACTTTATCTTGGATTCTAATTCTTTGATTTTGGCTTCCGCAGATTTTGACATCTTACTTATTGTTTGGTTTTCCCAGTCAAAGGTACCATATTTTCTGAGCCAACTCACAACTGTAGACCTTGCTTGAATGCCATACTTCCTCTGAACAGATCTTGTGCTCTCTAGTCCACTTTCTACCTCAAATACTACTTGATGTTTGAAACTTAGTGAATAATCCTTTTGTGTACGCTTTACGTAATTTGTCTTGTCTTTCATTTATTTAACGTTTTTATGTAACGCTTTTTTAGGACTAGACATTTCCAAAATAAATAAAAAACCCTTACATTTCTTATTATGTCTGATATAGCACCACGCTTCTGAAAATTTTTGCTCTGTCAAAATCATATGCCCATCTTCTGGATGTTTTAAAAGAAATTCATAACATTCTTCCTTTTTTTGAATCTGTTCTAAAATTAAAAAATAACCTTGGTCTTCACTATCATTATAATAAATAACACATGGTGTTGGATTTATATTGATTAAATCATCCATTATCATTGTCTTTCCTGAAACATTATAATCTAATGCTTCTAGTATCGTTTTTATTCTAAATATTGGCCCTTTTTCTTCTAATACGGCATACATTTTTTTTGCTATTTCCCATGAGTCTATATCATCAAAATATTCTATTATGTTTCTCAAACATTTCTGTTCAAATAAATCACTCCCTGTCTCTTTCATTTGTTTTTTCTAATTTATTGCTCCTTTTGCATAAAACTCCAACAGCTTGACTTGGTATAAATAATTGTATTTCGCCTGTGCTGCCGAACCTTGGGCATTTACATAATTGTTTCTCGCTGTATTTAGGTCGTAGATAGATGATCTCCCTGCCTGATAGCTCTTTTCCATGAAATCCAGCGCAAGTTTTGAGCTTTTCTCTGCTTCCACCGCCGATTTATAAACTTCAAAGTTATTTTCTGCCGTGTATTCTGCTTTTTGGATATTCTGTAAAAGCTCTTGTTTCTGCTGCTGCAGGTTATTTTTAGCTATATCTTCATTTATTTTGGCTTGTTCTACTTGTATTTTTGTAATTCCTTTGTTAAAAATAGGAATGTTCACAGTAAGTCCTATTTGCTGACCAAAATTATCCTTATACTGCTGACCGAAATTCCTGCCTCCATCATTATTAAACGAATTGAAATAAAATGTCCCAACGCCCGCACTGGCTGTAATGGATGGAAGGAACCCCGTATTTGCTATTTTTGTCTGCATTTCAGAGGCTTTTATTCTAGCTTCTGCTCCCTTTATCTGCGGATGCCAGCTGTAAGCCTTTTCCAAAATCTCACTTACCGAAAAATCCGTTTTTTCTACATTTTCTGCCACATCCCAGCCCGCTACATCGAAGTTTTTATAATCCTCCAACTGAAGCAGTAAAGCCAATGAAAACAGTGCATTTTTGGTATTTACTTCTGCTGATTTCATATTCTGGTATTCCCTTGCCATAGAGGCGTTTGCTTCCGCTAAAACCGTTTGGGCGGTGGTTCCTACTCTAGTGGTTATTTCCGCTTTTTCATAGACTTTTTGTGCGTTTTCATAGGCGGATTTATTGATGTTTTCCACTTCTCTATTCAGCAAAATATTTAAATACTGCTGGGCTATCTGAAGGGAAATATCGCTTTTTATCCTTTCCAAATCATAGGCGCTGGCTTCTACTTCGTACTGAGATTTTTGAATTTGTTTTTCGAGTCGGCTTCCGTTGTAAAGGGTAATATTTGCGCCAATATTCACAGAATTATTAAAATTATCATTTCTTCGGTGATTACCGAAAACATCTTGATTTTGCCCAAAACTAGCCATATTGCTCACCGTTGCCGAAACGCTCGGAATACGCTCTTTTTTAGCCGTTTTTAGATTATTTTCCTGATTGGTTTTTTCTAGTCTGCTCTGCTTGATGTGCAGATTATGCTCAAAAGCATAATGTATACACTCCTGCAATGTCCATTTTTTTTGGGCATTGGCCACAGAAAAAGAAAAGAAAAAAATAGGGAAAATATATTTATAAAGTTTCATATTTTTATTTTATACTACTCAGTATCACATCATTATAATGAACCAATTCTGGAATAGCAGCATAGTCCATATTGATGATCTGAACATTATTTTTATTAAGCACATCGTATAAATCATTCTGCTTATTCATAGGAACAAAACCGAAATGATAATATTTCTTTTTATTGTTTTTTATATCATTTTGGGCTTGTTTTTCATATTCCATGTATTTATCGTTATTTTTATTAGACTGATAATAAGAATAATCTATAAATGAAACAGCTACAACGATTACAATTAATACGATATATTTTATTTTCATGATATGATTTAATCTGTTTTTCATTTAACTCAACGATACACTTTGTTTCTCCCACATTCTTTTGTATACAGAATCTTTTGCTAATAGTTCTTTATGACTTCCTTGCTCTATTACTTTTCCCTCTTTCATTACCAATATAGTATCAGAATGGGCTATTGTGCTTAATCTATGAGCTATAACAATCATTGTTTTTCCTTGTGCTTTAAACTCGTCTAAAGTTCTTTGTATAATCTGTTCTGATTCTGTATCTAATGCTGATGTTGCCTCATCCAAAATCAAGACTTCTGGGTTTTTGTATAAAGCTCTTGCTATAGCTATTCTCTGTTTTTGTCCTCCTGAAAGCTGAGAGCCATTTTCTCCTAAATATGTCTGAAAACCATTAGGCAGTTTTTCAATAAATTCTAAAATTCCAAGTTTTTTAGTAATATCTATTATCCTCTGCATGTTAGGAATATCCTCTCCCAATGCAATATTATCAATTACATTTCCTGAAAATAAATCTATCTGTTGAGGAACCACCGAAACCATTGTTCTTAATGATTGATTAGAAATATATTGTATGTCATAATTTCCTATCATTATTTTCCCTTTTTTAAGGCTGTATAAGTTCTGTATGAGTGAAGCTAATGTTGTTTTACCTGAACCACTCTCACCAACAATAGCTGTTGTTTTTCCTTTTTCTATTTCACAATTGAAACCTTCAAATACATCTACTCTGCTGCCATAACTAAAATGAACATCTTTAAACTGAATATTTCCTATACCATCCGCTGTCAATTCTAGTTTATCTGTTGTTTCTTCCCTTTCCAAATCCATAATTTCAAATAATCGGTCTGCGGCAATCAATGCATTCTGAACTGTTTTATTCATTCCTATAAGTTGAGCCACTGGACTGGTAAAATAGCCTATTAAAGCATAAAATGATAATAATTCCCCTGGGGTGATTTCCCTATCAATCACATACCCTGCACCTGCCCAAAGCAAAACAATCGTAAATATTCTTGATAAAAACTCTGATGAATTGCCCGAAAATAAGGCATTTAACACCGATTTATAAATCGTTTTTAATAGTTTTGAAAATGTATTATCGGTTTTATTATTAGCAAATGTCTCTACTCCAAATTGCTTAATGGTTCTTACCGAGTTTAGCGATTCCACCAAATGAGCCTCCAAATCTGCTCCTTCTTCCATTAATTGGCGTTCTACTTTCTTATTCAATTTGTTAGTAATCCAATAAACTAAAAGGTAAAACGGAATAACCAAAGCAATAATTAATGCCAACTTCCAATAATAAGTGAACATCAAAGCAAAAGAAAAAAAGACAATGAATACATTCACAAAAATTTGGATTGCTACATCGTTTATAAAAGATCTAATCTTAACAGCATCATTTACACGAGATATAATTTCTCCTACTCTCATCGTATCAAAGAAGCGTTGAGGCAACTTTAATAAATGCTTATAATAGCCCAAAATTAAATGTTTGTCCATTTTTTGCCCTGTCTGCAGAACCAATATGGATTTCATTGAACTTATAAATATTTGGAATAATAGAATAATTATCATTCCTATGGAAAGAAGATTTAGTAATCTCCTATTTCCATCTATAAGAACATAATCTGTGATTTTTTCAATATAAATAGAAGTAGAAAGCCCTAAAACAGTATAAATAACTGCTCCTAATAGTGCTTGAAATAAGATACTCTTGTGAGGTTTTACTAAATTCCAGAAACGAGCATAAACACTTGTTCTCTCATCTTTTTGTTCAAAATATTCATTTTTTTCTAAAATCACCAATACTCCTGTCCATATTTTAGTAAAATCTTCTTCTGAATATTCTTCTAACTTACCATAAGCAGGGTCCATTACTGTAACTTTCCCCTTACTTAATTTATAAATCACAACAAAATGATGTAACTGACCATTAACAATAATATGTGCAATGGCTGGTAATGGAATATTTGACAATGCTTCTATATCTCCCTTGACTCCTTTGGCATTAAAGCCCATTGCTTCTAAGCCCTGAATCATTCCTAAAACATTTGTTCCACGAGTATCAGTATGGCATATTTGTCGAATTTTAGCAATAGGCATTTTATTCCCATAGTAAGCCCCAACAGAAGCCAAACATGCTGCTCCACAATCCTTTATATCATGCTGTTTTATTAGTGTGCCTCTTTTCATTTTTATTTAAAATTAGGATTAAACCAATCATCTACTCTATCAAATAAAAGCTGCCATAGGGTTCTATCTATAAGATGGAAACGCCCTGTTAAGGTCATTCCTTTTCCTATATTACCTTTATAACCATTCTTTAACTCCAAATAATTATTATCCATTACACAACGAACTCTAAAAAAAGCCTCTCCTGTTTGAGAATTGATAGTAAGATTTTGGTCTATATCTACAACCTTTCCTGTAAGTAGCCCCCATTGATTATAGTTATAAGTATCAACTTGAAATTTAACTTCTTGCCCTTTATGTATAAATCCTATATCTTTGGGCAATACGGAGCATTCTATGGTAAGATTTTGCTCTGGGGATATTTCTCCTAATACTTGCCCTTGGGTTAAGAAACTTCCTTTTTGAATTCCTGTGAAATTGATCAATCTTCCTGATGAATGAGCTATTATCACATAGTTTTTCTGTTCTTGATTTATTCTTTGTATCTCTGACCCCAATGATCTTAACTGCCTCTCTGTTTCTCTCTTTTGAACCTGCCACTGGGCAATTTGTTGTTCCTTAATATTAGCAACTTGGTTTTGTAGTCCTTTGTAATTATAGTAGACTTTATCATAATCTGCACGAGGAAGCACCCCTTGATTATATAATAATGATGCTCTATCTAATTCTTTTTTTGCTAATGATAGTTCTGTCTGTATTTGGGCAATTTTCTCTTGCATTGCACTTACTTCTCTCTGATATTGTCCCGTCTGTAAGCCTGTGAAGTTTCCAGAAGAGATTTTTGCTAAATCTGATAATTGAGCTTGATAATCTGCGCTCTGGTTTTGATGCAGTTCTTTCTGGGTATTTAACTGCTCTGCTGTAATTACTAAGAGCGTATCCCCTTTATTTATATTTTGATTATTTTTTTCTAATTTACTTTTAATTACTCTGCCTCCTACCATTACTGTAATAGGAACATTCTCTTGGGCAGATCTTACCACTCCTCTTGCTGATGTAGATACGGGAATTTTTATCAATGGTAAAGCAACAAAAATACCTATTATAAATATCAATACACTTAAATAAATTTTATTTTTGATCATTTTATAATGCTTTTACTTCTTTTTTCTTGTGCAAATTTAGAATACACCTTCTCTAAGTCATATAATGCCAATATAACGAGTATATATAAAAAAATATATTACTGATAATCATCAACATAAATGAAATATTCCTATTGGAATAAAATATTCTAATAGGAATGGATTTTATAAAATATTATTTCCATTTTTGTCCCAACAAAAAATAAGTGTACACAAAAATTTTGTTTAAATGAATTATTAATCAAATTTTTAAAAATGAAATTAGAAAAATTGAATTTGACAGAACTTACCTCTGAAGAATTATTAACTATTGAAGGTGGAAAAGGATTATTGAGCCATATAAAAGAGTTCCTTAAAGGTATTTATGATGGATTAAAACTTTAAATTAAATATTTATGAATACAAATACATTAACAGAATTAAATTATGAAGAGCTTATAGCCATTGAAGGAGGATGCGATACTTGTAGAAAAGTAGGAAAAATTGTGGGAAGACTTATTCAGGAGTACATCATTGATAAGCTTTTTTAACTTCAGAGTAAAAGGCTAAGATTCTTAGCCTTTTACTATTCATTAAACTAAATAGGATGAAAGAATTCTTTAATTTTTTAACTAGTGGACGAGTAATACTCCAAGAATATAGTTTTGTAAAAAATATAGGCAATGTAATTTTAGGATATTTTATTTTTTTATCTATATACATACTATCTCTGGCTATTTTTGCTTATTTTTCTGAGATTGATACAACAAAAACACCATCCGCTGCAGTTGGAAGATTAAATCATATAAATATACATATAAGAATATTAATTGTATGTTTAATTTATCCTATTCTTGAAGAAATAGCATTTAGACTTCCTTTAAATAATAATCCAATTAACATAATTATAGGATTATCTTTTTTCAGTTTATTTACTTCTACAATAATAAGGGATTTAATAAATTGGAATAATTACAAATATATTACACATATTATAATTATTATTATTAGTTGTTTTTTTCTATGCTTGAAACAAAAATCCATTATACGTATAGTAGAAAATAATTACCTTTTGTTCTTTCATTTATTATCTTTATGTTTTTGTTTATTTCATTATGATAGTTACAAAGTGAAAGAAAGCCCTGTTACAAGCTTTATACCCCTTGTTTCTGCTTTGTTTTTTGCATATTATTTATCTTTCGTACGAATGAAATTTGGGTTTGGATATTCTATTATTATTCATTGTTTTCATAATACTCTATTTTCTTTACCTTATATTATTAAAAATTTTATTAGATAAGATATAATACATGGATTTTTTCAGTTATATTTTCTATGAATAAAAAATAATATATAAATACACTATGATCATATTAGTCTTTATTTTAGAAATATACTTATGCTTCTTAGTAGTTTTTAAGAATAATTAACCCTAATATTTCCTATTTAGTGACCTACTTTTCTCATCAAAAATTCTTGTTTTTCAGAAAGTTTTACGACTTCTAAAAAATTAAGATCTAAAACATCTAATATCTCTCCTAACTTATCTACATCCCAGATAGCTTTTCCTGTTTCTAATTTAGAATACTGTGCTTGAGAAATTTGTAAAATATACGCCATATATTGTTGGGATAAATCCTTTTGGCGTCTTGTTTTTCTTATAATGTTATAGTTTATTTTCATATCATTTTAATAAATTCCTAATACTTAATAGTACCGAAAAAATTTCGGTACTATTGATATTTTATTTATAATTTAGACAGCGACCTACAGACTTCGCTATTTCTCCTATTATAAGGAGAATTACTACTAGCATAATAAATAATTTAATTTTTAAGAACTTGCATAATATACTATTCCTAGTACAGGACTTATAGCAGACATTCCTACTCCTATCCAAAAAGATTTAGGAGACATTTTTCCTCCACTAATAGGCTCTAATTCTACTTTTGAATGTTCTACAACATTCATGATTCTAAATATATTTTTAATTTTTTATCCTACATAAGGGTCATTCCCAATATTTTCTAGTATTTCCCCAAAAAAACTTATTATTTTTAAAGGCATACCAATTGGTCCCGTTTTTTGGGGAAATTTCACCCCCTGTAATAATACTTAACTCCTTTTTTGTTAATTGTTTCATAATTCTTATTCTCTTAATCCATCATAAAACCCTACAAAAAAATTTATTATATGCTGATGAAAAACTATTCCCATTAACAATAAAACAATATATACATAATATTTTCTTTTCATTTTATCTCATTTTTATAATATTATTTATAATAAAAGGTAACGATATCAAGGTGTTATGAATAATGTGTATCATTACACTATAAGCAAAGCCAAACTTTAATCTAACAAAAGTAAAATAATACCCTAACAATAAAGTCATAAACATAAGTAGTAATATTCCTAATAAATCACTATTGAAATTATGGTTTTTATAATGAAATAAGCAAAACAATATTGTTAAAAAATGTATTATTACAAATTTATTTCTTACTATAAAAAAAACTATACTTTCATAATTACTGAGTATAACATAAATTCCTATACATAGGATTATTGCCATTAGTACATATTTATTGGTATTTATATAAGAGTTAATAAATGTTCCTATACAAAATATCAACGATAATCCCCCTACAATTATATTTATTTTATTAACATTCAATATTAATCTAAATGCGAATTCTTCTATAATTGGAACAATAATACATATCAAAAGTATTCTATAATAGAAATTCGTATCGTTATGTCTAACCATTGCTGTACTAGTACTAGATGTTATATTAAATATTAAGACACCTAATGCAACTATTAACAAATAGATAAACATTACCTTACCATATCCCAATAAGACCTCCAACATATTTCTTAAAAAACTAGAGTCTTGTTGTAATACTTCTCCTGTAAATATAAATCGTATAAATTCTTTCATCGCTACTATAAATTGAGACTTATATTTACTAAAATATAAGTCTCTTATTATTAATTAAACCAATCTTCTATTGTATCAATTATTACCTCTCTAACAAATCTCCCTATTTTTTTTCCTACTCCTTCACACTTATCACATCCCCCTTCAATAGTCATTAATTCTTCTATTGTTAAATCTAATGTATTCATAAAATATTATTTTAATTTAATAATCCGTCCATAAATCCTTTGAAAAACCTACTAATATGATCGATAATAGGATTTTTCTTTCCTCCCTCTATCACTAATAATTCCATAGAGCTTAACTCTTCTAATTGTAAATGTGCTACTTTCATTTTTGATTTTTTTTGTTATACTATGATATTTTAATTTTTGTTAAATAATCCAAGATTGGTTGTAAATACTTTACTGGACTAATAATAAATCCACCATTAGTACTTTTTAGTTCTTCTACTTTTAATTTACTTAATAATCTTTATTTTTTTACTCCCCCTAATATATATCTACTTCCACATTGGTTTTAAATTATGTTTAATAGCCATTCCTATTGCTACTGTAGAACTACATAACATTGCACCAATAGCATATCCTGCATATATAACTGGAATTACTCCTCCTTGAACTTCTATATGTTCTTTCTCTGTTAAATTTTTCATTTTTAAATAATCAACTTATTTTTTTTATTATCATCATAATAATATATATCAGTAATGTAAATAAAAAGCCTTTTTTAATACCTCTATATAAATCTGATATTTTAATTTTTTTCATCCTATTCCGATGCTATCTCTTTTCCTAATGCTATTGCTCCATAAACGGCTGCAGCCGCTCCGAACCCAATGCCAATTCCCTTAATAATAGCTCCAATTGCTATAGGAACTAATCCCCCCTCTACACTTTTTACTTCTTGAGCATTAAGCTCTACTAAATTTCATTTCTCTAATTTCATTTTTCAAACTCATACTAATTAATATTTTGGTTTTCTTTTTTTTAAAGATAGAGTTCCAATTGTTATATATTAATCTTTAATAGCATAAAGATATATAAATGCTCCTAACAAAACTCCTATGTAGAAAGTGTATACACATACTTTCAAAAGCTGTTTCTTTTCCATTATAAATAATATGTATATAATTATAACTTCAACATCTACTCTTAGTAGATATTTGAAGTTAAGATTAAAAATTAATGTGATAACTCATACACTATATGAGCAGATACTGCACCAACAGTAAGTCTTGCTACAAAAGATCCTGCTATATATGCTCCTGCAATTATAAAAGGTGCTATTCCTCCTTCTATTTCTTGCATTTCTTGATAAGATAATGTTTTAATATTTTCCATTTTCTAATTATTAATTTTTTATTAATCAGCTAAATATGCTGCTGCTCCTAATCCTACTCCTGCACCAAAAGCCGCCACACCTGCTGCTGCAACAGCTTTAGCTGAAATAGAGATACCAAATATTACTAGAGGTACAAATCCACCCTCTACACTTCTTACTTCTTGAGCATCAAGCTCTGTCAAATTTAATTTTTCTAATTTCATTTTTCAAAAATTTTAATTGGTTAAACTTTATTTATCTTTTAAATATAATTTTAAATGGATCTGTGATACAGCCTTCCCCGTCTCCATCATCTTTTACGGAGATAGACATTCCTGAATCTCCTCCTTGAACTTTTATAAGTTCCTCTTTTGTTAAATTTCTCATAACACTCTTTTTTTCTTTTGTTAATTGTTTTAATTCCATTTTTTTACTTATTTAATTTATTATTCCTTTTTTGTTTATTGACCTGGTGAAGCTATTTCTCTTAATAATTATATCCCCTACTTTTATTCCTCGATTTTTACCTCCATCACCTCCATAAATTTCTAATAATTCTTGTTGTGTTAGTTCTTTCATTTTTTATTTGTTCGTTTTTGACATTGCAAATCTAATACTGCTTTCTTCTTTTTCATATAATCTCAACATAATACGAACATGTAAAAACATTATATACTATACTTGTGTAATTTTCATATAATAACATTTTTATGATTTTATGTCACATATAATTTTTTTCTATATTTTTACATAAATTATCATAGTGTTGGATAATAAAAAAATATATCAAAAAACTTTATTTTTTAAGTGGGTTACAGTAGGAGGAATAGCCTCCATTTTATTTTTACAAATAATATCGCTGTTTTCTATTTATAATAATATGTCTACGATTATAGAAAGAAATATTAATGATGCTTTTTCTTTATCCATGGAAGAGTATAGAGATCGGGTATTACACGAGAACTATACTAAGGATTTAAAATTTCAAATCAAAAGTTTAAAAAACGAGAAAAATATTAGAGAGGAAAAAGACTACAAATATGACTATACTGGAAAACTTACAATTGATGATGCAATGAATAAGGTAATAGGAATGACTATTGCAGATGAGAAGTATGATTTAGATCTTACTTCTTTAGAAAACTTTTTAAGAAAAAATCTTATGAAATCAGAACTTGATATTCCTTTTGGACTTACTGTATATCCTGTTGAAAAAAAGAATATCCTTGAGCAAAGTAAAAATTTCAAATCTCAAAATTTTGACCATCACTCCTCTCGAATAGAGTTTGATATAAATAGAGAAGTTCAAGCTTCTTTTAAGGATACTCATAAAGTTATATTTGGGAAAATGATATGGTATTTGGTAGTTTCCTTTATTATCTTCATTATTGTTGCTATTTCTTTTGTCTATCAGTTGAAAATCATCATTAGACAGAAAAAAATAGAAAAAATCCGTCAAGACTTTGTGGATAGTATGACCCATGAACTAAAACATCCTCTACAAGGAGCCCTTTCTCTAACTGAAATTCTACTAAATCCATATTTTTCTAATTCTGAAGAAAGGAGAAATGAAGCTATTTTAAAAATTAAAAACAATTTACAAGCCATTAATCTATCCATAGAGTCTATTCTTGAAAAAACTTACTCCGATGATTTAGAATATTCTGCACAGTTAAAACTTAGCAACATAAAAAATATAGTAAATGATATTGTCTCAAATTTATCACTAACATATAGTAATAAACCTATAAAATTTAATGTTTCTTTTGATTTAGCTCAAGAAGAATTCTTATTAGATCCTGTACATTTTCCTAATGCTATAAAAAATGTGGTAGAAAATGCCATAAAATATTCTAAAGAAAATATTGAAATAAATATTAAGGTATTCAATGATTCTGAACAACTTAATATAATTATAGAAGATAATGGAATAGGCATTAAGCCTGAAAATATAGAATTAATTTTTGATAAATTTTTCAGAGTCCAGCAAAAAGGCTACGGATTTGGACTCGGACTAAGTTATGTAAAGTGGGTTTGCAAAATACATAAAGGAAAGGTATCAGTAAATAGTGTTTATAATAAAGGCTCTGTCTTTACTATACAAACACCCATATTAAACTAATTTATATGATGAAAAAAATACTTATTGCAGAAAATAATGAAGATTTTTCTTATGTTTTGAAATGGCATTTTGAACAAGAAGAATATGAAGTTTTCACTACAAATACAGGAAGTGGCGCATTAGAGTTATACAAAACTAGTCTTCCTGATATTATTTTTCTAGATATCAATTTAGATGAAGAAATAGACGGAAAAGATGTAGCTAGGAATATCAGAATCATAGATAAAAATACTCCTATTATTTTTATGAGTGGAGAAAGCAAATCTCCAAAAGATGTCGTAGAAGGGTTTGAAATAGGTTGTAATTTTTTCCTAAAAAAGCCTGTTTCTATAGAAGAAATAGAAGCTCATATTTTAGCTTTGGACAACAAAAAGACTATTCAAGAAATATTCAAATTTAATCATTGTATATTCAATACAGATAAAAGATGTATTATACAAGGGGATAGAAGAGATAATTTATCAGAGAAAGAGACTCTTGTATTACAATATTTAGCAACTTATCTTTCACAAGGAATAGATTTATATGATATTTTAGAAAAAGTTTGGGGAGATACTTCTATGGAAGAATCTTTAAGGAATGTTATAAGCTCTTTAAGAAAAAAAATATCTGATAAAGGACTTATAATCTCAACTATAAAGAATAAAGGGTATGTATTAGAAGATACTCCTATGTAATGAGTTATTTTTTAAAATAAACTTCGTAAAAAATAGAGCATGTAGATTGATAAAAAAAATAACTTTTTGATTTCATATTTCGTAAGAAAATAAATCATTTTGTTTTTATATAATAAAGAATAATTGTATATTTACTTGAAGAAAAGAAAATAGTTACAATGAGTCGAGCTACAGAAAAAACACGTACAGGAATGTATGAGAATGTGATGCACGAGTTTAATAAAGCTGCGGATAAAATGAATTTAGATCCTGGCGTTAGAGAAATTCTAGCCACCACACAAAATGAAATTATCGTTCATTTCCCAGTGAAAATGGATGATGGAAGTGTAAAGGTTTTTACTGGTTACCGTGTGCAGCACAACAATGCACTAGGGCCCTATAAAGGAGGTCTCCGCTACCACCCAACGGTAGATATAGATGCAGCAAAAGCTTTAGCTACTTGGATGACATGGAAAACAGCTTTGGCTGGTTTACCCTACGGGGGCGGGAAAGGAGGGATTCAAATTGACCCTAAAGAATATTCTGATTCTGAATTAGAGAGAATTACAAGAAGATTCACCTATGCGTTGGGTGAAAATATTGGCCCAGATTATGATATTCCTGCACCAGATGTGAATACCAATGCACAAATTATGGCCTGGATTGCAGATACGTATGCAAGTAGTAAAGCACCAGCAATACGTTTTAAAAACCTTCATGTAGTGACTGGGAAACCTGTTTCCTCTGGTGGATTAGAGGGGAGAGACAGAGCCACTGGATTTGGAGTCGTAACGAGCATCAAAAAATGGGCTGAGAGTAATGGTGTAGACTTAAAAGGTAAAAAATATATAGTGCAAGGCTTTGGAAATGTAGGCTATTGGGCAGCACATTTCATGCACGAAACTGGTGCAAAATTGATTGCTGTGCAAGACCACAGCGGCACGATTTTTAATACTGATGGAATCGACCCAGAAAGTTTAGCTGCACATAGCAAAGAAAATCAAAATAGTATAAATGCCTATTCTCAAGCTGAAAAAATCAAAGATGAAGATTTTTTTGGTTTAGATTGCGATATCGTTATCCCCGCCGCACTAGGGAATCAAATCACGGTAGATAATGCACAACACATCAAAGCTCAGCTAATAGCAGAAGGAGCTAATGGCCCGACTGATAGTGCAGCTGAAGAAATTTTGCTGGAGAAAGGTATCACTATCATTCCTGATATTCTCTGCAATAGTGGAGGAGTAATTGGTTCATATTTTGAATGGTTGCAAAATAAAAGAGCTGAAATATGGAAAATTGATGAAGTCCTAAGTCAATTGGAAGATAAAATTTTAACAGCTTATGATAAAGTAGAGAAAACAGCAAAAAAATATGAAACAGATTACCGAACAGCTGCTTATATTGTTGCTCTGGAAAGAATAGAAAGAGTTTATAAAGAAAGAGGAGTCTTTCCGTAAATATATTTTTATTTTAAACATAAAAAAGAGGATTAAACATTAGTTAATCCTCTTTTTTATAATAATTTTTTTAAGGCTTAAAAAAAATCATTCTCTAATTAAAGGCATTGTAGAACAGCGTAAAAGTCCACCCATTTTAGAAATATTCTGATACGGAATTTCCTCTACTTGAATTCCCCATTCATCTCGCATATGACGATTGAGTCGTGTGAAGTTTTCCTCTGAAACGACCACATCTGGAGCAATGGAAAAAATATTGGGAGTCATGTAAAAGAACTCGTCTTTTGTGATTTCAAATATGTTTTTTCTCCCAAAAAGGTCGATGAGTGTTTCATAGTTTCGAGGGTTGATAAATGCATCTTTGTAAATGATTGCTTTGTCTTTGCCTACTGGCTGGAAGCAACAATCTAAGTGCAAAACACCAGCATATGGGTCGCTGTCGTTTTTATGCAATTCCATGTCAATCACCCATTTATCGGGAAATTTTGTTTTTAACATCTGAATGGCCTTAGCATTAGTACGAGCCGTTTTGTAATGAGGATAATCAGGTTTTTTGTATGTTCCGACAAACATGAATTCATTCCACAAAATTACATCTCCACCCTCAATGTGTTCATCTTCAGCTACTCGAATGATTTTATTCTCACTCACGGAGTTGAAAATTTGTTCAAATGCCTCTAATTCTTTTTTTCTATCTTCAATGAGATTAGCAATGATGAGTTTTTCGTCAATCACAAAAGCAATATCTCGTGCATAAATTTGATTGTAATTTTCGATTTCATAGGGTCTGAAAACTTGCACGCCATGTTTTTTTAGTACATTTTCAAAGACTTTCATTTCCTCTATCACAGCCTGTTGTGTAGGGTAGTCATCATTTAAAACGCTATAAAAAGACTTCGCATCAAAAGTTTCTTTCAGCTCAGGTTTTTGCCCCATACTATACGGATTTCCCAAGACTACAGCTTTGAGCCTAGAGGTTTCATTTTTTATATTTAAAATCATGAATTGCTGAGTTGTTGAAGTTGAATTCCTGTAAAGACTTTTTTGGTATATAAAGGGAAATCAGCATTTTGAATCCAGCTGAAATAACCTCTATCTTCTTGAAAAACTTTTTTCACTTTTTTATTTTTATATTTCCCAAAATTAAAAATTTCATCACCATCTTTATCATAACCAATGAATCCTGCAAAATCAGCCATTTTGTAATGTTGAGAAAAATCACTTAGAAATTTTAAATCATTTTCTAAGCCTTCATATTTTTCGATTTGAGCTTTTAGGATTTCATAGGTTGCTCTAGTATCTGCCTCGGCAGAGTGGGCGTTCTCTAATTCTTTATGGCAATAGAAAGAATAAGCCGCAGAGAGCGTGCGAGGTTCCATCTTATGAAAAATCACTTGCACATCGACTGGTCGGCATTTCTTCAAATCCAAATCTTGCTCGGCGCGTAAAAGTTCCTCCGCCAGCAGTGGAATATCAAAGCGATTACTGTTAAATCCTGCAATGTCACTGTCTTTCAGTAGTTCGACTATGCGTGGAGCCAAGGTTTTAAAGTCAGGCTGATCTGCCACATCTTCATCTGAGATGCCATGAATGGCGGTGGTTTCTGCTGGGATAGGAATCCTTGGATTGACCAGCCAGGTGTAACTTTCTTGATTACCTGAAGGGAAAACTTTTAGAATTGAAATTTCTACAATTTTATCTTTACTTACATTGACTCCCGTTGTTTCTAAATCAAAAAAGCAAAGAGGTTTATTCAGGTTTAGTTTTCGCATAGATAAAATATTTTTTTAAAGTTAAAGATAACAAAATATAAATAATAATGATAGGAGCTATGGCTAATTCTCGTAAAAAAAGAAAAATAATAAGGCTTAGAAAAAAGAAAATCAAAATATGAACATTGTAAAAAAAAGGTTTCTTTAAATTTTTAAATGAAAATAAAGGGATTTTGGCGTTTAGTAAGAACCAAGAAAGTGAACTATAGATGATTAAAATAATTCCGTTAACCAATGGGCTAAACGATGCGGAGCTGCACCAATAGAAAATCCCGATAGCGAAAAATGTATTGGCAGGTGTGGCTAAGCCAAGAAAATAATCTTTGGGTGTGCCAGCTTGGTTGAAATTCGCTAAACGATAAATACTTGCCGCTGCAATGGCTAAACTTATAAATTTAAAGCCTTCAAAATCAGAGAATTTTGTGAAGCAGTGCAAAATTAAAAAAGAAGGGAATACACCAAAAGTGACGCCATCCGCCAAGCTGTCTAAATCCTTGCCAAGTGAAGAAGAAACGCCTAATTTCCGAGCAATCCATCCATCTAAAAAATCGCCGATTAAAGCTAAATAAATGAACCAAAAAGCTTGCTGAGGTTGCTGATAAACCAATAAAAAATAAATGGCTAAGCACCCGAAAATTAAATTTCCTAGAGTGATGGAGTTTGGGATATGTTGACGAAATTTCATAGCTTACGAATATAGTGGAATTGAATAAATAAAACGTATAATTTTTTTGAATATAAAGCTTAATGTAAACTCATGAAATTAGAGAAGCCTCTTAAAATTCTATAAAAATTGCTTTGGATCTAAGTAATTCATTAATTTTATCAAAAATTTTTTAAGCCTTAAAAAAAATGTATAGAGCCTATCTACTGAGTCTGATTTCAGGTTTATTGTTTGTCGTGTCGTGGCCTACGTACGGGTTTCCGATTTTTCTTTTTTTTTCTTTTGTGCCATTGCTTTTGATTGAAGACCAATTTAGCATCATCAAAGAAATAAAAAATAAGGCTTGGAAAATTTTCACACTTTCATTTATCGCTTTTTTCATTTGGAATTTTTTCACTTATTTCTGGCTAAGTAAAGCACATCCACAAGAAAACCCAACCCAGGCAGAACTAGGGCAGGCTTGGTTTGCCTTTGGGTTTGCCAGTGTTGTGAACACGCTATTGATGAGTTTGGCGTTTTTGTATTATCATAAAATTAGGCAAAGGCACGGGAACTTTTATGGTTATTTATTTTTCATTTGTGCATGGTTTGGGTTAGAAAAAATGCACCTCAATTGGGATTTTGCTTGGCCATGGTTGAATTTAGGTAATGGTTTTGCGACATACCATCAGTGGATTCAATGGTATGAGTATACGGGGAGTTTTGGTGGGACGTTTTGGGTTTTATGTGTTAATATTTTAATTTTTCTAAGCCTTCATTTTTTTCTCAATCACCAGAGGAGACGATCTCTTGTTTTTGGTTTAGTTTCATTTTTGGCAATAGCTTTCCCGTTATTGATTTCTTTATTAATTTATCAAAATTACAAAGAAAAAGGAGCGGAGGAATATGTAGGCTTGATTCAGCCAAAACTTAATCCGTACACAGAGAAATACAATTTGCCTGAAGCTGAAATAGTAGGGCAGATGATTTCGCTGATGGAAAAAGAAGATTTGAAACCTGCAAGCATCCTCATCACGCCAGAGACATCTTTCCCAGGCAAGGGGAGTATAGATTACGATGCCATTGCTCAAAATTTAGGTGTACAGATGTTTGAGGTGTTTTTGAGTCAAAATCCACAAAAAGTTATTTTGGCTGGAGTTGATATGACTAAATTTCACCATCAGAAAAATCAACCCAATGAGCGAAGCATTCCGTTAAGGAATGATGCTTGGGCTAACCCGAGCAATGCTGTTTTGCAGATAGAAAATGGAGCGAATGAATACCCCGTTTATAAAAAGTCAAAATTGGTGGTGGGCGTAGAGCTTTTTCCGTATTCAGCTTTTTTAAAACCTTTGCTGGGTAATGTGATGTTAAATTTTGGAGGAGGAGTTTATTCTCTGACGACGCAAAATTCGCCTGAAGTTTTTGAGAATTCTAAGAACAAAGCAAAAATTGCTCCGCTGGTTTGCTATGAATCAATTTTTGGAGAATTTGTTTCGAAATTTGTGAAAGAAGGAGCGAATTTAATCAGCGTATCTACCAATGATTCTTGGTGGGGCAATAGCCAAGGGCATCGCCAGTTGCTAGCGTATGCCAAACTGCGCGCGATAGAAAATAGAAGATACGTGGTGCGTGCGGCAAACAGCGGCGTTTCCGCCATTATCAATCAGCGAGGCGATATCGCCCACCAGCTAGATTACGATTCAGCAGGGGCTTTAGCTGGAAAAGTTAAATTAAACGAAAATAATACATATTATAGTACCTTTGGCGATGCTATAGCCCGGGTAGTCTTGTTGTTTTTAGGTATTTTATTGGGTTATGACCTTTTATATTTAATAGGGAAAAGATTAAATCATGGTAAATCGAAATAAAAAGCCAGAAATGGCTTATTGACTTTTGAACAAAGAGAGGAAGTTAAGTGGAATAGAAAAATAAATAATTAAAAAAGTATTTGTGTAACTCAAATATTTATCGTTAATTTGCACTCCGTTTTAAACGAAAAAGAATATGTCACGAGTTTGTCAAATTACAGGAAAGAAAGCGATGGTGGGAAACCATGTATCTCATGCGAATAATAAAACCAAAAGAAGGTTTCATATCAACTTAATGAAAAAGAGATTTTATGTACCTTCAGAAGATAAGTGGGTAACGTTAAATGTTTGTGCTCAAGGTTTGAAAACGATTAATAAAATCGGAATAGAAGAAGCTTTAGAGCGTTCAAAAAAAGAAGGGCTTATTAAATAATATTTAAAGTTATGGCGAAAAAAGGCAATAGAGTACAGGTAATATTAGAATGCACTGAACACAAAGACAGTGGAGCAAAAGGAATATCAAGATATATTACAACAAAGAATAAAAAAAATACACCAGATAGATTAGAATTGAAGAAATTTAATCCTATCTTGAAGAAATATACGGTGCATAAAGAAATTAAATAAATTTAGTTATGGCAAAGAAAACAGTTGCGACTTTACAAACAGGGTCAAAAAAATTAACCAAAGTAATCAAAATGGTAAAATCGCCAAAGTCTGGCGCTTATGTATTTGAAGAGAAGGTTTTAGGCGCTGATGATGTAGATAGTTTCTTAAAAAAATGATTTTGAAAGACATATTTAAAAAAGTCGTTGCATAATTTGCAACGACTTTTTATTTTTATACTTTCTACTTAGCAATTTAGATAATTTAGATAAAATGAGTTGGTTTAAAAAAGTTTTCAGCACCGAAAAAAAAGAAACATTAAATAAAGGCTTAGAGAAATCAAAAACATCATTTTTTGATAAAATGAGCCGTGCTGTAGTCGGAAAATCTAAGGTTGATGAAGAAGTTTTAGATAATTTAGAAGAGATTCTCATTACTTCTGATGTGGGAGTAAATACGACCATCAAAATTATTGAAAGAATTGAAGAAAGAGTGGCTCGAGACAAATATGTAAATAGTGCAGAGTTAGATAAAATTTTGAGAGAAGAAATCATGGCTCTCCTCTCAGAGAATAAAACAGAAGATTTTGAAAACTTAAATCTTCCAACACATCCTGATGGGAACCCACATGTCATCATGGTTGTAGGCGTGAATGGCGTAGGGAAAACAACGACGATTGGTAAACTAGCCAATCAATTTAAAAATTTAGGAAAAAAAGTTGTGATAGGCGCAGGGGACACTTTCCGTGCAGCGGCAGTAGATCAAATACAAATCTGGGCAGATAGAGTAGAGGTCCCGATCATTAAACAAGCCATGGGATCAGACCCAGCATCAGTAGCATTTGACACAGTACAATCAGCCAAAGCACAAGGGGCAAATGTTGTTTTGTTAGACACCGCAGGGCGATTGCACAATAAAATTAATTTGATGAATGAACTTTCTAAAATTAAAAGAGTTATGCAAAAAGTTATTCCAGATGCGCCTCACGAGGTTCTTTTGGTTTTAGATGGCTCCACTGGGCAGAATGCCTTTGAGCAAGCAAAACAATTTACACAAGCAACAGAAGTAGACTCACTAGCTATTACAAAATTAGATGGAACAGCGAAGGGGGGGGTAGTCATTGGAATTTCAGATCAATTTAATATCCCCGTCAAATACATAGGCGTAGGAGAAAAAGTAGAAGATTTGCAAGTGTTTAATAAAGCAGAGTTTGTAGATAGTTTTTTTAAAAAAAATGAAGATGAAAAATAGTATTCTTGTGTTAGATTTTGGTTCGCAGTACAATCAGCTCATTGCTCGCCGAGTCAGAGATATGGGCGTTTACACAGAAGTTGTCCCTTGCAACATTAGCATAGATGAGCTAAAATCCTATCAACCAATAGGCATTATCTTGAGTGGGGGGCCTTCTTCCGTTTTTGCAGAAAACGCAATTAGTATAGACCCAGATATTTTTAATTTAAACATTCCCATTTTGGGGATTTGCTATGGAATGCAGCTGACGGCTCATCTTTTGGGTGGGAAAGTAGAAAAAGGAGTCAAAGGAGAATACGGGAAATCTAAATTCAAAATTTTAAAGCCTTGTAAAATTTTTGAAAATATAAGTGAGGAATCTATCGTATGGATGAGCCATTTTGATGAAGTTGTGCAGGTGCCTTATGGTTTTGAGATTGGTGGGAAAAGTTCAGCCGAAATCGCTTCATTTTTTGATGAAGAGAAAAAAATCTATGCCCTGCAATTTCACCCAGAAGTTTCTCATAGTGAAGAAGGAAGTAAGATTTTAGAAAATTTCGTTTTTAAAGTTTGCGAAGCTTCAAAAAATTGGAAGTTAACTAATTTTCTTGATGAAGAAATTCAAAAAATCCGAGATAAAGTAGGTGATAAAAAAGTAATTTTAGGCTTATCGGGCGGTGTAGACTCCTCTGTAGCAGCTGTTTTAATTCACCGTGCAATTGGAGATCAGCTCACATGCATTTTTGTAGACACTGGCTTGCTGAGGTGGAAAGAAGCTGAAATGGTGATGCAAAGCTATGGTGAATATTTTGATATTAATATCATAAAAATTGATGCCAAAGAAAGATTTTTTAAGAAATTAGAAGGCATTTCAGATCCAGAAGAAAAAAGAAAAATTATTGGACACGAGTTTATAGCTGTATTTGATGAAGAATCATCTAAAATCGAAGGCGCAGCTTTTTTAGCGCAAGGAACCATTTACCCAGATGTGATAGAATCTCAGTCGATTAAAGGCCCTTCGGCTGTCATTAAATCACATCACAACGTAGGCGGTCTGCCTAAGGAAATGAATTTGAAACTGCTAGAACCGTTGCGAGAATTATTTAAAGATGAGGTGCGAAAAGTAGGCTTGGAACTAGGAATCCCGCATGAACTAGTTTATCGGCATCCATTCCCTGGCCCAGGATTGGGAATCAGGATTTTGGGTGAAGTAACACCAGATAAAGTCAAGATATTGCAAAAAGCTGACCATATTTTTATAGAAGAATTGCGAAACGCAGATTGGTATGATAAGGTAAATCAAGCTTTTGTTGTTCTTTTACCAGTGAAGTCAGTGGGAGTCATGGGGGATGAGCGAACTTACGAATACACTGCCGTGGTGAGAAGTGCTGATACTGTAGACTTCATGTCAGCAACTTGGTCTAAACTTCCTTATGAGTTATTAGAAAATGTTTCTAGCCGAATAATCAATGAGGTAAAAGGAATCAATCGTGTAGCTTATGATATTTCTTCAAAACCGCCCGCAACAATTGAGTGGGAATAAAAAGAAAATTTAACTTTTTTCATGATAAACTAATTTTTTTAAGCCTTAGAAAATTTTTTAAGGCTTAGAAAAATTAGCCTAAAGCTACATCGAGTAACATCATAATAGCAAAACCAAACATGGCACCAATGGTAGAGTAGTCCGTCTCGTTTCCGCGTTGAGATTCGGGAATCAATTCTTCTATGGTTACAAAAATCATGGCACCTGCTGCGAATGACAAAGCGTAGGGTAAAATAGGAGTGACCCATAAAACCAGCAAGGCCCCTAAAACACCAAAAACAGGTTCTACAACGCCAGAAATTTGACCATAATGAAAGGCTTTTAAGCGAGAGAAGCCTTCTCTTCTCAAAGGAACTGAAACGGCAGCCCCCTCTGGGAAGTTTTGTAAACCAATCCCCACAGCTAGTGCGGTAGCCCCCATTAATGCACCAATGCTTGGCTCTTCAGCTAAAACGCCAAAAGCTACGCCCACAGCTAATCCTTCAGGGATGTTGTGTAGCGTAATGGCTAAAACTAAAAGAATGCTTCGCCGCCAATTGGTAGATAAACCCTCTGCATCTTCTTTGCCTCGGCTCATGTGCAAGTGAGGTAAAATTTTATCAATTAATAGTAAAAAACCTCCACCCGCTAAAAAACCAACCACAGCAGGAATATAGGGAATATCACCACTAGCTTCAGCCATTTCAATTGCAGGATTTAGCAAAGACCAAAAGCTGGCTGCAATCATAACTCCAGCGGCAAAACCTAACATGCAGTTTAAAAATTTTTGATTTATTTCTCTAAAGAAAAAAACCATAGCAGCACCTAAGGCTGTAACAAACCAAGTGAATAGCGTTGCTAGAAAAGCTAGAAAAACAGGATTATAATCTAACAATTTTTCCATGAAATAAGTTTTAAAAAAGCGTGTAAAATTAGTGAAATTTTATCAAGACTATAAAATATAATTTTTTTAGACTTAAATTTTGGAATTAAAAAAATAATATCTATATTTGCCGTCCAATTAAACCAAAAATAGACCCATGGTGTAACGGTAGCACATCGGTTTTTGGTGCCGCTTGTCGGGGTTCGAATCCCTGTGGGTCTACACTGAATTTTAGCAACTACTTATAAATCAAGTAGTTGCTTTTTTATTTTTGGTAAATTTAGGGCTTTGGTCACGGTAATTCTAAATTCTATTTACATTAAATTTCTTTAAAAGATAATGAATCATTCTTTGTGAAAATAGAAAAAATATTCATTTTCTAAAGAATCCTTTCTTAAATAATTAATTACAAAAGTAAAATCCTAATTTTCTACCCGATGAGTTTTAAAATAAAAACCAACTATTAAAAGGGGGATACAAAAAAAACACATTTCACATATGCAAAAGAGGCATAGTAAGGAGACACTAACCTCTATTTTTATCTTAAAACAAAAATGCTTGTTGAAAAAATTTAAATATTGAGAAAAACATCCTTATCTTCGCAAAGATTTTAACGATACAAAAGCAGGGCATTTAAGCATAATGCCCAAGAACTTAATTCTACTAATATTCCGAATGCAAGTAAAGGGCTTCACGATTCAGACCCAAACGGAAAATTAATTTACTATAATAGAAATAAATGGGAAACTTATATTACAATGAAGTTTGTGGATACAGAACCTAACACTGCAAAGAAAGGAGATTTATATTTTAATACCCAATTAAATACCTATTTCGCTTATGATAGAACATCTTGTAAAGTGTTTTTATTTGTGTTAAAAAGAGGGAGATTTTCTCCCTCTTTTTGATTTTGTATAAAAATCTAAAATTTTTTGACTAAAAATATAATTATACTTGGCTTGTATGGTTGAACTTTTTGCACTTACATAATTATTCCTTGCGATATGTAAATCATAGATACTTGTTCTTCCTGCCTCATAACTTTTTTGAGCAAAACCCAACGCTAATTGAGTGCTTTTTTCGGTTTCTTGGGCGGAAAGATAAGTCTGATAATGGCTTTCCATATCAAAAAACACTTTTTGGATTTGTTGCAATAATTGTTGTTCCTGTATTTTTAATTGATTTTTAGCCATTACTTCGCTTATTTTGGCTTGTTCTACCTGCAATTTGGTATTCCCTTTATTGAAAATAGGAATATTTACAGAAATTCCTATTTGTTGATAAAAATTTGTTTTATATTGGTCAAACAAGGCTTTTTCTCTGATGATATTTCCCAAATTATCCACCCCTGTAATATCCGTGACCAATGAATTATAATAAAAACTTCCCAGCCCAGCACTCAAACTAACACTCGGTAAAAATGCGGTTTTTACCACTTCGGTTTGGGCTTCTGCCGATTTAATTTGACTCTGTGCCAACAAAATTAACGGATGTTTTTCTTGTATTTGTGTCAATACATTTTCTAATGAATGAAGATTAGTAGGAAGTTCCTCACTTAACTCCCAATCCTCTATATCAAAACTATGATAATCATTAAGTTGTAAAGTTTGTGAAAGCGTGAATAAAGCTTTTTGAACTTCTATTTTGGACTGATTGAGATTTTGATTTTCTTTGGCAAGAGCCGATTGGGCTTCTGCCAAAGTTGTTTGGGCGGTTGTCCCTATTTCGGTGGTAATTTTGGCTCTTTGATAGCCTTTTTGGGCATTTTCCACCGAACTTTCATAAATTTTTACAATTTCTTTTTGCAAAAGAACCGATAAATATTGCTGAATGATTTGCAAAGCAATATTTTCTTTCAAAAGTGCTACATTATGCTGGGCTACTTCTACATCGTAGCCTTTTTTAAGGGCTTGTTTTTTCAGTCTTCCACCATTGTAAAGCAAGATATTGGCAGATACATTAAGGTCATTGTTGAAATTGTCATTTCGCCCAATTCCTCCTTGAAAACCTTGCGTCTGCCCAAATCGTAATTGGTTGCTCATATTTCCAGCAACGGAAGGCAATTGTTCGTTTTTTGTTATTTGTAAATTATTTTCCTCTATTTTGAGTGAAATCTCTTTATCAATAACCTGCAAATTATTTTTCGTGGCATAGTCAATGGCTTCTTGGAGTGTCCATTTCTTTTGAGAAAAACAAATAAAAGGAAAACATAAAATACCGAAAACAATATATTTTTTCATTGCTTTTTTATTAAAATTACCCCAACGCTATACTCTGCTTCTCCCACATTGCTTTATACACGCTATTTTGGGCTAAAAGTTCTCGGTGTGTGCCTTGCTCTATCACTTTGCCCTCTTTCATTACTAAAATATTGTCGGCGTGAGCAATGGTGCTTAATCGGTGGGCGATGACAATCATCGTTTTGCCCTGTGCCTTAAATTCGTTGAGCGTTTTTTGAATGGTCTGCTCGGAAGCCGTATCCAATGAAGATGTGGCTTCATCTAAAATTAAAATTTCGGGATTTTTATACAATGCTCTTGCAATGGCAATGCGTTGTTTTTGTCCGCCAGAAAGTTGAGAACCATTTTCTCCCAAATAGGTTTGGAAGCCATTAGGCAATTTTTCAATAAATTCCAAAATTCCTAATGCTTTGGTAATGTCTATAATTCGCTGGATATTCGGCACATCTTCGCCCAATGCAATATTTTCAATTACATTACCCGAAAAAAGGTCTATCTGCTGGGGAACAACCGAAACCATATTCCGCAGGGAATAGTTGGAAATATACTGCACATCATAGTCGCCTATGAGGATTTTCCCACCTTTGAGCGGATATAAATTTTGCAAAAGCGAAGCCAAAGTCGTTTTTCCACTACCGCTTTCCCCCACGATTGCTGTGGTTTTTCCTTTCTCTATTTCGCAAGAAAAATCTTCAAAAACATCTACCCTACTGCCATAACTAAAACTTACATTTTTGAATTGAATATTGCCGATATTTTCAGGGGTTAAATCCAATTTTTCAGTAGTTTCTTCTCTTTCCAAATCCATAATTTCAAAAAGCCTATCCGAAGCAATTAAAGCGTTTTGAATGGTTTTATTCATTCCGATCAATTCAGAAATAGGGCTTGTAAAATAGCCAATCAAAGCATAAAATGACAACAACTCTCCTGGGGTGATTTCTCTATCAATCACATATCCTGCCCCTGCCCAAAGCAAAACAATGGTAAAAATCCGTGATAAAAATTCTGATGAATTTCCAGCAAAAAGACTATTTAATACCGATTTGTAAATGGTTTTCAGCAGTTTTGTAAATGTATTGTCCGTTTTATTGTTGGCAAAAGTTTCTATCCCGAATTGCTTGATGGTTCTCACGGAATTAAGAGATTCCACCAAGTGAGATTCTAAATCGGCACTTTCTTCCATTAGTTTTCTTTCTACTTTTTTATTTAATTTATTGGTTACCCAATAAATAGCCAAATAAAACGGAATGACAAGTGCCACAATCAACGCCAATTTCCAATAATAGGAAAACATCAAGGCAAAGGAAAAAATGACAATGAAAATATTGACAAAAATATTGATAGAAACATCATTGATAAAGGCACGAATTTTCACGGCATCGTTGATACGAGAAGTGATTTCGCCCACTTTCATTGTGTCAAAAAATCGTTGGGGAAGTTTTAGAAGATGCTTGTAATAGCCTAAAATAAGATATTTATCCATTTTTTGCCCTGTTTGAAGCACCAAAACGGATTTCATTGCAGAAATGAAAATCTGAAAAATAAGAATGACAATCATTCCCACTGAAAGCAAATTGAGCAATCTTCGGTTGCCATCAATCAAAACATAATCAGTTATTTTTTCAATATAAATAGAAGTAGAAAGTCCTAAAATAGTATAAACCAATGCTCCAATTAAGGCTTGAAGCAAAATGCTTTTATGAGGTTGAACCAAGTTCCAAAACCGAGCATACACGCTGGTTCTCTCATCTTTCTGCTCAAAGTATTCGTTAGGTTCAAGAAGAATTAAAACGCCTGTCCAAATTTCGGCAAACTTTTCAAAAGTGTATTCCTCCATTTTGCCGTATGCAGGGTCCATTACGGAAATTTTGTTTTTCTCCACTTTGTAAATCACTACAAAATGATGTAATTGCCCATTTACCAGGATATGAGCAATGGCAGGAAGTGGAATATCAGGCAAAGCATCCAACCCTCCTTTTACCCCTTTGGCATTGAAGTCCATTGCCTCCAAACCCTGTATCATTCCCAGTACATTTGTTCCTCGTGTATCGGTATGGCAGATTTGCCGAATTTTAGCAATGGGCATTTTATTGCCGTAAAAAGCCCCCACCGAAGCCAAACACGCTGCACCACAATCTTTAATATCGTGTTGCTTAATAAGTGTATCTTTTTTCATTGATTTTTACTTGAAATTAGGATTGAACCAATCATCTACTCTGTCAAAGAGAAGTTGCCAAAGCGTTCTATCGGTTAAGTGAAAACGCCCTGTAAGAGTCATTCCTTTGGAAATATTCCCTTTGTAGCCGTTTTTGAGTTGAAGATAATTTTTGTCCATTACACAACGAACTCGGAAAAAAGCCTCTCCTGTTTGTTGATTGGTTGTAATATTTTGGTCAATGTCCAACACTTCTCCTTCTAAAAGTCCCCATTGATTATAGTTGAAAGTATCTACTTGAAATTTAACCTTTTGTCCTTTATGAATAAAACCAATATCTTTGGGAGACACCGAGCATTCTATGGTTAAGTTCTGCTCTGGGGAGATTTCTCCTAATGTCTGTCCTTGTGATAAAAAACTTCCTTTTTGTATACCTCTGAAATTAACCAATCGCCCAGAAGATTGAGCAATAATCACATAGTTTTTTTGTTCTTGGTCAAGCCTTTGTATTTCAGTCCCAAGCGTTCGCAGTTGTCGTTCTACTTCTCGTTTTTGAGTCTGCCATTGAGCAATATTTTGTTCTATAATCGTAGAAAATTGTCTTTGAAGTCCTTGATAATGGTAAAAAACTTTATCATATTCTGCACGAGGAGTTACGCCTTGATTAAGCAATAAAGTCGCTCGGTCTAAATCTTTTTTAGCCAAAGAAAGTTCGGTTTGGATTTGAGCAATACGCTCTTGCATTGCTCCTACTTCCCTTTGGTATTGTCCTGTTTGTAAGCCTGTAAAATTCCCAGCAGACAATTTAGTAAGGTCTGAAAGTTGAGCATTATAATCTGCCCTTTGGTTCTACTGAAATTGTTTCTGTGTATCTAATTGCTCGGCAGTAATAATGAACAAAGTGTCCCCTTTGCTAATATTTTGATTGTTTTTTTCTAAATGATTTTGAATAACTCTACCACTAACCATTGTAGAAATAGGAATATTCTCTTGCGAGGCACGAACTATACCACGAGCAGATGTGGAAATGGGGATTTTGATTATAGGTAATGATATTATTACTCCTATGATAAATATCAGGATAGTTGAGTAAACTATACTTTTCATTGTTTATATAATTCTATGACAACATTGGCTTTTTCAATATCTTTTATATTGATTTTGACTTCAATTCCACCAACAGTATTATTAAAAATAGGATATATTGTTGATATAAATTGGTTGAACATATATGATTGTATATTATGATTTGATAAAAATTGAGAGAATAAGTAAGCATCTAACTCATTATTAAAAGTTTTTAAAGTAATTAGTTCCATTCTTTTTTAAAATAATTATTAATAACAGTAAACATATGAAAGATATAGGAAGTGACAAGTGAATATTTTTGTATATTAAAAATTCGTGAAAAAAGGTAATGTTATTTGCTATAATATGTAGAATAACAGGGTAAAATAGATTGTTTGAGCAAGAATAAATAATACTGAGAAATAAACCTATAATAAAAGCAGAAATATATTGGTTGGACTGATGTATCAAGATAAAAAGTAGTAGAGATATAGCAATAGAAAATACTTTAGAATATTTTGTTTCAAGACCTTTTTGTATAATACCTCTAAATAGAAACTCCTCTAGAATAGGTGCTAATAATAAAGGCATAAGTATACCATATGAATTAAGAGAATAAGGATTATAGTTAATCACATAATTTTTGAAAAAAAAACTATTTAGAGGGTATAGGATAGCCGTTATTAAAAATATTAATATAAGAATTAGATAAATTAAATGAATGTTTTTAACTATAGTGAATTTTGGAATGTAATTATATCGTTTAAAATTATAAAATATAGTGATAATAATTATTATTCCAAAAGAAAAAATATACTCAAAAGCAAATTTTTTATAGATATTGTCATTTGTAAAAAAAAAATCTCCAAGTTTTATAGATATAAAATAAAGAGACCAAAATAAAAGTATAAGAACAAAGAGTTCAGATAAGTTGCGAGGAAATTTTTTTATCATATAGTAATAATTAATTATTTTAGTATAAAAATAGGGAACATATAATTAGTTCCCTATATGCTTAAAACCAGCTAGCAACTGTAAGAACAGCATTTAATGGTACTAAATTTAATGTTTCTAAATTCATTGTTTTTAATTTTGTAAAATTATTATTGTTACACTTACAAAAAAATATTTGTGCACATTTATTTTTTGTGGGAACAGAAATGATAATAATATTTTACATATTCTATATTGCATAAGTTTTCATATCTCTGTTTATAATTATTATATTCAACTATGAAAATAAAGGGACGATTAACCTATACTTTTTCATACCATCCTGTTTTAGGTTTAAACAATAATTCAGGTATGGGTCTTAAGAAAAAAAGAGCAACACAGTTGCTCTTAAATATAACATTTATAGGTAATTAACAAATAAAAGAAGAGCAACTACTTCCCGATGCAAAACTCACTAAAAATCGTACCCAGAATATCCCTATCTACATCAATTTCGCCAGTTATATTACCGATTTGTTTGATGCCTTCTCTCAAATTTTGAGCAATCAAATCAGATGGAATTTGCATTATAAAAGCATTTTGAGCCTCAGTAAGTGCTGCATGAGCTTTTTGTAAAGCATCTAAATGTCTTTGATTTGTGATAATTATTTGATTATCTGAATCTTGCCTCTGAATCAAGTCAAACATCATTCGTTTCAAATCTTCTATGAAAATCCCATTCTTTGCAGAAATTTTCAACAAAGGGAATTGATGTTTTTCTTCTAATTTTTGGTCAAGAATAACTTGATTTTCAGCATTTAAATCAATTTTATTATGCACTAAAATCACGTGCAAATCTTCTCTCACCAATGCAGAAAGGTGCATATCAATTTCATCTTCAGTGTTTTCTAAAGTATTGAAAAGATAAAGTAAAATCTTGGCAGACTGAGCCTTTTCAATAGCACGTTGTACGCCAATTTTTTCAATTTCATCTTCAGTTTCTCGAATTCCAGCCGTATCTATAAACCTGAAATTAATACCATTGATTTGAATCGCTTCCTCTATCGTGTCGCGTGTAGTCCCAGCAATATCGCTCACAATGGCTCTTTCCTCGTTCAGTAATTGGTTTAGCAGAGTTGATTTCCCAGCATTTGGCTTCCCTATAATCGCTACAGGAACCCCTTTTTTGATGGCATTTCCATAAGCAAAAGTTTCCATTAAAACTTGAATTTCCTTTAGAATATATTTCAGTAAATCAGTTAGTTGACTTCTGTCGGCAAATTCCACATCATCTTCAGAAAAGTCCAACTCTAATTCCAGCAAAGCCGTCAATTTGATTAATTCTTTTCTTAATTCGCCTAATTTGGTAGAAATTCCGCCGCGCATTTGGTGCATTGCCACTTGATGAGAAGCTTTGGAGTCCGATGCAATCAAATCTGCAATTGCCTCTGCCTGCGTTAAATCAAATCTTCCATTTTGGAAGGCACGCATTGTAAATTCCCCTGGCAGAGCTAGGCGTACACCGTTTTTTAAAAATAAATCAATAATTTTATTCTGAATATAAAGCGAACCGTGGCAAGATATTTCAACAGTTTCTTCGCCAGTAAAAGATTTTCCTTCTTCAAAAATCGCTACCAAAACTTCATCTACCCACGTTGCATTATCTTTTATATCACCAAAATGCAGCGTATGAGAAACTTGATTTTTAAGTTTTTTATTAAATCTAGACTCAAAAATTTTCTCGGTCATTTCTATAGCCTTATCGCCAGAAATTCGTAGAACAGCAATTGCAGACGCTTGATTTCCTGTAGCAGGGGCAATGATGGTTTCTTTTAGATACATTTTGCAAAGTTAAAATTTATTGTAACCTTATTTTACAAGAATTTTTTAAGCCTTAAAAAATTTTTTGAAATTTATGAAAAAAAGAACAGAACACTTTTTGTTTTGAGAACACTTACTTGATTCTCTTAAGTGATTTATAAATAGCGAATTAAGATTAAAAAAACATTTTAATAATCTCTCAAAAGAAAAAATTATTTACTTTTGCTGAATGCATTTTTCTGCCAAAGAAATTTTGAAAAAATACTGGGGACATGATGAATTTCGTTCGCCCCAAGCAGAAATTATAGAAACCATTTATTCAGGGAAAGATTGCTTCGCATTGTTGCCCACTGGCGGAGGGAAATCCTTGTGTTTTCAAATTCCAATTTTGATGCAAAAAGGCATCTGCGTGGTTATTTCTCCACTGATTGCACTGATGAAAGATCAGATTCAGCAATTGAAGAAACGAGGAATTAAAGCGGAATTGCTTTCTTCAGAAATTCCTTTGCCTGACCAAGAAAGGATTTTAAACAATTGCCGTTTTGGCAAGGTTAAATTGCTCTATGTTTCTCCCGAGCGCATAGAAAGTGAGCATTTCATAGAACGCTTGGCTGATTTAAATCTCCGTTATTTTGCGGTGGATGAAGCGCATTGCATTTCTGAGTGGGGGCATGATTTCCGCCCCAGTTATTTAAGGCTTAAAAAATTAAAAGAATTTTCTCCTTCAACGCCAATTTTAGCACTGACGGCAACGGCTACTCAGAAGACAATAGAAGATATCATCAAAGAGCTTCAGTTGAGCGATTGCCGTATTTTCAGGAAATCATTGGAAAGAGAAAATTTAGCTTATCGTATTTACAAGACTGATGATAAAATAAATGATTTACTCTATTTTCTAAGGCAAAAGAATGAATCTTCTATCGTTTTTGCAAAAACACGAGAGGAAACTTATGAATGGGCTAAGATTTTAAATGAGAAATCTTTTGATGCTGATTTTTTCCATGCACGTCTTTCTCCCGAAGAAAAAAATGAAAAACAAAAAACCTTTATCCACAGTGACCAAAAAATTTTGGTAAGTACCAATGCCTTTGGTATGGGAATAGACAAGCCAAATGTGCGCCGAGTTTACCACATGCATACGCCCAATACGATTGAATCTTACTTCCAAGAAGTGGGGCGAGCGGGGAGAGATGGTAAATTTGCTGCAGGAATCCTCTTTTATAATGAAAGGGATAAAAAAAATAGTCTTCAATCTTTTAAAGCTTCAAATCCTGATAAGAATGAGTTCCTTACGATTGTGCTGAAATTGTATGGCTATTTCCAAATTGCTAATAATGAATTAGCTGAAGGGCAAAAAGGATTTTCTGAGAAAAAATTTAGAGAAGTTTACCATTTCCATAAGCAAAAAGTACGCTTGATTCTTCAATTTCTAGAAAAAAAAGAAATCATAAAAATTCATAAAAATCAGCGGCAAAGTTTAGTTAAGATTTTGGTAAGAAATACCGATTTGCCCAATATTCATCAGCCCAAATATCATGTGCTAGATTACTTAGCTCGGAATTTTGGCGGAATCTTTGATAAACCTCAGCCGATTGATGAATACAGGGTTTCTAATCGATTGAAAATCAGTAAATCTTTATTGAAAGAATATTTGAATGAGTTAAACGAAAGAAGTTTGATTTATTACCGAGATGCCACCGTAGTAAAAATCGAATTCTTGCAGCCAAGGGATGACAATGCAGCAGTGGTTTTCTGGTGGAAAGAATTTAGAGAACAGCAGCTGCTGAAATGGAAACGCTTGAATGATATATTCTTTTTTATTGAAAACGAATCAGTTTGTAAAAGTCAATTATTGCTTCGCTATTTTGATGAGAAAAGTAAAAGAAGATGTGGTATTTGCAGCGTTTGCAAGCCAAATTTATCCTCTCAAGAATTAGAAATACAAGATTTATATAAATTTGTGACCTCAGCGGTGAGGACTGAAATAGAAATTTTAGAAGGCTTTAAAAATTTTGATAGAAATATAATTTTTCAGAGCCTTCAAAAATTAATTGATGAAGAAAAAATTAAATTTACACCACCCAATTTTTATAGCAAATGAATAAATCTTTAAAAATAGTTTTCTTTGGCACGCCAGATTTTGCTGTTCATATTTTGCAAGCCATTTTAGAGCAAAAATTTCAAGTTTCAGCCGTAGTTAGTGCGCCTGATAAGTCAGCGGGGCGCGGCAGGAAAATTCATACGCCAGCTGTAGCAAAATTTGCCAAAGCTCATAATTTAGCTTTGCTGCAGCCAGAAAAATTAAAGTCTAAGGAATTTTTAAAGGCTTTAGAAGAATTTCAAGCAGATGTTTTTGTAGTGGTAGCTTTTCGTAAACTTCCGCGTGCAGTTTGGCAAATGCCCAAAAAGGGTACATTTAATCTTCATGCCTCATTATTACCTGATTACCGTGGTGCCGCTCCGATTAATTGGGCAATCATCAATGGAGAGAAGACCACAGGCGTTACGACTTTTTTCATTGATGAAAACATCGATACAGGGCAAATAATTTTACAGAAAAAATGTGCTATTTCACCAGATGAAACGGCCGGAGAGCTACACGATAAATTAATGGAGCTTGGTGCAGAAACGACTGTAGAAACTTTACAATTGATGAGCAAAGATGGCGTGAACCCAGCACAGCAATCTAAACCAAAACTCAATAAAGATGCACCAAAACTCTTTAAAGAAAATACAAAAATTCAGTGGCAAGATAGTTTAGAAAGCATATTTAATTTTGTGAGAGGTCTAAATCCCTACCCAACTGCTTGGACTTATTTCAAAAACGAGAACGAGAAAAAGTATGTGAAAATTATAAAAGTTCAAATTCAGCATACCCCTCATTCGCATAAAATTGGCGATTTGTTTATAGAAAATGCTAAGCTAGGGGTAGGGCATCGCAATGGAATTATTTGGGTAGAAGAACTTCAAATGGAAGGGAAAAAACAATTAAAAGCTCAAGATTTCATCAATGGATTTGGCGATTTAACCACTTGGAGAGTTGATTAAATGAATGTGAAATCTTAAATTTATGTTAATTAATAGTTTTTTCCTTTCTCTATGTGGCTTTACACTTGCGTAGACAAAGAGAAACGCTATATTTGTTAAACAAAATTTTTAACTAAAAATTATTTTACTATGAACAAATCTGAATTAGTAGACGCAATGGCAGCTGATGCTGGAATCACAAAAGCACAGGCAAAAGAAGCTTTAGATTCTTTCACAAACAACGTAACCAAGGCTTTAGCAAAAAAAGATAAAGTAGCTTTGGTTGGTTTTGGGACATTCTCAACTTCAGAAAGAAGCGCAAGAGAAGGTGTTAACCCACAAACTAAGAAAAAAATCAAAATTGCTGCTAAAACTGTAGCTAAGTTTAAACCTGGTGCTCAATTGGCAGACGCTGTAAACGAAGGGAAATAATAACTTACGATTAAAATTTAATTGAAACTGCCTGTCTTGCGATGGGCAGTTTTTTATGCTCAGAAAATGAGACTAAAGAAAGCTTAAGAATAAAAGATTCAATGAAAAATGCTTGGCTTACCAAAGATGAGTTTAGCGGTTTATTGCCTAAGTTAGCTAGGTACTAGAAAGAAATCTTAGATTAGTAGTTAATCCAAATAATGTAGATATAATATATAATGAATCTCAAATTCAAAATTCAGTTCGTTGCACCAAACATGAATAAAAAATTTTAAGCCCGAACCCAAACCCAAAGTAATCTGCCCTAGTTTTTTCTTTTTAAAATATTTTTTAAGGCTTAAATTTTGCTGAGAATAAAATTGGAAAAATAAAATCGAAAAAAAATGAGGCTTGAATTTTTTTTAAAGCTTTAATTTTCTAAGACTTAAATAAAAAAAATGAAACAAAAAACATATTATATCAAAGGAATGACTTGCAGAGGCTGCGCCAATAGCGTTCAGCAGAAGCTGGAAGCCGTGCCAGGTGTGCAAAAAGTTAGAATAGATTTAAGCACAGCTCAAGCAGAAATTTTAGCAGAAAATGAAATTAGTTTTGAAGAATTTTCTAAGGCTTTAGAAAATACCAACTATAGTATTCATCAAACGCCAGAAGAAGCATTTACCCATACGTATTATGTAGAAGGAATGACTTGCACAGGATGTGAAAACACGGTGAAAAAACATCTATCTTCGGTAGAAGGTGTAAAAGCAGTAAACGTGGATTTGAAGGAAAAGAAAGTCTGTGTAGAGGCAGATAAAAATATTTTATTTAGCCATTTAAATTCTGCTTTAGAAGACACGCATTATCATCTATTGAAATTCGCCACGGAATTAGAAAATTCGAAGAAAACAACCCCAAAAAAATCAACGGATGATGTTTATTATTGTCCCATGATGTGTGAGGGTGAGAAGGTTTATGACAAACCCAGTGATTGCCCTGTCTGCGGAATGGATTTGGTGCCAAAAGTCAAATCGATGCCAAGTGATGTACAATACACTTGCCCGATGCACCCAGAAATCATCAGTGATGAACCTAGCGATTGCCCCAAATGTGGAATGGATTTAGTGCCGATGGAGCCACAAGAGAACGCAGAGCAGAAAAATTATCGCCAATTAGTAAAAAAACTGATTTGGGCAATTGCATTTACGATTCCTATTTTTCTCATAGCCATGTCTGATATGCTAAATAATAATCCGTTGTACCAAATCATGGAGAAAAAACACTGGGATTATGCACAGTTTATTTTATCGATTCCTGTAGTTTTCTACGCAACATGGGTATTTTTTCAGCGCGCTTGGAATTCCATAAAAACCATGAATCTCAATATGTTTACCCTCATTGGGATTGGTGCTGGCGCTGCATGGATTTTTAGTGTCATTGCTTTATTCTTCCCTCAAATTTTTCCTCAGGAATTTTTTGGTCAAGACGAGAACATCCATCTGTATTTTGAATCTGCTACCATGATTTTAACCTTAGTTTTAGTCGGGCAAGTGATGGAAGCTCGAGCACATTCTCGCACCAATTCTGCCATCAAAGAATTAATGAAATTAACGCCACACGAAGCAATTTTAGTAGAAAACGGTGTGGAAAAAAAAGTAAGCCTTAAAAAAATTGAAAAAGAAGATATTCTAAAGGTGAAACCTGGAGCAAAAATTCCCGTAGATGGCATGGTAACCGAAGGCGAATCAAGTGTGGATGAAAGTATGATTACGGGCGAACCGATTCCTGTAGATAAAAAAGTGGGAGATAACGTGAAAAGTGGAACCATCAACGGGAATGGCAGCTTCCTGATGCGGGCAGAGAAAGTCGGAGCGGAAACGATGCTCTCGCAAATCATCGAAATGGTGAATAATGCAAGCCGCAGCCGTGCGCCCATTCAGCGTTTGGCAGATAAAATTTCGAGTTATTTTGTGCCTGTAGTCGTGGGAGTAGCGGCTTTAACTTTCATTATTTGGTGGATTTGGGGGCCGCAGCCCAGCTTGACTTATGCTTTTGTGAATGCCATTGCTGTTTTGATTATCGCCTGCCCATGTGCTTTGGGCTTGGCTACGCCGATGTCGGTAATGGTGGGGGTAGGTAAAGGAGCACAAAACGGCGTCTTGGCGAAAAATGCCGCATCACTAGAAGAAATGAATAAAATTGATACCTTAGTGATTGATAAAACAGGTACCGTAACTGAAGGTAAACCTCGGATGGAAAAAGCCATACTAGCAGCGGGTTTTTCTGAAGATAAATTACTTGGTTTAGTTAACGGATTAAACCAAAATAGCGAGCATCCGTTGGCACAAGCAACTTTAGATTATGGTGATTCAAAAAAAATAAAGCCTTTAGAAATTTCTGATTTTCAATCCGTTTCAGGAAAAGGAGTCAAAGGTGTTTTTGAAAAACAAAAAGTTCTGTTGGGAAACAAAGCACTACTCTCTGATTTCAAGTTAAATATTCCTTCTGACGTTGCGGATAAAGTAAATGCCGAAGCCAAAAAAGGGAAAACAACTTCTTACTTAGCTTGGGGCGAAAAGGTGGTAGGAGCCGTCGTGATTTCTGATCCAATAAAAGCATCTAGTGCAGCAGCTATTCAAAAGCTTCAAGCACAAGGTATTTCAGTCATTATGCTGACGGGCGATAATGAACATACCGCGAAGGCAGTAGCAAAAGAAGTTGGGCTGAAAAACTATAGTGGCGGGAAGTCCCCCGAAGATAAATTGCAAGAAGTGAAAAAACTTCAAAACGAAGGTAAAAAAGTAGCGATGGCTGGTGACGGGATTAATGATGCACCAGCATTGGCACAGAGTGATATTGGAATAGCGATGGGCACTGGGACAGCTGTCGCAATGGAAAGTGCAGATTTGACGTTGGTGGATGGCGATTTAAACGGCATTGTGAAGGCTCGTGTTTTAAGCGAAAAAGTAATGCGCAACATTCGTCAGAATTTATTTTTTGCACTGATTTACAATAGTGTTGGTGTTCCAATAGCGGCAGGGCTATTATATCCATTCTTTGGGTTGCTTTTATCACCCATGATTGCTGCTTTGGCAATGAGTTTTAGCTCGGTAAGTGTTATCCTGAATGCGCTAAGGTTACAACGCATAAATTTGAAATAAATGAAAAAAATTTAAAGGCATAAAAAAAGACAAACTTCTTACTATTGAAACTTGTCTTTTTTATGCTGAAAATTTTTTAAGCCTTAAAAAATTTAATCAAAAATTTGCATTAAATATTTTTCAGCATCCAGAGCAGCCATACAACCAGAGCCTGCTGCAGTAATGGCTTGGCGGTAAATCTTATCTTGCACATCTCCAGCCGCAAAAACCCCAGGAAGTTTGGTTCTTGTGCTTTTTGGTTGGGTAATGAGATAGCCCGCCTCGTCCATATCTAATTTCCCTTGGAATAAATCGGTATTAGGTTTGTGCCCGATAGCAATGAAGACTCCATCTACTTTTAATTCTTGTTTTTCACCAGTTTGGTTGTTGAAAACATGAGCTTTTTCTACCACATTTTCTCCACTCAAACCTTCCAGTTCATGGTGAAATAGCACTTCGATGTTTTGTGTTTTCATCACACGAGCTTCCATCGCTTTAGAGGCACGGAACTCATCTCTTCTTACGAGCAGATAGACTTTATTGCATAAATGAGATAAATAAGTTGCTTCTTCAGCAGCTGTATCGCCACCGCCAACTACCGCAACATCTTTCCCTTTGTAGAAGAATCCGTCGCAAGTTGCACAAGCAGAAACGCCGCTCCCAGCATATTTTTTCTCATCTTCTAAGCCTAAATACTTTGCAGAAGCACCAGTAGAAATAATGACAGAATAAGTTTTAAACTCTTTGCCATTGCTTGTTTTTATGGTATGAATTCCTTTTTCTTCCTCAGAAAAAATTACTTCATTAACTAAGTCAAAAACGATTTCAGTGCCAAATCTTTCAGCCTGTTTTTGCAAATCTGTCATCATTTCAGGGCCCTTGATGCCATCGGGGTAACCAGGGAAGTTTTCTACATCGGTAGTGGTAGTTAATTGCCCGCCTGGTTCCATTCCAGTCAATAGAAGAGGTTTCATATCTGCTCGTGCTGCATAAATAGCAGCGGTGTAGCCAGCAGGTCCCGAACCAATAATGATGGTTTTATGAATTTGTTCTGTCATTTTTTTAAGTTTACACAAAGTTAATTAATCTAGAATAAAAAATAGAATTTAGAAGAATCCTTTAAATTACTTTTTAAAATTGTTAAAAAAAAAGCTTAAATTTGTTGAGTGTTAGAATTAACGTTCTTGAAAGATGAATGCTGCTGTACAGAATAAATGGAATGAATTGGAAGGTGAAGTGCACGAGCTTTTGATTTCGTATGAAAAACAAAAGGCACAACTGGCTAAACTCAAAGAGGAAAATGAACGCTTGGAGGAAAGCATCTATCAGCAACAGGTAAGAATTCAAGAACTTCAAAATATAAATAAACAATTAAAGGTGGCTGGTGCCTTGGGAGGGAACCCTAAACATCGGCGGTTGATGAAGTTTAAATTAAATCAGTTGATAAAGGAGGTTGATTATTGTATTGCTGAGGTGAGTAAAGCTAATTTGTGAAGATTGTAGATGATGAATAGGCATAAGGTTAAAATAGCGATTTCGGGCAGAGAATACCCGATGCACATCACGGCAGATGAAGAGGAGATCGTGCGAAAAGCAGCAAAAATCATCAAAGAATCAATCAGTCAGTTTGAAGAAAAGTATGAATTGCGAGACCACCAAGATGCTTTGGCTATGTGTGCCTTGCAGTACGTTTCAAAAAGCTTGTATCATGAGCAAACTGAGATGTCTAATTCTAGTGAGATCGAAAAAAAATTAGATGCATTAATTGAGGAAATTAGAAGAAATTTCATCTAACAAGAGAAGTTCCTTTTGCCGAAAGGCAGTTTAAATAGTTACCCACATTAGTTCTAACATTATTTGGTAAACTCAACGAGTATTGTATTACCGGGTAAAAATCGGTTCTAAAACAAGCCGCCACCAGTTTGGTATTGAAGCAGCGGAAGTTTGAATACCGAGATAGCCCAAATCCTGTTATTTAGGAGTTTTACACAAATCACCTGAGCTAATGTGGTTTTTTTTTGATGAATGATATGCTGCGAGAGCAGCTCTAAATAAATATAAAATATGGAATACGTTATTGGAATTATAGGTTTTATAATTGGAGCTTTGTTATCTTTTTTTCTTACCAAGAAAAAGATAGATAATCAAGGCGCTATTTTATTAGAAGAAGCTAAAAAGAAAGTTGATGAAATTGAAAAAAATGCCTTAAAAAAGAAAATAGAATCAGAAACTTTGGTGAAAGAAGCTGAAAAAGAAGGTGAAAGCATTAAAAAAGAGAAAATTTTACAAGCGAAAGAAAAATTTTTGGAATTAAAGGCTCAACACGAAGAAAGCGTTAACCAACGGGAAAGAAAAATTGGTGAAAAAGAGAATCAAATAAAGGAAAAAGAGCACAAACTCAATGAAGGTCTCTCTGATTTAAAGAAAAATCGAAAAACGCTTACGACCGAGTTGGCAGAAATGGAAGAGAAAAAATTGGCATTGAACAAAAAAGTAGATGAGGTCAATGCTAATCATAGAAGGCAAGTCGATTTATTAGAAAAAATTTCAGGTTATTCCGCAGAGGAAGCACGAGCCGAGTTGGTAAATAGCTTGAAAGAAGAGGCGAAAACTAAGGCTCAGGCTCAGATTCAAGAAATTATAGATGAAGCTCAAATGAATGCACAAGATGAAGCCCGTAAAATTGTGATTCAAACCATTCAACGCATTGGTACAGAGCAGGCTATAGAAAATTCAATTTCTGTATTTAATTTAGAAAATGATGATGTAAAGGGGCGGATCATCGGGCGTGAAGGGCGAAATATCCGAGCCTTGGAAGCGGCTACAGGCGTGGAAATCATCGTGGATGATACGCCAGAAGCAATTGTCCTCTCATGTTTTGACCCCGTGCGTCGAGAAATTGCACGTTTGTCTTTGCATAAATTAGTGACTGATGGGCGAATTCACCCAGGTAGAATTGAAGATGTGGTGAATAAAACGTCAAAACAAATCGAAGATGAAATCATCAAAATCGGTAAGAAAACAGTGATTGATTTAGGAATTCATGGGCTGAATTCAGAATTGATAAAAATCATTGGGCGAATGAAATTCAGGTCTTCTTACGGGCAAAACCTTTTACAGCATTCACGAGAGGTGGCTCACATTGCAGGAACTTTGGCAGCAGAATTGGGGCTAAATCCTAAGCTGGCAAAACGCGCTGGTTTGCTACACGATATAGGTAAAGTACCTGAGCAGGAATCAGAATTACCACACGCTATTCTAGGAATGAATTGGGCCGAAAAATTTGGTGAACACCCCGATGTGGTGAATGCAATTGGTGCACACCATGATGAGATTGAAATGACTTCTCTGCTTTCACCCATTATTCAAGTGGCAGATGCCATCAGCGGAGCTAGGCCTGGAGCCCGCAGACAAGCAATGGAAAGTTACATCCAGCGTTTGAAAGATTTAGAAAGCACGGCTTTAGGCTTCAGCGGGGTAGAAAAAGCTTATGCAATACAAGCTGGGCGAGAACTACGCGTGATGGTAGAGAGTGAGAAAGTTGATGATTTGCGTGCGAAAGAACTTTCTTTCCTGATTATGGATAAGATTCAAAACGAGATGACTTACCCTGGGCAAGTGAAAGTCACGGTGATAAGAGAAACGAGATCTGTTCACATCGCAAAATAATTTTTTTAAGGCTTAGAAAAACTGAAAAATTTTTTAAGCCTTTAAAAAAAATAATTTAAATATACTTTAAAAATTTGTTTAAAATTTAAATTTTTTAAGCCTTTAAAAAAATGAAGGATTTTTTACCATACAGAAATTTGTACGTTGGTAGTATAGAAATTCTGAAAGCAGTCTTTTTAGAAAATAAATATACCGATAAGGAAATCGAGAAGTGCTTTAAACGCAATAAGCAGTGGGGGAGTAGAGACCGCGGTTTTGTGGCGGAACTCATCTATGAATGTGTGCGCTGGAAACGACTCATCAACTACGCTTCGGGAAATAGTTTAGAGCAAAAAAATTACTGGAAGTTTATTGCCACATGGATGATAATCAATGATGCTGAAATACCAGATTTAGATGAGTTTAAGTCGTTAAAAATCAATCGAGAGAAAGTCAAAAAAAACTTTAGAGATGCTCATCGAGATCCAGCGATAGAGCAATCTGTGAGTGAGGAATTGAAAGCTCTAGGCTTACAACAATTACCTGAACGTTTTTGGAAAGAAATTCAAGTGATGAATCAGCCTGCACCTGCTATTTTACGCACGAATACGCTGGTGAATTCCCGAAGCGAATTAATTAAAAAATTAAAAAAAGAAAATGTAGAAGTAAAACCTCTGCAGAAGTTCCCCGAAGCTCTGGTGCTGGCGGAAAAAGAAAATATTTTTTTGACGCAAGCTTTTAAAGATGGAAGTTTTGAAATGCAAGATGCTTCATCACAACAGGTTGCTCATTTTTGTGAAGTAAAACCTGGAATGCGTGTGGCAGATGCGTGTGCTGGTGCTGGTGGGAAATCTTTGCACCTCTCTGCATTGATGGAAAATAAAGGTCAAATCATTTCGATGGATATTTATGAATGGAAATTAAAGGAATTGAAGCGACGTGCCAAGCGAAATCATTCGCATAATGTGCAGATCAAATTCATTGAATCCAGTAAAACCATCAAGCGTTTTCACCAATCTTTTGACAGAGTTTTGATTGATGCACCTTGCACAGGCATGGGAATTCTCGGCCGTAATCCTGATGCAAAATATAAGATTGATTTTCCGTTTTTTGACCGTGTTTTGAAAGAGCAAAAGGAAATTTTGAGAAATTACGCTGGGATGGTAAAAAAAGAGGGATTACTGATTTATGCCACTTGCTCGATTTTCCCTGCCGAAAATAAACAACAAGTTCAAGCCTTTTTAGAAGAAAATCAAAACTTTGAATTTGTAGAAGACCGAATGCTTTGGCCTAGCGAAACGGGATATGATGGCTTTTACATGGCAAAAATGAGGAGATTAAAAGTTTAGTGATATTCTTTTGATTGATTTTCAGTGGATTAAATTCTAAAGATTGAATTTACACAAAAGCTTTAATGATGAAAATTAATCGTGAATGAGCCTTTTTCTCTGATATGAAAAAAAATCTATTTTTAAGCTGTAGTGAAATTATAAATCAAATTTATCTTGAATTTTCTAAGCCTTAAGAAAAAATAGAAGCTATAATTTAGGTAAGTTCGAAACTAGAAACAAAGTATTTTTTTAACTTTGCAAAAAATGAAATAATGACAAATTATTTCATTAATTAACAATTTTTAGTCTATGAATATTACCATCGAAAACATTGTATTAATTGGTTCTCTCTTACTTTTTATCAGTATAGTAGTTGGGAAAACCTCTTATAAGTTTGGTGTTCCCACACTTTTGCTTTTCTTGGCTATAGGTATGTTGGCAGGTTCAGATGGAATTGGGCGCATTAATTTTGATAGTCCTGAGATTGCTCAATTTATTGGTATTGTTTCATTAAACTTTATTTTATTCTCAGGGGGGCTAGATACTAATTGGAAGGCTGTAAAGCCGATTCTAAAAGAAGGAATAGCACTCTCCACCATGGGAGTTTTTCTCACAGCGGTTTCATTAGGAATTTTTGTTTACTATATCACTGATTTTACTATATATGAGAGTTTACTTTTAGGTTCCATTGTTTCCTCTACAGATGCGGCAGCGGTATTCTCCATTCTTCGATCTAAAAGCTTGGCACTCAAGGCAAATCTTCGCCCAACGCTAGAGCTAGAGAGTGGTAGTAACGACCCGATGGCCTATGTTCTTACCATTGCATTTCTATCGCTGGTTATGAACCCAGAGCAAGGCTTTTTTTCCATCATTCCACTGTTTTTGCAACAAATGATTTTAGGCGGAGCATTAGGTTTTGGCTTTGGTGTTTTGAGTAAAATTATCATCAACAGAATTAAACTTGGCTTCGAGGGTTTATATCCAGTTTTAGCTATTTCACTCATGTTTATTACATTCTCAGCCACTGATTTTGTAGGAGGCAACGGATTTTTAGCCATTTACGTCTGTGCAGTTTACCTTGGGAATCAAGATTTGATTCATAAAAACACCATTCTAAAGATGTTTGACGGCCTAGCATGGCTAATGCAAATTGTGCTATTCCTCACATTAGGCTTACTTGTTTTCCCAAAACAAATTATACCGTACGTTGGAATTGGCTTATTAATTTCTTTATTTTTAATTTTCATAGCTCGTCCCGTTGGAGTTTTTTTAAGCTTAATGTTTTTTAAAATGAGATTACGCCGTAGATTTTATATCTCTTGGGTAGGGCTGCGCGGAGCGGTACCAATTGTATTTGCCACTTACCCATTATTAGCAGGGGTAGACAAAGCAAATATGATTTTTAACATCGTATTCTTCATTTCGGTAACCTCGGTTTTATTGCAAGGTACGACTTTATCTATCGTTGCAAAATGGCTTCATGTAGCATTACCAGAGAAAGTAAAACCAGTTGCTATGAATGAGCGCTATTTCTTAGATTTACCAAAATCTGCTATGAAAGAAATTGAAATTCCAGTAAATAGTTTTGCTGTAAACAAGAGAATTATCGACTTACATTTCCCTGAATCAGCTTTCATTACAATGATAAAAAGAAATGGAAGTTTTGTGCGGCCAGGCGGCTCAACATTGATTCAAGCGCATGATGTTTTAGTCATTTTATTAGACAAAGAAGAAAGTTTGGCTCAAGTCAATGAAGTCTTAATAGACTTAAAAAGTGGTTTGTAATTAAAATTAAATTTAGAATCTATAGAAAAATTTTAAAATAAATTTTTTAAGGCTTAAAAAAATTATTACTTAGCCCCGTAGCAAGAGGTAAAAAAAGTGATTTAAACTACTAAAAACAAACGTATCATATTGATTTTAAGTGTAATGTTATTAAATCTAACTTTGAGTCAAGTTACAAAATAGTTTTGAAAGAATTATAAAAAACACCAAGTCAAGAAAACTTTTATTACAAATCAATTAAATTCAAACTAATTGATTTAAAGTTGATTAGAGTCATATTTTTAGCTAAAACTTGAAATTTATTGACTCAGAATATCAATTTGTATAATTTGAAAATTTAAAAAGCCTTTAAATTTTTTAGTATTTAAAATTTTTGTACTTTTGCACTCCAAATTAAAATTTTTATAAATGAATCATTATGAAACTGTTTTCATTTTAACTCCCGTTCTATCTGATTCTCAGGTAGAGGAAGCAGTTAAAAAAGTAGAAAGCTTTTTGAAAGAAAACAATGCAGAAATTGTGCATCAAGAAAACTGGGGTTTACGCAAATTAGCTTACCCAATCCAGTTGAAAAGAAATGGATTTTACAATCTGATTGAGTTTAAAGCAGAAGGTAACACCATCAGCGATTTAGAACTAATGTTTAAAAGAGATGAGCGTGTAATTAGATACCTTACCGTGAAATTAGATAAGCACGGAGTTGATTGGGCTGAGGATAGAAGAAAGAAAAAAGCAGAAAAAAATAAAAATTAAGCGATGGCTATAGATGATTTAGCAAAACAGGTAGCAGAAGGAGGAGAATCTGAAATCAGGTACTTAACTCCGATAGATATAGAAACTCAATCAACAGAAATGTTCTGTCGATTCAGACGATTTGGAATCAAGTATGTTGATTATAAAGATCCAGATTTTTTACTTCAATTTGTAAATGAACAAGGTAAAATTTTACCAAGAAGATATACAGGAACATCTCTAAAGTATCAAAGAAAAGTAGCTCAAGCAGTCAAACGAGCTCGTCATTTAGCTTTGTTGCCTTATGAAACAGATTTATTAAAATAATTAAAATCAAGACAAAATGGACGTAATTTTAAATAAAGACATAGAAAATCTTGGTTTTGAATATGAAATTGTTTCTGTAAAACCAGGATACGGTAGAAATTTTTTAATCCCTCAAGGTTTAGCAAAATTAGCAACACCTGCCAATCGTGAAGTGTTAAATAAAATCTTAGAAGATAGGAGAGAGCAAGAGGAAGCAGCTATAGAAAAAGCTAAAAAAATTGTTTCTTCTATAGAAGGTTTAACTATTGAAATTTCTGCAAAAGTAGGTGAAGGAGATAAATTATTTGGTTCTATCAATAACGCAGATTTGACGAAATATTTAAACGATAAAGGTGTAGAAATAGAGCGTAAACACGTTCAAATTTTAGGGAAAAACATTAAACGCTTGGGGCGTTACCATGTTTTGGTAAAACCACACAGAGATGTAGCGCGTGAATTCACTTTTGATGTTGTACCTGAATAAAATAAATTTTATTAATTAGTATTTAAAATCCCTTAATTTTGAAGTCTCATTTAAGGGATTTTGTTTTAATATTGTAATATAAATCAAAAACTTATGCAAGAAAATACACAAAATATAGTGAGTGCTACAGAAAATCTTGATTTCAATGTCTTGAATTGGGATTGGAATAATATGTCAGATAAAATTTTCACCTATGGGCTGCAAACTATCGGTGCTATTCTTATCATGATTGTTGGATTTTGGCTAGCAGAAAGACTTTCTAAAATAATTATAATAGGCTTAAGGCGGCCAAACATTAGCATTTCAATGCTAAACTTCATTAAAAGTCTCATTAGTATAATTTTTAAAATTTTAGTTCTGCTAGTTGCATTAAGTACTGTTGGGTTTGAAGTTACAGCTTTTGTAGCCCTTTTAGGTGGTTTAGCTGTGGGAGTTGGGATGGCGTTGCAAGGAAGTTTATCAAATTTAGCAGGAGGAATTTTAATACTTTTATTTAAGCCATTTAAAATCGGAGACTACATTCAATCTCTTGATAAAAAAGGGACTGTAACTGAAATTTCTGTTCTGCAAACAGTCTTGCTGACTCCAGATATGAGAACCGTGATTTTGCCTAATGGGAATGTTTTTAATAATCCCATAGAGAATTACTCTAAACATGGGATGAGAAGAGTTGAAATTAAAATTGGTATTGGATACGATGATGATTTTGATAAAGCTAAAGAAATTTTACTAGAAGTGTTTAAAAATGAACCTCTTATACTTGATGAGAAAGACTATGTTTTAGAAATCGATGAATTTGGAGATAGTAGTGTTAATTTAGCAATGTACGGCTATGCCAGAGCAGAAAATTATTTGAAAGCAAAATGGAAATTAAATCGATCTGCTAAGAAAGCTTTAGATGAGAATGGATTTAGCATTCCTTTTCCACAGCGGGATTTGCATTTGGTGACAGTGGATAATAAAAAAGCTCAATTTAAAATCAATCAAGAAAATAATTAGAAAAATTTTCTAAGCCTTAAAAAAAATAATAAAAAAGGATTTCATCATGATGAAATCCTTTTTTTTCTATATTAAATTTGATTTAAGCGTTTGAGGGATTGAATTTCCTCTTGCAATTTTTCTATTCGGTTCAGTAAATGCCGCATGGCGTCTATGCCAGCGAGGTTTATGCCTAAATCATAATGCCAGCGACTAAACATTTCTAGGTCAGCCAAGAACTCTTCATCGAGATAATCGTCATCATCCCTGATTTTCAATTGAATAATGCCTTCTTGATTTAACTCTGAAATAAAGTTTTTTTCAACATTCGTCTGCTTACAATACTCTGTGATTTTAATATATCTGCGTTCCATTTTATTTCAAATTTTTAAGCTGATTAAACAATTCCTTCTCTTTTTCTGATAAAGAAGTAGGTAGCTCAACCTGATAAGTAACGTATAAATCCCCAAAATGATTTTCTTTTTTGTAGACAGGGAATCCTTTACCTTTTAGTTTCACTTGGGTTCCATTTTGTGTACCTGGTTTGATTTTCAATTTCACTTTTCCGTCAAAGGTTTCTATGGTTTTTTCACCACCTAAAACTGCTGTGTACAAATCTAATTTTTCAGTCTTGTACAAATCATCTCCTTTTCTTGAGAAAATGCTGGAGTTGTTTAAATGAATGCTAATATACAAATCGCCCGCTGGTCCGCCATTAATGCCAGGAGAGCCATAGGATTTTAACTTTATGGTTTGTCCATCAGCAATTCCAGCAGGGATGGTGATTCTTATATTTTTACCATTCACGTTCAATTCTTGTTTGTGTGTGGTATAAACCTGGTGGAGATTTAGTTGAAGCTCAGCGTTTAGATCTTGACCTCTGAATTGATTTCGGCTACTTCCTCGATTTCTGAAACCACTTTGTGCTCCGCCAAATAAATTACTAAAGAAGTCAGAAAATTGACTTTCATCAAAATTTCCGCTATAGGCCTCAGACCAAGCTTGCCCGCCACTGTCAAAAGGATTTTTGCCTCCATTGGGCGATTGCCCATGCTGACGTTTCATTTTCTCAATTTCTTCGGCATGTATCCAGTTTTCGCCGTATTCATCGTATTTCTTACGTTTTTCGGGGTCGCTTAGGACTTCATTGGCTTCATTCAGTTGCTGAAATTTTTGCTGAGCTTCTTTGTCATTAGGGTTTAAATCTGGGTGATGCTGACGTGCTAATTTGCGATAAGCTTTTTTGATGTCTGCTTGGCTTGCATCTTTATTGATACCTAGAATTTTGTAATAATTTATAAAGGACATATTATTTTTTTAAGGCTTAAAAAAAACCTGTTTAAGATAAATTCTAAACAGGTTTTAAAGTTACTCAAAAATTTTACCAAAATATGATGTAAAGTAAAGCTGTAATCAAAAGAATGGCATAAGCTGCAATGTTAAAACCCTTCCCTGTTTGAAAGGTTTTAGAATACAACGGGATACCTTTTGGGTTGTCGTCGCCTTCGCTCATAGTCAAAGATACTCCAGCTATTATGACCATAGAGGTAATTAATGTATAAAACATTTGATCCATAAACGGCATTTCTAGCGGAAGGAATTTTAATGCTAAAGCAAATGGGATAGAGGCTAAAACGCCGATGATTGCTCCTGTTGTATTGGTTTTCTTCCAGAACAAACCAAGTAAAAATACGGCTAAAATTCCTGGACTAACTAATCCTGTCCATTCTTGAATGTATTGGAACATTTGGTCTATAGAACCTAAAGATTTTGCTAATAATGTGGCTATAATCAAAGCAATTAATGATGCCAAACGCCCGATATTCACTAATTTTTTTGAACTAGCCTTTTTATTAAAATAAGGTTTATAAATATCCATCGTGAAAATTGTAGAAGTGGAGTTTAGCATAGAGGCCAAAGACGAAACAATTGCGGCTGAAAGTGCTGCTACGACTAGGCCCTTCAATCCTGTAGGTATGAAGGTGTTAATCAGCCAAGGGTAAGCTCTGTCATAGTCGATTCCACCGTTGGCTTTAGAGAAAATTTCTTTAGCACCTTGAATGTCTTCGGTGTACATTACATAAGCAATAATACCTGGAATGACGACAATTAAAGGGATGATTAATTTTAAGAAACCAGCAAAGGCTAGACCTTTTTGTGCTTCTCTCAAGCTTTTTGCAGCTAAAGCTCTCTGGATAATATATTGATTAAACCCCCAGTAGTATAAGTTGGCTACCCACAATCCACCAACGAGAACAGCAATTCCTGGTAAGTTCATGAATTCTGGATTATCTTTAGAAATAATCATGTGGAAACGTGAATTGGCGTTATCATAGACATAATTTATTCCATTAATTATACCTCCATCGGGTGCCACATGGTCTAGAGCGATGAAGGTGGTAATCAACCCACCAATAATTAATAGCACGACTTGAATGACGTCAGTCCAAGCTACTGCAGATAAACCACCCCAAATGGAATAAGCTGCTGAGAAAAGAGCTAAACCAATAATGAAAGGCATGATGCTGGAGCCATCGCCAATACCAATTATGGTATCTAAAGCTTTAGCTCCTAGGTATAAAACTGAGGTTAAATTCACGAAGATGAAAAGTGCAATCCAAAAAGTGGCTAAAATGGTTTTCAGATTAGTGCTAAAGCGTTTTTCGATAAATTCAGGAATAGTATAAAGTCCATGATTGATGAAAACAGGCATAAAAAATTTGGCTACAATCAGTAAAGTTATAGCCGCCATCCATTCATAAGAAGCAATAGCTAAACCGATAGCAAAACCCGAACCTGACATCCCTATAAACTGTTCGGCTGAAATATTAGCAGCAATCAAAGAGGCGCCAATCGCCCACCAGGGTAAAGACTTCCCTGCTAAAAAATAATCTTCTGCCGTTTTTTCTTCCCCCTTTTTCCCTCGAGAAACGTATAAACCTACGGCTAAAATTACAATGGCGTAGACAATGAATACAACAATGTCTACAGTTGAAAATTCACTATTCATAAATTCAATAATTTTTATAATTCCTTAACACCATCACTGATATTCATTTCATAAATCGATGGTGCATATCCAATTTTTTCAGTATATTTTTCTTTTAAAGTAGACTTATATTCCTCCACTTTATCTTTTTCGACGATAGCAATAGCACAACCACCAAAGCCAGCTCCAGTCATTCGACAACCTATGACATAGGGAAGTTTAAGGCTTTCTTCATTCACAGTATCTAATTCATTACCAGTTACTTCGTAGTCATTTTTTAATGAAGTATGGCTTTCATTCATCAATTGAGCAAATAATTTAATATCATTATTGGCTAAAGCTTCTTTACTTTTCAAAACCCGCTGCTGCTCACTTATCACATGGCGCACTCTCTTTAGTTGCTCTTCATTTAATTCCCCATGGTGAGACTCAAAGTATTCCATCGGGACACTGCATAAGTCAGGGTAATTTTTCCCTTGCTGATTTAAAATTTCTAAAGCCTCTTCACAAGTAGCACGGCGTTCATTGTATTTAGAATCAGCTAATTTCCGTTCCTTATTTGTATTGATGATGACTAATTTATGATCTTCTAACACAAAAGGAGCATAATCAAAATTTAAGTTTTGGCAATCTAGAATAATGGCATGCTCTTCTTTCCCTTGGCTCACAGCAAATTGATCCATAATACCACAATTCACACCAACAAATTCATTTTCAACTTTTTGAGCTAAAAGTGCAATCTGAGTTCGATTTAAGCCAGCGTTTAGTAAAGAATTTAAAGCAAAAGCCATTACTACTTCTATAGAAGCCGAAGATGATAAGCCACCGCCATTGGGAATGTTTCCGTAAAATAAAAATTCCATGCCAGTATCTAATCCAAAGCCCTTTTCCATAAAAGCATTGATGACACCAAGAGGGTAATTTACCCAGAAATTCTCCTTTTTAGTATATTTATCACCAGTTAATTCAAAATCAAAATTTTCTTCAGGAAAGTTTAGACTATGAAAATGTAGTTTTTTATCGTTAGTTATTCTCAGCGTAAGGTAAGTTCCATTTTCCAAAGCAGCAGGCATCACCAGCCCACCATTGTAGTCAATATGCTCTCCAATTAAATTGACACGAGCTGGAGCAAAATAATAAAAATCAGGGGTAGAGTTATATACTTTTTTAAACTCTTCTTTTAAAAAGTCTTTCATAAAAATTAAAATTTAAAACTAAACTTAGTCTTGTGATTGTAAATATCGTTAGAATTTAACACATTACTGGGGAATTTCTCATGATTTTCTGCATCTAAAAATCCTTGCGTTTCAAAGCAAACACCCGCATTAGGTTGGGTAGCTCTTCGGCCCTCAGGCTTTAGTTCAGGAATATAAAAACCACTATAAATATGTAGAATTTTCTGATTAGTATAAACCTTCATTTCTATCGTTTGGTCTTCATTTCTCAGAACTCCCGCAGGTTTTTTATCAGATTCTACCAAAAAAGAATTATCAATCTCAGCAGGAATCATCTTAAACATAGAAAAATCAAATTTAGTATTTTCCACATCCATTATTCCTCCAGTCGGCACCACATCGCTATTAAATTCCAAGATTCTTTTAGCATTAATTTTTATCTCATCCTTCAAAATGGAATCACAAGATTGATTGAGATTAAAATACGTATGTTGAGTTAAATTGATAATGGTAGGCTGATCTGTTTTAGCCGAATAAGAAACAGTAATTTCATTTTCATCATTAAGTTCGTAGGTAACCTCTACATTCAAATTCCCAGGGTAATTCTCGTCTCCGTCGGGTGAAAATAAAGATAATGTAACTCTACTATTATCAAAATTTTCAAATTTCCAAACTTTAGAATCAAAACCAATTTCACCACCATGTAGATGATGCCCAGCATGATTTTTTTTAAGGCTTATTTTTTTTCCATTAATTTGAGTTTCACCATTTAGTATTCTGCTAGAATGTCTCCCAATCACTGCCCCAAAATAAGGATAGTTCTCTCGGTATTCAGGAGATAAATAACCAGCTAAGTCATTGAATCCCAAAGTTAATTCTCTTTTAGCAAACCCCTCAGGAAGTTTGATAGATTGAATGATAGCTCCTAAATTAATGATACTTATTTGAAATCCATTATCGTTGGTCAAAGTTATTTTGTCAATTTCTTGATTTTTGTAATGCCCAAACTCTTCTTTTTTAAAACTTTGCATATAAAAATATTGAAAAGAAAAGTTAAGGAAAAAATCTCAATTTCTAGGAGATATTTCATAGATTTTTTTAAGGCTTTAAAAATAAAAAAAATAACCGCCTCAATTTTTATTATTGAGACGGCTACGCTTTAATTTTTTTAAGGCTTAAAATTAATTTACAGCCTCTACAGAAACATAAGATTTATTATCTTTCTTCTTACGAAAAACAACTTTCCCATCAATCAAGGCATACAAAGTATGATCTTTGCCGATGCCTACATTGTTTCCAGGGTGATGTTTTGTACCTCTTTGTCTTACTATGATATTGCCAGCAATACACTTTTCGCCACCGTAGATTTTCACACCCAAGCGTTTGGATTCCGAATCACGACCGTTTTTTGAACTACCGACTCCTTTTTTGTGTGCCATTTTATTTTAGTTTTTTATTTCCTACCACCATTCAGTTTTTCCTGAAAGGCATTTAATTCATCAAATTTCCCATCTGCAGCTAATTGAGCTTGTTCTGGCCAAGTTGTTGGGTCCATAGCAGCATAGATTCCACCTTTTGGTTCCAAAATAGCTTTGATGTCATCTGCTTTGGAGTTTGCCAAATCACTGAAAGTATAGATGTTATTTTCGTTCAATAATTCTTGAACTTTTGGCCCAATACCTTCAATTTTAGTCAACTTATCATTTTTAGAAGCACTTTTTTTAGGCTCGGCTACTTTTTTACTCTCTTTTTTTTCTTCTCTATTTCCACCGATAGAAATAATTTCAATCTTTGTCAAAGCAGCACGGAAACCATTTTTCTTTTGGTAACCTTTTCTTCTTTTCTTTTTAAAAATGATAACTTTATCACCTTTCACATGCTCTAGGATTTTTGCTTCTACAGTCATGTTTTCTATAGCTGGGGCGCCTACAGTAATGTTACCGTTATCAGTCAATAAAACTTTATCAAAAGTTAATGAATCACCTTCATTTCCTTTCAGACGGTTAACATACAACTGCTGATCTTGCTCAACTTTGTACTGAAGCCCTGCTATCTCTACAATTGCATACATGGATTTATTATTTTTAATTTTAGGACTGCAAATGTAATAAATTAATTTTATTTAGAAAAATTAATTTTGGTTATTTAAAATTTCCATCACGTCGGTATAGCCACCGCCGTTAAAAACTTTTTCAAAACCATTTTCATCCAAAAATTCTTTTGCTCGCCCTGCTCTGCCTCCACTTTTGCAAAAAATCACAATAGGTGTAGCATAGGTTTTGATTTCTTCTATCCTCTCGGGTAGCTCAATGAGGGGGATGTGTTTTGCTTTTTCTAAAGCACCATCTTCTTCTAATTCCTCTGAATTTCTAACGTCAATAAACGTTGTTTGAGGATTTTTTATAGCATCTAAAGTCGTTTCTTTCATCACTTTTCTAAAAAATAAATATTTAAATAATTTCGGCATGAGCATATTTACCAAATTTTAATTCTTTCATTTTCGGGTTTGTACATTTTATCTTTGGATTTTATATTGAAAACCTCATGAAAAGTCGTCATGTTTTCCAATGGGCCTACAGCACGGTATTGCCCAGGTGCATGGAAATCAGTTTTAATTTGATTTTTCAATGCTTCGTCTTTATTTTTAGTTCTCCATATTGTTGCCCAAGAAATGAAAAATCGCTGCTCTGGTGAAAAACCATCAATTTGCTGAGGTTTTTTATGATCTCGGTAATATAGCTGAAGGGCATCATAAGCCACATTCAAGCCCCCCAAATCTGCAATGTTTTCGCCCAAAGTAGCTTTTCCATTTACAAAAACACCTTCAAATGGCTGATAGGCACTAAATTGCTGAACTAAGCGTTCACCCAAGGCATTGAACTTCCTTTCGTCCTCTGGCGTCCACCAATTGTTAAGGTTTCCGTCGCCGTCATATTTTGCGCCGCTATCATCAAAACCATGTGAGATTTCATGGCCAATCACAGCACCCATTCCGCCAAAATTCACGGCAGCATCAGCTTTGAAGTTATAAAAAGGGGGCTGTAAAATCGCTGCTGGGAAAACAATTTCATTGAACTGCGGGCTGTAGTAGGCATTTACCGTTTGTGGTGGCATAAACCATTTTGATTTATCTACGGGCTTGCCAATTTTTTTTAGATCTTTTTGGTAGCTCCACTGCGCTGCATTTTGAATGTTTTGGTACAAACTTCCTCCGTCTGAAAAATTAGAAATTTTCAATTCAGAATAATCTTCCCACTTGTCTGGGTAACCGATTTTCACATTAAATTTATCTAATTTTTCAAGAGCTTTTACTTTCGTGTCATCACTCATCCAAGTCAGTTGATGTATATGCTGGCGGAATGATTTTTTGATGTACTTTACCATTTCTTCCGCTTTGACTTTAGCCTCTGGAGGGAAGACTTCCGTCACATATAATTTCCCGAAAGCTTCTCCCAATATAGAATTCACCAAGCTCAGAGCTCTCTTATCTCGTGCTCGCATTTCATCTATTCCTTTTAGTTCTTTGCTGTAGAAATTAAAATTTAATTCCTCTAAATCGGTTGAAAGATAATTTGCGTTTGAATTTAGATTTTGAGCAATCAAGTATTTTTTTAAAGCCTTTAAATTTTGAGAAGAAATAATTTCACCTAAGCTTCTATAATAGGTGATTTCTGGAATGATGACTTCAGGCGTTTGAATTTTTAAAGCCTTGAAAAAATCGGCTAAATCAATCGCTGTATTGACTTCGTTTAGAGAAGAAAAAGCGATGGGATTATATTTCTTTTCAGAATCTCTTAAATTTTCAAAGCTTAATAATTTTTGGGCGATTTGCTTTTCTAAATTTACAACCAGTGCTGCTGAATTTTCAGGATTTTCATCATGAATTAGGCTAAAGAGCTTTACCAAATAATTTTGGTAGGCTTTTATTTTGCTTTGACTTCCTTCATCGGTTTTTTGGTAATAGTCACGATTCATGCCTAGGTAAGGTGTCTTTAGATAGACGGCATTTTGTTGGCTATTCTTCATGTGAGGACTTACATAGAACGCATACAAAGGGTTGTTCTCGAGTGGAGTTTGTTCAAGCAAAAAAGCTTTGAATTCGGTTAAATTTTTTAAGCCTTGAATTTTTTTCAATAAATTTTGGATCGGTGCTAGGCCCATTTGGTTTCGAGCTTCCACGTTCATGAAAGTTTTATACAAATCGGCTACTTTTTGCTCTTCGCTGCCGGCTTTAAATTGCTGATTAAAAACGGAATTTAGTATTTCCAATGAAATGGAATCGTTGGACTCTCTTAGTTCGTTAAAGCTACCCCAGCGGCCGTGGTCGCTTGGTATTTGAGTTTTTTCCATCCAATTACCGTTCACAAAATCGTAAAAATTATCTTGTGGGCGAATGTTTAAATCCATCATCTCTGTGTTGATTCCAGTATGGGTGTTCATTCTAGTAGAAGATATATTTTTGCTATCAGCTTGAATTTCAGTTCTTGGTCGGTTGGCACAAGAGGCTATTGTAGTAAGTATTGATAAGCTTAAAATTGTTTTTTTCATCAGTTAGTATTATTTAACTTCATTTAACTTCCCAAAAGTTGCTTCCCGCCAAAAGCGCATTTAAGTCAGCAGTTTTGGCTTGTTTTGCATTTTCAATTTGCTCTACCAATAAATCCTCATAAGTCGGTCGCTCTTCGGCATAAATCACACCAAAGGGGCGTGGGAATTTACTTTTGCTGGGGTCATCAAAAAATCGAGTTAATAAATTTGCTTTGTTTAAATCTTTTTCATCATGAATCATTAAATCGTTCACGCTTAGTCCTAATTTTTTGTAATTTACGACTTCTGGGGTTAAACCATCTAAGCGAATTCCTAACTCACTGTCTTCACCAAAAATTAAAGGCTGCTGATGCTCAACATAAATGGTGGTTGAGTTTTTTTTCTTCTTATCTGTAAAGTCTTCAAAGACTCCATCATTAAAGATAGGGCAATTCTGATAAACTTCTAGAAGCGAGGTACCCTTGTGTTCTGCCGTGCGGCGCATCATATCTCTTAAGTGCTTTGGGTCTCTATCCATAGACCGAGCAATGAAGGATGCATCGGCCCCCAAGGCTAAAGCTAATGGGTTGAACGGATAATCAATTGAACCTAGGGGTGATGATTTTGTCTTTAAACCTTGATGAGAGGTGGGGGAGTATTGACCTTTGGTCAAACCATAAATTTCATTATTAAACAACAATATATTTAAATCCATATTTCTTCTCAAAGTGTGGATCAAATGATTCCCACCGATAGAAAGTGCATCGCCGTCACCAGTAATTACCCAAACGTGCAAATGAGGATTGGCTATCTTCAAACCTGAAGCAACAGAGGGTGCTCGTCCGTGGATGCTGTGCATTCCATAGGTATTCATATAATAGGGGAAACGCGAGGAACAACCAATCCCAGAGATGAATACAATGTCTTCTTTTTTGTACCCCAACTCGGGCAGGGTTTGTTGCATTTGTTTCAATATTGAATAGTCACCACAACCAGGGCACCATTTGACATCTTGGTCGCTAACAAAATCTTTTGCTGTAAGTGTTCCTTCCATCATTCAACAAAATTAAGGAAAATAAAGTATTTTTTTGAATCAAATAAAGAATGAATACATAAAATCCATAGCAGATTATAAAGGAAAGCGACTCAAGGCACTCAGAAAGGTGATAAGGTTGAATGTATTGTTTTGATTATTAGAGGTATACAAGGTTTGTCGATTTTGAATATGATTTAAAGAAATGCTTTTTTGAGGGTGGGCAAATTAGCTGAAAATTTTTTAAGGCTTAAAAAATTTAAATTAAAGATTCTGAGTTTTCGTAGTTTAATTTTAGGAAAATGAAGAGCATTAGCATAAATCCCCATAAAGAACTTCCGCCGTAGCTTAAGAATGGTAACGGGATACCGACTGTTGGGAATAACCCCATCACCATTCCTATATTTACAAAAAAATGTAGCATCAAAATCGAACCTATGCTATACCCAAAATAGCGGGAGAAGATTTTTTTTTGCTTTTCTGCCAAGAAAAAAATACGTGCAATTAAAATTCCGTATAAAATGACCAATAAACTGCTGCCTATAAAGCCCCATTCTTCGCCAACAGTACAAAAAATGTAGTCGGTCCATTGCTCGGGGACAAATCTACCGTCGGTTATCGTTCCTTTATTCCATCCAGTTCCCCATAATTCGCCAGAGCCTATGGCTGTTTTAGAATATAATAGATTGTACCCAGATGTGTCTCGGTATTTGGCTTCTCCTTCAAACAAAACTAAAATTCTTTCTCTTTGGTGCGTGGGCAGTTTGTCTAGAATATCTAAGGCTTTGTAGGCCATGAAGCTAATAATTCCTAGGCTGGTGAATATTATAAGAAACCCTGTGGTAAATTGCCTGAAATGACTGGCTTGCACGTTGAGTATTTTCCTGATAGAGTAATGATAATTATGGTAAGATAAATACATGCCTAGTGCTGAGAGTAATGCTAGTAATGATAATACTGCTGATGATAAATTAACAATAAAGTCTAATCTATTATTGAGTAAATTTAAAAAGCCTTTCTCATTATAGAATTTATTTGTAAAAATAAAGTTCATCAAGAAGAATATGCTTATGCCTACCAAAGCTCCTAGAAGTAGATACATTTCTCTCATAGACAGCTGAGGGCGAGAAATACTCAATAAAAAGATGATGAGAAAAATAAGTAATAAGAAACCAATGATGAGTACTAAAAAATGGGAATCCCAAATGATGCCTAACAAAAATACACCTCCTAAGGTAATGGGCACCAACAGCCAAAATGGGCTCATGCCCTCACGATACAAGGCTAGAAGAAATGCGCCAAAAACAAAGAGTGAACCGACGTCTGGCTGAAGTAGTATTAAAATTGCAGGAATAGCCAAAAGCCCCATACAAAAAAGAAAAGTTCTGGGTGTTTTGATATCATTTCCTGGGGTGTTGAGTACATGACCAATCATTAGGCCTGTGGCGATTTTCATTAATTCAACAGGCTGAATCCCTACGCCTCCAATGGAATACCAAGCTTTTGCCCCATTAATTTCTTTCCCTACAAATAAGACGCCTACTAGAGCTAGCACTCCAATGATGTAAAACACACCTGCATAAATATCAAAGAAGTTTTTACTGATACTAGTGATGATTAAAAAAACAAAAATCATCCCAAAACCTAGGCCTATTCTTACAATTTGCTTCATTCCGTAGTCTGGGTCAACACTGTAAATATTGGCGACACCAAATCCCATGATGATGAGAACAATGGTGATGATCAACCAATCGATGGATTTATTGGATCGCGTCTGTAGCATTGCTATTGATTTTAGGTTCTACGTACCACCCGTTTCGTTTCAGTCGCTCAATTTCTTGTCGGCGATATTCTGGGCGAAGGTCTCCTTCCAGCATTCTTTTTTCTAGCCATTTTCTTTGTTCTCCCTCAATGGAGTCAAACAAGTATTTCTCTGCTACCAAACTAGCCATAGGCCCTGCCCAGCGTGAGCCCCAGTAGCCGTTTTCTACCACTACGGCAATGGCTATTTTAGGATTTTCTGCAGGGGCTAGTAATGTGAAACTAGAATGGTCTTGCCCGTGGGGGTTCTGTGCTGTTCCTGTTTTCCCAGCTTGGCTAAATTTAGGCGAAATAAATCCTTGAGCTGTCCCGTTAGTAAAAACGGCTTTTAGCCCTTTCATGATGGGCTCAAAGTATTCCACGGGAACTTTTACCTTTCTTTTAGTCGTAAAAGCAGTATCTTGAATCGGTTTCCCATCAATTTCTTTTACAATATGAGGTGTGTAATAATAGCCTTTATTTGCTACGGCTGCGATGAAATTAGCCATTTGTATTGGCGTAGAAAGCACTTCACCTTGCCCAATTCCGTTAGAAATAATTTGAAAGCTATTGTATTTCCCTTCACCTAAAATTTTATTATAATATTTGCTCGTTGGGATATTGCCTTTGCTCCCCACGGGCATATCTATACCTAGGTATTTCCCCATTCCAAAGCTGTGCATAATGTCTGCCCACTCGTCTATATTTTTTTCTATATGGAGTGAATCCTTATTCAAAATTGCCAGCCAGGTTTTAGAGAAATAAGAGTTACAACTTCTCCCTATTGCTTCCTCTATCTTGAGGTGAGTTCTACCACAGTGGCACGCCATATGTGCTCGCCCGTAGTGGAAGCCATTCTGGCAAGTGAAAACAGTAGCCGTGTCGGTAACGCCCATGGTAAATCCTGATAGACCTGTCAAAATTTTAAATGGGGAACCAGGTGGGTATGTTGCTTGTAAAGCTCTGTCATACATGATTCTATCAACAGAATCACGAATCATCCGACTGACTTCTCCTGGAATATTGAATCTCCGAGGGTCTATCACAGGACTGGAGGCTAAAGCTAAAATTTCCCCCGTATGAGGTTCTATGGCAACAATCGCTCCCCTTTTATTAGCTAATAAAGCTTCTGCATATTCTTGAATTTTATAATCTATGCTAAGCGTTAAAGTTTTTCCATTCTCTATTTCTACATCTTTTTCTCCATTTTCATAAGGCCCAATGGTGCGCAAGCGAATATCTTTTTTTAAAAAACGATAGCCTTTCACTCCTCTCAAAGTTTCCTCATATGATTTTTCAACACCAGCTTGGCCAGCTAAATCACCGGGGACATAATAGGAAGAATCTTTTTTGATATAATTTAGGTCTACTTCTTGAATGTATCCTAAAATATTTCCTGCTGTATGCACACGGTATTCTCTACGAGGTCGTTTAACAATATCAACTGCAGGGAAATTATAAATCTGTTCTTGAAATTTTGTGAAAGTTTCTCGGTCTATATTACTGATAAACGGGAAAGTGCCTACTTTACTGTAGCCTTTTTTAGCCTTGATTTCAGCCATTTTTTGGTTAAACTCTTCTCTTGTTATATTCAATAAATTGATAAATTGAATCGTATCAAAGCCTTTTTCCATCAAAAAAGGTGTGATTTGAATTTCAAAATTATTGCTACTGGTAACCAACAATTTTCCATTCCTATCTAAAATATCACCTCTCTTGGGGTAAATAACTTCCTGTTTTATCGAGGTATTGAAAGCGTTAAGAATATACCGATCTGTGCCTAATTGCAAATAAGCCAAACGCCCAATGAATATTAATACCGTAGCTATGACTAAAAAATAAAATAACCAGGTTTTTTTCATGTTTACAATTCCTGTTTTTTACGAAAAGGGAAAATAGCTAAATATAAAAAACAAATGATTAGAGTTAATACAGCTCCTAAGCTAGAGCGTTCTATAATCGTTTGCCACTGACTCAGGCTCATCGTTTGCAGCCAATCTATTAAGACATGATGAGAAAAAATTAATAAGGCTAAATAAATTCCCCACTGGAAAAAAGATAATTGACTCAAGCTTAATTCTTCTTCTGTTTGTGTTGATTTACTTAAGAGAAGCTTGACTAAAGGTTGACGTAAAAAAGCGATTAATACACAAGCAAAAGCATTCAAACCTCCTGTGTTTTCAAAAAAATCAATGTATAATCCCAAAAAGAAAGCATAAGTGAGAACTAAATATTTATTTCTACTAAACGGGAGCAATAAAATAAACAGTATATAAACATACGGATCGGCATAGCCGTAGAAATTTATATTATTGAATATAAAAACCTGTAAACTTGCAAATATTAAAAGCCTTAAAATATCAAAAATCCTAGTCTGTAGCATCTAACCCCGTTTGTTGTACCTTTTCAATTTCAATTCTATCTAAATCTTTAATTACATAAACATTCTGCACCGTAGCTAAATCTTCAAAAGTCGAAACTTCAATATCAAAATCACCCGTTTTCTCATTAGGTTCTAATGAAGAAATATAACCAATTAAATGCCCTTGCGGGTAAATAGCAGATGCACCAGCAGTCATCACCGTATCTCCCTGTTTTATATTCAAATATTTAGGAATTTCAGTTAGCTGTAATTTCTGATGATCCTTCCCGTTCCATCTTAGAATTCCGAAGTAATCAATATTCTTAACCTTCGCTTTTATGTTAGCCTGTGAATGCAAAACAGATAACACCGTGGAATAATGCTGCGTGGAGTGCAAAACTGCACCAATAACCCCCCGTGAAGTTAAAACCGCCATGTTGGGTTGGACTCCGTCCTTTATTCCTTTATCAATCATAAAGTAATTGTCTCTTTTTCGGATAGATTGGTCGATGATTTGTGCATTGGTATACTCAAACCGCTGGAACGATGAATCTACAACCAAAGGCTCTAGCCCTAAATGAGCAGAATTTTTTAAGCCTTTAAAAATTTCTAACTGATTTTTAAGCTTTGCATTTTCTTCCATCAAAATTTTATTTTCTTTTGGAAGATTTTGGTAATGTTTCAACTTAGAAATTTTAGCTGAAAAAAATCCGTTGACATTCAGTAGCTGCTCCCCCACTAAAGTTTTATGAAAATTACTCTGAGAAAACATCGCATACACAGCGCCTATTTCTAATAATATAAAAAACAAGAAATAACCTACCTTAGAGAGTAGGTGCGCCAATAACTTCATAATTTATTTCATCGCATTAAGAAATTATACTTATCGATATTTTTAAGTGCAATTCCAGTACCTCTCACAACAGCACGTAATGGGTCTTCTGCCAAGAAAACGGGTAAACCTGTTTTCTTTGAGATTCTTTGGTCTAGCCCCCTGAGCATAGAGCCACCACCCGCCATGTAAACGCCTGTGTTGTAAATATCTGCAGCCAACTCTGGAGGAGTTTGAGAGAGGGTTTCCATCACAGCATCTTCGATACGAGAAATAGATTTATCTAAAGCACGAGCTACTTCTTTGTAGTTCACGACAATTTCTTTTGGTTTACCCGTGATTAAATCCCGTCCTTGCACGTGGATGTCCTCTGGCGGGTGGTCTAATTCTTCTAGCGCTGAGCCGATTTCAATTTTGATTCGCTCTGCGGTACGTTCGCCCACATACAAATTGTGATGTGTGCGTAAATGATAAGCAATATCGTTGGTGAAGACATCTCCAGCAATTTTCACCGATTTATCACTTACGATTCCCCCCAAGGCAATCACAGCAATTTCTGTTGTGCCACCGCCAATGTCGATAATCATATTTCCCTCTGGCTGCTGAATATCAATCCCTACACCAATCGCCGCCGCCATTGGCTCATAAATTAGCCTAATATCTTTCGCATTCACGTGAATTGCTGAATCTTTCACCGCACGTTTTTCTACTTGCGTGATTCCCGAAGGAATACAAATCACCATACGCAGTGCAGGAGCCATCACCCCTCCCTTAAGCCCAGGAACCATCGAGATGAATTTACGAATCATCTTCTCCGAAGCCTCAAAATCAGCTATTACTCCGTCTTTCAGCGGGCGAATAATTTTGATTTCATCATGGGTTTTGCCTTGCATGCTTTTGGCTTCGTGCCCTACAGCAATCAACTTCCCAGTCGAGCGTTCGATCGCTACAATCGAAGGATGATCTACAACGACTTTATTGTTATAAATAATGAGGGTATTTGCTGTCCCTAAATCTATGGCTATATCTTTGGTGAAAATATTAAATAATCCCATTCAAAAATGTGGTTTTTTAAGTAGTTTGAAAAAATTAAATACAAAAATAAGCTTTGTTATGATTTTTACATAATGATTATAAATTATTTAATGTGGATTTAAAGTTTTTTTTATAAAAAGTTTTAAAAATTAACTAGTAAATACATAGCAAATTATCATACAAGGTTTATTTTTAAGCTGTTAATATTTCTATCAAATATAAATTTCAAGCTGTTAAATTTTTTAAGCCTTAAAAAAAAAATAGCTAAAATCTTAGTTTTAAAGCCCTTAAAAAATTTAACATAATTTCTTCTAATCACTAAATTGATCATAGAGTTGAGAAAATAAAGTTTCAATACGCTTTCTATGCTTTTTAAATAAATAAAACTGCGGGTCGTAATCTTTGAGTTAAATTATATTTAAGGAGTGATTAACTATAAGTTATTTAATAGTTTTTTTATAAAGCACAGCAGCTTATATTTAATCGAATAAGAATTTAAATTATTCAAAATTGTGTTAAAAAAAGTTTTTATATATTTGGCGGCATTTTTATTTAAAACAAAAAATATGAGAATGAAAAAAAATTTAATCTTATTGACAGTGTTTTTTAATTTTTTAAGCCTTGAGGCTCAAGTTGAAAATCATTTAGACAGTCTAATAGCGACGGGCAGAACTTTACCACTTACAACAAAAAAGCATAATCAAAATGTGGTAATCATAGACCAAGAAACCATCCAAAACACGCCATCACAAAGCGTGGAAGAAATTATTGCTTATTTTTCTGGCATTGATTTGCGCCGTCGCGGAGTAGGCGGAATGCAATCAGACATTGCTATACGTGGAGGAAATGCTGAGCAGGTTTTACTTTTGGTAAACGGTGTACGAGTGACTAATCCCCAAACGGCACACAATTTATGGAATATTCCCTTTGATGCAGATGCCATTGAGAGAATTGAAATCATCAAAGGACCAGAGGCTGCACAATACGGCGCCAATGCCTTTGCTGGCGTTATAAATGTGATTACACGAGCAAAAGAAGGAAAAAAAGTTCAACTGAGCGCTGAAGCTGGAAGCTACGGAACTTATAAAGTCGGAACAAACATTAGCATCGCTTCGCCCAAAGTAAAGCATTTATGGAATGCAAATTATGGTGCATCAGACGGCTACCGACACAATACCGATTATACGAATAAAAACATGTTCTACCAAGGGAAATTCCAGTCTAATATAGGTGAATTTAATTTACAGGCTGGTTTTGGTGAGAAAAAATTTGGTGCAAACGGTTTTTATGCTTCTCCTACTTACACCGAACAATATGAAGAAACGCAAAACTCCATCGTGAGTTTGGGATTGGATACGAAGAAAGACAACTGGGGAATCCGTGCTAGAACTTATTGGACGCGCGCACAAGACATGTATTTGCTTGATAGAAAAAACCCACAAATTTATCGTAACATGCACATTGGTAATAATTTAGGGGCAGAAGTATCGGTAAGTTTTAAGAATGATTTAGGCTTGACTTCCATTGGGTCAGAATACAAAAAAGAATACCTAAATAGTAATAACTTGGGCAATCATGAGCGTGACATCATATCTGTATTTTTTGAGCATCAGTTTTCTTTTTTCAACGAAAAATTAAACATTATACCAGGTGCAAGTTGGTTCCATTTCAGCAATGTTGGCGATTTTTTCTATCCACAGTTAGGCGCTGCGTATAAAATCAATGCTGAAAATAAATTATTTGCTAATGCAGCACGTGTGCACCGCTTGCCATCATACACCGAGTGGTATTACCAAAGCAAAACAGAGGTGGGGAATCCAGATTTAAAGCCAGAATCAGCCAACAGCTTTGAGTTGGGCTATCATTTTCTGCAGCCCACGTTCTCGGCAAAAGTGAGTGCCTTCCGTCGCTATGCAAAAAATGCAATTGATTGGGTAAAACAATCTAAAAACCAGCCATGGAAGCCGATTAATAGCACGAGCGTAACCGTAGATGGAGTAGAAGTTAATTTAAAGAAAAACTTCAATGGCTTTGTACGATCTTTTGCAGTGGACTACACGTATTTAGATAAAAGTATCGTTAATTCTGAATTTGCATTATCTCGCTATTTATTAGATAATCTAAGACATCAAGTCGTGGTGAAATTAGAAAACCAATGGTTTAATAATTTTTACAGCCATTTAGTTTATCGCTACTTAGACCGTGTGACAATGGAAAATTATCATTTGCTAGATGCGAAGTTGAATTATAAATACCAGAATTGGCAGATTTTCACTTCGTTCAATAACCTTACAGGTACTAAGTATACAGAGACTAACCTAGTGCAAATGCCTGGTTTTTGGGTGAGTGGAGGTGTAACCTACCAATTTAATTTTTCAAATTAAGAAGCAAATTTGCATAATTCAAAAACGTAAAATACATTTGCGGGCAGGTTGAGAAAAGTGAAAAAATCTCAACGGGAATTTTTAACAAAAAAATAACGAAATTTTAACAGATGAAATTTGTGAGTTTCAAAATAAAGTGTAAACACACACACACACACACACAAGTAATGAGCTAAACAACTCATTATCAGTAACTTGTAATAATTTATTGCTTCCCTGCGGGAGCGAAACGCAAAGCCGTGCAAGAAAATCTTGTGCGGTTTTTCTATTTTCACCTGTGTGAAAGTAGTAATTTCTTCAAAAAGAAGAGCCTCACGGGTTGGGGCTCTTTCTAAATGAAGAAGCAAAAAAAAGTTGAAAAAAACAGCAAAAATTTAATTAAGAAAAGAATAAATCAATAAAATATTAACCAAAAAAATTAAAACAAATGAAGAAATTATTACTTTCTTTCGTTGTATTGCCAGGAGCTTTAGCCACTGCTCAGGTGGGCATTAACACAGATGAGCCAAAAGCCATGCTAGACATCAGCGCAAAAGACGACCAAAAAGGAGACCTGCGCATAGAAGGTGTTGAGGAGAAATCTACCCAATGGCTTTTAGTTTGGGATGAAGAAGACCAAAAGGTGAAGCGTACAAGTCTCTCAGACCTCAAATGGGATATAATAATAGTAGATAAAGAGAAAATAAATTATATCCGCGATAAGCAGCCAGGCAGAGCCGGGGAGATCATCAATAAAATCAAACAATGTACGCCACAAAACATAGTTTTTGACAAGCACTTTGGTGACGGCAAACATGATTTTGTGTATTGTGCTACAACTGTAAGCGAGGGCGGCTACAATAGAACATGGCTCAACCTCAACCTTGGAGCGGCGTATGCAGACATAAATAATCCTGATTTTGACCCGACGGTTAATAAAGTTAATAAAACAGGCGAAACTATCCACAGGGACAAAAATCTTTATGGTTCATTATACCAATGGCAGAGAGCGAGTGATGGGCATGAGTTTAGGGATTCAGAAACTACCCCTAAACTAGCCGATACTTGGACAGACACAGGCGAAGCAGCAGGGAAGTTTATTACTATAGGGAACAACAATGACTTTAACTGGGTTGAGAATGGTAAAGGTGCATCAGATTCAGATTTAGAGTTGTGGAGAGCAGGAAGAGTTAATAACCCTTGCCCGTCTGGTTTCCATGTTCCGACGCTAGAGGAGTGGCAGCAATTAATCAATGCTGTAAGAAGTAATAATCAAATGTATACACAGAATAAGTTACCAAACCTTGCAGTTGCTGGCTACCGTAGCTATAACAGAAATGGTTTACTGGATGAAGTGGGTACTGAAGGTCACTGCTGGAGTAGCTCTGTTAGCAACAGTAACCGCGCTTACCACGTGAGCTCACTCAGTGGACACATCACTATGAACGACAGCGACCGAGCTATCGGGCTCAGCGTGCGTTGTATTAAGAATAATTAAACGTTTATTTAAAATCAGAAAATCATCAATTAAAATTAAAGGCTTAGAGAAAAATTTTCTAAGCCTTTAAAAATTTTAGGAGAATAAATCAACCCGTAGTTCATTTAGATTTTAATGATTTATTGGGCTAAAAAAGTAAGAAGATTAACATTTAAAACTTGCCCCAGTAAGACTTTATTTGTATTTTTATAAGGCTAGAACGAAGCCATATTTTGAAAAAATTAGTTGATTTTTCTATATAAGCAATTGCTTAGGTAATTTCATTGACTGAAGATTCAGGAAGTTGTGAAAATAACTATATTGCCAATTCAAAAATTAGCCTTATGAAGATTAAATTCCATCTAAAATATTCAACGCATTTGGGCGAAAATATATTTGTAGTAGGAGATATACCAGAGCTTGGTAATGGTGATAAAAGTAAGGCTTTGCCCATGCAATTCTTTAATGAATCGGAATGGTATGTGGAGTTTGAAACGAAAAAGAAAAAATTTGAATACACCTATTTTGTCAGGAATTTAAAAGATTCAAGCATAAGAGAAGAATGGGCGCCGCATCATTTTGAGTGTCATATTCTGAGTAAAAACCTGATTGTGCGTGATTTTTGGAATATCCCCGTTTTGCCACAGTATAATTTAGGCACTACACTTTTTGATGAAATTTCATCACAATTTAAATCTCAGAATCTTAGAGCTTTAAAAAAGAATACGCATCGGTTTAAAATTCACTTCCCTGTTTTTAACCCACATCAAGTTTTATTGCTTACGGGCAATACACCAAAATTAGGTGAATGGGATCCCAAAAGAGCCATTGAAATGAAACCCGCAGGTAAAAATTTTTGGTATATTGATGTAGCAATGCCTGCGCTTCTCTGTGATTTTGAGTACAAATATGCTCTTTATGACAAAACGGAGAAGAGCGTGAAATTTTTTGAGACGGGCGCCAATCGAATTGGGCACCCTGTGGGGGCGGAGGATGTGCAAATTTATAATGATGTTTGTTTTCGAGTCCCGGAATTAGACCGATGGCGACTCAGCGGGTTAGCAATACCAGTTTTTTCTATCCGAACGAAAGAAAGCTGTGGAGTAGGAGAGTTTTCTGATTTAAAAGCTTTAGGAAAATGGGCGAAAAATGCAGGTTTCTCATTAATTCAAATTTTACCAATCAATGACACCACGGCGCATTATTCTTGGCTAGATTGCTATCCGTATGCAGCGATTTCAGTTTTCGCATTGCATCCCATGTATTTGAGTTTAAAGGAATTACCTTATTCGCTCAACAAAAAAGAAATTTTAAGCCTTGAGAAAAAATCTAAAATTCTAAATCAATCTTCTGGAGTTGAATATGAAGCGGTCAATCAGTATAAACGAGATTTTACACAAAAATATTTCAAAAGAAATTGGCGAAAAATAGCACGTGATAAAGATTTTTTAAGCTTTAAAAAAAATAATAAAAACTGGTTGATACCTTACGCTGTTTTTTCTTCTCTGAGAGATGAATACGGAACGACTAATTTTGAGCAATGGCCAGCGTACCAGCAACCGAGCGAGGAGCTAATGAATTGCATCAATGATGAGCAACATTTGCTGCATGCAGCGGTGAATTATTACTGTTTTATTCAATGGATTTTGGATATGCAGTTGAGAGATGCGGTAGACTTTTTGCACCGAGAAGGTGTCGGGCTGAAAGGAGATTTGCCCATCGGGATTAGTCGCCATAGTGTTGATGCATGGGAGCATCGGGAACTATTTCATATGAATCAACAGGCTGGCGCTCCGCCTGATGACTTTGCAGTTTTGGGGCAAAATTGGGAATTCCCAACCTATAATTGGGGCAAAATGAAAGATGATGACTACACGTGGTGGAAGAGCCGATTTCAGTTCATGGCAAGGTATTTTGATGCTTTCAGGATAGACCACATTCTTGGATTTTTTAGAATTTGGCAAATCCCGATGCATGCCACACAAGGAATTTTAGGTTATTTTGAGCCAGCTCTAGCATTCAGTGATGAAGAGTTGAGAGAAAGAGGAGTTAGCCTCAGTATCAAGCGTTTGACTCAACCTTTCGTCACTAAAGAAATTTTGAAACAAATTTTTGATAAAGAATTTGAAACAGCTGAAAATAAATATTTTAAAACTCTTGAAGATGAAATTTCTTTGAAAGAAGAATTCTCTACCCAAAGAAAAATTCAGCAAAATCTGGATTCCAATCATCCTCATTTTGAAATTTTAATGAATTTGGTAGCGAATGTTTTGTTCATAGAAGATGAAAATCGGGCAGGGCATTTCCACCCACGATTTAATTTGATAGAAACTCTATCGTATCAAGATTTAGACGAGCATCACAAGCACGTTTTATATCTTTTGTACACCGATTATTTTTATCACCGCAACGAGGACTTCTGGAAAATAAAAGGTTTAGAAAAATTACCGATGCTGAAAAAAGCAACAAATATGCTCACGTGTGGCGAAGATTTAGGCATGATACCAAAAGTTGTTCCCGAGGTGATGCAAGAATTAGCCGTTTTAAATCTTGAAATTCAGCGGATGCCTGGGCGTGTTGATAAACTTTTTACACACCCAGCAGATTCGCCTTACCTTTGCGTGGTGTCTCCTTCTTCGCACGATACCAGTACGTTACGGCAATGGTGGAAAGAAAATCGAGCGGGGATAAAGTTTTTTTATAACCAATGGATGGGGCATGAAGGCGAGCCACCACAGGAGCTTAGCGAGCCGCTGCAAGAGGAGATTCTGCACCAGCATTTATTTTCACCAGCGATGCTAAGCATTATTCCGATACAGGAATTTTTAGGAATTGACTCGAGTACTAGAAATCCAAAAGAAGATGATGAGCGGATAAACATCCCGTCAGTTTTTCCGCATAAATGGGATTACCGAATGCACATCAGTGTAGAAGATTTAATTGAAAATAAAAAATTTACACAAAAACTAAATGCACTGAATCAGAAATGTGGTAGAATAAAAGGAGATATAATACAGTTTTGGAAATGATTTTTTTAAAGGCTTAAAAAATATTTAAAAAAAAGCCGTTTCTTGGTAGATGAGACGGCTTTTCTATTTCATTAAACTCAAAGAAAATTAAGTATGCATACCTCCGTCCACGCTTAGCACTTGGCCAGTGACGTAAGATGAAAGGTCAGAGGCTAAAAACAAACAAGCATTAGCGATGTCTTGTGGTTCCCCTCCTCGTTTCAGCGGGATATTTTGCACCCATTCCTCCACTATTTTTTCATCTAACTTTTCAGTCATTTCTGTTTTTATAAACCCAGGAGCAATGGCATTGCAGCGGATATTTCTAGAGCCTAACTCCAAAGCAACCGATTTTGTAAACCCAATCAGTCCCGCTTTGGACGCTGCATAATTAGCCTGCCCAGCATTTCCTTGAACGCCAACCACAGAACTTATGTTGATGATAGAACCACTTTTTTGTTTCAGCATTGGGCGAATTAAAGCTTTCGTTAAATTAAAAGCGCTGTCTAAATTCACCTGAATTACTTTTTGCCAATCCTCAAAACTCATGCGCATCAATAAATTATCTTTAGTAATTCCAGCATTGTTAATTAAAATATCGACTTGCCCAAAAACTCCTAAAACTTCGTCAATCAACTTTTGTGCAGCATCAAAATCCGATGCATCTGATTGGAAGCCTTTGACTTTGTCGCCATATTTTTCTTCAATTTCGTCTGCCGCCTTTTTAGATGAAGCATACGTAAAAGCCACGCGGCAGCCATTTTCTACAAAAACTTCTAAAATTCCCTTCCCGATTCCGCGGGTAGCACCAGTAATGATGGCTGTTTTTCCTTCCAATAATTTCATTTTCTTGTTTTTATTTTTAAATTTTAAAATTGATGAATAAAGTTAAAAATTAAAAGTATAAATTTTTCACTTTTTTTAAAGCTTCAAAAATATTAATTTTACACTTATGCTAAATCACGAATGTATAAAAAATGCTTTGCACTGGCGTTACGCTGCAAAACAATTTGATTCGGAGCAAAAGATTGCTGAAGAAAAAATTTATCAATTGATGAAAATGGCTAATCTCACTGCCACATCTATGGGCTTGCAGCCGTTTCGTGTGTTATGGATTAAAAATCCAAGAAATTTAAAAGATTTGGGAAATGCTACGTTTTATCAAAAGCAAATTTCAACCTGTAGTGATTTGATTGTTTTAGCTGCTAGGACTGATTTGGATGAAGATTTTGTGAAAGAAATGATTCAATTGATGGAGGAGGAGCGAGGTTTGCAAAAAGGTGATTTGCAGGATTATGAGCAGACGTGTATAAAATTTTTAAAAGGCTTAAAAAATTCAAATGAATTGCAACATTGGGTTGATAAGCAAATTTATATCGTCTTGGGGACTTTGCTTACAGCATGTGCTTTGATGCAAATTGATTCGTGCCCGATGGAGGGTTTTAAAAAACATGATTTAGATGAAATTTTAAATTTAGAAAAGAAAAATTTACGCTCTGTATTGTTGCTTCCTGTGGGAATTCGGACAGAAAAGGATTTTCTTTTGCATGAGAAAAAAGTACGAATCCCTTTAGATAAAATGTTAATTGAATTAAATTAAATGAGAAAATTAGAATTGCACTGGCAGATATTGCTGGGAATGGCATCGGGAGTCGTTTTTGGCTATTTAATAACTTTATGGTCTGGGGGCAAAGATTTTGTGTCTGACTGGGTGGCTCCTGTAGGGACTATTTTCATTAATTTACTAAAATTGATTGCTATTCCGCTGATTTTGGCAAGTTTAGTCAAAGGAATTTCTGATTTAAAAGATATTTCGAAGTTCAAAAACATTGGGTTCCGTACGATTGGCATGTATATTTTTACAACAATCATAGCTATATCCGTTGGTTTAGGATTGGTCAACTTGATTGAGCCAGGTAAAGGTTTACCGCAAGCAACTATAAATCAGTTGGTTTCTACGTATACCGATAATAGTGAGATTTCAGGGAAGATTTCAGAAGCACATCATCAGAAAGAGTCAGGCCCGTTGGACTTTGTTGTAGATATAGTGCCTGATAATATTTTTGCTGCGATGAGTGATAATGGCTCGATGTTGCAAGTCATTTTTTTCGCAATTTTTTTGGGAATTTGTTTACTTTTAATTTCAGAAGAAAAAGCCAAGCCGCTCAAGATTTTTTTTGATTCTTTGAATGAAGTGATTCTAAAGATGGTAGATGTTATTATGTTGACGGCACCTTTTGCTGTTTTTGCACTTTTGGCGAACGTAGTTGTTTCAGCTGATAATCCTGAAATTTTAGAGAAATTACTTTTTTATACGCTTACAGTCATTTTAGGCTTAATTTTGATGGTAGCTGTTTATCTTTTAATTTTATACATCGTTACCAAAAGGAGTCCATTTAGTTTTGTACCCAAAATTGCACCAGCACAGCTATTAGCTTTTTCCACCAGTTCCAGTGCAGCAACTTTACCCGTCACCATGGAACGTGTCAATGAATACGTGGGCGTAGATGAAGAGGTAAGTAGTTTTGTACTGCCAGTAGGAGCTACCATAAATATGGACGGGACAAGTCTTTACCAAGCAGTTGCCGCCGTTTTTATAGCACAAGCATTGAAGTTTCCATTAGATTTGACGCAGCAATTGACCATCGTTTTCACAGCACTTTTAGCATCCATCGGTTCAGCAGCAGTGCCAGGAGCAGGAATGGTGATGCTAGTGATTGTTTTAGAATCTATAGGATTCCCCTCCGATAGGCTGGCAGTTGGTTTAGCATTGATTTTTGCCGTTGATCGCCCGTTAGATATGTGCCGCACCGTTGTGAATGTAACTGGAGATGCTGTTGTGGCGACAGTCGTAGGGAAATCAGTTGGCTTGTTGCATCCGCCGATAGAGAAAAGATTAAAAAAAACTTATCGGTAGAAAACATCTCTCGAATTCAAAATGGAAAAAATCATTATAACCCCTTAAAATTCCATCAAGTTTTTGAAATAACGAAATCATATTTTTATAATTCTGATTTAAGTGCAGAATCAATTTTTTATTAACTAATTTTGTCCTAAATTTTTAAAGCCTTAAAAAATTTTTAAATAACGAATACCGAGAATCGATGCAAAGCTAAATTGGAAATCAAAAAAAGCACGTAATTTAATGAATACCAAATGCTTAATTCTTTTCAAGAAAGGCAATTTAGAGCTAAACGATAGATTTTTGCTAAAAAATTAAAAAAAGTGTAAATTTGCCCTCACTTTTTCACGGGATGTAGCTCAGTTCGGTTAGAGTGCGCGTCTGGGGGGCGCGAGGTCGCTGGTTCGAATCCAGTCATCCCGACTTTTTGATAAATAACGAACTGTTATTTAAATTAAAAATTAGTGAAAAAACACGGAATTAAACCACCTATAAAAATTCAGCAATCAAGATTCAGCAGTTATTCACAATTTATCGCTTACCAAATTAATTGAATTTCAATAAAAATTTGTAAATTGTAGTGGTTGAATACAATTTCATGAATCGTAAAAATTTCATCGAAACCAATTTGCTCAGCAAGAACAATGCTCAGGTTTTTTCAAGATCTTGGTTTGCTTGTGCATATACACTTTATGGCGAATTAATTTATAAATTGTCACAAGAGCGTTTTTTCATTTATTAAATTATATTAAATTAAATAATAAAAAGATATAAACATGAATAAGCAAAATTACATCATACTTTTTATACTTCTTTTCGGAATTTTACAAGCTCAAAACTCAAGCAGTCAAGAACTCACCTTTAAATCACCAGCAGAAAAGTTCACGCAAGCTTTACCCTTGGGTAATGGCCGAATTGGAGCCTTGGTTTTCGGTGGAACACAGCAAGATAGAATTGCCTTGAACGAAATTTCACTGTGGTCGGGCTGTCCCAAAGATGCAGATTTGCCAGGCGCTTCTCAGTATTTAAAACCTATTCAAAAACTGCTATTGGAGGGCAAAAATAAAGAAGCACAGAAGCTTCTTAATAAGCATTTTGTTTCCAAAAGATCTAAATTACCCGATGGGAGAGTGGAGTTCGATGCCTACGGAAACTATCAAACCTTTGGAGACCTGAAGATTAGTTATAAAGATTCATCGGATGCAAAAAATTATCACCGCCGATTGAATTTAGATTCAGCTTTAGCCGAAACAAAATTTTCTAAAGGCTTAAATAAAATTCAACAAAAAGTTTTTACAGACTTCCAAAACGATGTCGTTTGGGTAGAGCTAAGCGGAACCCAGCCCATGAGTTTTTCTTTAGCTTTATCTCGGGAGGAGAATGCATCTCTCAGCGTGCCAAATACTACAGAGATTCAAATGACAGGCCAGCTCAGCTGTGCAGAAGAAAAATACATGAAGTTTGCGGCTGTAGCACAAATTATGGAAAACGACGGAACGGCTAAAGTGAATCAAAATCAGCTAGAAATAGAAAATGCAACACAAGTTATCTTAGCCATCGCAATGCGTACCGATTATGATTATAAAAATGGTGGAGTTGTAGCAAATTACAGCCCTTTAGCTAACGCTAAAACAGATATTTATAAGCTAAAAAACACTAAATTTTCTCAAGCCTTAAAAAATTCTGCACAGCAATTCCAGCAACTTTATCATCGGGTACAATGGAAAACAAAATCAGAAAGTAAATTGCTTGGGAAATTAAGCACGCAAGAACGCCTAGAGCGGTATGCAGCAGGAGAGGAAGACCCTACATTAGCGATGCTCTATTTCAACTTTGGGCGTTATCTGTTGATTAGCAGTAGTCGTCCTGGTCTATTGCCAGCGAATTTACAAGGACTTTGGGCCGTGGAATATCTTACTCCATGGAATGGCGATTATCACACCAATATCAATCTGCAAATGAATTATTGGCCAGCAGCGGTGACTAATCTAGCTGAATTGGAGCAGCCACTTTTTCAGTTGACTGAAAATTTGGTAGAAAATGGTAAAAAAACAGCTCAAAACTATTACAATGCTCGTGGCTGGGTTAATCATATGAAGACCAACCCGTGGTTTGTAACGGCACCAGGCGAGTTTGCCTCGTGGGGCAGTTCTTTGACGGGTGGCGCTTGGCTTACAACGCATATTTGGGAGAACTACCGCTTCACCCGAAACAAAGAACTTTTGGAGCAGTATTATCCCGTAATCAAAGGTGCAGCGCAGTTTTTGCAAGATATTTTGATTGAAGAACCTCAAAACCAATGGCTGGTCACAGCACCCTCTAATTCCCCAGAAAATACTTACATTCAGCCTAATGGCTACCGAGGAGAAACGGTAATGGGCCCGACGATGGATATGCAAATTGCAAGAAATGTTTTTCAAGCCGTTATAGAATCTTCTAAAATTTTGGGTAAAGATCAAGCTTACGCTGATTCTTTAACAATAGTGAGTCAGAGATTAGCACCCAACCAAATTAGCCCAAGCGATGGAGGTATTCAAGAATGGCTAGAAGATTGGCCCGCCGCAGACCCGCACCACAGGCACGTGAGTCATCTGTTTGGTTTACACCCGTTTGATGAAATCAATCGCCAAACGCCAGCGCTTTATAAAGCAGCAAGAAAAACCCTCGAGATGCGTGGCGATGAGGCTACGGGCTGGTCTAAAGCATGGAAGATTAACTTCTGGGCACGCATGGGCGATGGTGACCACGCCTTGGTGCTTCTGAAGAATTTACTGCACCCGATTGAATATTCTAAAAATGGAAATAAACACAGCAGTGGCAGCGGTTCTTACGCCAATTTATTTGATGCGCATCCGCCGTTTCAGATTGATGGGAATTTTGGTGCAACAGCAGGTATTGCAGAAATGCTATTGCAAAGCCATGGCCCGATGGAGTGTATTCGGTTTTTACCAGCTTTGCCACATTCGCCCGATTGGGAAAATGGTGAAATCATGGGTTTGAGAGCCCGTGGAAATGCTGAAACCTCTTTTGCTTGGGAGGATTTTAAATTAAAATCAGCCACTATCACAACAGGTGAAAATCAAAAATATTTTGTTGAAATTCCTGAAGGCTTGAATCTATATTTAAATGATAAAAAAGTAAAAGTTGAAAAAGTAAAAGTAGATTTTGAAAGTCACCCCATTATTAGCTTTTGGGCAGAAAAAGGGAAAACATATACGATTAAGTAAAACAAATTTGCATAATTCAAAAACGTAAAATACATTTGCGGGCAGGTTGAGAAAAGAGAGAAATCTCAACGGAAAGTTTTAACAAAAAAATAACGAAATTTTAACAAATGAAATTTGTGAGTTTCAAAATAAAGTGTAAACACACACACACACAAATAATGAGCTAAACAACTCATTATCAGTAACTTATAATAATTTATTGCTTCCCCGCGGGAGCGAACCGCAAAGCCGTGCAAGAAAATCTTGTGCGGTTTTTCTATTTTCACCTGTGTGAAAGTAGTAATTTCTTCAAAAAGAAGAGCCTCACGGGTTGGGGCTCTTTCTAAAAGAAGAAGCAAAAAAAACCAGCAAAAATTTAATCAAGAAAAGAATAAATCAATAAAATATTAACCAAAAAAATTAAAACAAATGAAGAAATTATTATTTTCTTTCGTTGTATTGCCAGGAGCTTTAGCCACCGCCCAAGTAGGCATTAACACAGAAGAGCCAAAAGCCATGCTAGACATCAGCGCAAAAGACAACCAAAGAGGAGACCTGCGCATACAAGATGTTGAGATGAAAGAAAAGACCGATTGGCTTTTAATTTGGGATGAAAAAGACCAAATGGTGAAGCGCACAAGTCTCTCAGACCTCAAATATGATATGACAGTAGATAAAGGGAAAATAAATTATATCCGCAGTAAGCATCCAGACAAAGCAGATGATATCATCAATAAAATCAAGCAATGTACGCCAGAAAACATACTTTTTGATAGGCACTTTGGTGACGGCAAGCATGATTTTGTGTATTGCGCTACAACTGTAAGCGAGGGCGGTTACAATAGAACATGGCTCACCCTCAACCTTGGAGCGGCGTATGCAGACATAAATAATCCTGATTTTGACCCGACCGTTAGTAAAATAGGCACAGATGCCCATAATGAAGCTAAAACCTACGGTTCATTATACCAATGGCAGCGAGCGAGTGATGGGCATGAGTTTAGGGATTCAGAAACTACCACTGAACTAGCCGATACTTGGACAGACACAGGCGATTCAGCAGGGAACTTTATTATTGGAGACTTTAAATGGGTAGACCTAAACAGAGGTGAAAATGCATCAGATTCAAATTTATTGTTGTGGAGACCAAACGGAGTTAATAACCCTTGCCCGTCTGGTTACCATGTTCCGATGCTAGAGGAGTGGGAGGAATTTTATAAGGCTGTAACGGGTAACGATTTGTCTTTTGACTCTAAGACTACTCATCAAATATTTACACAGGATAAGTTGCCAAACCTTGCAGCTGCTGGCTTCCGTAACTATGGCGATCTGCCACTGCAGGACGAACGTTCTCACGGGTTCTACTGGAGTAGCTCTTCTCACGGTATCCAAAGTCTCTACGCTTACTACGTGAATTTCAGCAATGACAGCAGCAGTATGACCAGCATCTACCCAGCTACCGGCTACAGCGTGCGTTGTATTAAGAATAATTAAACGTTATTTAAAATCATAAAATCATCAATTAAAAATTAAAGGCTTAGAGAAAAATTTTCTAAGCCTTTAAAAATTTTAAGAGAATAAATCAACCCGTAGTTCATTTAGATTTTAATGATTTATTGGGCTAAAAAAGGAAGTTGATAAAGTAAGTCTAAAATCTTTGTCTTTTAAGAAATGATAAATCTGTTTGTAAATTGCGAGCAGATTTTTTTATGGCAAACAATCAATGAAAATTTTTTAAGCCTTTAAAAAAATATTTGTTATAAATCCCCATCATAAATTTCATTATTTTTTCTAAAAATCAAAATCAGCATTATAAATATCAGCCGTATCTTGTTGACTTTGGAGTTGACGTTGCTTCCAGCGTTGTGCTAAAAATTGTAATCGGCTATGGCTGTGTTCTAAGAAATCAATAGTAGATTGGCAAAATCGAGGATTCCCTTCATCCCTCATATCTTTTATACGGTCTTTGGTGCAGCCGCCATAGCAGTTTTTATACCATTCACAAGTGTGGCATTTTTCAGGCAAAATATTTTTCATTTTCCCAAATTTCATTTGGGTACTGCTGTTTATCATTTCAATCAACTGGTCACCTTGCATGATGTTACCCAAGCGCCAATGATCTTCTACGAAGAAATCACAACTAAAAACATCACCATTATGTTCCACTGTAGGGTAGACACCACATTGCTCTAAAAGTGTACATTCTGGTGAAGGCATGTCTACATAGGTATAAAAGACTGAGTCAATATTACGTACCATCGTTGTGGGTTCTCCATTTTCAAAATCATTCCACCATAAATCAAAAATTCTTTTGAGAAATTTCCCATATTTTTCGGGAGTGAGAGAAAAATCTGCAGCTTTGCTAGGGTCTTTTTTATCTGTTTCTACAATCGGGATAAACTGCATCCATTTCATTCCCAATCTTTTGTAGAAATGGTATAACTCATCTGGAAAGTCTGCGGAATAATTGGTAACGCAACACATCGCATTCATTTCAACATCCCAATGGCTTAATTTTTTTTGAGCCGCCATCACCTTTTCCCAAGAAGGTTTTCCTCCTTGCGTAAACCGATATTTATCATGAATATGCTGAGGCCCATCCAAACTTAAACCAACTAAAAAATTCCATCTGCCGAGAAATTGTGCCCATTCATCGTTAATCAGGACACCGTTGGTTTGCAAAGCATTGGCTATCATCTGATTTTTAGCATATTTTTGTTGTAATTTGACAACTTTTTTATAAAAATCCAGCCCCATCAAAGTTGGTTCGCCGCCTTGCCATGTAAATTGCACGTAATCGTCAGCCTGGGATAAACCTTGTTTGATTAATTCCTCCAAAACTTCATCACTCATACGATGTTTTTTAGCCCCAGGGAACATAGCTTCTTTTTCTAAGTAAAAACAATAGGTGCAACCTAAATTACAATCTGGGCCGCTGGGTTTTACGAGAATAAAACTTAAGGGATTTTTGTAGTGCATGTTTTTCGTTTAGAATTAATTTTTTCTTATATTCACAAATTTAATAACTTTCACAAAAAATTTGTTCGATGAAAAGGTACGTAATTATTTTCTTTCTCTATGTTTTTTCGGTAGCATATTCACAAAATAAAAAGCCAAATATCGTCATCATTATTTCAGATGACCATGCATACCAAGCCATTAGCGCTTACAATAAAAATCATCGTTATATCGATACGCCCAATATCGACCGCTTGGCAGAGGGAGGAATGATTTTTCATAAATCTTACGTAAATAATTCCATCTGTGGCCCGAGCCGTGCTAGTCTGTTAACGGGGAAAATGAGCCATAAAAATGGCTACAAAGACAATGAAAATTCATCATACAATAGTAATCAGCAGCAATTTGTAAATTTATTGCAAGAAAACGGATACCAAACAGCCTGGATTGGCAAATACCATTTAGGCTACGACCCTAAGGGTTTTGATTTTTATAAAATACTCATCGGGCAAGGTTATTATTACAACCCAGATTTCATCGAAAAAGGAAAAGGAAAAATAAGAGAAGAAGGCTATGTAGCCAATTTAGTAGAAGATGCGGCAGAAAAATGGCTAGATGAGAGAGATGCAGAAAAACCCTTCTGCTTAGTCATAGGGCATAAAAACACACACCGAACGTGGATGCCTGATTTGCAGGACATTGGAGCTTTTGACAAAGTGAAATTCAGTATTCCTGAAACTTTTTATGACGATTACAGAAGCCGAAAAGCAGCAGCTCTGCAAGAAATGTCTATAGCAAAAGATATGCGAATGGGCTATGATTTGAAGATGCTGGGCGACGACTTTCGGGTAGATAATAATTTTAAGCGGATGAACGAAGAGCAGCGGAAAGCTTTTGAAAATTACTATAAGCCGATTCAGAAAAAATTAGAAAAAAGTAAGCTTAAAGGAGAAAAATTAGCTGAATGGAAGTATAAAAGATATATGAATGATTATTTATCAACAGCGGTTTCATTAGATAGAAATATTGGTAGAACTTTAGATTATTTAGAAAAAAATGGCTTAGATGAAAACACAATCGTGATTTATACTTCAGACCAAGGTTTTTACTTAGGAGAACATGGTTGGTTTGATAAGCGATGGATGTATGAAGAGTCTTACCGTACGCCGTTACTCATCAAATACCCCAAAATAGTGCCCGCAAAATCATCTTCAAATTCTTTTGTGATGAATATTGACATTGCCCCAACATTACTAGAATTGGCAGACGTGAAAATTCCTCGAGATATTCAGGGAGTGTCAATGCTACCGATTCTGAAAAATCCAAATGCTGAAACTCAAAATGAATTATATTATCATTATTATGAAAATGGAGAACATGCCGTTTCGCCGCATTTTGGAGTGAATAATAAAAGATATAAACTGATTCGCTATTACAAAAGAGTTGAAAACTGGGAACTTTTTGATTTAGAAAAAGATCCGCAAGAAATGGACAATATTTTTGATGCACCAAAATACCAAGAAGTGAAAAAAGAAATGATGAAATTGCTGAAAAAAGAAATTCAGGAATATGAGGATTTTGATGCTTTGAATGTGCTTTTTGAAGATCAAGAATTTAAAAAATATTCTAAATAATGTAAAAAAAGAATGGTTTTTGCTACAAGTATAAATTAAATAATAAAATTAAAATTTATGGCAGAGATTACATTGAAAGGAAATAAAATCAATACGAGTGGGAGTTTACCAGAAAAAGACTCTCAAGTAAAGGACGTGGAATTGATTAACACCGATTTAGAAAGAAAAAAAATTTCAGATTTCAACGGGAAGAAGTTAGTTTTCAATATTTTCCCGTCGGTTGATACTGGAGTTTGTGCTCAATCAGTAAGAAAATTTAACGAATCGGCAGGAAATAAAGAAAATACGTTGGTGCTTTGCATTTCAAAAGATTTACCATTTGCACAAAAGAGATTTTGTGCGGCGGAAGGCTTAGACAATGTTTTGATGCTGAGTGATTTCAATAGCGATTTTGGTGATGTTTACGGTTGTGAAATTGTAGATGGGCCAATGCAAGGTCTGCTGAGTAGAGCCGTAATTGTAACGGATGAAAACGGCAAAATCGTTTATAATGAGCAAGTAAAAGAAATTACCGATGAGCCAAATTATGATGAAGCTTTAAGCTATTTGTAAAGAGGTGAAATTAAAAATAATGAGAAAAAAGCGACTTAAAAAAGTCGCTTTTTTTTAAGCCTTAAAAAAATTAACGAAGAATTAACAAACAAAAAGTTTTCTTGGTACAATATTTATAAATAAACTGAAATGAGAAAATTAATTCTTTTGGTAATTTTGGGATTTTTGACTTTATATTCTTGCCAATCTCAAACGAAAAAAACAAAAATAAACATGGATAATTCAAAAAAAAATCATGAAATAGCCACATTAGCAGGAGGTTGCTTTTGGTGTATTGAAGCTGCTTTTGATGAGCTAAAAGGAGTCGTGGAAGTACAATCAGGCTATGCTGGGGGGAGCGTGAAAAACCCAACATACAAGCAAGTATGCACTGGTGAAACAGGACATGCAGAAGTAGTACAGATTCGCTATAATCCGTCGGAGATTTCATATGCGCAATTGCTAGATGTTTTTTGGGTTTTGCATGACCCGACGACGCTCAATCGCCAAGGGAATGATGTTGGCACGCAATACCGCTCAGCAATATTTTATCATAACGATGAACAAAAGGAAATTGCAGAAAAATCGATGGCTCAAAGTGAAGAAAGAGGTGACTACTCTGCTAAATATGTGACAGAAATAGTCCCTTTGAATGATAATTTTTACCCAGCAGAAGACTATCATTCCGACTATTTTGTTAACAATCCTGAAAACCCGTATTGTGGTGCTGTAATTGCTCCTAAAATCAAAAAATTTCATCAGAAATTTCATGATTGGCTAAAACCAGAATTTCAATAAAAAATTTTTTAAGCCTTAAAAAAATCCCTTTACCAAAAATTTAGCTTTCAAAAATGAAAATAGTATTTTTGCCATTCATTCAAAGGTAAATAATGTATAGAACACACAATAACGGAGAGCTTCGGCTAAGTGACGCAGGCAAAAAAGTGAAACTAAGTGGCTGGGTACAAACCATACGAGATAAAGGATTTATAATTTGGATTGACTTGCGAGATCGCTACGGCATTACGCAATTGGTTTTAGAAGAAGAAAAATCTGCCCCCGAATTGCTAGAGAAAGTTCGCCGATTGGGTAGAGAATTTGTGATAAGCGTAACGGGGATTGTAATAGAAAGAGAGGCAAAAAATCCCAATATCCCAACAGGTGAAATTGAGATTTTGGTTGAGAATATAGCGATTTTAAATCCTTCAAAATTACCCCCTTTTACCATAGAAGATGAAACAGATGGAGGAGAGGAGCTACGAATGAAGTATCGCTACTTAGACATTCGCCGAAATCCAGTGAAAAATAAATTGATTTTCAGAAGCCAAGTCGCGCAAAAAGTTAGAGAAATTCTGAGCCAGCAGGATTTTGTAGAAGTAGAAACACCAGTCCTTATCAAGTCTACACCTGAAGGAGCTCGTGACTTTGTCGTGCCATCGCGTATGAACCCAGGGCAATTCTATGCCTTGCCTCAGTCGCCACAAACTTTTAAGCAATTGCTCATGGTAGGTGGTTTAGAACGCTATTTTCAGATTGTGAAATGCTTCAGAGATGAAGATTTAAGAGCTGATAGACAGCCAGAATTCACGCAAATCGATTGTGAAATGGCTTTTGTGGAGCAAGAAGATATTCTAAATATTTTTGAAGATTTACTAAAAAAATTACTTCAAGATATAAAAGGAGTAGAGATAGGTGATTTCCCGAGAATAACTTACGCTGAAGCGATGAAAAAATACGGGAATGATAAACCTGATATTCGCTTTGGCATGGAATTTACCGAGCTGAATGCGTTGGCACAAGGTAAAGGCTTTCAAGTTTTTGATTCGCAAGAATTAATCGTGGGTATCGCGGCACCTAGCTGTGCAGGATATACGAGAAAAGAAATAGACCAATTGATTGATTGGGTGAAGAAACCGCAAGTCGGCGCACTGGGCTTGGTGTGGGTAAAATACAATATCGACGGGAGCATGAAATCATCAGTAGATAAATTTTATTCGCCTGAGGATTTAAAGGCTTGGGCAGATGCGATGGGAGCTCAGCCAGGAGATTTACTATTGGTGATGGCTGGGCCTGCTAACAAAACACGAAAGCAACTGAGTGAACTGCGTATGGAAATGGCAAAACGTCTCAACCTGAGAAATCCAGAAGAATTTGCCCCACTGTGGGTGGTTGATTTCCCTTTGCTTGAGTGGGATGAAGAAACACAACGCTACTATGCCATGCATCATCCCTTCACGGCGCCTAAACCAGAAGATTTGAATTTACTAGAAGAAAATCCCAAAGAAGTCCGTGCCAATGCCTATGATTTGGTGCTGAACGGGAATGAAATTGGTGGAGGCTCAATCCGTATTTATAATAAAGAAATTCAATCTAAAATGTTTGAAATTCTAGGTTTCACAGAAGAAGAAGCAAAAGCACAGTTTGGCTTTTTGATGAACGCCTTTGAATTTGGTGCGCCTCCGCACGGCGGGATTGCTTTTGGATTTGACCGACTAGTAGCGATTTTGGACGGAGCAGAGACCATACGGGATTACATTGCGTTTCCGAAAAATAATGCAGGTAGAGATGTGATGATTGATGCGCCAGCAAAGATTGCAGAAGAGCAGCTAGAAGAATTGAACTTGAAAATAGAAGAAAAATAATTTTTAAAGGCTTAAAAAAATAAAGCTTAGAAAAATTCAATAATATTTAATAAATTTGTTTAGATTTTAAGTTGAAAAGATGAGCGAAAAAACATTTAGAGAAGTTATAGCAGAAGCAATGAGTGAAGAAATGCGACGAGATGATTCCATCTATTTAATGGGTGAAGAAGTTGCAGAATATAATGGAGCTTATAAAGCTTCAAAAGGAATGCTGGATGAATTTGGCCCAAAAAGAGTCATAGATACACCTATTGCTGAAGGTGGATTTTCTGGTATTGGTGTAGGTTCAGCTATGAACGGAAACAGGCCAATCATTGAGTTTATGACGTTTAACTTCTCACTTGTAGCAATAGACCAAATTATCAATAATGCGGCAAAAATGAGACAAATGAGTGGTGGGCAATGGAATATCCCGATTGTTTTCCGTGGGCCAACAGCTTCGGCTGGTCAATTGGCAGCGACACACTCACAGGCCTTTGAGAGTTGGTATGCCAACTGCCCAGGGCTAAAGGTTATAGTCCCGTCTAACCCGTATGATGCCAAAGGTTTGTTGAAATCAGCCATTCGAGATGACGACCCAGTTATCTTCATGGAATCAGAACAAATGTATGGTGATAAAATGGAGATTCCAGATGAGGAATATACCATTGAAATTGGTAAAGCTGACATCAAAATCAAAGGAGATTCTTGTACGGTAGTTTCTTTTGGTAAAGTCATCAAAGAAGCACAAAAAGCAGCAGAAGAATTGGCTAAAGATGACATCAATATTGAATTGATTGATTTAAGAACTATTCGCCCCTTGGATTATGAAACGATAATTAATTCTGTGAAGAAAACCAATAGATTGGTTGTACTGGAAGAGGCATGGCCATTTGGTTCTGTAGCGAGTGAAATTGCTTACATGGTTCAGCAAAAAGCTTTTGATTATTTAGATGCACCAATCAAGAGAATTACAACTCCAGACGCTCCATCGCCTTATTCTTCTGTTTTGTATGAAGCATGGTTCCCTAAAGCGGAAGAGGTGGTGAAAGCAGTGAAGTCAGTAATGTATAAATAAAATTAATAAATCTCTTCACCTATCAATAAAAAGCCGGGAATTCCCCGGCTTTTTTAGGCTATAGTTAATTTTTATAATTTTAGCTTTAGATATTTTTAGCTTCTTCAGCTACATTTTCAGCCACATTTTCAGCTTCTTTTCTTGCTTGATCTTTTAAATCGTTTAATTCCGCTTTAGCTTGACTGATTTTATTATCCAAAGAATCCTTTAAATCAGAAGTAGCATCACTAAATTTTCTTTTAGCCTCATTAATTTTCCCTTTCACTTTATCTTTTTCATCAGGAGACATGTTTTTATATTTCCAAAAAGCAAAAGCTCCTAATCCTAATAATGCTAATAATCCTCTAGACTTTTTCATAATATATTAAATTTTAAATTATTTATTCCTTTGTATAGAAAAATCTGTGCCAAAGTTTGATGAAGTCATTTCTTAGAGCAAATTAATAATTTCTAATAAACTGACTTGAATCAAACCAATGATGAATCCTAAAATAGCGCCCGTCAATTCAATAAATCCCAATTCATTTCTCAAAATATTATTCATCAGATTATTTACCTCAATGGAATCTAAAGCATTGATTTTACGTGAAACGATTTTTCGAATATTTACCTTATTCTCTAAATAGTCATGAAAGTTTTCGCTAGCATTGTCTAAACTCTCATAAATTTTATCTTGCAGCCGTTCTTTGATTTTTTCTTTGGTTGAATTCCCGATGAATAAATTAAAAAATGAATGATCTTTTGGGAACTCATATTCAAAATAATAATCTACTTTTGATAAAATAAAGTAATTGAGATGATTCATATTTTCATCAGTAAAAACCTGTGATTTCAGGGAATCGACAGACAATAAATCATCTGCCACCAAATCTCCAATGCGTTGAGCAATCAAATGCTGCCTTTTGGGGAAAACGCCTTGAAATTTAACGCCTAAAATATTTCTAGGCTCTTTGGGGTTAAACAGAAGCCAAACGGCAATTTTGTTGGTAATCCACCCAATCAATCCAGAAAAAATAGGAATAAAGATAAACTTTAAAATTAAAACCAAAACTCAATTATTTTTTTAAAGCCTTGCAAAAATTTAACCATTTAAAAATTTTTAATCGTTAAGATTTATTTTAAATTTATTTTTCTCTAATTAATCTAAAAAAAACAAGCTTTTCACGAATTTAGATTTAAAATTTCTAAAGCCTTAAAAAATTTCATTCAAATGTAAGATAGCTGCTTACCAGCCAATGATTATTCTCATCACCCTGATTAGCCGTTGCTGGGATAATCACTTCGTAATTGTGCCGCCCAGCTTCTAGAGAACCTAAATTAACTCTCAGTGGTTCAACAGAACTCCCTGGGCACCAGTTTGAACGAGATAAGTCTGAAGAGGCTAAACGTTCTGTAACTTCACCCTTTACACGTTGATAATCATCATTATAATAGCTAGCAGTGTCTTTCTTTACCCAAACGCCAGAGGAAGGATTGAATCTTCTGAAAGACGAACAGTCATCTCGCCAAGGAATAAAGTCAATAGCTTTTTGCCCGTCAATCTTCATCGTATTATTAATTTTGATGAACTCATCACCTCCAGCATGCCCACCGTGCCCAGTTGTGATGTAGTGTAAGGTAACATTTTTAGCTGTTTTAGTTAAATTGAAATTTCCCGCTAAGCTGGTTCTAGAGAAAAAGTCTGGAATTCTTTGCCCATTGGCATAGTAGACTGTGTTTTGCAAAGGTAAAACTTTGGGTGTAGGCCGCGGCCGTCCGCTGTAAATCAAATCTACATCGACTAAATAGCCTTCGCTCGTCCATGTGTCAATCCACACACCGATGTAGAAATCTCCTTGAACTAAAGAAGAAAGTTGAGAAATATCTTGAGTCCAATGCACTTCATTTTCCCATTTTGGTACATAAACTGGCCGAGAGTACTTAATACTAGGAAACTTCACTTCATCACTGTAGTGCCCGACGCCAAATGGAGTCATAAATCTCAATAGCTCCACAGCGGGCTGGTAATCGGGCGTCGTCTTCACGCCACCAAAGGTTTCTTCTACCATACTATTGGCAGGAAATTTTGCATTTCCCTCGGCTACAGTCAAAAGATTTATGTTTTCCATATCAGGAATCACAAAAACAGAGCCGCTTTTGTCCCACCGATCCCCATTTGATTTTACCGTAACTTTAATTTTCACATCCGTTCCATAGGCAAAAACAGGCGCATTGACTTTTTTTATGATTAAGCGCCCATCTTGCAATCTTGAAGCCTTTTCTACTCGGCCTTCTTTAGCAAAATTCACTGATGTATTTTCAAAAACTTTCAACGTTTGAGGCTGAGGGAATGTTTTTTGAGATAAGCAACTTCCTATCACGGCAAGAGAAGTTAGAAGTAAAAATCTTTTCATCATCATTTTGAATTAAGTTATAAAATTAAGGATTATTTCTAGAGTTGACTCGCGCTACATTATAAAAAAGTTTCTTAAAATATTAAAGTTTAACGTATTAATTTGAACGTCAAATAAATACAAGTGTGGGTGGCTTTGAAGCAAGTAGCAAAAGAGGGATTCAATTATATCAATTTGATGAAATTTTTGAAAAGCCTTTAAAATTGTAGATAATGAAATGTTTATTATTAAGATTAAGAAAACTCGGCAAAATTGAGCTAAGAATCACAAAAAACACTGGGTATTAGAAAATAAATATAATAAATTTTAATAGTTAAAATCAGAATCCTATTTTTGCAGTAAAATTAAGTTCTTAATGTTAGGAAGAAGACAGTTACGTGCTAAAGCTATGCAGACTTTGTATGCTTACTACCGAGGCAATAACAACCCGCGAGCAAACGAGAAAAATATGATGAATGGAATTTATGAAATCCAAGATTTATATCATCTCATGTTAAATTTGCTATTGGCAGTAAAATACGAGGCAGAGGCTAGTATTCAAAAAGGCTTAGAAAAAAATCTCCCCTCGGCAGAAGAAGCTAATCCCAACTATCGTTTTGTCAACAATCCTATATTCAAAGTTTTAGAATCCAACCCAGAGCTAAATGAATTTAGAGAAAAACACGGAGAACTAAGCTGGGCAATAGAAAGTTCTTACCCGTCTAAAATTTTTAAAGCCTTAAAAAATTCAGAAGAATATAAAAAATATCAATCCGCAGAGAACGTTTCATTCAATCAGCATCGCCGCTTCATCATCCGTTTATACAAAGATTTCATAGCACCGAGCGAAGAGATTTATAGTTACATCGAAGACAAAAAAATCAACTGGGCAGAAGATTTAGCAATAGCCAATACAATGGTACTAAACACGATACAATCTTTTATTGCAAAAAGTGACGAGAATACCAAACTACTGAAGTTACTTTTAGACGAATCTCACTTAGAATTCACCAAAGAACTAGTAAGAGAAAGTATCGCCCATGAGGTAGAGTTAAATGAAATTATAAAAAATAATGCAAGCAATTGGGAGATTGACCGCATTGCGCTGATTGATAAAATTTTGATGCAAATGGCATTGGCAGAATTTCTCTATTTCCCGAATATTCCACCAAAGGTTACAATCAATGAATACATAGAAATAGCAAAAGATTTTTCGACAGAAAACAGTGCGATTTTCATCAACGGAATTTTAGACAAATCATTAAAAGATTTAACCGAAAAAGACAAAGTTCGTAAAAGTGCCCGAGGTTTGATGTAAATTAGTATCTTTGCACCAACTATAGAATTTAATAAAATAAAAATGAAAAAAGTAATATTGCTGGCAATCATAGGCGGAATGCTAAACCTAGCTTGCGAAAAGAAACAAGAGCAAACAACACAAACAACACAAGCAGCACAGCCAACCCAAGCCGTAGACCCAGCCAATGCACCTGTTTTCACATTAGAGCAAGAAAACTACGATTTTGGAGACGTAAAAGCCAATGAAAAAGTAACAAAAGTAATTACTTTCACCAATACTGGAGCTTCACCTTTGCAAATCAAAGATGCAAAAGCCAGTTGTGGCTGCACCGTACCAAAATATAGTGATAAACCCATCGCACCAGGAGAAAAAGGAGAACTAACGGTAGAATACACCGCACCAGCAATGAATGGCAAGCAAATGAAAACAGTTATTTTAATCACAAATACGGCAAATCAACAAGAAGAGTTTAAGATCTCAGCCAATGTGGTAGGAGGTCAAGATGCGCCAGCACCACCAGCGCCAAATACTAATGTTGCACCGCCGCCAACGTTTAACTAAAAATTTAAAAATATGGGAGGAGATGGAATGACATCAATTTTGTTCTTTGGGTTAATGTTTGTCGTGATGTATTTCTTCATGATACGCCCACAAATGCAAAGACAAAAAAAAGAAAAAAAATTTCAAGAAAATTTAACGAAAGGAACACGTGTAGTTACTACATCAGGGATTCATGGGCGTGTAGCCGACATTCAAGGTGACATCATCTTGCTAGATACTGGCGCTGGTAAACTAAGAATTGAAAGAACAGGAATCTCACAAGAGCTTTCTATTGCAAGGTATGATAAAGATACCGCAGAATAAATTTTTAAAGCCTTAGGAAAATATTTTGGGCGGCAATTACGGCTATACATTCCAATTCCGCAGCCATCTGCTTACAAAAAAATAATGCCAAAAGAGTTCACACCTGCGTGTTCCACTCTTTGGCATTTATTTTTTGTTGTCGCATCTGTCTTTGCGGGATTTCCATTCCTATCCGTGCCGCAATTTAGTGATTAGTAATCAAACAGTTATAGATGATAAACTATCAATTATACAATTTATTCCATTCAAAAATTAAAATAAAATTTGAGGCAAAATCATTCCGTATGAAATTTAAAACACCACAATAATCAGAAATTTTTTAAGCCTTTAAAAAAATAAATTATCTCTGAATCTGAAAAGCTTCTAAAGCATTTTGCGTAGTAATTCGCCCAATTTCTGCAAGCGAAATACCGTAAATCTCAGCCAATTTTTCAGCAATATAAGGTAAAAAGGAAGAGTCGTTTCTTTTCCCACGGACGGGCGCAGGGGCTAGGTAAGGCGAATCGGTTTCCAGTACAATGTTTTGAATATCAATCTGGTTTAAGAATTGGTCAATCTTTCCATTTTTGAAGGTAGCCACTCCGCCAATACCCAATTTCAACCCTAAATCAATGGCATGGAGAGCCTGATTTTCAGTGCCAGTAAAACAATGAAAAACCCCATTTATTTTTTGATTCTTATGGTCTAGAACTTCAAAAACCTCATCAAAAGCATCACGACAATGAATAACAATGGGCCAATTTTTTTCTAGCGCCCAATCAATTTGTTGCGAAAAAGCTTCCTGTTGAATTTCTAAAGTAGAAGAATCCCAATACAAATCAATCCCGATTTCGCCGATGGCAATGAAATCCCTTTGCTGAATGTAATTCTCTACGATACTGAGTTCTTTTTTGTAAGTATCAAATTTCACATCAACGGGGTGAAGCCCCATCATGGCAAAAACAGTATGAGGATATTTTTTTTCTAAATTGAGCATCGCCTCGTGCGTAGTGGAGTCAATCGCGGGCAAAAAAAACTTTTGGACTCCAGCTTTTTGCGCTTTTTCTATGATTTGCTCTCGATCTTCATCAAAGGCAGAAGAGTAGAGATGCGTATGTGTATCAATATACATGGTGTATTTTTTCTTTTAGAATTTTAATTTCTTCATCAAAGCTTCCTGTAGGGAAATTGATGCTGAGTTTTTCGGCTTTCTTTAGCGTGTCGTATAAAAACTTACGATGTGCCAGTGTATTGGGGTTACGAGGGCGGTGCGCCATTGCTTGGTTTAGAGTTTCTACTTTTTGGTTCAGATTCAAAGTTTCAGAAGAAAAGAATAAATGGCTAAATTTTTCCCAAACGAAATTAATTGCCGTCTCATTGGGATGCAGTAAATCAGATTTGAAGTACCTGTAGTCTCGCAATTCGTCCAAAATAATTTCATAGGAAGGGAAGTAATAAACAGCTTGAGGATAATCTTCTAAAACTTTTTCTAAGCCTAAAAATAATGATGACTTACTCAATTGGTTGTCATGAGCGCCATCTCTCCAATGCCGAACAGGGCTAATGGTAAAAATAATTTTAGCCTCGGGGTTGAGGTCAAGGCAAATTTCCACACAATTTTTTAAGGCTTTAAAAATTTCTGCGGGACTCATCAAGAATTTATGAAATTGAGAGGAAGGCACTTTATGGCAATTCCCCACTGTTATTTTTGCTTTTTTCAATTCATAAACCCAAGCTGTACCAAGGGTAAACACAAAAACATGGCTCTGCTGAGTATGCTCATGAGCGATTTCTAATTTTTCATTGATATTGGTAAGCGTCTCCGTTAGTTTAGGTCTAGAAAACAGCGTACTGTGATCCCAGCTAAAGTATAAATCTTGGTAATGAAAAATTTCATTTTCCGTGTAAAATTGGAGTGTGTAGATGCGAGATAGAGCTGTTTCTACTGCCCAAGGATGAAAAAGTGTACCAAAAGGATTGACTAAAACTGGGAATTTACTTTTCTGCAATTTTTCGCCAACTTCGATGCTGAAGCAACTCCCCATGAGTAAAATCTTGTCGCGATGAGAAAGCTGAAAAGGAGGAGTTTTACATGAAACTTCGGTGAAAAGTTGCATAGGCTTAATATCGTCTGGAAATCAATCGGTCACTAAATTCGTACAGAATATCTTTGGATATTTTATGCCCCTCTATCTGTTCGATGAAATTTTGAGCTTTTTGTGTATATTCATCTATCATTTCGCTCACGAGTAGATCAACTTTTAATTGCTTGAAGATTCGTTCTACAGCATAGATTTTATCAATATTCTCAGCAGTAATGCTATACCAGTATTTCAATTCTTTTATTTGTTGTTCGTTTCCTTTTTCTAAAGCCTTAATGAAAAGAATAGTTTTTTTGTTTTCAAAAATATCGCCAGCTTGTTTTTTGCCTACAGCTGATTTTTCGCCAAAAACATCTAGTAAATCGTCTTTGAGCTGAAAAGCAATGCCTAGGTTTTCCCCGAACTGATAAATGCGATCGGCGTCCTCTGGCGAAGCTTGGGCTATAATGGCACCAATTTTGAACGCTGCTGCCGTCAATACCCCAGTTTTTTTCTTTATCATATCCAAGTATTCATCCAAATCCACTTCACTCTGTTGCATAAAGTTCATATCATATTGTTGCCCTTCGCATAATTTTGCAGCAGTAGCCGAGAATAGAGAAATGACTTCTTTGAACAAGTGAGGCTCAAGATCCTCAAAAAACTGATAAGACTGAATCAATAAAGCATCACCAGACAAGATGGCTGTGTTTACATCATATTTTTCATGAACGGTGGTTCTCCCGCGCCTTAGTGGGGCGGAATCCATGATGTCATCATGCATTAGTGTGAAATTGTGAAAAAGCTCAATGGCAATACTGGGTTTGACGGCTTTTTGAATAGTCCCGCCAAAAATGTCGCACGCCATTAGAGAAACAAGTGGGCGAAGTCGCTTGCCCCCAAGCTGGAGAAGGTAATCAATGGGTCCGTATAATTCAGAGGGTTTCTTTTGGTCAAATCGGAGCGCGTCAAATTGCTCATGAAAAATTTCTTGGTATTTTTTTAATGCTTCCATGCAAAGGACTTTGAGTGTAAAAGTAATTAATATTTGTGGCTAAAAACGAATAATTTTAAATTTTTTGAGCCTTATTTAATTTTCAACTAAATTTTAACTAAAATACTCAGCTGTTTGCAACTTAGCTTTTTTTTGCAATTTTAGATTTTCAGTTTACTTTTTTAACCTTCTATGTTTTAATTTATTATGATAAATTTTTAGATTAAAAAACTTTGTAAATGTGAAATTTTAATAAGGCTTTAAAAAAATAATGTTATAATTTCAAATTATAAGTTTATCAAGTTAGCAAAAAAGCATATTTTTTAGTAATTTTGATATAATTACTAAAAGTAAAAGTTATGAGAAATTTAAGTTACAAAGGAATTCTTTTGGTTGCAGGATTATTCTTTGCCTTCGGCTTTATGAAAGCTCAAATTTATAATGTTGTGGATTCTGATTTGGAAATCACGGGAACTTCAACTTTGCATGATTGGGAAATGAATTCTGATTATAGTGAAGGTTACCTGAAGGGGGTCGTGCAAAATTCAAATTTGAAGTCAATTCAAGAAATGAGAGTTCAGATGAAGGTGACTAACCTGAAGAGTGGTAAAGATGCAATGGATAAGGTGGCGTATGATGCGATGAAAAATGACCGATTTAAAAATGTGGATTTTGAGCTTATTTCTGCTACTAAAAAAAATGAAAATTGGGTATTGCATGGCTATTTTACTTTTGCTGGAGCCCGAAAGGAGGTAAAGCTCAATGTTGCAGGAAATGTGATTGGTAAAACGATTACACTGATTGGCAGCTACACGTTTAAATTAACTGATTTTGGCATAGAACCGCCTACAGCTATGTTTGGAACAATAAAGACGGGAGACGATGTTTCACTGAATTTTAACATCAAGTTTAAGTAATTGAAAATTAAATATGAAATTTAGCATAGGCTCGAATTAATAGGAAAAGATTCAGAAATTTCTCTGAGTCTTTTTTTTATTGTATAATTTTTGATGAATGAAATAGAATTTAAAGTAAAACGCATGAGAAAACAACAACGGCAGGATGTTTTCCGCCAAATCGTTGCCAATAAATATTTGATTTACAACAGTCTTTTCACAGCTCTTCCTTATGAGAAAATGAGCAATATTGGGATGTTGATTCCCTTTCTGTACAAGGAAAGCAAGGAGGGTTATGCGCAAGGGAAAGAACCTAGACAAATTATAGAAGAATTCTTTAGAGATCATACGGAATCAATGGATGAGGATGAGCAAATTGACTTAATGTTTAGAATTATTCAATACATTGAGCGTCAAGTCGTCTTGTTTGATAGTATAGAAGATGTCGCTTTTCGTTCCTTGCATGATAAGGCAGATTTCGGGACTGTGCACCATCTATATCAGGTAGCAAAGGAAAATAATAAGCTAGATGAAGTGAGAGAAAAACTGAAGAACTTTGCTGTGCGAGTCGTTTTCACAGCCCATCCTACGCAATTTTATTCCAATGAAGTTCAAAGAATTATGCACGAAATGCGTGATGCTATCAGAAAAGATAGCGTGAGCAGGATTGATTTGTTGCTACAGCAATTAGGTTTGACGCCATTTATAACGCACAAAAAACCAACACCTTATGATGAAGCGCTGAGCATTATCTATTACCTACGCCATATTTATTATGATAGCTTGGGTAGCTTGTTTACAGAAGTTAAATTATTATTTGGAGAAGACATAGCTTCTGAGAATTCAGATATGATTCAATTGGGCTTTTGGCCAGGCGGAGACCGTGACGGGAATCCTTTTGTGAAAGCGGATACAACTTGGCGAGTCGCACAGGAATTAAATATTTCTATCCTGAAGTGTTATTATAATCATTTGAAAGAATTGAGAAAGAAATTAACATTTAGAAAAGTAAATGATTTAGTGAAAGAAATCAGCCAAAAGCTATACAAATGCATCTTCCAAGGCGAGACGAGTGTAAAACAAGAAGAATTACTCAATCAACTTAAAGAAATTAGAAAAATCTTGATAAAAGATTATAACTCTCTTTATTTAAATGATTTAGATGAATTGATAGATCGGGTTAACTTATTCGGAACCCACTTTGCTAGTTTAGACATTCGCCAAGATAGCAGCAAACATGATTTAATGATAAGAGCTATTTTCCAGAAAGAATTTAAAGTAGACTATGATAGCTTGGAAGATGAAGATAAAATTAAATTTCTCACAGAAAAATCACTCAATATTCAAGCAGAAGATTATGAAGATGAAATCATTAAGGATACGATAAACAATATCAAACAACTGAAAGAAATACAAGCCATCAATGGCGAAAAAGGCGTTCACCGCTACATTATTTCCAATAGTGAAAGCGTTTTTGATATACTCAATGTATATGCGTTTTTCAAATATTGTGGCTATAAAGATGAGGATATAAAATTTGACATCATTCCTTTGTTTGAAACCATTAAAGGTTTTTCTAATTCAGAAAACGTGATGAATCTTCTGTACAATCAAAAAAATTACGCCGCACATCTGAAGCGAAGAAATGGAAAACAAACCATCATGCTAGGCTTCTCAGATGGAACCAAAGATGGTGGCTACGTGCGTGCCAATTGGGGAATTTATGAAACGAAAGAAGCACTGAGTCGCGTGGCTAAAGCCAATGGAGTAAAAGTGGTATTTTTTGACGGTAGAGGAGGGCCACCAGCGCGCGGTGGTGGTAAAACGCATCAATTTTATGAATCTCAGGGGCAAGATATTGCTAATTACGAAATTCAATTGACGATACAAGGGCAGACGATAACTTCCGTTTATGGAACCAAGGAGCAATCTTATTATAATTTTGAGCAATTACTAACGGCGGGAGTAAATAATGAAGTCTTCAAAAATGATAAAATCAATCTGAATGAGAACGAAAGAGAAATTTTAAATAATTTAGCCCAGAAGAGTTATCAGAAATACGTTGAATTAAAAGAGAATGAAAAATTTGTACCATATCTAGAAAAAATGAGTACACTCAAATACTACGGGAAAACCAATATCGGAAGTCGCCCCAGCAAAAGAGGGAGTGGTAATAAATTGATATTTAGTGACTTGAGAGCCATACCCTTCGTGGGCTCGTGGAGTTTGCTCAAACAAAATGTACCAGGATATTACGGCTTTGGTACAGCCATTCAATTTTACAAAGAAAATGGGAAAATAGAAGAGTTAAAAAAATTATTTAAACAATCTAGCTTTTTCAAGACTTTGGTAGAAAATAGTATGATGTCGATGATGAAAACCTATTTTCCACTAACTCAATATATGAAAGATGATATAGAATTTGGTGAATTTTGGGAGCTTTTGTATAACGAATTTGAGTTGACAAAGCAAATGATACTCGAGGTCTCAGGCTACAAAACGCTGATGGAAGATGAGCCCGTAAGCAAAGCTTCTGTAGATATGAGAGAAAAAATTGTCTTACCACTGTTGACAATTCAACAATACGCCCTGCAAAAAATTCAAGAAAATAATGATAAAAAAGAAGTATATGAGAATATGGTAATGCGATGTCTCTTCGGGAACATCAATGCGAGCAGAAACTCGGCTTAAAAAAAAATTAAGCCTTTAGAAATTTATTGAAAATCCCCAAGAATAAAAAATCTTGAAATTTTTTAAGCCTTAGGAAAAAATAAAAACTTTATATTTGCCCCGATTTGAAAGGCTTACAGAAAATATTAATCGCACCTTTTATCCTTTTGATAAAATTCTATCAATGGGCTATCAGTCCTTGGCTGGGGAGCAATTGCCGTTTTACACCCACGTGTTCTCAGTATGGGATAGAAGCACTGAAAACGCATGGCTTGTACTATGGTTTATACCTGACAATTCGCAGGATTTTGCGCTGTCACCCTAGGGGAGGAAGTGGTTATGATCCTGTGCCGTAATTAAGAAACTATGTTAAATTATATCACTTGGCAGGGCTCAGAAGGCTTCAATATTTTAGGCTTTACCTTGCATTTTTACAGTCTCATGTGGGTAGCAGCTTTCTTGATAGGTTACCGCATTATGGCCTATTTTTTTCAGAAAGAAGGTGTCAGTAAAGAACATTTAGACCCTTTATTTTTATACACCTTTTTCGGAGCCGTGCTTGGAGCACGTTTAGGAGAGTATTTATTTTATGACCCGAGAGCTTTCATTGAACGCCCACTGGAGGTCTTTTTGCCGATTCAATATTCACCAGGGAGCGAAGCTCTCTTTGGGATGATAAAAAATTACAAATTTGTAGGATTTCAAGGTTTAGCTAGCCACGGAGCCACATTGGGGCTATTGATAAGCTCTTATCTTTTTACAAAAAAATACTTGAAGGGGAAAAACTTACTTTGGCTATTAGACCGTTTAGCAATAACCGTAGCGATAGGAGGAGCATTTGTACGGATTGGGAATTTTGTAAATTCAGAAATAGTAGGTAAACCATCTAATCTACCGTGGGCAGTTTTGTTTGAGAAGCAAAGTCCGAGCTATGGAGAATTAGTCCCTCGGCATCCTGCACAACTCTATGAGGCAGGTTGTTACATTTTGCTTTTTTTCATTCTTTGGTTTTTGTATCAAAAACCTCACATGAGAAAGAAAAACGGATTTATTTTCGGGTTATTCTTTGTGCTACTATTTGTTATCCGATACATCATTGAATTTTTCAAAGAAGACCAAGGAGTGGAATGGGTTGCAGAAACATTAAATTTAAATTTAAACAATGGGCAGCTTTTAAGTATTCCGTTCATTCTCATTGGGTTATTTATAATTTATCAAGTAAATAAGAAAAATCATGAAACAAATTAAAATTATTCTTTTATTTTCTATTTTAGGATTAATTAGCTGTAAAAATGAAAAAAAACATTCTACGACGGCAAATACAGAGGAGATAGATATTCAATTCATCAAACAAGGAGAAGTTTATTTAAAAAACGAAGCAGATACCCTCAAAATTATTGATGCAGAATTTGCTGAAAATAATAATACACGCCGAATCGGATTGATGAATCGCTCTAGTTTGGGCGAAAATGAAGGAATGTTATTTATTTTTGATGAAGATAATAGCTCTTCATTTTGGATGAAAAACACAAGAATTCCATTGGATATTTTGTTTTTTGATAAAGATAGTATCCTGATTAATTATCATGAAAACGCCCGTCCTTATGAAACTAAAATTCAATATGGAGCAAATGCAAACTACCGTTTTGTACTGGAAGTGAACGGAGGTAAAGCAAAAACTTGGGGTGTTGAACCAAGTAAAACAAAAATTTCTTATTCTAAAAATTAAAAATATAAGGATGAAAATATTAAAAGAATTTAGAGATTTTATCCTGACGGGGAATGTAATCGATTTATCAGTTGCTGTAATTTTGGCAGGAGCTGTAAGTATGGTGGTCAATGGATTTACAGAAGATATTATGATGCCAATCGTGGGGCAATTCTCAGATGAAATTGATTTTTCTGATAAAAAAATTATTTTATCTCCAGCAGTGGGGGTAAAAGGCGAAGAAGGATTCAAGCCCGAGAATGCCATCCGTTATGGAGCTTGGGTTAATGCATTGGTGAATTTAGTTATCGTTGGTTTCATTCTTTTTGTGATTGTAAAGGCTTATGGTACAGTGAGAAAGCCAAAAGAAAAGAAGGCATCTGGGCCTACGCAAGAAGAGCTTTTGGCAGAAATCAGAGATATTTTACAGAAAAAGGCTTGAATTTTTTTAAGTCAAGAATAAGTAAAGAAAATAGGGAAGGGTAGTATTTCACTAAGTATGTAAGTAGGTGAGATACTACCGCTGAAACTATTATTTTTTAGTTAGTATTCTTCTTATCATATCATAAACTGTTTGCATGATTAGAAAAAAATAAGGCTTCAATCCTTTTAAGGAAATTTAAATATGAAAAATAGTGGAATCTGTTTTTTCTCCCTAAAAAACAATCAAGCCTTTAGTATTCAATAAAATAAATGATTGAAAAGTTGTGTGATATTGTAAAGAATCGTATCTTAGGACGATGATTTTGCATGTTTTTCAATGAATTCCAAGAAGAAAATTAACAGTTAAAGCCGTTTGCCTCTCAATTTTGAAGATACTTTTTAGAACAATTAAACGTATTTTCACGAAAAATAATGCATGTTAGCGTATAATTTTTTTAATAGATTATGAAGAAAACGTTTTTTTATCCCCTAAGCCTTTTAGCCGTTTTTCAAATAAATGCACAGAATCGTAGTGAATTCCTTTTAGAAAAAAACTGGAAATTCTCTCGCACAGAAGATGCTAATTTTATGACTTCAACCTTTGATGATAGCCAGTGGCAAACCGTTACTGTACCCCACGACTGGGCAATCTATGGGCCGTTTAGTCCTAAAAATGATATGCAAAATGTAGCTATTATCCAAGATGGGCAAACGGAAGCAACCGAACATGCTGGGCGGACTGGCGGGTTACCCTTTGTTGGTGTAGGGCTTTATAGGAAGCAGTTTGAAATCCCCCAATATAGTAAAGGGAAAAAGGTAACGTTGGTATTTGATGGGGCTATGGCAAATTCAAAAATTTATATGAATGGTCAGTATGTAGGAGAATGGCCTTATGGTTACAATTCCTTTCATTTTGATGTTACCGATTTTGTAGTTGAAGGGAAAAAAAACACACTTGCTGTTCATTTGATGAATCGTCCAGAGCAATCAAGATGGTATCCAGGAGCAGGCTTGTATCGGAATGTTTCTGTAGTGGTGACCGATGAGGTTCATATCCCAATTTGGGGAACTTATGTTACTACGCCAGTAGTCAATAAAGATTTTGCTAAAGTTAATTTAAAGACCAAAATTAATAAGGCTTCTAAAAATGGGAATTTTGTACTAGAAACCATCATTAGGAATGATAAAGGTAATAAAGTTAGCTCTCAAAAAACGAAACTAAGCAAATTTGATCAAAATGAATTCAACCAAGATTTAATTGTAGAAAATCCTGTTTTATGGACGCTAGATCGCCCTACGCTTTACAAAGCAGAATCTAAATTGTATAGTAATAATAAATTGGTAGATACTTACTCAACTACTTTTGGAATAAGAACCATTGAGCTTAAACCAAATGATGGGTTTTACCTTAATGGAGAGAAAACTGTATTTAAAGGTGTTTGTATGCATCACGATTTAGGCCCATTGGGTGCAGCTGTGAATGATGCTGCCATCCGTAGACAAATCCGCATTATGAAAGATATGGGGGTTAACGCTATTCGCACTTCGCACAACATGCCAGCGCCAGAATTAGTGCGTGCTTGTGATGAAATGGGTATGATGCTGATGGTGGAGACTTTTGATGAATGGAAACAGGCAAAAGTGCAAAATGGATATAATCTTTTTTGGGACAATTGGGCAGAGAAAGATATAGTCAATGTGGTTCATCATTTTAGAAACAACCCGTCTATCGTGATGTGGTGCATTGGTAATGAAGTGCCAGAGCAAGGCAATGGCAACGAAGGCCCTAAGAGAAACAAATTTCTGCAAGATATTTTCCATCGTGAAGACCCAACTCGTCCTGTAACTAATGGTATGGATAATCCTAAAGCTGTAGTTGATAATAATTTCGCTGCTATATTGGATGTAGCTGGCTTCAATTATCGTCCTCATCTTTATCATGAAAATTATGCTAAAATTCCTCAGCAACTAATTTTAGGTAGCGAAACAGCCTCAACTGTGAGTTCAAGAGGTGTTTATAAATTTCCTGTTGAAAGAAAGGCAATGGCAAAGTACCCAGACCATCAATCTTCATCCTATGATGTAGAGCATTGCAGTTGGAGTAATTTACCAGAAGACGATTTCATTCAGCATGAAGATTTACCCTATACCATCGGAGAATTTGTATGGACAGGTTTTGATTACATAGGAGAACCAACTCCCTACTATACCGATTGGCCAAGTCATAGTTCGCTTTTTGGGATTGTAGATTTAGCAGGAATCCCAAAAGATCGTTATTATCTTTATCGTAGCCATTGGAATAAAAAAGATGAAACTTTGCATATTCTCCCTCACTGGAATTGGAAAGGACGAGAAGGCGAAGTAACTCCAATTTTTGTCTACACTAATTACCCTTCTGCAGAGCTCTTTATTAATGGTAAAAGTCAAGGAAAGCGAACCAAAGATTTAAGCATTACCCGAGATGGAAGCGCTAATAAAGAAGCTGAAAAAACATTTGAAAGACAAAAAAGATATCGCCTGATGTGGATGGATACCAAATATGAACCAGGAACCGTGAAAGTAGTAGCCTACGACGAGCATGGGAAAGAGGTTGCTGAAAAAGAAATGAAAACTGCAGGAAAACCCCATCGCATTGAACTTTCTGTTGATAGATCAATCATAAAGGCTGATGGTAAAGATTTAGCATTCATCAACGTAAAAATTGTAGATAAAGACGGAAATTTTTGCCCAGATGAGACCAGAAAAATTAATTTTAAAATAAAAGGTTCAGGTTCTTACAAAGCAGCAGCAAATGGGAATCCTGCCAGTTTAGAGTCTTTTCAAGCTCCTTTTATGAAGTTATTTAGTGGGCAACTTACAGCAATTGTACAATCTGCTGAAAATCCTGGCACAATCATTTTTGAAGCCAGTGCCAAAGGTGTAAAAAGTGCTAAAATTAAGATTGAAGTGCAATAATATTATATTACCCGTAATGCATTATCAGGCGAGATTTATTTTTAGGTTATTTTATTTTTCTTCTTAAGAAATATTTTTTAAGGCTTATAAAATTTACGATGAAATAGTTTTCAAATTCATTAAGTTTATTCACCATTTTCATTCTTATCTCTTCAACAAAAGGAAAAAGTTTTCGCTTCCTCACTTGCTATTGCATTTATTTGATAATCAATGAGATGTGATGAATTTCAGTGTTTTGAGTAACTTTTTTATGATGCACTACGGGTGTTTTAGTATGTATCCATAGAATCAAAAACACCCAACCAAAAGCAACTAAAAAATAGAAATAGCATTATATACTTTTGCCGATGAACTATAAAAGTATTCACCTTTTTAGCAATTAGGCCTCTTAAAGACCAGCAATTTGTGAGTAATTCTCCCCTTGAGTAGAGGGGAAGATTAATTCTCAATACAACGCACGCTGTACCCGTAAGCTCGGCGGTTGATGCCGTTCGTACCGCTGTAGCTACTGCGGAAGTACATGTAGCGAGCGTAGCTACTGTCGCTAGCAGAGCTACTCCAGTAGTACCCGCGAGAACCCTTGTAGTACAGTAAACCATCGACATAGCGATGGAAGCCAGCAGCTGCAAGGTTTGGCAACTTAGTCTGACTCCACACTTTATTTCCACCTCCTAGTACATTGAGTAATTCATCCCACTCCTCTATAGTCGGAACATGGTAACCTGACGGGCAAGGGTTATTAACTCCGCCTGCTTGCCACAAGCGTAATTCTGATCCTGATGCATCACTACCATCCTTTACCCAGTTTTCGCTTCCAGTAATAAACTTCCCCACTGAATCTCCTGTATTTACCCAATTTTTTGCTTGGTCGAGAGCAGTATCTGAATCCCTAAACTCATGCCCATCACTTGCTCTTTGCCATTGGTATAATGAACCGTAGAGATTTTCGTCACTGTGGATTGCTTCGCCTGTTTTATTAACGGTAGGGTTAAAATTAGGACTATTTATGTCTGCATACGCCGCTCCAAGGTTAAGGTTGAGCCATGTTTTATTGTATTCTTTATTGCCCACTTTATCACTTACTATTGTGGCACAATACACAAAATCATGCTTGCCGTCACCAAAGTGCTTATCAAAAAGTATGTTTTCTGGCGTACATTGTTTGATTTTATTGATGATATCCCCAGCTCTGGCTGGCTGCTTCTTACGAATATAATCTATCCTTATCTCATTCAATATTTCTCTTTTAATCCCTGAAAGATTTGTGCGCTTCACCTTTTGGTCTTTTTCATCCCAAATTAAAAGCCATTGGGTGGATTTTTCCTCCTCAACATCTTGTATGCGAAGGTCTCCTTTTTGGTCGTCTTTTGCGCTGATGTCTAGCATGGCTTTTGGCTCATCTGTGTTAATGCCCACCTGAGCAGTGACCGCAATCGCTGATAATATGGCTAAAGAAAATAATAATTTCTTCATTTGTTTTAATTTTTGTAGTTTTATCCTCAAAAATAATCTTTTTAACTACACTACATCTGAGGTTGAAAAAGTTGAAAAATATAGGAATAAGATTGAAAATTTGATAGATAAAGATTGAAAAAAGTAATTTCTATTTATTCATCATTCTTTTCAAGTTAAATACCACTATTATAAGCATTATATTGATGTTCTCGCCTAGGCTTTCTTGCAATGTCACACAACTATTTTGAGCATTCATCTTATTGAACACTAGAGGTTTGATTGTTTTTAACGGCTATTTATTTCTTCTTTATTCTATTTTATTAATAAGCAAATGCCATTTAAAATAATTTTAAATCTTTACGGTATCCATTTTTTTTCAAAATTGGGTTTTCTCTTTTCTAAAAAAGCATCTCTTCCCTCTTTAGCTTCATCCGTCATATAAGCTAAACGTGTCGCTTCACCAGCAAAAACTTGTTGCCCTACCATACCGTCATCGGTTAGATTCATGGCGAATTTTAGCATTTTGATAGAAATAGGCGATTTTTTCAAAATTTCTTGCGCCCACTCATAGGCCGTTTCTTCCAGTTTATCATGCTCTACCACAGCGTTGACCATTCCCATTTCAAATGCCTCTTGTGCAGAATAATTTCGCCCTAAAAAGAATATTTCTCTAGCTTTTTTCTGCCCCACCATTTTAGCTAAATAAGCAGACCCATAGCCCCCATCAAAACTAGTTACATCTGCATCAGTTTGTTTAAAAATCGCATGTTCTTTACTCGCCAAAGTCATGTCGCAAACCACGTGCAAACTATGTCCTCCACCCACAGCCCAACCATTCACAACTGCAATCACTACCTTGGGCATAAAGCGGATTAGGCGTTGAACTTCTAGAATATTTAAACGATGATACCCATCTTCACCCACATAGCCTTCTTTCCCTCTAGCAGATTGGTCTCCACCACTACAAAAAGCCCATTTTCCATCTTTGGGTGACGGGCCTTCTGAGCTTAACAGAATAACTCCGACTCTAGTATCTTCTTGTGCATCTTGAAAAGCTTGTAGTAGTTCAGAGGTAGTCTTAGGACGGAACGCATTTCGCACCGCTGGACGATTGAAAGCAATTCTAGCTACTCCGTTGCATTTTTTGTATGTAATATCTGTGAAATTGAATTTATCAACGATTTTCCAATTCATAGTAATATGATTTTTTTTAAGCCTTTAAAAATAATAAAAAAGAAATCAATTTTACCTGAGGTGCATTATAAAAAAGTTGCTCAAAATACTAAAATTTAGCGCATCAAACTCAATGTCAAAATAATATGATGATGAGCAACTTTGAGGTTAGCTATAAAATAATTTGAATAAATTGCAAAAACATCAAGTTCAGATTTCTATCGTCTCACCTTTACGATTTAAAAAACTTAACTTCCAGCGCTGATAATTGCTTTAAAATCTTCGGCGTTAAGTGAGGCACCTCCTACCAATCCCCCATCGATATCGGGTTGACTAAATAAGTCTTCGGCGTTACTAGGTTTCACGCTTCCACCGTACAAAATTCGGATTTCATCAGCAACAGCTTGGGTGTATTTTTCTGCCAATAAATCTCTGATGGCTTTATGCATTTCTTGTGCTTGCTCAGGGCTTGCAGTTTCACCTGTACCTATTGCCCAAACGGGTTCGTAAGCAATTATTATATTTTTAGCTCCATCAGTATCTACTTTTGCCAAAGCAGCAATCAGTTGTTCAGACACGACTTTTTGCTGATTTCCTGATTTTCTTTCCTCTAAAACTTCCCCGCAGCAGATGATAGGTGTAATTCCTTCATTTAAAGCGCGGTCTACCTTTTTACCAATCATTTCGTTGGTTTCGCCAAACAAAGAGCGACGCTCAGAATGCCCTATAATTGCGATTTCTACATTGATGGATTTTAAAATTCCTGTTGAAATTTCTCCTGTGTAAGCGCCATCTTCATATTCAGATACATTCTGTGCCGCAATTTTTGCTTTACTTTGGAAAATATCTGTAGCCTTATCCAAGTAAGGTGCTGGCGGAGCCACAATCACTTCGCAAGTCTCATGTGCAGATACATAGTTATTGATATTCAATAATAAATTTTTAGCTTCTTCCCAGGTTTTGTTCATTTTCCAATTCCCAGCTACAATTTTTTTTCTCATTGTTATTTAATTATAATTTAAGCCCACTATCTTCTTCCTTTAGCATGCGGTCACTTTCTCTAGAAGTGAATTTTAGGTCAACTACTTTTTTACGTTTTTTCTGAGCATATCCCATAATTCCACCCAAAAAAAGTCCTATGCCACCAGCCAAAAGCGTTGCAATATAAAATTCTTTGTATGTATAATCTGGCTCTTGCAAGATAAAAAGGAATAGCCCAATAACGGTAAGCATCAAGCCAACGATGGTTGAATAGGTCATTTTTTTAGTTTTTGTAAATTTAATAAATAAGGCTTAATAAATAAATATATTTTAAGAGCTCATCCAAATTTTAACGATTTTTTTTCATTTAACAAGAATCTACAGCTTTCTTTTTTTATTTTTTTGAAACTTATTAGCAAGTATTTGATTTTTTCTTTTCAATTTAATTTATCTCGAATAAATTTTTCAAATTCAAATAGAAAAACTTTTTTAATAATCTTCTTGAAAAATTAAACAAGCTTTACGTAAAATTACGCTGACGGATACATTCGTAGAGTAAAGCTCCGCAAGCTACCGAAACATTGAGCGAATCCATATCACTGAGAATGGGCAAATGTACTACTTCATCTGATTTTTTGATGAGTTCTGGTGCAATTCCTTCACCTTCGTTACCCATGAGAAGCGCAAGCGGTTTCCCCAAATCAGTCTGATAAATATTTTTTTCACTCTTTTCGCTTGAAGCAATCACCTGTATACCTGACAGTTGCAGGAATTCAATGGTTTTAGCTAAATTTCTCTCTCGACAAACTGGGATTTTAAATAAGGCTCCAGCGGAAGTCTTCACCGCATCTTCGTTGATGGCAGCTGCTCCCTTCTCAGGAATAATGATAGCATCTACGCCACAGCACTGCGCTGTGCGGGCAATGGCACCAAAGTTTCTGACGTCGCTTACACGGTCAAGAATTAAAAAAAGTGGATTCTTACCTTGCTCGTAAATACTAGGCAAAACATTTTCGATAGAATAAAAATCAATCGGGGAAAGAAACGCAATCACACCTTGGTGATTTCCACTCATCAATCTATTCAATTTCTGGACAGGAACATATTGTGTCGGGATGTTTAGGTCTCTAGCTTTTTTTAGCAAGACTTGTGCCGAATCACCTTTCAAGCCCTTCTGTACCATCATTTTATCTATTGTCTTCCCGCTTTCTATCGCTTCAGAAACGGGATTAATTCCGTATATTTTATTTCCTTTCATTGTTTAAATTAATTTTTTTTGGGTTTTTAAAAGCTTCAAAAATTTGAATACTTTCCACAGCTTCTCTCACATCATGCACGCGCAAAATATGAGCTCCGCCGAGTAAGGTCAGCATATGTAATGCTGTAGTGCCGTTGAGTGCATTTTCAGGATTAACTTTTAGCAATCGGCACAGCATTGATTTCCTGGATATACCGACTAAAATTGGAAATTTTTCAAAGCCTAAAAATTTTTGATTTTGCAATAATTCATAATTATGGTTCAAATTTTTACCAAACCCATAGCCTGGGTCTAAGATGATATCATTTACCCCTAATTTTTTTAAGGCTTGAATTTTTTGAGCAAAAAACTGATTAATTTCTATCGTAATGTTCTCGTATTGTGGATTTTTTTGCATATCAGTGGGTGTGCCTTGCATATGCATCAGAATGTAAGGAACCTTTAATTCTCCCACGGTTTCAAACATTTTTTCATCAATAGAGCCAGCAGAAATATCATTGATAATCGCTGCCCCTGCCGCTATACTTTCTCGAGCAACTTTTGACCAAAAGGTATCTACCGAAATTATAATTTGTGGAAATTCTTGCAAAATGGCTTCCAATGTCGGCATCATTCGCTGAAGTTCTTCCTCTTCTTCCAAAAAATCTGCCCCAGGACGGCTTGACTGCGCTCCGATGTCGATAATGTTGGCTCCTTCGTTTAGGTATTCTTCTGTTTTTTTTAAGGCTTTAGAAATATTATTGTTTCTCCCGCCATCAAAAAATGAATCGGGCGTGAGATTGAGAATCGCCATGACTTTTGGTTTTTCTAAATCTAATAATTGACCTTTGCAGTTAATTGTCATAAATTGTTTAGTTTAAACAGAAGGTTTACTTTTGTTGTTGACAGACTTTAAAGTTACGAAAATATGGAAAAAACAATAAATGAATACAAAAATGTGGTAAAAGAATGCCGCTCGTTGTTTGAGGATAAATTAAAAGATTATGGTGCTTCTTGGCGAATTTTACGAGCTTCTTCTGTTACCGACCAGATTTACATTAAAATTAATCGACTAAGGACGCTGCAAGAGATAAATGAACGCCGTGTGGATGAGGATGATAAAAGCGAATTTATTGCGATTTTTAACTATTCAATGATTGCTTTAATTCAGCTAAACCAAGGTTTTGCAAATCAGATTGATATCAATCATCAAGAAGCAATGGATTTGTATGATGAATTTACGAAAGAAGCTTTTGAATTGATGCAGGCTAAAAATCATGATTATGGAGAAGTTTGGCGAGATATGCGAATTTCTTCCATTACTGATTTGATTATGCAAAAATTGTATCGTATCAAAAAAATTGAAGATAATGCTGGGCAAACCATTATTTCTGAAGGCTTACCAGCAAATTTTCTTGATATGGCAAATTATGCTGTTTTTAGTTTAATCCTTTTAGAAGAAAATTCCAATTCATGAAATTTTTAGTCAGTTTAATTCGAGTATTTGTCGGTATATTTTTCATTATTTCTGGCCTAGTCAAAGTGGTAGACCCAAGAGGTTTTTCTTATAAATTAGAAGAATATTTTGCCCCAGATGTGCTAGATTTAGCTTTTTTGATTGATTATGCCTTGCCTTTAGCTACATTTTTTGTAATTTTTGAAATTATTTTAGGATTTCTGCTTTTGATGGGGTTGTGGCGGAAGTTTACACTTTATTCGCTTTTATTCGTTATTGTATTTTTCACATTTTTAACTTTTTATTCAGCTTATTTCAATAAGGTGACCGATTGCGGTTGCTTTGGTGATGCACTCAAATTCACTCCGTGGCAATCTTTTGGTAAAGACATAATTTTACTCATCGGCATTTTATTTTTATTCTGGGAGAGAAAATACATTTATCGTTGGATTTCAAAACCTTACGCTTATACATTCTTAAGTTTAGGTTTACTATTCTCTATTTTTTTAGCTTATCGTGGCATTTGGCATTTACCTATCAAAGATTTCAGAGCCTATGCGGTTGGGAAAAATATTGTGGAAGGCATGAAGTCTGCTAAAGAATTGGGGCTTCCTCAAACGAAGTTCAAAACACAATATACGCTGAGAAATACGCTAAATGATAAAATGCTGAAAATCAGTGAAGAAGAATACATGGGAGATCCAAAATATTGGGGAGACCAGTCTATTTATGAATTTATAGGAACGGAGGATGAAGTGATTCAAAAAGGTTATGAACCGCCTATTCACGATTTTGTGATTTATTGTAATAATGAAGACCAAACGCAAAAAATTCTGAATGAAGAAAAAGTTATACTGGTCATTACTCCTTTTCCGTTAGAGGTAAATGAAGAAGAGCGAAATGCTGTGACTACTTGGCTGAATGTAGCTGGGAATAAAAAAATTCCACAAATTCATTTGTCAACAAATGAAAATCCGACTTTTGGTTTGCCACCGTGTTTAGTTGATGGCATTACGCTTAAAACGATGATACGAGCAAACCCTGGCGTTATGATTTTGGAGAAAGGTATTATTAAAAATAAATTTCATTGGCGTGATTTGCCTTCTCAACTTTAAACTTAATTTAAATAGTGTTTAAATATATTTTAAAAAAAATTAGTTACAGTTTCATCACTTTTCTAGGCGTAGTCACGGTTGTTTTTTTACTGTTTAATGTAATGCAAGGCGACCCAGCACGAATGATGCTTGACCAAAATGAAGACCCAAAACAATTGGCAAAAATCAGGCATCAGTTGGGGCTAGATCAAAATCTTTTGGTTCAGTATTTATATTACCTCAACGACTTGTCACCCATTAGCTTTCATGCAATTGATGATAAAAGCTACACGCATTGGGATGATAAAAAATTTAATGGATTTCAAGTTATTCAGACAAAAAAGGGAAGTTTGGCACTCAAAATACCCTATTTAAGAGAAAGTTACCAACAGAATGGCACCAAAGTCAGTGATATTATAGCTCAGACGCTACCCAATACTTTAATTTTAGCCATAACATCGATTTTGATTGCCTTTATTTTTGGTATTTTCTTGGGAATTATTTCCGCCTTGAAAAAAAATTCATGGGTAGATAAAATTCTCTTAGTCACCACTTCAGTGGGCATGAGTTTGCCGTCTTTTTTTGCTGCAATTTTGGTTGCTTGGCTTTTTGCATTTGTTTTGCATCGTTACACAGGATTAAATATGACGGGAAGTTTGTATGAAGTTGATGACTACGGGACGGGAAAATATTTAAGCTTTAAAAATCTGATTTTACCAGCTCTAACTTTGGGCATTCGTCCGCTAGCGGTGATTACACAATTAACTCGAAATTCACTGCTAGACGTATTGAATCAAGATTACATTCGCACAGCCTACGCTAAAGGGTTAAACCAAAAACAAATCATTTGGCGACACGCTTTGCGTAATGCTCTAAATCCTGTAATTACTGCGGCATCGGGGTGGTTTGCAGGAATGCTCGCAGGGGCTGTTTTCGTTGAATTTATTTTTGGCTGGGACGGCTTAGGGAAAGAAATCGTAAAAGCACTCAATACCTTAGACCAGCCAGTCATTATGGGTGCTGTTTTGGTGATTGCGGTTGCCTTTATTTTCATCAATATTTTGGTAGATATTATTTATGGGTTTTTAGACCCTCGTGTGAGAAGTCAATAATTTTTTTTTAAGGCTTAAAAAATTTCAATAAAAAAACCTCTTTGTTTTAATTTCAAGAGGTTTTTTCTAAAGCTTATTTTTTTGACTTAACCAAGGTAGCGTTCAATACATTCTTCTAGAATTTCTTCAGCTTCTTTTCGGCTTCCCCAGCCTTTCACATCTACTTTTTTCTTCTCCAAATCTTTGTAAACTTGGAAAAAATGTTCAATTTCACTCTTCAAATGTGGGTTGATATCGTCTAAATCTTCCATAATATTCCAAATGGGATCTTTGACGGGAACACAAATTAATTTTTCATCAGGACCTTTTTCATCTTCCATATGGAAAACGCCAATGGTTTTCACTTCAATCAAACATCCTGGGAAAGTGGGGGCAGTCACCAATACTAGTACGTCTAGCGGGTCTTCATCTTGTGCCAGAGTATTGGGTACAAAACCGTAGTCGGCAGGGTAGTGCATAGAGGAAAAAATTGTCCTATCCAAGCGAATTCGCCCCGATTCTTTATCCATCTCATATTTATTTCTACTTCCCTTCGGGATTTCAATGATAACATCAAATACTTTCATAAATTTTCTTTAAATCTAGGCAAAAGTAATTATTTATTAACTTTTTCACTATTTTTCTGTCACAAAATCATTAATTTCTTTAGAAATTTTCTTTGCTCTTTGTAGGAGCATCAGATGCGTTCCCTTTGGAATGAATTGAGCTTTCTTAATTTTTTTTGAAGGGAAAACAATATCTCTCGAGCCATGCAAGCGCAGTATTTCCCCCTCAAAAGTACTTTTCTTTTCCCACCGTGTAATGTTTTTAACCGACCACTTCAGGTATGAATGGCTTGTGTGTGTGAAGTAGCGACTCAGCTGGGGTAAATGCGGGTCATATAGTTTTCTGAAAAAAGTATACGAAAGAACTTTATGGTTGGTAAAAAAGGAATAGGGTAGCCAGCGATGAGCTTTTGTTTTCCTTCCCCAGCGCATAAAGTTTGGCTTTTCATTCTCATGCACAATTGTCGAAATCAGAATTAATTTCTTGGGTTTTAGGAATTCACAAATTTCTTGTGCAATGATTCCTCCGAATGAATAGCCCATCAAAATAAAATCTTTTTTAGCATCTATTGGTGCGGCCATTCGCCGAGCGTAATCCTCTATGCTTTCTGATTTTAGTGGTTCTAGCCAGGGTAATTCCACCAGTTCCACGTCAGGATTTAATTCTAAAAACTCAAAAGATTTGATGTCTGCTCCTAAGCCACTGATTGTATAAATTTTCATACCCTCTCTAGTATTTGAATTTCTACCACTCCATTATTATCTATATATGCTAGGTTTACATCCATTTTTTGATTGATTAATTTTTCATCAAAATTAGTTTGGACGCGCACATAATTTTCTGTATAGCCTTCTATTTTTCCATTCTTATTCTCAGATTCCCACAATACAACATGCTCAGTCCCCAGTTGGCTACGATAAAACTCCATTTTCTTTTTTTCGCTGAGAATTCTAAGCATTTTATTTCGCTTTTTTCTTAATTTTATTGGCACTGGATTTTCCATGGTAGCAGCGGGCGTGTCATCTCTTTCTGAGTACGTAAATACGTGAAAATAACTCACAGGTAACTCGTTTAGAAAATGATACGTCTCCATAAAGTTTTCCTCAGTTTCACCTGGGAAACCGACAATCACATCTACACCAATGCAGGCATTAGGCATTATTTCTTTGATTTTTGCCACACGCTCTCTGTACAAAGCCGTCAAATATCGGCGTTTCATTTTTTTGAGTAATTCATCACACCCAGACTGCAACGGCACGTGAAAATGTGGAACAAATCTTTGGCTATTGAGCGTATATTCTATCAATTCATTTTTCAGCAAATTCGGTTCAATTGAGCTGATGCGCAGACGCTCTACTTTTGTCTCTTTGTCTAGTCTTTCAACCAGTTCAAGGAAGGTATTGTCATGTTTTTTATTACCAAATTCACCCTTGCCATAGTCACCAATGTTTACCCCAGTCAGCACAATTTCTTTAATGCCTTGCGATGCGATTTCATCGGCTTTTTGTAAAATATTTTCTATACTATCTGATCTTGAAATCCCCCGTGCCAGCGGAATAGTACAATACGTACATTTATAGTCACACCCATCTTGAACTTTGAGAAAAGCGCGCGTTCTATCTCCTATTGAATAAGCACTCTCGTAGAAATCAGCCTCTTCTATCTCGCATGAATGAACCACGGCCTCTTCTGATTTTTTCAAAGCCTTTAAAAAATGAGCTATATTAAATTTTTCTTTAGCCCCCAAGACTAAATCAACGCCATCTAAAGCAGCGATTTCATGCGGTTTTAGCTGAGCGTAGCATCCTACCACGACAATGAACCCATCGGGATTAGTTTGGCGTGCTTTTTTCACAATCTGGCGACATTCTTTATCGGCATTATTCGTTACCGAACAAGTATTGATGACATAAACATCAGATTTATCATCAAAATTCACTTCATGGTAGCCATTTTCCTTTAAATTACGGGCGATGGTAGAGGTTTCAGAAAAATTTAATTTACAGCCCAGCGTATAAAACGCAACTGATTTTAAATTATTTTCAACAGCATTTATTTCAAACATTTTACAAAATTACAATCAATTTTAGAGCTTATTTAAATTTTAACGAAAAATTTTTTAAGCCTTAAAAAATTTTGAGTATGAAATGAAAATTACCCTTAATTTTAAATCATTAAATTCTAAATGTTTATAAAATTAACATTATGATTACCAATTAAAATTCAGTACTTTTGCGGGCTCATAAATAAATATGCGTACAAAATCAGTCGGGAAAAAGAAAATTAACATCGTTACCTTAGGGTGTTCTAAAAACATTTATGACAGTGAAGTTTTGATGGGGCAACTGAAAGCCAATGGCAAAGAGGTGGCTCATGAGAAAAAGGGGGAGATTGTGGTGATTAATACCTGTGGTTTCATTGAAAATGCAAAAGAAGAATCCATCAATACCATTCTTAATTTTGTAGAGCAAAAAGAAAAAGGTTTGGTGGAAAAGGTTTTCGTAACAGGTTGTTTATCTGAGCGTTATAAACCTGAATTGGAAAAAGAAATTCCAAACGTGAATCAATATTTCGGTACACGAGACTTGCCTTTGCTACTAAAGGCGCTTGGTGCAGATTATAAACATGAATTGGTGGGCGAACGATTAACTACAACTCCCCGCCACTATGCTTATCTGAAGATTGCTGAGGGTTGCGATCGCCCGTGTTCGTTTTGTGCAATTCCTTTGATGCGTGGAGCTCATCGCTCAACGCCTGTAGAAGATTTAGTGAAAGAAGCAGAAAAATTAGCAGCAAAAGGGACAAAAGAGTTAATTTTAATCGCTCAAGATTTAACTTATTATGGATTAGACATTTATGGCAAAAGAGCTTTAGCTGATTTATTGAAAGCTTTGGTGCAAGTGAATGGCATTGAGTGGATTCGCTTGCATTACGCGTTCCCAACTGGCTTCCCTGAAGGTGTTTTGGACGTCATCAAAAACGAACCTAAAGTTTGTAATTATATTGATATTCCGTTGCAGCATATTTCTACTAAGATTTTAAAATCCATGCGGCGCGGAACAACCAAGGAAAAAACCAATGCTTTGCTGGAACAGTTTAGAGAAAAAGTTCCGAATATGGCGATTCGTACCACTTTGATTTGTGGCTACCCAGGTGAAACTGAAGAGGATTTTCAAGAATTAAAAGAATGGGTAAAGCTGCAACGATTTGACCGCTTGGGGTGTTTTACCTACAGTCATGAGGAAAACACGCATGCTTTTCATCTCTGCGATGATATTCCGCAGGAAGTAAAAGAAAGGAGAGTGGAAGAAATTATGGAAATTCAATCACAAATTTCTTATGAGCTGAATCAAGCAAAAATCGGCTCAAAAATGAAAGTCCTGATTGATAGAAAAGAAGGCGACTATTTTGTTGGCCGAACGGAATTTGATTCGCCCGATGTGGATAATGAAGTTCTGATTCCAGCTCAAGAGGTTTATTTATCACCTGGGGAATTTGTAGAAGTTGAAATCGAGGAAGCTTCTGAGTTTGATTTGATTGGGAAAATGATTCCATAAATTTTTTAAGCCTTAAAAAAAAATGCTGAAAAACGTTATCTTAAAAACTGCTCTAGGATTGTATTTCTTTTGTATGATTTTATTTTTTTTGGTACAATTATTCTTTAGAGATGAACAAATTTTTCACTTCAGTGAATTTCAATATCTTTTAGCAACAAGTATTAGCAATGCCTTCATTATCACCACGGTATTTGCTTTGACGGCAGCTTACAATTTGATTTATTGGGGTAAAAGGAAGACTTTGAATTTTTTTCAAACTTTCAAATTAACTTTTAGCCCAGGAGCTATTGCTGGTCTGTTGGCATTAGCCAGTATTTTCTATCTTTTTTATTCGGTAGATACATCAGGAATTCAATCCTTGCTACAACAGTATTTAGACTATAGCCTGCTGCAAGCACAAAAAGAAGGAAATTTAGAAGAAGTAAAGCCCATTATCAATTCTACAGCGGTGAGAGAAACAAATTTGCTCAATATTCGTACATTTACGTTGATGAGTTTGGGTGTTTTATTTTTCAATTTTTCACTTGGCATTATGTTTTCGTTTTTATGGAAAGTCAAAACTTCAAAATAAATCAAAGAGATTTGGATTTTTCTATCGTTATTCCTCTCCTCAATGAAGCGGAATCATTGATGGAATTACATCAACGGATTCAAAAAGTATTCTTGCAGGAACTCAGTGATAAAACGTTTGAAATTATTTTTGTAGATGATGGAAGCACAGATGATTCATGGTCAATCATACAAGAGTTAAACGCTCAAAACCCTGAGGTGAAAGCTATTAAATTCAAGAAAAATTTTGGGAAAGCACAAGCGTTGAACGCTGCATTCCAAAAAGCCAATGGAGAAATTGTAGTGACGATGGATGCCGATTTGCAAGATTTTCCTGAGGAAATTCCACATTTATATCAAGCTTTAAAAAATAATGATTGGGATATGGTTTCTGGCTGGAAGCAAAAACGCCAAGACCCCGTACTGACTAAAAATTTACCCTCAAAACTCTTCAATTTGGTAGCTCAAAAAACCAGCGGTTTACCCTTGCATGACTTTAATTGTGGGCTGAAAGCTTATAAAAAATCATTGGTAAAAAACATTAATCTAAGAAGTGATATGCACCGCTATATACCTGTGATTGCCAAGAATTTAGGCTTTTCAAAAATTGGAGAAATCAGAGTGCAACATACCGCCCGAAAACACGGTAGCAGTAAATTTGGGAATAGCCGCTTTATCAACGGATTTTTAGATTTGATTACGCTTTGGTTTGTCAACCAGTTCGGTCATCGCCCCATGCACTTTTTTGGAGCTGCGGGATTGCTGATGTTCATTTTAGGTTTTCTCACATCAGCCTTTATCGGTTTAAAGAAATTATATTTATTGTATCAGGAAATTCCTGCAAAATTAGTTACTACAGATGCTTGGTTTTACATAGCCCTTACGTGCATGATTATTGGTTCACAGTTATTTTTAGCTGGATTTTTAGGCGAAATATTCGTCAGAAACAGGGTAGATAAAAAGGATTTCCAAATCGAAATAGAGCTGGACTAAATTATTTTAAGGCTTAAAAAATTTCAAGGATTTTTATGAGTAAACCAATGCAAGGTTATTAAAAAATAATAAAGCCCACAAATTAAAATAAAAAGTGGGCTTTTATGTTAAAAACATTAAAATTACATGTAATTATTTATTAATTCCAAGGACTTTTAATCCGTTAACCGTAGCGATGTCTGATAGTTTCTCAACATCATAGTAATGGCAAGATTCTAACATTACACGAAGTTCCGTCCACAAATCTCCATCAGAGAAGGGCTTGTAAATATCATTAATATTATCTGTACCAAAGGCAACCGTAATCCCGTGAGGAACCATCTCATCTACTGGCGTCACTGAATTGTGGCTCGGAGCCAAACGCTCGGTGCGGTTATGGTCAATCCACGCTGTTGGGCAAGAAATAACGTGCAATTGAGCTTCGTTCATCAAATCATACAACTCATAGCGGTATTTTTTGGGATGTGCTGCGACTGAAATCGAATGCACCGCCGTCACTTTATTTTGCATTCCATGCTCGATGGTTTTTCGTGCTAATAGTTCCGTTTCTTTTTCTTCGTCAGTATTGAATTGATCTACGTGCACGTGTACTAATTTCCCTTTAGACTTAGCTGTTTCCATCAAAATATCTAAATGTTCCTCTTCTTGCCCGAAATCCTTGGCAGGCAATCCACCGATGATATCTACAAAATCCGAAGATAAATCAAACCATTCTTTAGCTTTGGGGTCTATAACACCTTTAAGAACTTGATTAGCAAAACGAATCTCGATATCATTACCAAATTTTTCTTTAATTTTCTGAGCCGCTTTAATACTTCGGTCTTGCATTACTTCATCAACATCAATGAATGAACCCACAGCTTGAGCTCCTTGCTCGATGAAATATTCAATCGCACGTGCCATACGGTCGTAGATAATGTCTACCGATGAGTTTTTCTTCATCTCATCTACCAAATGCCATTTCTCTTTTAAGTAAGAATTAGTAAAAGAAAAAGTATCTTTTTGTAGAGAATAGGCTCGGTCTAAATGGGCGTGGCAATTTACCCAACCACCTTTTTCAATGATTTTTTCAATCACAGCATTTTTAGGGTCAAAATGTTCTAGCTTGCTCATAAAATTTTATTTTTTTGTATCTCAAAATGCAAAGATAAAATTTATAAAATTTTTTAAGGCTTAAAAAAAAAATTATTATCCGTAGAGCATTTCAGTCAAGTTAATTTTAGCATCAATTAACACTTCTTTAGAACGTGAATTTAGAGATTGAATTGTGGTTAAAATTTTATAAGGCTTTAAAAAATTCAATAGCTTGATAAATTTGTATTTAATTTGTATTTAAAAAGATCTGTGGGTTATGTTAAAGTTAGCTTGACCTAAATACACAGCGGGTTGACGAAATATGACAATGCTAAAAAGTATAGAAAAAAATTATATATTTGCAATCCAAATTATTATTTATAAAATTAGTAATGAGACTAACGCCAAGAGAAGTTGAAAAATTATTATTGCACCAAGCTGGTGAGCTTGCAGCAAAAAGACTTAAAAGAGGAGTGAAGCTAAACTACCCAGAATGCATAGCCTATATATCAAGCGAATTGATGGAAGCCGCACGCGATGGGAAAATGACTGTGGCCGAAATGATGGAATGGGGAACGAAATTACTTACTAAGAATCAAGTAATGGAGGGGGTTCCAGAGATGATTCATGATGTGCAAATTGAATGCCTGTTCCCAGATGGGAATAAATTGGTATCGGTGCATAACCCCATTAGATAAATTGATAAATTAAAGAAAAGAGAAAATATCCCGATAAATAAAAAAATAATAGCTATATGATTCCAGGTCAGGTGATTCTGAAAAAAGAAGACGTTCGTTGTAATCAAAATAGAAGAACGGAATCCATCGAAGTGAGAAATATTGGCGATAGACCTATTCAAGTAGGTTCGCATTTCCATTTTTTTGAAGTAAATAAAAAACTTAAGTTTGATAGAGAAAAAGCACTAGGTATGCATCTGAATATCCCAGCGAGTACGGCTATTCGATTCGAACCAGGTGAAAGCAAACAAGTGGTACTGGTGGAAATCGGTGGTGCTAAGAAAGTGTATGGGCATAATTCATTGGTGAATGGTGATTTGAAAGACGAGAGTGTAAGGAAAAAAACTGTAGCAAAGGCTAAAAAGCTTGGTTTTATTTCTAAATAATTTAAATACAAAAAAATGTCTAAAAAAGATATAAATAAAGCATCAGAAGAGAACGATAAAAAGGAAAGTTGGTCTAGAAGAGATTTCGTGAAGGTGGTGGGAGTAGCCACAGCAGGTTTGTCTTTGATGGGAGTTAGCCCACTTTTAGCCCAAAATTCTAATGATTTCAAGATAGAAGACGGTGTATTATACATCAAAAGAGAAACATACGCTAGCTTATTTGGCCCCACTACGGGGGATAAAATTCGCTTAGCAGATACAGAGTTATTTGTTGAAATTGAAAAAGATTATCAAGTTTACGGTGAAGAAAATAAATTTGGTGGCGGGAAAACTGTGCGTGATGGCATGGGGCAATCTGTAACTACTCTAGATAAAGATTGTCTAGATATGTGTATTTTGGGAGTAGTAATCATAGACCATTGGGGAATCGTAAAAGCCGATATTGGCATCAAAGACGGGAAAATCGCTGGAATAGGAAAAGCTGGAAACCCAGATGCACAAGAAGGCGTTACAAAAGGAATGATTATAGGCCCTGCAACAGAAGTTCACAATGGATGGGGGAAAATACTAACAGCTGGCGGTATAGATACTCACGTTCATTATATCACGCCAGATATTGTGGAAACAGCATTGTATAGTGGCGTTACAACTTTGATAGGTGGCGGCACTGGACCAAACGATGGAACAAATGCGACTACCGTAACGGGAGGGAAACACTTTATCAAAAGAATGCTGCAAGCCTCAGAAGGTATGCCTATCAATACTGGTTTTTTTGGTAAAGGAAACACTACAAATTTTGAGGCACAAGAAGAGATGATAAAAGCTGGAGCTTGTGGTACCAAAATTCATGAAGATTGGGGAGCCACGCCAGCAACTATTGATAAAGCACTATCTGTAGCAGATAAATATGATGTGCAAGTAGCCATTCACTCAGACACACTGAATGAGGCAGGATATTTAGAAGATACATTAAAAGCCATTGGAGACAGAGTAATACACACATTCCACACAGAGGGTGCAGGCGGTGGACACGCACCAGATATTATGAAAATAGCCATGTACCCGAATGTTTTGCCATCTTCCACGAATCCTACAAAACCGTATACCGTGAATACAGTGGCAGAGCACCTAGACATGCTGGTAGTTGCACATCATTTGGATAAGGAAAGTAAAACAGATTTAGCCTTCGCCGATTCTAGAATTCGCCCTTCCACCATTGCGGCAGAAGATATATTACAAGATTTAGGGGCCATCAGCATGATGAGCACAGATTCACTGGCAATGGGGCGTATGGGAGAACTTGTAACAAGAACATGGCAAACTGCACATAAAATGAAAATTCAAATGGGGGCTCTGAAAGAGGATAGCTCTGAAAATGATAATAAGAGAGTAAAAAGATATGTGTCTAAATATACTATCAACCCAGCCCTAGCACACGGAATAGCCGACTATGTAGGCTCTGTAGAGGTAGGGAAAATAGCAGATTTGGTGCTTTGGAAACCAGAAATGTTCGGAGTGAAACCAGAAATGATATATAAGGCAGGAATGGTTGTAGCGGCAAGAATGGGAGACCCTAATGCATCTATACCTACACCACAGCCTGTTATTTACAGAAAAATGTTTGCCACATTGGGAGGAGCTTTAGAGCAAACATCTTTTAACTTTGTATCAAAAGCATCAATCGATGGAGGTGCAATTAAATCATATGGATTAAAGAAAAGCTGCCTACCAGTAAAAAACTGCAGAACAGTTCGTAAAAAAGATTTGATTCATAATAATGCAACACCAAATATTGAAATCAATCCAGAAACTTATGAAGTGAAAGTGGACGGGGAGGTAGCTACTTGTGAACCATTAAAAGAATTGCCAATGGCACAGAGATATCTGCTATTTTAATACAATTTTTTTTGAATATCAGAATTTATATAAATGGTGATACGTGGCTATCACCATTTGTTTCATATACAGATTTCATATGATTATAATTAATGAAGTTTTACAGAAACCTTTGGTAGAAGGACTTCAAAAGGAAGTCTTAGAAATAGAATGGTATGAGGTTTCTAAAACAATTTTGAGAAGAAAAACCAAAAATGGAACAGAAATAGGAATTAAAAAAAACAATAGAATCCCGCTACAAGATGGGGATGTACTTTATGCTAATGATGATTTTTATGTGCAAATCAGCATAAAACCTTGTGATTGTATTGTAGTAAAACCAAGAGATATGATTGAAATGGGAATTGTGTGTTTTGAAATCGGAAATATGCATTTGCCTATTTATATTGACGTTCAAAAGCAAGTGAATATAGCATATGAAGTGCCTTTGTATGATTTCCTGAAAAGAAAAAACTATGATTGCACGATTGAAAATAAGAAATTACTACAAACACAGATGCTTAATATTCATCAAATAAAAAGATAGAATGCAGAAATTACTAACGCTTTTGCAAATCAATGATTCCATGTTTCCAATCGGGAGTTTTACACATTCCTACGGATTAGAATCTTACATTGATGCACAATTGGTAAAAGATACAGAAACAGCTCGTAAATACGCTGAGAATATGCTGAAATATAATCTTTTTTACAATGATGCAGCATTTCTAAATAAAATCTATGATTTTGCAAATGGCAGAAAAGTATGGAAAAAATTAGTGGAACTAGACGACTTCATCACAGCATTGAAGGCTCCTTACGAAATTCGCCAAGCTAGCCACAAATTAGCCATTAGATTTTTAAAAACGGCACAGAGCTTGAAACCTTACCCTTTCTGTCAGAAATATTTAGACGCAATACAATCAGGTGAAGTCGTGGGGCATTATCCTATAGCCTTTGGTTTGTATGCGCAACTATCTGGCATAGAAAAAAAAGATGCTTTGAGTGCATTTTACTATAATTCACTGAACGGAATCGTAACTAATTGTGCTAAAATAATACCTATCAGCCAAATGCATAGCCAAAAAATATTATTTGATTTGCAGGATCTGATAGAAGAATTAGTAGAAAAACAAGAAGATTTAGATGAAAATTTAGTGGGTTTATGCTGTATAGGACAAGAAATTAAATGTATGCAACATGAAAAACTTTATACAAGAATCTATATATCATAACACAGACAGAACAGAATATGGAGAATAATTATGTGAAAATAGGCGTAGCAGGCCCAGTAGGCTCAGGTAAAACAGCATTGATAGAAGCATTAACAAGACAAATGAGCGAGGAATATAGCATAGGAGTAGTCACCAATGATATTTACACTAGAGAAGATGCCGAATTTATGATAAAAAACTCTAAACTTCCAGCAGATAGAATCCGTGGTGTAGAAACGGGTGGCTGTCCGCATACTGCCATTCGTGAAGATGCGTCTATGAATTTAGAGGCAGTAGAAGATTTAGCAAAAGCACACCAAGATATTGAACTGATTTTCATTGAAAGTGGTGGCGATAACTTGGCAGCAACTTTTAGCCCAGATTTAGCCGATGTTACCATCTTTGTAATTGATGTGGCAGAAGGTGAAAAAATCCCAAGAAAAGGAGGGCCGGGAATTACCCGTTCAGATTTATTATTGATTAACAAAATAGATTTAGCACCCTATGTTGGGGCTAGTTTAGAAGTAATGGAAGCTGATGCTAAAAAGATGAGAGGTGAAAAACCATTTATAAAATCTAATCTTAAAACCAAAGAAGGGTTGAATGATGTTATTGCTTGGATAAAAAAATACGCTCTATTAGAAAATTAATCATATGAATATTAATAAAGATAATTCCCTCAATAGTAAAATCAATCTATCTTGTAAAAGAGAAAATGAAAAAACCGTATTGGGTGAAAGTTATTTTGATATTCCATATAAATTGACACACTACGGTAGCTTGCAAGCCACAGATCATTTAGAAATGATAATGATGTGTTCCTCTCCAGGAATTATGGATGGTGATATCCTTACGCTCAATATACACTGCGAAGCAAATACTGAAATGAAGTTTCACACGCAGTCTTATAACAAAATACACCCAATGCCCAAGAAAAAAGGAGCAAAACAAAACTGCAGTTTTGATATAGAAAAAGGAGCGAGTTTTATGTACATTCCACATCCCACGATTCCTTACAAAGATTCCATTTTCACGGCAACCAATACCATTAATATTACAGAAAGCTCTCATTTAGTTTGGGGAGACATCATAAGTGGAGGTAGAATTCATTCGGGGGAGAGATTCGAATTTGATACCTATCACACGAAAACGAAAATTCACCAAAATGGAAGGTTAATTTTATTTGATAATCAGTTAATTGACCCGAAAAATCAACCTGTAGAAGATTTATTATTTTTTGAAGCTTATACGCATCAAGCCACGCTAATTATCGCCAGTCCGTTTGCTGCAGAATTCAAAAAAGAATTAGATGAAATACTATTGGCACAATTTACGGATAGTAGCTACGGATTTACAATGGCGGCAGATAATGTTTTGATGCTCAGGGTAATGGGTTCAAGCGGTGATGCTCTCCATGATTGGCTTTTCAATATCGGGAATATGGCTTGGGAGTTTATCAAATTTAAAAAAAGGGAAGCTGCCCAAAATGTAATGGAAAATCAACAAAAACAAAAAGTCCTTATCTCAGAAAAACCGCCTGTGGACAGCAAAAAAATAAAAAGTAAATCGGTAGAAAAATTACCTAAAAAAATAGAAAAAACAATTAATAAAAAGAAATCTAAAGAATAAATATTATGCACGAAATATCAATCGTTCGGAATATAATTTCTAATTTAGAAGAACAATACCAAGATAGACTTCAAGAGATTTCTAAAGTGAAAATTGAAGCAGGATTGCTTTGCAATGTTCAGCCTATTTTAATACAAAATGCATTTGAAGCATTAATTTTAGAAGACATACGTTTAGAGAACATAGATTTAGAGGTAGTCTTATTACCCGTTATTGCTAACTGCAAGAAATGCGAGAAAGATTTTGAAGTGAAATTACATAAATTTGTTTGTTCCTGTGGTGAACCTTCCCGTGATATTATTCAAGGGGAGGAACTAAGGATAAGTCAAGTGGATTTTTTTAAATCAAATTAAATACTAGAAAATGAATACAACAAAACCCAAAAGTAACCAGATGCCCGTAGGCTCTGTGCAATCAGACCATATTACACTGAATTTATTAAAGGCTAACGATTTTGTAGCAAAAGCAATTCGTGAAAAATTACCTAAAAATATGCTGATTGTCAACATCTGCTCTTCCCCAGGGAGCGGAAAGACTACTTTACTACAAGAGACGGGAAAAAGACTTGGAAAAGAATTGAACCTAGCCGTTTTGGTAGGCGACCCAGAAACTGAGCGCGATGCAGTTAGATTAAAAGATGCCGGGTTAAATGCTCTACAAATTGTAACGGGCGGAATGTGCCATATAGAAGCACAAATGATTTATCAGGCATTAGACCACATCAATTTAGAAAATACCGATATTCTTTTCATAGAAAATGTAGGGAATTTACTCTGTCCATCGGCATTTGATTTGGGTGAAGATGCTAGAGTTACCCTATTGGCATCTACTGAAGGTGATGATAAACCAAAGAAATATCCAAGAATGTTTCTCACCAGCGAATTAATGTTGGTATCTAAAGCAGATTTATTGCCACACGTTCCTTTTTCTGTAGAAGCTGCAGCAAAAGATGCCAGAGAGGTAAATCCAGATTTAGAAGTTATCAGCATCAGCACATTGAATGGGGAAGGCATAGAAGACTGGTGCAATTGGTTGAAAAAAGAATTAGAAAAAAAGAGAAATAAAACGACTTAAGTAACTAATTACGATGAAGAAACTTGTCATTACATTGGCTATTTTAGCATCTTTAGGCAGTGCTAAAGCACAAAAAACTTCTGAGGTTTTAGAAGAAATTCAGAATAATGTTGATATTAATTTACTGCTAAGAAGTTCATTAGAGTTTACAGATGTAGAGAGGAAGCAAAACGGATTTAGGCAAAATGAAGCTAGATTTCAAGTGACAGGAAAGATAAATGATAGATTGGATTATAATGTGAGAATTCGTTTGCACAAATCACAAATCCCTAAAACTTTAGACAATGCTCCAGCGTCATTAGACTATGCTTCTTTGAGCTATACCTTGGGTGAAAATAGAGATTGGAGGGTAACGGTAGGCAAACAAGCCAATAACTTCGGGAATTGGGAATTTGAGAAAAATCCAACTTTTGAATATCTATATTCAGATTTGATTAAAACTCAAACCAATTTATTCACAGTTGGGGCTAAATTGGCTCATCAAATTAATGATAATCATACCGTGGAAGTGTTGGTATATAACGCCAAAAATGATACGTTTGATTCCTTGCATCCTGAATCTGATTTTAATGAAAATAAATTGACAGCCAGTGAATTACCTTTGGCTACTAATTTAGCATGGAGAGGTAACTTTGCAGATAAAAAATTCAGAACGTTTTATTCTGTAGGAGCATCACAAGTTGCAGAAGGCAAGACAGATTTTCAGCTGGCTATGGGTAACAAATTGGTTTTAGATCGTTTTGAAGCTTATTTGGATTTACAACACACTCATATAGCAGTAGATTATGCTGATATGATGTCATCTATCATTAATGAATATCGCCGCACGATGAATCCCAATCACACCAATATATACGCCCAAAAGCTAGAATCACAAACGGCTGTCCTTAGGTTAGATTATGCCATTACCCCCAAATGGTACATTACTGCAAAATCAGTATACGAAAGATTAAACGACAGAGGTGTAAACAGTTTGGGCAATAGTTTATCTCAGCATCATTTGAATTTAATTGGGATAGAATATAAGCCATTTGCATCTCAAAACTTCAGATTCTTTGGCTATTATGCCAATGATTATAAACATTATAATAATGTCTTGCATAAAGTTGTGAATAAGACTAATATTAATATTTTTGCTATCGGAGCTTTGTATAATCTAAATGCATTTTAATAATTTTTTTTAATATATGAGAACAAAATTACTTACTACTATTTTATTAGTAGGCTCATCTACAATAGCATTCGCACAGCAAGATAGCCTGTCGATAGATACTTATGAATTAAACGAAATCACTGCAACGGGAAGACGGAATAATTCATATTTGAACCATACCACAGAATTAGGCGGAAAGTTTTCTGGACCGATAAAAGATTTACCAGAATCTATATCACTTGTTACAAGAGAATTTATAGAGGATAAACAGGCTTTTCAAATCACAGATTTAATTCATGATTTAGCAGGAGTTAATACCACTTCGCCGTATGATGATGTGACGATTAGAGGATTCAGAAGTGGCTACGAAAGTGGCATCAGGCTGGTGAATGGAATGCGATCTGGCTATGGCTATGGGACTAGTTTCTGGAGAGCTCCATTAACTGTGAATTTGGAGAGCGTAGAGGTGATAAAAGGTTCTGGAGCATCATTATTTGGAGATATTGCACCAGGTGGAACCATCAATCTAGTTACTAAAAAACCGATGGCAAGACAAAAGAATCATGTACAATTGTCTTATGGAAGCTTCAATACTTTTAGAACAACATTAGATGTAGGTGGAGCGTTAGACCATCAAGATAAAGTTCTTTTTAGGCTAAATGCTGGGTACGAAACTACCAAAACATTTAGAGAGAATAATGATAGGAAAACACTAATGGTAGCCCCATCATTCACTTACAAGCCATTCAAAGGAACACAGTTGGATTTTGATTTTATTTATGATAATTCAGATGGGTATCTAGACAGAGGTCTGGCTATAAGAAATAATAATTTCTATGCACAACCAAGAAACTTTAATATCAATTTGCCTACAGATTTCTACAAAGCTAATTTTATGACTTCTAATGTGAAGTTATCACAAAATATTTTGCCAAATTTAGATTTTTTTGCTAACTATATGTGGACGAAATATGAAGAGAAATTAGATGAATTAAGAACAAGAAATAGCTATGCCGATGCCCCTAAAAATGAATTGCTAAGAGTTAGATTTCAGTCAAAAGAAGCAAAAGATTATACCCATAATGCTGTTTCTTATTTTAGATTAAAATTTAATCAAAATAAATCTGTAGATCATAAAATCATTGTGGGGACAGATTGGTCTTCTTACGAAGGAGATAAAAATAATGTTTTGAGAGAAGCAAGACATAGAATAAATAAAGATGGAAATAAAGTAGAACTTATAGTCAATCTTGCAGCAGCAGAGAGAGAGATTTTCTCTAAATCATCTTACGTGTGGAGAGATAAAGCTACATTTCCATTCCTTAACCCATATAGCACAATTGGGATTTATGTACAAGATCACATCAGCGTGGGAGATAGGCTGAATTTAATTCTAGGCTTGAGGAATGAAACCTATCATTCTTATAGTTCTGACCTTAAAAAGACGTATAGAACAAGAGAAAATAAATGGTTACCAAGATTAGGTCTATCTTATAAAATTAATAATGAAATTAATTACTTTGCTAATTATTCAAAAGGATTTGTACCCGCAGGTGCAGATCTGATATATAAATATCAGGAATTTGGAGCAAAAGAAGCTTATAAGACAGAGAATAGCTACCAAATAGAAACGGGGGTTAAAATTGGTTTGTTCAAAAATCAACTTCAATCAGAAATAGCTCTATTTCATATAAATAGAGAGAATATGAGAATATCTACGGGCAAATATACAAATGCTGGTAGAGAAGAATTAAAACAAAGTAGTAAAGTAATTTCACAAGGAGTGGAAATCGATATGAGAGGACAAATCACAAGAGAGTTTCAAATCTCTGGTAATTATACTTTCAATCATACAGAGATTAAATCTTCGCCTGATGAATTGCAACAAAATGAGTCGTTGGGTAACGCTCCTAAGCACATGGCTGGATTGTGGACTAAATATGTATTTTCTCAACCGATGTTGAAGGGGCTGGGATTCGGTGCAGGCGTGTATTATGTGAGCGAAAGAAGGATGGATAATTCTATGAGAAATGATGGGGCTGGTAAACCAGTTTTTGATAATTGGCCATCTTATGCTTTAGCCAACGCGAGTGTATATTATCATCTAAAAGGGGTGAGATTATCAGCCAATATCAACAATATTTTTGATAAATATTACTATCTGGGAGGATTTGATTACACACGTGGATTTGTGGGCGCTCCAAGGAATTATATGATAAGCTTAGGCTACAGTTTTTAGTGCATTTCATAACCAAAATGGAGAGTTTCTACATTATTTTCTATTGTAACCTCTATAAAAGTGAAATTTTGCTTCGACCAAAAATCAGTAGCGCCAGGCAAAAAGTGATGCGTATGAAGGTATAGGTAATCTATACCTTTTTTTATAGCATGTAGCTTCAGCCTATTTATCAAATTAGTAGCAATTCCCATTTTTCTAAATTCAGGTTCCACAAATAATCTTGTCACCTCTACGGCATTATCAGGAATATCCAAAAGGGGAAATCGGTAGTTAAACTCCATCATGCCAGCGGTTCCAATTAGTTGATTGCCTAATTTTGCTTGAAGAAAAATGCCTTTTGGATTTTTAATATACGTTGATTCAAAATCTTGTAAATCAGCAGGGATATGCTCATGATTTAGCATCGGGAAGAGCGTTTTGCGTACAGATTTCACATATTCTACAGTATGAGCAATAGCATTAATATCAGTTACGACAGAAATTTCTAATTGTTTCATATTTCGGGGATAAGAAAAGTTTTACTATAGTGCTCTACATAAGATAGCGAAACCTCATATGCTTGAGATAGCATATTGGCAGTATATTCAGCATCTGTGTGTGCTAAATAATTCAATCGTTTATTTTGCATCACATATATGTGGTCAGCAAATTGCAAAGCCAAATTAGGATCGTGCATAATGCATACAATGGTGCAATTTTTTTGGTTCACCCAATCCCTCATTAGCTGTAAAACTTTAATTTGGTAGTGCAAATCAAGATGATTGGTAGGCTCATCAAGTAACAGTATATCAGGGTTTTGAACCAATACTCTGCATAATAATACTAATTGCCTTTCACCACCAGAGAGAGAAGTGTAAGGCGTATTACTCAAATGATTTAATTGGAAGGATTCCAATATTTCTGTTACAGCATCTTTGTCTTCTTTTTTTGGTGAAATTTTAAAAAAAGAACTTCTACCAGTTAGTACAACATCAAACACTGTAAAAGGAAATACCATTTGATGAAACTGAGTCAAAAAACCAATTTTAGGAGGATTTTTTGAGTTGAAATCAATATTGCCTCCAAACTTTTTTTCTATGCCAGATAAGATTCTGAATAATGAAGATTTCCCGCTTCCATTTCGCCCTAATATCACAGTGAATTTATTTTTTTGAAAAGAAGCATTCACAAGATGCAAGATCAATTTTTCCCCAATGGAATAGCTCACATTTTTAATATCAATCAAGCTCATTAATTCCAGTTAATTGCATTTTTTCTCATTAAATAAATGAACAAAGGAGCGCCTAAAATCATGGTAAATACACCGATAGGAATTTCAAAAGGCATCACAATTCTTGAAAAATTATCAATCATCAATAACAAAGAACCTCCTAAACTAATATTGGCAAAAACTCCAATAGTATTATTGGGTCCAAATATCATGCGAGTGATATGTGGAACAATCAAGCCAAAAAGGCTTATCATTCCAACAGCTGCTACAGAAGCTGCTGTGATGAGTGTAGATAGCCCAATCAAAATGATTTTGGTATTGTTTGGTTTTACACCAACCGCCAAAGCTTCTTCATCTCCCAAAGCCAATAAATTCATCTTCCAACGGAAGATATAAATACCCAGCAATCCTGCCAAAATAGGTGTAATAGAAGTCTGTACTTTTTCCCAAGATGCTGTATGCAAGTTACCCATAGTCCATTGTATAATGGCTTGCAGTTTATACGGGTCGCTAATGTATTGTAAAAGCGTGAGCATGGCAGAAAATACGCCAGAAATAATCATACCTGTTAAAACAATAGTAACAACAGAGGTTTTAGCCCCAAAAGCGGAAACAGCATAGGTGATAGCAACCGCAATTACACCAAATATGAAAGCAAAAAAGTTGACAGAAAATAAGCCTAAAATCATGGAAAGAGCTGCTCCAAAAGCTGCTCCAGATGAAATTCCCAACGAGAAAGGATCAACAATAGGATTTCGGAAAATAGCCTGTAATACACCTCCAGAAACTGCCAATGATGCTCCGACCATAAAGGTGAGCAAAAGCCTAGGTAATCTCACTTGCCACAGAATGGTTTGCATAGAGTTTTGTGGTAAATTGTTTCCTGTAATGACGTGAGACATATGTTGCCAAAATTCTGTGAAATTTAAAAAGCCTGTGTTTCCTAACTGCAATGAAAATACAATCAGAATGAAAGGAGATAGTAGTAATAATATTTTCTTTAAACCTAATGACATCATTATAAGCCGTATAGCGTTTTTAAATCTTTTTTTATATCATTTTCGGCGGTTGTATTTTGGGGTTCACACCATTCTCTGAGTTGTTTGGCAAAAAGCATAAATTTGATAGTGTGTGGGTCATAATAAAAAACAGGAGAAAAGTCATATACCTGTTTTTGCTTCACGGCAGGCAAGGCTTGAAGCTCTTTTAGTGAATAAACATCTTCGGGCTTGGAGTTCCATAAAATGATTAAATCTGGATTCCACTCATAAATGGTTTCAGCACTGATGTTGGTAGCTTCCATTTCTAGCGGACAAGCATTTTGGGCTCCAGCAGCTTCAATGGCAGCATCAATTAAAGTTCCTTTACCAGAAGTTGAAAAAATTCTACCTTTAGACCAAGCGTAATATACTTTTTTATCTAATTTAGGAGCTTTGTTAATTTTATTTAATTCATTTTCAGTGTATTGTATTAGTTCTTCTGCTCGTTTACTTTTACCTATAAGTGTAGCTAAACCTTTCAGTTCAAGGTAAATAGCTTCTTTGTTTTTACTGGAAACAGTATATACATTCAATCCCAAACCTTCTAGCTGATTAATGGTTTCAGAATCAGCTTCATATAAAATCACTAAATCAGGATTCAGTTGCAATACAGATTCAGCGCTGATGGCTCTTCCACTGAAAGATGGTGTAGCGATTTCTTTGTTTTTAATTTTATCATCTAAGCCTGAAAGAAACTCATACCCAGAGGCATTTAAGTAAACTTGCTCGGGAATACCTACCAAAACATTACTTGCTTGGAGCATATAGATATGATCTACCGCAGGTTCAAAAAGAGCTACTACACGCTGAGCTTCTTGCTCTAGATGAATGACTTTATTTCTACTGTCTGTGGCAGAAATTTCCCCAAAATTCTCTTGCCGTTGTGTTTTTGAATTACAAGAAATGAATAAAAAAAATAAGCCTAAATAAAGAATGAATTGCTTTGAAAAATGCATTTTTTAATTATCAATATTTAGCAAAAATAGGGTATTTATGTGATACTACCTATTAATTTCACAGCAAAACTATTGGTGGCTTAAGTTTAAAGCAATTGATAGTCACCAAGAAATAAAATTTAATAGATCATTAAAAAAATAAGCACCACAAGCCAAGCTTATAGCGCTTATTTTCAGTTAAACTAAATTTTATTTTACATCAATTTCTCTAACTTTTCAGTCAATTGCTCTTTCGGTACCACGCCTACCACTTTGTCTACAATTTCGCCATTTTTGAAGAAAAGAATGGTTGGGATATTTCGGATACCATATTTAGCAGCCGTATCTGGGTTATTATCTACATCCACTTTTCCTACTACGGCTTTTCCGTCATATTCTTGGCTGATTTCGTCTACGATAGGCCCTACCATACGGCAAGGTCCGCACCAAGCTGCCCAAAAATCAAGCATTACAGGCTGATCTGATTGTAATGTTTCTTCAATGTTTGAATCTTTAATTTCTAATGCCATAAGTTTAAATTTTTTTTCAAAAAATTAATATTCTATATTATTTTAATTATTTATTATTATAAAAGCTAATTTAAAAATTTATTAAGCCTTATAAAATTTACTATAAGGAGTCTCAAGTTTTGAGCCAAAATTATTTTTTAAGCCTTTAAAAAAATAATGAGACTATCAATTTAATTTATAATTATCAATTTCATATCTCTTTAGCTCATCGATTAAATCTTTGGTAATGCTAATGCTAAATTTTCTGCTTTGTGAGGCAAAAACGTTTTGCGTTTTTTCGTCTCTTAGGTTTAGGAATAAATTTTTATCTCCTCCGTTATTCTGAATGATTTTTAGTAAATTTTTGATTAACTCTTCATTAATTTCATTAATTTCAAAGTGAAATTCAATGGACTTAGCTCTTTTTTCTATCAAATCATCTAGCAAATCAATGCTTTTGATGTTGGTGTAAATACGTTTGCTAAATTTATTTTCGTTCACGTGAAGTTGTAATAGAACAAACTGATTGGGTTCTAAGAAGTGCCTCAAGCGCAGATATTCTTCACCAAACAGCATAAACTCAAAGCTATCGGTGTAATCTTCCAGTATAAATTTCCCGAATTCCTTTCCATTTTTAGCGGAAACCAAATGTTGCACTTCTGTTACCAGCCCACCTACGGTGAATGTTTTATCAATCATTTCTTTTTGTCTTTCTTTTAGCGTAATCAGATCAATGTTTTTGTAATGATTTAGCTCTACTTGAAAGCGGTCTAATGGGTGAGAAGAGATGTAAATTCCCACCACTTCTTTTTCTTTATTGAGCTGGTACATAATGGGCCAAGCTGGGCAATCTAAAATCATTGGTTTCTGCATTTCGACTTCCATATCTGCAACGTCAAATAATGAAATTTGATTCTCGTTGCCCTCATCGCTGGCAGCATTACCGTATTTGATGATTTTCTCTAGATTGGTTACACCTTCATGATCTTCAAAGAAATACTGTGCACGGTGGTATTGGTCTAACTCATCAAATGCACCAGCGTAAATTAAATTTTCTAAAGTTTTTTTATTGCATACACGCTGGTCTATCCGCTCAATGAAATCAAAAACATTAGTAAATTTCCCATTCTCGTTTCTCTCTTGTATGATGCTCTCTACTGCGGCGCTGCCAACGCCTTTGATGGCTCCTAGACCAAACCGAACGGCACCATTTTTATTTACGGTAAAATCATATGAACTCTCATTCACATCAGGGCTCAGTACGGGGACGTCCATTCGCTTGCATTCTTGCATGAAGTTGGTTATTTCCTTGATGTCTTTCATATTATTGCTTAGCACAGCGGCCATAAACTCGGCTGGATGGTGTGCTTTTAAATAAGCGGTTTGAAAAGCGACGTAGGCGTAACAGGTGGAGTGAGATTTGTTGAATGCATATTGAGCGAAAGCTTTCCAGTCTTCCCATATTTTTTTTAAAACATTTTCTGGGTGCCCGTTGCCTATGGCGTTTTGAATGAATTTACCTTCCATTTTAGCCAAAGTATCCATTTGTTTTTTTCCCATTGCTTTTCTCAGCACATCGGCTTCTCCTTTGGTGAAATTTGCTAACTTCTGAGAAAGTAACATCACTTGCTCTTGATAAACGGTAATGCCATAAGTTTCAGCTAAATATTCTTCCATCTCGGGCAAATCATAGCTGATTTCTTCTATCCCGTGTTTTCGGTCGATAAAATTGGGAATGTAGGCGAGGGGGCCGGGGCGATAAAGTGCATTCATCGCAATCAAATCATCAAATTTATCTGGCTTTAAATCTTTAAGATGTTTTTGCATTCCAGGGGATTCGTATTGGAATATACCAACGGTTTTCCCTTTCTGAAATATTTCTTGATAAGTCAAGGGGTCTTCCAAGGGGAAATCATCTGGGATGAGTTCTATTTCTTTTGTTTTTTTCACTAAATTCACAGCATCTTTGATTATACTCAAAGTCTTAAGCCCTAAAAAATCCATTTTTAGTAATCCAGCGTTTTCTACCACAGAATTATCAAACTGCGTTACCGCCATATCGCTATCTTTAGCTATAGCTACAGGTATCAGTTCCTTAATATCCTTGGGGGTGATAATAACTCCGCAGGCGTGCACACCTGTGTTTCTTATGCTACCTTCTATTACCTTTGCTTGCTGTATGGTTGTTGCTTCTAGGTCGTCTCTTTTAGAAATTTCTAGAATATCTTGTAAATCCTTCAGTTCATCTCCATTGAATTTTTCACTGAGAGATTTATCATCCATTTTAAACAGCTTATTCAATTTTGTATGTACTTTTTTCGCAATTTTATTGCTATCAGCCAGCGGTAAATCTAAAACTCTTGCGGTGTCTCGTATGGCGGATTTCCCTGCCATAGTGCCGTAAGTAATGATTTGCGCAACTTGGTCTTTACCATATTTATTAATCACCCAACGGATGATCTCATCTCGCCCGCGGTCATCAAAATCAATATCAATATCGGGCAAAGAAACACGCTCGGGGTTTAAGAATCGCTCAAAAAGCAAATCATATTTGATGGGGTCTATATTAGTAATCCCGATGCAATACGCCACCGCAGAACCAGCCGCAGAACCACGCCCTGGGCCTACAGAAACCCCCATTTTCCTAGCTTGTGAAGTGAAATCCTGAACAATTAAAAAATAGCCAGGATAGCCCGTGTTTGCAATCGTTTCTAATTCAAAGTCCAATCGATTTTGGATTTCTTCAGTAATGATTCCGTAGCGTTTTTTTGCCCCTTCATAAGTCAAGTGCTTTAGGTAAGCATTCTCGCCCCTCACGCCATCATCTTGCAAATCTTCTTCTACTTCAAACTCCTTTGGGATTTTAAATTTAGGAAGTAAAACGTCTTGTTTTAAATCATAAAATTCAAATTTTTTCACAAAATCCTTTAAATTCTGAATGGCTTCAGGAATATCTTCAAAGAGATGTTCCATCTGCGAGGCTGTTTTGAAGTAAAACTCATCATTAGGGAAGCCAAAACGGTAGCCGCGCCCACGCCCGATGGGCGTATCAACTTTCTCCCCATCACGTACGCACAGTAAAATATCATGCGCTTTAGCATCTGATTGATTGATGTAGTAAGTATTATTTTGCGCCAAAATCTTGACGTTGTATTTTCTAGCAAACTTGATGAGAATTTCATTCACATGATTCTCCTCTGGCAAACCATGGCGAATTAATTCCACATAAAAATCTTCGCCAAAATGCTCTTTCCACCAAAGGAAAGCTTCCTCAGCATTTTTTTCACCCACGTTCAGAATAATGTCAGGAATTTCCGAAGAAATAGAACCTGTCGTAGCAATTAAATTTTCTTTATACTTTAAGATAACTTCCTTGCTCACTCGGGGAAACCCTGCATAGTAACCATCAATGTAGCCGATAGATGAAATTTTACTCAAATTATGATAACCCGCCTTGTTCTTTGCCAATAAAACCTGCGTATGCCTGCGGTCGGGGTTATCTTTGGTAAATTTATGCTGTCGATAGCGTTCACTTACGTAAACTTCACAGCCAATAATTGGCGTTATTACATCCTTTTTATCCCTTATTGCCTGCACAAAATGGAAAGCTCCCATAAGATTTCCCATATCGGTAATTCCCACAGCAGGCATTTCTAGTTCTACAGCTTTTTTGATGAGGTTCTCAACAGTCGTAGTTGCCGAAAGAATAGAGAATGAACTATGATTATGAAAGTGAAAATATGGTGAATTTTTCACAATTTCAACTTCATTTTTATCTTTTATTTTTTGGCTCTCAGCCCAGGCTAGGGCAGCTTCCTTTTCTGCAATTTGTTGCCCGACATCGATAGGATAGGGGGCTATAACGGAAGGAAATAAATTTTTAAAGGCTTTAAAATTTTCTGCCGAAAAACGTGCTTGTGCAGAAGAAATGACGCCGAGCCTTACTAATTCAAAAAAGCTACGAGCTGTGGCATTAACATCCGCTGCGGCATTATGTGCCTCATCAAAGAAATGGCCAAATAACCGCTGGTGAAGTTCTCCCAATTTGGGGAATTTAAACTTCCCGCCCCGCCCGCCAGGTAGGGCACAATACTCAGTAGAGGCTCTCGCCGTGTCTAGCGTGGGAGCAGCCGTCAACTTCTCAAAATCCATGCCTTCACGGTGCATTTCTGCTCCTACGATAGAAATATCAAATTGAATGTTGTGCCCAATGATAAGTGTGTTTTCTAAATCAAAACTGCCGAAAAATTTCTGTAGAACGACACTAAGAGCCAGCCCCTTCTCGTGAGCAATCTCATTGGTAATCCCGTGAATTTGAATCGCATTGAAGGGAATATCAAAACCATCAGGTTTTACAATCAAATTATGATTTTCAATCAATTCGCCTTTCTCGTTGTGGAGCTGCCAAGCCAGCTGAACTAAACGTGGCCAATTATCACTATCAGAGAGTGGTGCGTCAAAATTTGCAGGAATCCCTGTGGTTTCTGTATCGTAAATGAGGTAGTACATGAAGTGAAATTAAACAAAAATCTATAAAAGAAAAATTTGCTTAGTTCAAAATTTTTTAAGCCTTAGAAAAAATCAATCATAAGTCATGATTTTTTTTTCAAACCTGTGCATAGGCTTGATTGTAAAAAAAGTGAAACGAATATGTTTTCTCGGTATTTTAATCCTTGAGAAGTAGCCATTATTGATAGATGTTTAGTTTTTTTCGAAAAGAAAACTTTGAGTGGTTTGGAGAAAATGATTATAGAATTTACCCACAACACAAAAACACCCCCTATAATAAATTACTATGTTAAAAAATTAGTATTTCTTTATATTATATTATATTATATTATATTATATTATATTTCAACTTTATTAAAATATTAATAATTTTAAAAAAAATTAATGTAACGATGTGTTTTTAGATTAACATAAAATCGGAAATTAAGAACTATATTTGCAGTTGAAGATTATTATCTATTGAATAATAATTTCAATTTTGTAAATAGTAGCTTATTTAACGAAAATTGGGGCGGTTCATCATTTAATGTCATCAAAAATTAAATAGTATAAATAATAAAAATTAAATAGTATAAAAACAAAAACATATGAATTTAAAAAAATTAGTTAGCGCAAGTGTCGTTCTTTTTTCGGTAGCATTTAGCTTTGGGCAAGAGCAGTCTTTACAATCTTTGGGTAAGGTTTCAGCAAATTTAACCTCTTTATCTATTGACTATCAGTTCCCTATTTCAGAATCTTGGGTTATGGAGCCAAAAGTTGGGATTGCCCCAGCACATCAGATTTCAGATGGGAAAATGGAACTTAGCTACAAGTACAATTCAATCTTCGTTGCTAATGAATTTCGCTATTTGTACAGTTTTGCTAAACGTGCAAAATTAGGGCGAGACACAAAGTTGAACAGTGCGTCTTATCTTGGGCTGAAAACGAGATACAATTTCGGTGCTTTTAATAATGAGCGTAATACGTCTTATGGCAACACATTGAACTTAGCTGGAGTGTGGGGATTGCAGCGAAATTTAGACAGTAATTTCCTGTTCAACTTCCATGCAGGTTTGGGTTGGGTAAGAGACTTTGACTTCAAAAAATCAGCCGTATACCCAGAACTTGGTATTGGATTCTCTTATGTTTTATTTAAATAAAAATTTGTTGAGATTCTAAGATCATCAAAATGTGGCGAAATCATAAGTTTCGTCACATTTTTTATAAGCCTTAGTTTTTTTTGAAAAGAAAACTTTGAGTGGTTTGAAGAAAATGATTATAGAATTTACCCACAACACAAAAACACCCCCTATAATAAATAAATATTACTATGTTAAAAAATTAGCATTTCTTTATATTATATTATACTTCAACTTTATTAAAATATTAATAATTTTTAAAAAAATTAATGTAACGATGTATTTTTAGATTAACATAAAATAACGACTTTTGCTGGAGATTTAATTAATATAATGTGAAATTAAAATTCAGAAATGAAAATGGAGTTAATTTAAATTGAACAAATAACATAAAAACAAAAACATATGAATTTAAAAAAATTAGTTAGTGCAAGTGTCATTCTTTTTTCAGTAGCTTTCAGCTTTGGGCAAGAGCAGTCTTTACAATCTTTGGGTAAGGTTTCAGCAAATTTAACCTCTTTATCTATTGACTATCAGTTCCCTATTTCAGAATCTTGGGTTATGGAGCCAAAAGTTGGGATTGCCCCAGCACATCAGATTTCAGATGGGAAAATGGAACTTAGCTACAAGTACAATTCAATCTTCGTTGCTAATGAATTTCGCTATTTGTACAGTTTTGCTAAACGTGCAAAATTAGGGCGAGACACAAAGTTGAACAGTGCGTCTTATCTTGGGCTGAAAACGAGATACAATTTCGGTGCTTTTAATAATGAGCGTAATACGTCTTATGGCAACACATTGAACTTAGCTGGAGTGTGGGGATTGCAGCGAAATTTAGACAGTAATTTCCTGTTCAACTTCCATGCAGGTTTGGGTTGGGTAAGAGACTTTGACTTCAAAAAATCAGCCGTATACCCAGAACTTGGTATTGGATTCTCTTATGTTTTATTTAAATAAAAATTTGTTGAGATTCTAAGATCATCAAAATGTGGCGAAATCATAAGTTTCGTCACATTTTTTATAAGCCTTAGTTTTTTTTGAAAAGAAAACTTTGAGTGGTTTGAAGAAAATGATTATAGAATTTACCCACAACACAAAAACACCCCCTATAATAAATAAATATTACTATGTTAAAAAATTAGCATTTCTTTATATTATATTATACTTCAACTTTATTAAAATATTAATAATTTTTAAAAAAATTAATGTAACGATGTATTTTTAGATTAACATAAAATAACGACTTTTGCTGGAGATTTAATTAATATAATGTGAAATTAAAATTCAGAAATGAAAATGGAGTTAATTTAAATTGAACAAATAACATAAAAACAAAAACATATGAATTTAAAAAAATTAATTAGTGCAAGTGTCGTTCTTTTTTCGGTAGCATTTAGCTTTGGGCAAGAGCAGTCTTTACAATCTTTGGGTAAAGTTTCAGTAAATTTAACCTCTTTATCTATTGACTATCAGTTCCCTATTTCAGAATCTTGGGTTATGGAGCCAAAAGTTGGGATTGCCCCAGCACATCAGGTTTCTTCAGATGGGAATATGATACCTAGCATCCTGTACTCAATCTTCATTGCTAATGAATTTCGCTATTTGTACAGTTTTGCTAAACGTGTAAAATTAGGGCGAGACACAAAGTTGAACAGTGCGTCTTATTTTGGGCTGAAAACGAGATACAATTTCGATACTTTTAATACGTCTTATGGCAACACATTGAGCTTAGCTGGAGTGTGGGGATTGCAGCGAAATTTAGACAGTAATTTCCTGTTCAACTTCCATGCAGGTTTGGGTTTGGTAAGAGACTTTGACTTCAAAAAATCAGCCGTATACCCAGAATTCGGTATTGGGTTCTCTTATGTTTTATTTAAATAAAAATTTGTCGAGATTCTAAGATCATCAAAATGTGGCGAAATCATAAATTTCGTCACATTTTTTATAAGTTTTAGTTTTTTTTGAAAAGATTTTTTAAAGCCTTCAAAAAAATTTAATGAATAAATCGAACGGCTTTCACAAATCTTTTTTTCCAGTATTCGGTTTCTAAACTTGAAACGATGACGCCGCGAGAGGAGGAGGCGTGCACAAAGAAGATTTCGCCGTTTTTGATGCGGTCTACAATCCCAGCGTGGCTGATGTCCCCGCCACTGGTATCAAAAAATAAGGCATCTCCAGGCTGAACATTTTGTAGGCGAATCTTTATTCCATATTTTGCTTGTTCTCGAGAAACTCTCGGTAATTCGATATTAATTTCTTTGTATGAATTCCATAGCAGCCCAGAGCAATCCATACCGCTGCTGGTTGTGCCGCCGTAGCGATAGGGTGTCCCCAAGAAGCTGTTGGCTTTTTCTAAGACCGCTTTTGAGCGACTATTGACGGAATTATTAACATTTGTTTTGATGTGGGTAGTGGTTTTCTTCCCTCTTCGGCCAGTTTTCACCACGCCGCAAGATTCTACTAAATGGAAGCTAAAAACGAAGACTAAGAAGATACCTGCTTTTTTAAAATTCATAAAATCACCATCCAAAAATCGCTCACGAAGATAATCAATTTTTGTTGGGGAGGGGTATAATTGGGTATAATTTTTTGATGAGTTACATTTTCCATCAACTTCAAAATTATATTCATATTACCTTCATCATTGAATATAATTTTAAGAAATATTTTAAGACTGGGCAAGATAGAAAAATTATAAAAAAAGATGCCTTGAGATTTATAAAAAATATCAAAGCATCGATTTAGGAAATTATTAAGCTTTTAAAAAAAAATTAAACTTTCATAATTTCAGCTTCTTTTTTAGTAAAGAGCTCTTCAGCAATTTTGATGTATTTATCGGTCAATTCCTGAACGTTTGCTTCTAAACTTTTTTGTAAATCTTCAGAATCATCAGATTTCTTGATGCTGTTATTAGCTTCTTTTCTCCAATTTCTGATGCTGACTTTCGCATTTTCTAGTTCAGTTTTAGTTTGTTTCACCAAATCTTTTCTTCGTTCCTCGGTCAGTGGTGGCACGCTGATAATGACTGCGTTGCCATTATTAGAAGGATTGAAACCTAAATTAGCCTCCATGATGGCCTTTTCAATCGGCTGAATCATCGTTGCTTCCCATGGCTGAACGTTTAATGTCATCGCATCAGGAGCACTCACATTGGCAACTTGAGAAAGGGGCGTTGGTGAACCATAATAATCAACCATTACATTCCCTAGCATATTTGGGTTGGCGCGCCCTGCGCGAATTTGTGTAAAAGCTTTTTCTAAATGCTTTACGGAATCTTGCATTCCCGTTTCCGTGTTTTTTATAATATTTGTTGTGTCCATAATAATTTGATTATTAGCTAACTAAAGTTCCTATATCTTTTCCTTCTATAATTTCTCTTAAATTTCCTGGCGTATTCATATCAAAGACAATAATGGGCAATTGATTCTCTTCACTCAATGTAAAAGCAGTCATATCCATGACTTTCAATCCTTTAGAGTAAACATCTTTAAAGCTGATATTCGTAAATTTTTCAGCATTTTTATCTTTCTCAGGATCAGCTGAATAAATTCCATCTACACGAGTTCCCTTCAAGATCACATCCGCTTCGATTTCAATAGCACGCAAAACCGCTGCAGAATCTGTGGTGAAATAGGGATTCCCCAAACCTCCACTGAAGATAACAACTCTTTTCTTCTCCAGATGTCGAATCGCACGACGGCGAATATAAGTTTCAGCAATTTGCTTGATTTCAATTGCCGTTTGCAAACGAACGTCTAAACCTTCATCTTCCAAGCCTTGCTGCAGAGCCATACCATTTATAACAGTAGCTAGCATCCCCATGTAGTCACCCTGCACACGGTCAATGCCATTGGCAGCACCACTAATGCCACGGAAGATGTTTCCACCGCCAATCACAATAGCAACCTCACAGCCTTTATCCACAATTTCCTTAATTTGTTGAGAATAAGATATGATTTGTTTGGGGTCAATGCCATATTGTTTTTCGCCCATCAATGCCTCACCACTTAATTTAAGTAAAACGCGCTGATATTTCATTTTTTTATTTTGTAACAAAGATAGTGTAAATTAAAAGTTTTAAAAAATGATTCTTAAAACGTATTTAAATTTTATTTTTTTAAAATTTCTAAAGGCTTAAAAAATATTTCGAAAAATTTTAAAAAGCCTCTTGAGATGAAAAAAATGAAATTCAATCATCTATTATTTTGTCAAATTCAAAACAAGATTTATATTTGAATTCTGAATGGGAAAAAAATTAAATACAAATTGGTGGTGGTTCAGTTCTGATTTATCGGTGCTGTAATGACCTTATGAATTAAATAACACAAAAGCTCCGATAATTTTAGAATTATTGGAGCTTTTTTTTATGATTTAAAAATTAAAAATGGGAGAAAAATTTAGTACAAAAAAGTACAAAATTCCTGCAGATTTATTTACACCAGTGAGTATATACCTGCGTTTAAGAGATTTGTACCGAGAAACCATATTGCTGGAAAGTACCGATAAAACCGATGCGGAAAATAGCAAATCAATCATTGCCATAAATCCTATCGCGGGAATGGAAATTTCAGCAAACAAGGAGGTGGAAATTAAACTTCCCCTTCAGCCAATCAAAAATATTGAAAATTCAAATCCAGTAGAATTGTTTGAACTTTTTCAGCAAGAAATTCAGTTTGAAAATGAATGTTCAGCATTGAGCTTAGCTCAGGGGATGTACGGCTATACGGGCTACGATGCAGCACAAATTTTTGAAGGCTTAGAATTTTCTCATCAACCAAATACCCCGATTTTACGCTACAGATTTTATCAGTACGTTTTGGTGATAGACCATTTTCATGATGAATTGATTTTGCTTGAAAATCAGCATCCTAACTTGAATTCAGAAAAAATGAATATAATTTCTGCTATTCAGAATAAAGATGTTCCAGTTTATCCGTTCCGATTAGAAGGGGAGGAAAATACAGATATTTCAAATGAAAAATTCCTTCAAAATGTAAAAAAAGGCATTCAGCATTGTTTACGTGGAGATGTTTTTCAAGTTGTTTTGAGCCGGGCATTTTCACAAAGATTTCAAGGAGATGAATTTCAAGTTTATAGAGCTTTGAGAACTGTAAACCCCTCACCGTATTTATTTTATTTTGATTACACTGATTATAAAATTTTTGGTTCTAGCCCCGAGAGTCAAATTATTTTGAAAGATAATCAAGCCAAGCTTCACCCCATTGCTGGAACCTTTAGACGGACGGGCGATGATTCTAAAGATTTTGAGCGAGCAAAAGAACTTTTAACCGACCAAAAGGAAAATGCAGAACATACGATGTTAGTGGATTTGGCAAGAAATGATTTAAGTAAAGTGTGCAAAAATGTGAAGGTTTCTAAGTTGAAAGAAATCCAAATGTTTAGCCACGTGATTCATATGGTTAGTGAGGTGAGAGGCGAATTTATAGAAGAAAATCCATTTAAATTGATCGCCGCAACATTTCCGCAAGGCACATTGAGTGGAGCACCTAAACATCGTGCTTTGCAAATTATTGATGAAAATGAAAATTCAGCACGAGGTTACTACGGCGGATGCATTGGTTTTATTGGTTTTCGGGGTGAAATCAATCACGCAATCATCATTCGTTCATTTTTAAGCCAAAACAATCAGTTAAATTACCGTGCTGGAGCAGGCGTTGTGGCTAAGTCTTTGCCTGAGAGTGAGTTAAAAGAAGTGGAGCATAAACTGGGCGCATTGAAAACAGCTCTTCGCAAAGCAGAAAAATTTTAGATCATGAAGAAGATTTTATTATTAGATAATTACGATTCGTTTACGTATAATTTAGTTCAAATTTTAGAAGAATTAGTGGAGGAGGATCAGAAGATTGTAGTGAAGAAAAATGATGAAATTTCAGTAGAAGAAGTTTCAGTTTATGACAAAATTGTACTTTCACCTGGCCCAGGAATCCCGTCAGAATCAGGGATTTTGATAGAAACTATAAAAAAATATGCAGGGGAAAAACCAATTTTTGGTGTTTGCTTGGGATTGCAAGCCATTGTGGAGGCCTTTGGTGGTGAGTTGTTTAATTTAGAGAAAGTTCATCATGGAGTTCAGTCTAAATTAGAAATCAAAAAAGATTCAAAAATTTTCCAAGGCTTAGAAAATCCAATATTGATTGGGCGCTACCACAGCTGGGTAGCCAGTAAAAAGCATTTCCCTTCAGAATTAGACATCACGGGCGAGGATGAGAATGGTATCATTATGTCTATCGAAAATTCAGCAAAAAAAATCTATGCTGTGCAGTTTCACCCAGAAAGCATCATGACACCGCAAGGGAAGCAAATGATAAGAAATTGGTTATCAATCAATTAAAAATATTTAAGGCTTAAAAAATTATGAAAGACATTTTAGAATATTTATTTAAATACAATACGCTCAGTTATCAGGAGGCTAAATCTATCATGTTGCAAATCCCCAAAGGTATTTTCAACGATTATGAAATAACGAGTTTTGTCACCATTTTGATGATGAGAAGCATTACCATTGATGAGCTGAAAGGTTTAGCTGATGCTTTGCTAGAAATGGCAGTGGAAGTCGATTTAGAGACGCAAGATTTGGTGGATATTGTTGGTACGGGTGGCGATGGCAAAAACACATTCAATATCAGCACCTTATCTTGTTTTGTCGTGGCGGGAGCTGGGCAAAAAGTGGCTAAGCATGGAAATTACGGTTCTTCGTCTATTAGCGGTTCATCTAACGTGATGGAGTTTCTAGGCTATAAATTTACAGATAATCAAGAGCACCTAAAAAACCAACTGAGTGAAGCCAATATTTGCTTTCTACATGCGCCCAAATTCCATCCATCATTGAAGCTTGTCGCCCCGCTGAGAAAGCAATTGGGCTTTAGAACTTTTTTTAATATGCTTGGGCCATTGGTGAACCCTGCACGTCCTAAATTTTCACTGATTGGCGTTTACAATACTGAAATGGGGCGGATTTATAACTACTTAATGCAGCAGAAAGAAAATAAATTCATGATTGTACATTCGCTAGATGGTTACGATGAGATTTCATTGACGAGCGAAAGCATGATAATAACCGAAAAAGGTATTGACTTATATAATCCAAATCAATTGCAAGCGTCTATCATTCAGCCTGAAGAAATCTATGGTGGCGATAGCAAAGAGGCTGCCGCAGAATTGTTTTTGAAGATAATTTCAGGGCAAGGTTCGCCCGCTCAGAACGCTGTTGTCATCACCAATGCAGCTTTAGCATTGCAAAATACAGGGAAATTTGAAGATTTTTCCTCAGCCAAAAAAGCAGCAGAAGAAAGCCTCTTGAATGGTAAGGCACACGATTGTTTAAAGAAATTAATTGCCGCAAATCATGATTGATATTTTAACTCAAATCATAGAACATAAAAAATTGGAGGTCTCTGCTAAGAAATCCCAAAAAAGTGTAGAAGAACTGATGGATAGTAAATATTTTCATCGTCAGAAATTAAGCCTAAAATATGCAGTAAAAAAATCCCCCAATGGGATTATTGCTGAATTTAAACGTAAATCACCATCCAAACAAAACATCAATATCAAAGCTGAAATAGATGAGATTTTACCGATTTATAAAAACTTTAATGTTGCGGGCATTTCAATCTTGACAGATGAGACATTTTTTGGTGGGACTCTACAAGATTTACGACAAGCCAAGAAATATAGTATCCCCTTGCTTCGCAAGGATTTCATCATAGACCCATACCAAATTTATGAAGCCAAATCCTATGGAGCTGATGCTATTTTGCTCATTGCAGCGATATTAGACAATTACGAAATCAAAGAATTTACAGCAATAGCTCACGATGTTGGATTAGAAGTTTTGCTGGAATTTCATGCAGGGGAAGATTTTTTAAAACGACCTAAAGAAATAGATTTGGTCGGCATCAACAATCGGAATTTAAAAAGCTTTGAAGTTGACTTTGAGCATGCTATCAAAATGAGAAGCGAACTGCCTGCTGATGCAGTTTGCGTGGCTGAAAGTGGAATTTCTTCTGCAGAAAATTTTTTAAGGCTTAAAAAAAATAATTTTCAAGGTTTTTTGATGGGTGAATTTTTCATGAAAAGTGAAAATCTAGCAAATACATTTCAGGAATTTATAAATCAAATAGATGAGGATTAAAGTTTGCGGACTTGGTCTAGAAACACAAATTAGAGCTTTGCAGGAAATGAATTTTGATTTCGCAGGATTTATTTTTTATAAAAAATCACCTCGGTATGTATTGAATTTTTTAGAATTGAAAGATTTGAAAAAATTTAATGAAATCAAAAAAGTAGGGGTTTTCGTGAATGAAAATCCAGAAGAAATTACCAAAATCTGTGAGGCAGCTCAGCTAGATTTGGTTCAACTGCACGGGAATGAAAGTTTAGAAGAAGTTGAGCAGTTAAATTCAATTTTACCCATCATCAAGGTAATTCATATGAGAGGGGAAAAAGAAGAAATTCAAGCAAAAATTGATGAGTATGAGAAGGCAGCAAGTTTTTTGCTATTTGAGACACCTTCGCAAGATTATGGCGGTAGCGGAAAAACCTTTGACTGGGCGATGATTGATGCCTTAAATTTTTCTAAACCTTATTTTTTGAGCGGAGGCTTGAGTCTAGAAAACATAGAAAATTTTAAAGGCTTAAAAAAAATACCTTATGCACTTGACGTGAATAGTCAATTTGAAATATCACCTGGACGTAAAAATTTAAACTTATTGAAAAAATTAAAAAATAAATGATGAAAAATCCTGATGAATTAGGCTACTATGGGGAATTTGGAGGAGCTTTTATTCCTGAGATGCTTTATCCCAATATTCAAGAATTACAAAGAAATTACCAATCTATTTTAGCTGACGAGAAGTTTGTTTGCCAGTATGAAGATTTGTTAAGAAATTACGTTGGGCGCCCGTCACCACTGTATTTTGCTCAAAATTTAAGCGAAAAAAAAGGTGCTAAAATTTACCTGAAAAGGGAGGATTTAAATCACACAGGCGCTCATAAAATCAATAATGCGATTGGTCAGGTTTTAATGGCAAAACATCTTGGCAAAACAAGAATCATTGCAGAGACTGGAGCTGGTCAGCACGGGGTTGCTACGGCAACGGCTTGCGCTTTGCTTCAATTGCCGTGCACCGTGTATATGGGCGAAGTGGATATCGAGCGTCAAAACCCAAATGTGCAGCGGATGAAAATGCTTGGAGCCACGGTGAGACCAGCTCAATCTGGCAGTAAAACGCTGAAAGATGCTGTGAACGAGGCCTTGCAAGATTGGGTGCAAAATGCCGAAGATACTTTTTATGTTTTGGGAAGTGCTGTAGGTCCTCATCCTTACCCAGATTTAGTAACGAGATTGCAACAAATTATAAGCAAAGAGGCTAAAAATCAGTATCGTAGCATAAGTGGGCGAGACTTGCCAACGCGCGTTATCGCTTGTTTAGGTGGGGGGAGCAATGCTGCGGGGATGTTTTACCACTTCATTGATGAAAAATCGGTGGAATTAATTGGAGTAGAAGCTGCTGGCTTGGGAATTAATTCAGGCAAAAGTGCTGCAACAATTCAGCTGGGGAAAATTGGCGTGCTGCATGGTAGTAAAAGTTTACTGATTCAGACCGAAGATGGGCAAGTAATAGAACCACATAGTATTTCCGCAGGTTTGGACTACCCAGGCATCGGGCCTTTGCATTCTTATTTAGCCACAAAAGGCCGCCTGAAAGTCTTGGGGTGCACTGATGATGAAGCCTTGGCTGCCGCTTATGAATTGACTAAAGTAGAGGGAATTTTACCTGCCTTGGAATCTGCACATGCCTTAGCTGCATTGAATCAATTGGCATTGAAAAAAGAAGATGAAATCATTGTTTGCTTGAGTGGGCGAGGGGATAAAGATTTAGCTACTTACATTAAAAATTTTGAAAAATGAGTAAATTAAATGTTTTTTTCACAGCAGGGTGCATTCCTGGGCTGGATATTTTAGAACTTCTGAAAACGGTGCAAACAGCAGGAGCTAATCGCGTGGAAATCGGCATGCCGTATAGTGACCCTATTGTAGATGGTCCCATTATTCAAGAAGCGAATAAAGTGGCTTTGGCAAACGGAATGAGTATTGAAAATTTATTAAAGGCTTTAAAAAATTTAAAAAATGAAGTGTCTATTCCAGTAAGTTTGATGGGGTACCTCAATCCTGTGATGCAATATGGCGTAGAAAAATTTGTGAAAGAAGCTAAATCTTGTGGCGTAGAAGGAATCATTATCCCAGATTTGCCAGCAGAATATTTTGAGAAAGAATATGCTGATTTGTTCAGAGAAAATGATTTGAAATTTACATTTATCATTACACCACAAACAACGCCAGAGAGAATCGATTATTTTCAATCGCTGAGCGATGGATTTTTATACGCAGTTTCAGATAATTCCATTACAGGTAAAAAATTAAATCAAAATAAAAGAGAAGAATATTTTAAGGCTTTAAAAAAATTGAAGTTAAAGAATGAGCTTTATATTGGCTTCGGTATCAGAGATAAAAGCGATTTTGATTACGTGACACAATTTGCAAACGGGGCGATCATCGGCACGGCATTTTTAGAAGCTTTACAAAAAGATGATAAAAATTATCTTACAACAGCTGAAAAATTCATAAAGGGAATAAAAGGGTTTTAAAAAAAAATAGTAAATTCATGGCTTAAATTATATTAATTAAGTTATGGAAAAAATAAAAGGATTAATTGTAGCTCCTTTTACCGCTTTTGGTAAAGATTTAGAGATTAATTTATCACCCATTTCAGATTATGCTAAAATGCTGAAAAAGAATGGTTTGAAAGGTGTTTTCATTAACGGATCTTCGGGTGAAGGCTATATGCTAAACGTAGACGAACGTAAAAAATTGGCAGAAGAATGGATGAAGTTTGCTGATGAAGATTTTAAAGTCATCGTACACGTTGGTAGCACAACGCTAAAGGATGCTGTAGAGTTGGCAAAGCATGCGCAGGAAATCAAAGCATTTGGTACAGGAGCCATGGCACCGCCGTTTCCTAAAATTGGTAGAATTCAAGAGCTTTTTGACTACTGCAAAGCCATTGCCGATGCTGCGCCAGAGATTCCTTTCTATTACTATCATATTCCAGTTTTCAATGGAGCATATTTGCCAATGTTGGATTTTCTGAAAAAAGTAAACGGAGAAATTCCCAATTTTGCTGGAATCAAGTATACTTATGAGAATTTATATGAATTTAATCAATGTTCGCTCTACGAAAACGGGAAATTCCAAATGCTGCACGGGCAAGATGAAACCTTGTTGGCAGGCTTAGCGTTGAGTGATGTGAAGGGTGGAATCAGCGGTACTGCAAATTATACAGGCAAAGGTTTGATAGAAGTTTTAAATTACTGGGAAAACAAGGATTTGAATCAAGCAAGAGCTGCCCAAAATTACAACCAAGCAGTCATTAATGTGATTGTAAAATATGGTGGAAACATCGTAGGAGGAAAAAGAATTATGAAGTTGATGGGCTTAGATTTGGGTAAAAATAGGATTCCTTTCAAAAATTTAACAGATGCGGAAGAGGCTCAACTTAAAAAAGATTTAGAAGAAATTGATTTCTTTAATCATTGCAATGAATTGTAAAGAATGAACAAGACAGAATACCTAAAAAATTGGAGAGAAAAATACCGTAAAGATTTAACAGAGAACATTTTACCATTTTGGCTAAATCACGGTATAGATAGGGAAAACGGCGGTGTGTATACTTGCCTCGACCGCGAAGGAGTAATTTATGACACGACTAAATCAGTTTGGTTTCAAGGGCGATTCGCTTACATTTTAGCCTTAGCTTATAATCAAATTGAAGCCAAAGAAGAGTACTTAGCAGCATCAAAATCTTGCATTGATTTTATTGAAAATTTTTGTTTTGATACAGATGGACGAATGTTTTTTGAAATCACAGCAGATGGGAAGCCGCTGCGCAAAAGGCGTTATATTTTTTCTGAGAGTTTTGCTGCAATTGCCATGAGTGAATATGCTTTGGCAAGTGGTGACAACACTTATGCTCAAAAAGCTTTTGATTTATTCAAAAAAATGCAATATTGGCTAGAAACTCCAGGAGAATTAGAATCAAAATTTACAGAAAATTTGAAAGCTAAAGGGCATTCCATCACGATGATAATGCTCAACTTGGCGGCACAAATTCGTAAAGCTTATCCGCACAAAGATTTAGATGAACAAATCCAAAAATCATATCAAGAAATTACAACAGATTTTATGAAGCCAGAGTTCAAAGCTGTTTTAGAAACAGTAGGAGAGGACGGCTCTTTTATCGACACAATGATGGGGCGTTTGATAAACCCTGGGCATGCAATAGAGACAGGCTGGTTTATACTAGAAGAAGCTAAATTTAGAAATGGTGATAAAGATTACATAGAAAATGCTGAAAAAATCATTAACTGGTCGTTTGATTGGGGTTGGGATAAAGACTTTGGCGGAATTCTAAACTTTGTAGATTGCAAAAACTACCCAGCGCAGGATTATGCTCACGATATGAAATTTTGGTGGCCGCAAACAGAAGCAATTATCGCTTATCTGTACTTGTATTTAGCCACGGGTAAAGACGAATATTTAGAAAAACACCAACAAATCAGTGACTGGACTTATCAACATTTTCCTGATAGAAATCACCCAGAGTGGTTTGGCTATTTGCACCGAGACGGTAGCGTATCTCAGCCTGCAAAAGGGAATTTGTTTAAAGGCCCTTTCCATATTCCAAGGATGATGATCAAAGGCGTTGAACTTTGTGACTTAATTTTAAAATCATGAATTTTTTTCTAAGCCTTAAAAAAAAATATAGTTTATTCTTAGCCGTTTTAATTTTTCAAATTATGAGTGCACAAAACATAAAGGAATTTCAATCAAATTTTCCTGATTCTAATTATCAAAAAGGTGTCTCGGGGCATTTTTCTGGGATTTTTAATGATACTTATTTAATGATGGCAGGTGGCTGTAATTTCCCAGATTTACCGCCCTCAGAAGGTGGGAAAAAAGAGTTTTACAAATCTATTTTTATAGCAAAAGATTTTGCTGAATCAAAAAAACTAAATTGGGAAAAAATTGGAGAGCTACCAGAAGAATTAGCTTATGGCTACGGCTTACAATTTGGGCGTTCTGTAATTATTTTAGGCGGAGAAAATGAACGAATACAAAGTAAAAAAGTTTTTGTTTTAAGTTTAGAAAATCAAAAAATTAAAATAGAAAATTGGCCAGATTTGCCCGAAACTTTGAATAATTTTACAGCTGTAATCGCCCAAGAATTCTTATACGTACTGGGAGGAAATAAGAACGGGAAAGCGTCTCATTCTTTCCTTCGGTTAAATTTAAATAAAATTCAGGCTGGTTGGGAAATTTTGCCAGATTTTCCTGGCAACCCGAGAACGCAAGCTGTAGCTTTTTCTGATGAAAAAAATATTTATTTGGCAGGCGGATTTGCTTTAGGATACGAAGAATTACCACCAAGTTTAAATACAGATTATTTAACATTCAATCTTGAAAATCAATCATGGGAGAATCCACAGCCGATTATGATAGATAGCGAAAAACTATCAGTCGGTGGAGGCTTTGCAGTAAATACTGATGCGGAGACAGCTTACGTTTCGGGAGGCGTCAATGCAGAAATATTTTTTAAGGCTTTAAAAAGAATTCATGAAACCAATTTACTATTAAAAAAAGAACCGAAATCACCAAAAATTGAAGAAAATCAAAAGCAAGGTAAAATTTATTTATCTCAAGAAGCATCTTGGTATCAATTCAACCCATATCTAATTAAATTTAAGAAAGGGGAAATAGCTGATTTTTATTTAAAAGATGACCGATTGAGACGTGCGGGAGCAAGTATGGTTTCTTTTGGAAATTCAATTTTTGTAATAATGGGTGAAATCAAGCCAGGCGTTAGAACGCCATCTATTCTTCATATAAAATTAAATCAATGAAAGCCTTGAGAGAAAAAAAATACTATCCGTGGTTGGTCGTTGCGCTTTTGTGGGGCGTTGCTTTGCTAAATTATATGGACCGCCAAATGCTGAGCACGATGAAGGAGGCAATGCAAGTGGACATAGTTGAGCTACAATCTGCCACCAATTTTGGTCGGCTCATGGCAATTTTTCTATGGATTTATGCTTTTATGAGTCCTGTGGCAGGCATGGTAGCAGATAGATTTAATCGTAAGTGGTTGATTGTATGTAGTTTATTTGTTTGGTCAGGAGTCACTTATCTCATGGGAATAGTCAGTGATTTTAATTTACTTTATTTGCTAAGAGCCGTGATGGGGGTGAGCGAGGCACTTTATATTCCAGCCGCATTGGCTTTGATTGCTGATTACCATTCAGATAGGACACGTTCATTAGCCATTGGGATTCACATGACAGGACTTTATACAGGGCAAGCCATTGGAGGGTTTGGTGCAACAGTGGCCGAAGCAACGAGTTGGCAGACGACTTTTCATTATTTTGGTTTGGTAGGTATAGCCTATGCAATTCTCTTAATTTTCTTTTTGTATGAAATTAAAAATCGAAATGTAGAGACAACAGAGGTAGTAAAAAGTGCAGAATTTCGTTTTGGCAATTTATTGAAACCGTTTGCTAATTTTAGTTTTTTCATTTTATTGCTATATTTTGCCATTCCTAGTTTGCCTGGTTGGGCTACAAAAAACTGGTTGCCAACTCTTTATGCTGAGAATTTAAACCTACCCATGGCAGAAGCTGGCCCCATTGCTACCATTACAATTGCAGTTTCGTCTTTTGTTGGCGTCATCATTGGTGGTATTTTATCGGACTGGTGGATTCACAGAAACATCAGAGGTCGCATCTATGTAGGTGTGATAGGTTTAGGCTTATTGATTCCAGCATTAATTTTATTAGGATTAGGAACAAATTTAGTCGCAATTGTTGGTGCAGGAGTCTTATTTGGTATTGGCTATGGAATGTTTGATGCCAATAATATGCCTATTGTTGTGCAAATCGTTTCAAAAAAATACCGCTCTACGGCCTACGGGATTTTAAATTTAGCAGGAATCATTGCTGGTGCTATGATAACGCAGATTCTAGGGCATTGGAAAGAGAATGATAGTTTAGGATTAGGTTTTGCTTATTTAGCTGTAGCTGTAGGGGTAGTTTTGCTCATACAATTATTCTTTATGAAACCAAAGTACAGAGATATGCCATAATTTTTTAAAAGTTAAAAATTATCAAAAGTTGAAAAACTTGCCTGAAATAAAAAAGACCTTAAATATAAGTTATTTTTAAGGTTAAAAAAAATTTTTAATACATTTTAAAATATTTTATATATTTGCAGAGAATTTTAAACTTAGAAAAATGAAAAAATTATTATTACCAATTCTTGCAGTTATTGCATTTTCTACTACATCTTGTGAGAAAAAAGAAAAAGCAGTAGTTGAAACTAACGTAGAAGTAGTTGATGGTGAAAACGTAGCAGAGGCTCAAGAAGATTTAAATGAAGAAGTAAAAGCTGCTCAAAGAGAATTATTAGAAGCTCAACAGCAATTGGATGAAGCTCAAGCAAGGGGTGAGCAAGTTTTGATTGATGAAGCTCAAGCTAAAATCAATGAGCTACAAACTAGAATCAAAGAAATCGAAGGGAGAGCGGGAGAAGCTATTCAATCAGTGAACGGAGCTGCTAGTACAGCTGATGATGCTTTAGAAACTACTCTAGACCAAGCTGAAGCTCAGTTAGATCATGTAAAAGATCAAGCAGAATCTGTAAAAGATGCAGTAAAATAATAAATCAAATTGAATTTATATTTTAAAACCTCCAAAAAATTTTTGGAGGTTTTTTTTATCTTTAAATTTTATATTCCATTTTATGAAAGATTGGTGTTTTAAATTGTATGATTTTCCTTTTGCACAGGGAAATGAAAATATTTTATTTTAAAGAATTAACCAAAAAGCAAAAATAGGTAAAAAAACGTAACTATCTATGAAGTAGTGAATTAATTATTTGTTTACCTCTAACTTGCCGACAGAGAATCACTGAAATTAGCCTTAAAAAGACAAAGTTGAGTTACTTATCCTTTAAGGGAAAAACCAAATGTAAAGGAATATACATCAAATTGCTTTAATTAACTTTAATGTAATTTAAATAAATTTGATTTTAATTTAAAGTAACGTTATATGTTAAGTTTAAAGTAGATTATATTTTGATTAAAAATTTTGATTAAAAATTAATTTTAAATTTTCAACTTCTGCTTCTAAGTCGTAGAGCTTATCGTACATGTCTGCGGGGTCTGGAAGATTGAACTGCATGGCTAACTTTACTTCCCATATTTCGCTGATGTCTTGCGGTTTTATGGTAAAATTAGGGAACTCTCTTCTATTATCTGATTTTGCGAAAATGTTGCCGTATTTCTGAATTCTATTTAAACATCTTTTTACTACAACGCCAACTTCTTTAGATACAATAACATAAATTCTACCATCTACCATATCTGTGGCCCAGTTTTCTACAAATTGCCCTACAACATAAGACTTGTCTAAAAGCGTTGGGTACATTGAATGACCATCAACCTCAAACATTCTGAAAATGCCGTTTCTGATACCTGGAAGGCTATATGAAGGGAGTTCTTTAATAAAATCTATATCATCATAACTACTAAGATAACCGGCAGCTGCTTTTACTGGCACCAAAACGACATTATCATCATTATTAGAATCTACAGTAACTACCTGTGGAACTTTATACTCTTGTTTGGTTTCTTCTGAAAAGGGTAACATTTTCTTTACATTTGGTTTGTTACCCTTTTTGTTACCCTTTGAAAGGGTAACATTTTCTTCACTTTTGGTTTCCCCTGCAAAGTGTGGCGTTTTTTTATACATTTGGTTTGTCACACTTTTTGTCACACTTTTTGTCACACTTTGAAAGTGTGACATTTTTTTTACATTTGGTTTGTCCCCTAAATTGTCCCCTAAATTGTCCCCAATTTTTTTGGGGACATTTTCTTCACTTTTGGTTTTTAAAACGTCTCCATCTCCTGTGAGTAGAAAATGTGGGTTTAGATTTATGCATTTTGCGTAAATCAAATCAATATCAAATGTATTTCTACTATACCAAGATGAAATGGTTTGAGGTTTTACACCTAAAAATTCAGCTAATTCAGTATTAGATGAAAAATCATACGCTTCCTTTATACTATTTAAAATCAGAGTTCTATCTATTTTTTTACTCATTTTGCGTAAAATTTATTTCTTTTTACTTTTAAGTTTATGCAAAATGCGTATATTTGCATAAATTAATAATGCAAAGGTATGTATAAAAATAAAACACTCGGAGAAAGATTGAGAGATAAATACCCCTCTTATTCAGAAATCGCTAAGAAACATAATACCAATATAGGCTATGTGAGTGATATAGCGAGGGGTGTGAGGAATCCTATACGTGGAAAAGGCCTGAGAATAAAAAAGGAATTAGAAAAATATGCTAACCAATAATACTTATAAAATGAAAAATCCAAACCAACCATGCAATGATGCTAATTCGTTGCGAAAATTAGTACAAAAAATTGTAAGAGTAGATAAAATTACGCACTGGCATTTATGCGGATTCCCTGTTAAAGAAACTTACATTATTTCTGTTTTTAATAAACCTTTCTATCAATTTGAAAAACAAATAAATCATGCCTAAAGAAACCCATAATACTCAGCCGATGACAAAGCACGAAGCGTTAGTCGCTGAATACTGCAAGAAGTTATTGGAAACAAATCATTTTAAAAACAAAAAAGAGGTGCAGTCACTAAAATAGAAAAAAACATCCAAAACATAAAGTTATGAAAATCAAAGAAACTACTATTTACAGAGACCATATTCTATTTGAGAATGAGAATGAGAGCGGCGTTTTCGTTGTGCGCGTTGACTTCAACAAGGACAACGTGGGGGTTCGAAGTACCGACAATGATAACGAGATAGTTGAAATATCTGAAGAAGAACGTAATGAGTGGCTGGAGAGGCGAGATGTGATTTTAGAAAAATATTTAAAGCTTGAAAAATTATACAATGAAATCATGTGTAGAGAAAATCAGATATATGAATTGGTAAGAGAATTCAAGTATAGTTTAGACTCAGAGAATAGCACAGACCAAAGTCTCATTTATGTTGCTGATAAGGTTTCTATTGATTATTCGGATTTAGAAAGAGAAACTTCTAAAATGCATATCGGGGTTTTACACGAGTATAAAAAGAGAAAAGAAAGAGAAAAATAATGGAAAAGTTAAAAAACTACCAAGGCATAATAAGAGAAGAAAACATCTTTATTGTATACTTTAAAGATGAAACGGAGTTAACTTTTGATGCTGCATATTTTGATGAAGAAGAGTTTGTAGTAGATAGGGGCTATGACGACGACGACCTTGCCTCGCTTTATGATGTTAGGATTAACGGACTTTATGTTTTCAAAGTTTTAGACAACAAAGGGAACGTCCTTGATAAAGAAACTCAAACAAAACTTTTTTCCTTATACGAAGACATTTTTTTAAAAATGATTACAGAAAATCTACATCAAATAAGAAGAAAATAAAATTAACAATTTCAATTCTTTTCATATCACTATCCATTTTTGGGTTGAATGCCATAAATATAGTGAAATATCCCGAGTGGAACACTCCAAAGTTCGAGTCTTTGGCGGGGACAATTAAATTTAAAATGAATTTACAACAAGGCGACATATTAATAAGAAAAAATTCAGAAGGTGATACCATTTGGCTTTCTGAACGCCTTGTTATTGACGTTTGTGGAATTGGTGAGGGATATTTTAGAAAAAGAGCTCGTCCTTCTTACAAGAAATCAGTTCAGCCCTGTTACCGACATCACAATATTCTGCCCGCTACTGGTAAAAGTTGGCGTTGGGCAAAAATCAATGGTGGGTTTTATTATGATTTAGCTGCGATACCGAACCGCAAACCTACCTACTACAGAAACGCCTTTGGTGATGCTACGGAATTGGTAAAAAACTATCAAAAAGCGACAGAAAACAAACAAATTTCAACGCTTGAAACTAATTTTAAGCGCTATATAAATCGTTACTATAAAGATTATCTGCACTGCTATAGTGAGGAGAAAGATATACATAGGATTGCATTGGCTAAAGCCTGTGCGGCGATAGAGTTTATTTTACATGAATTACAAGATTACCCAGGAACGGCTAATGCGATATACAATGATTTAAGCCCTATTTTGAGCAAATTAGACTTGCGTTATATTCCGCACAATCCACTGCGATTGAAGGAAAAGGTGCAAATGGTGCAAGATGGCACCTCTATAGCAGATGTTATTCAATTGCCACGCAAAGGTAATAGCAATGCTGAGCAATATAATGACCCAGAGGTATGGAGCTGGGTGATGCAGATGCGCCAAATGCCACAAAATTTTTCTAATGAACATATCATACGCCAAGTAAAAGATATGTGCTACAGAACAGGTAAAAAAGCACCCAACCGTAGATGGTTTGGAATGAACATATTTGAAGACCCTAAAACTAACTTTTTAACTGCTAACAAGAGATTTGGAAGCAGTAATAAAAGCCAAGTTTATAGGCATTATATTCCTTATCAGAATGCTTTGTATGCGGGTGACTGCTGGCAGATAGATGCAACTCGTATCAATATGATTGGCCACAAAGCCAAAGACGGCAAAGAAAGATTCCTGTTTGTAATGGCGGTACGTGATGTGCATAGTGGTGATGTGTTAGGATATTCATTTGACTATGCAGAAAACCATTTGATGTTTGCTCGTGCCATGAAAATGGCTTGCGAAACGGCTGGATACCTACCATATGAATTGGTAACAGACCGTTTCCCAGGTCATAACTCAGAAGCTGGAAAGAATATGATAGAGCGACTGGAAACGATGGGCGTTCAAGTTACGATTTCACATTCAGCAAACGCAAAAGCTGGCGTTGAGCGTTGGTTTGGTACTTTGCAAAGTGTCGTATTAATGGGCAATAAATATTACTATGGTGAAGGTGTGCAATCAAGGAGAATCAACGCCCACAGAAGCCCAGAATATTTGAAAGAAATAAAAAAAATATCTAAACAAGAGGATTGGGATGTGTCTAAAGCAAGGCGTGAGGCTGAAACTTGCGTGGAACAATGGAGGGAAATCCCTTACAGTTACTACAGCCGCAAACATGCTGAAGAACACAGAACACCCAAGCAGCTACATGAAGCTTCGTTGAAACCGCACGTCATCTATATAGAGCAACACAGCATTGATATGCTCTTTGGCCTGCATAAAGAAATTACTATCAAAAACAGTGGAATGATAAACACAGAAATTTCAAAAATGGAACTGTGTTATATGATTTCTGATGAGGATTACGAAGTAATTAGCAATTACCATGGCAAAAAAGTAGTTTTAAGCTATGATTATGAAGATTTGAGCCGTGTCTTTTTATATGAAAAACATGGAAGCCTTTTAAAATTCTTGTGCCAAGCAGATGAATTTATAAAACCGCAAAAATATGGCCCACAAAAAGAGATGAGCGGTGTGGGCATTGCACAAGCCCGTGCGGCCTTGATAGATGAATACAGAAAAACTGAATTAGAAAATATCATTGCACCTGGGGAGGATACACTAATGCTGGGCAGGTATGGAGCAAAAGATGAGACAAATTCAGCAGAAGACTACTATGCACTAAAAGCATTGAGCGAACCTATAAAAAAAGCATCGGGCTATGATTATGAACCCGATGACTTTGATGAAGAATCATTTTTACGAACTAATAAAAACAATTACTGATGACAAATGTACAAAAAAATGAAGTCGTTCAGCTGATTGAAACAGAAAAAATACGCCTTGGTAGCTATGCTAATGTAGCCAATAAGGCAAAAGTTTCAACAGCAACCATTTCACAAATGCGAAATGACAACTGGGAATTGATTAAAGAAGAGTTATGGCTGAAAGTTGCCAATAACCTTGGTTATGGATTCCAAGGCTGGAATTTAGCCGAAACGCTGAATTTCAAAATGATAAGCAATACATTGAATGACGCTAAAGACGCATGCTTATTCATGGGGATTAGCCACAAAGCAGGCAGCGGAAAGACGGCAGCACTTAAAATGTATGCCGATTTAGAGCATAACAATCATGTTTTCTATATCCAAGCAAGGGAATGGGCTCGCAGAGAGTTTTTGTTAGAGCTGTGCCGTGTATTGGGGCAAAACCCTGGCAAAGGTTACCGTTCTGTTGATGTACTTTCAACCATTGTAGTAGATTTTTTCAAAGATAGAACGGGCAAAAAGCCACTTCTGGTAATAGATGAAGCTGATAAATTGAAACCAACTGCTTTACGTTTTTTCATTTACCTATTTAATGAGCTTGAGGACAAGATGGGGGTTGTCATTAGCGGCACAGAAAATTTAGCATTGACGTTTGATAAAGGCGTGAAGTATAACAAATTAGGCTACGATGAGCTCAGTAGCCGATTTGGCAGAAAATTCATAGGATTGATTGGTGCAACCTCCAAAGATGTAACCTTGATATGTGAGGCTAACGGCATAAAAAATAAAGAAATCATTAGCCGAATTTTCAATGAATGCGAGCCCGTTTCTATCACAAAAAACAATCAAACATTCAAGGTTGTAGAAGATTTGAGAAGGCTAAAAAGAATCGTGAAAAGAGAATTAATCATTCAAAAAAATCAAAATGAAAGAGAGTCAGAAGCAGCGTAACCGCAGGTACTAGATTCACAGGGTTTTGAAGAGAAATGAAGCTATTGAGGTGAGAGCAAGAGAGAAAACAATTAACGTTCCTTTTGATTTAGATATTCAAAGTTACCCAAAAATAAAGGAGCTACAAGAATTACATTACAATATTCAAACAACGATTAAATAACATTTAAATGAACTTTAAAATTGAAAAATTACATAGCGATGCCTACAAAGTGAACGGCAAAGCTGTTCTAAGAAATGAATTGGGAGACTGGTTGGCTCCGTTTCACACATTATCTGATGCGGAATGGAATGCTTTTTATGAACAATTAATCCTCCCCCAGCCCCTCCAAAGGAGGGGGGTAAAAATAACGCTACCAAAGGAGGGGAGTTCCAACCTTTGGGAGGGGTGAAGAGTTAATATTAATAACAAACAACAAATAATTAAAAGATGAAAGATTTATCACAATTATCAGAAAAAGAGCTTCAAGAGGAGTTGAAGCGTAGAAATGAAGCCAAACAACAGGATAGAGTTGCCTACAAAAAAATGGTAAACGAATATTTACCAGGCTTTATGGAAAATATCAAAGCGTGTAGCGAACAGCTATCTGCATTGAAGCTTTCTATATTCAAGGATTCAAAGATTTTACTGGATTTGAAAAATAATGCTTACAACGTGAAAGATACTCAGCAATCACATACGTTTTCTGATGACAAGGGTAATACGATTACCTACGGATTTCGTGTGCTGGACAATTGGGACGATACTGTAACGGCGGGGATTGATAAGGTAAAAGAGTTTATCACCTCTCTTGCTAAAGATGAAGCGACTGGCAAATTGGTGCATGCAGTAAATCAATTGCTGAAAAAAGATGCTAAGGGTAATTTGAAAGCAAGCCGTGTTCTGGAGCTTACCAAATTAGCAGAAGAATGGAATGATGAAACATTTACAGATGCGGTGAACATCATTAGACAATCTTATAAACCTATGCGTTCGGCATTCTATATTGAGGCGAGCGTTACAGATGCACAGGGCAAAAAAGTGAGTGTGCCGCTTTCTATCACTTCGGTTGATTTCCCAGAGGGAACGGATGTGGAAGCACTTTTCCCAGTCCACAAAAAATACAAAGCTTAATGCCTCGTGCCCGAGACAAAAAACCTGGCGTTCCTGAAATCGGGAACGCCAGCATACTAAAAAAAAATTAAGCCTTAAAAAAAATGAGATTTTTAAATGCACGTCAACTCCCTTTCCTTGGGAAAGGGCTGGGGATAGGATAAAGCCTTAAAAAAAAATAAAATGATTTACGGATACATTAGAGTAAGTACAGACAAGCAAACGGTAGAGAACCAACGTTATGAGATTAATAACTTTTGTGAAAGGCAAAATATACTGGTAGATAAATGGTTTGAAGAAACTATTTCAGGAACAAAGAAAGTAGATGATCGAAAACTTGGGAAATTAATCAAGAAAATGAAAAAAGGCGACATCCTTATTTGCTCTGAACTCTCTCGTTTAGGTCGGAACTTACTTATGATTATGGGCGTGCTCAACGAGTGTATGAACCGTGATATTCAGGTGTGGACAATCAAAGATAACTACCGATTAGGAAGTGATATTAGCTCGAAAGTACTAGCATTTGCCTTTGGCCTATCTGCTGAAATCGAACGAAATTTAATTTCCCAACGAACCAAAGAAGCACTAGCAAGGAAACGTGCTGAAGGAGTTATCTTGGGGCGTCCAGTTGGCAGTAAATCAGCCAAAACAAAGTTAACTGGGCAAGAAGAGAAAATACAAGAGTTACTCGACAAAAAAGTGTCTTACTCTGCCATCGGTAGGATTTTGGGCGTTCACAGAGTAACCGTAAGTGATTTTGTAAAGAAACAAGAATTAGAAACCCAAGGGGGCTGGACGAAACAATAAAATTTATAAAGCCTTGAAAAAAATGAGATTTTTAAATGCACGTCAACTCCCTTTCCTTGGGAAAGGGCTGGGGATAGGATAAAGCTTTAAAAAAAACCTTGATTAAAAAAAAAGACAAAAGTTTATAATATGGATAAACTAAAACTATTTACAACGGGATTTATGCAAGTGTTCTTTGTGAGTGCGAACACCTATTTTGTAGCAAAAGAAGAATACTTAGGCGTGGCTGGAGCTTCGTTTATGATAAGCTTCATTTGGACCTATAATGTGAAACGTGTGGCGTTCGGAGGGTTTATGGATAAGCTGATTTATGCCGCTGGTGCGAGTTCAGGAGCTTTGGCTGGGCTTGCAGTTGGGAAAATGATATTATAAAGCAAAAGCATTTCCCCTGTCGTATAACTGGTAATAGCAAAGAAATATAAGGACTGGAATGCAGGTTCGAATCCTGCCAGGGGAACAAAAAAATTAAATCTATGGTAGCGGAACTTCAACAAATTATGCAAAATAGAGGCATGAAAGACGTGGAAATTGCTTTGGCGGTATCTGGCATTAGTGGGCGTAGAACTACACTAATTGCTGAACTGACCGAAAAGGAACTGATGACACTAATGAGCGTATATAAACCCCAAAAAACGCAAGAAATTGCTCAAAAACGTTTAGAACATCTGGAGATGGAGCGTGTCTTGAAACAAAAAAGAGCCGTAGTGCTGAAATGTGCTCAAACCATTGGGTTGTATGAACCGGGAGATTGGAGCAGATTTAACCGATTTATGCTGAAAAATTCACCACTAAAAAAACCTTTAAATCAATATAAAATAGATGAGTTCCCTCAACTTATAGCTCAATTCAAAAACATGGTAACAAAATACGAGCAAGATGCCAAACTGATGTATACCAAGGCGTGGTATCATAAAAATAAATTACCCATGCCCAGCGAAAATTAAAAAGCCCTGCAACTGCCAAAAGACAAATTACAGAGCCACCAACCATGGCAAAGATAGTTTTTTTTCTAATGGCGTACAATAAAATAAATTTCTACCAACGTGTCATCAAAATGCAAGAGCTTGTATTGCAGCTGCAGGAGCAAGATGAGGATATGTTTTTAAAAGAAATTTATTGGCAATACGTTTACCCACAGTTTGGCATTAGTTACAGAACTTTCCATACTTGGCTGGGCATCAACGCCAAAGCGGGACTAAAAAAAGAAATTAAAAAAGTAGAGAAAAATCAACTGAAATTATTTGATGATGAATAAAATAAGTATCAAGATCAGTTTGCAACAGCTGGATTCTATCCTTTTTGCCTTGTCTGAGGTTCCTGCCAATGGCGGGATTTCACCCGCAGAGAAAATGGTGCAGTCTATCTATGATGAAGTGTATACCAAACTGCTCAAAAAACAAGTAGATAAACGCAATGAAGCTCCTAACAAACCCTTTGCCGTGAAGTTGAAATATTATGAGGCCTATGCGCTGAGTGAAGTTTTGCACTATGCCCGTAGAGGCATTGGTGATATGCCCTATGAAAGCAATGTGTGCCTGAAGGTTAATAACCAAATACAAGAGCAGTTATGAGAGGAAAGACGAAAGACTATTTTGAGTTTTGAATTTTTGTACAAAGTACATTTTACATTTTACAAAAGGCTTAAAATAAACAGGCAAATAATTGATTTACAATGAAATAATATTGTTTTTGTGGTTGAAATTTTGTATCTTTATACAGATTTTATAGTGATTTAAAATTATTTTGTATATTTGTCCTTGACTTACATATAAATAATTCTTGGGCAAATAAATCAGATTTTATTTTAACAAGATAAACGGGAAGCTCACTATGGTGGTATGGGAGGAAACGACCATGCTGTATATTCGCCCAGCGTTTGTGTGTAAGTCACACCTACGGTGGGCTTCTTTTTATCACAAATTCTTATAACATGACACACAATAAGAATGAAGCTGGTAACTTACTACCACTCACGGTAACCGAGGGCGTTACCGTTAATGTATTGCCGTATGAGCAATACGAGTATTTAATGACTACCCGTGAAGTCGCTCTTGGCTATGGTGTAACGGAATACGCTATCCGTAAAAACAAATTGAGTTTAGGCTCTGAATTAGTTGAAGGCAAGCATTTTGTAAAGGGTGTTACCATTGGTAACACCCTGCCAAACGCTCAACCACATCAGGTGTTCTGGACTAAAAGAGGTGTTGTTCGCCTGGGTTTTGCCATGCGTTCCGAAAGGGCAAAATTATTCAGAGATTGGGCAGAGGAGCTTATCATCAAAATAGATGAGCAAACAGATTTGTTTGGTGCAGTAGTGCCACAGAAAACTCAACCCCAGAAGCGTAATCATAATCGTCTAACACAAGCACGTTTGGTAGAAATCTTGGCAGATGTGGCAAAGATTGAGGATAGGGAAATTCGTTTAAGTTTAATTGAAAAATTAGGTGTGTGATGAGAGTAACAGCATTTTATCCTAATAGTGAGCAAATGGCAAATGATGCCAAAGGCTGGGCAAGTGAGCGAAGTGATAGGTACTACATCCGCACTACGCTACGCTGCAACCATGTAGCCCATGAGAAGCGCAAAGCTATTGTACTGGTGCAAGGCGAAAAGGTAATGCAAAACTTGATTACCTGCAAAACTTGCCACCAAAATACACCCAATCATGTAGAACTTAAAAACCAAAAAAAATGAAACCACAAGATAAAATCAATACCACACAACAAGAGAATTTAATCAATTTAATCAATGGATATAGCAAAGCTTATTTTGCCAAAAAGATACGCAAATTCATGCAAATTGCTTTGTATAATTATTTATTATCAGACGATAGGAATGTAGATGCAGAGGATATGTATGAATCTTGGTACCTGCTATCTGAATTGCTGGAAGTGATAGAAGAAGGGTGAAGGGTAAAAAAATTCATCATAATTTTTATAAGACCTCATTGGAATTCAATGAGGTTTTTTTATTTTTAAGAAAAAATAATATGAAAGAGTTTAATATTGATGATGTAATTACTCCGTAGTATTGATGCAGAATTACAATACTTTTTTGAATAATTCTTTTTTCAATTCTAAATCATCAATACGGCCTGGCAATATTTGGCATTGGTGGGTTTTTTGGTTTCCGTAGTAGGGGCATTCATAGGTGAGTAGATAAACGTCTACAACGGTGGGTTCCAGCTCCTGGCCTTCAAAGATTAAATGGGGAGCTCCGGTGTGTTGGGTTTTGATTTCTTTGATGATTTTATCTACCACGTTTGCCATTTCAAAAAACTTTAAAGCCTTGTCTTTGCTTAAAGACAGATTGCTGGTATCTCGCAGCTGCTCATAGGCTATTCTGAAGTTTAATGTGGCGGTTGCAGGCTCTGTCTTGTAATCTATGGACCAAGAGAAATACAGTGCTGGTGTTGGGTGAACATCAAAATTGGTGGCATCAAAATCCTGCCCTGCATAGAGGTCTATGATTTTGATGTAAGGCAAATCCACGGCTGTGAATTTTTGCAGATTTTGTGCTTTTTCAAAAGCTTCATGCAGTGCAATATAAAATGTTTTCATAGTTTGTTTAAAGTTCTTTTGACCAATAATTCCATTTTCTTCTCTATTTTATTCATCAGTGCTTGGGATTCGCCAATGAATGGACGTGCCGGCACTTTGGTATTCATTTTTCTGCTGTGGGCTTTTACGGCGATTCTTCCCTTGCCTCTTGTTTGCCTTGTAGAGCGTTTGCGGGTATGTTTACGCACATGTACAGTTTCTTTGATGATTCCACCCTCGTTGTGTATGCGCGCATAGGGCACATCTGTACCTATGGTGACAGATGTGGCGGTTTTGTTTATCACCCGAATAGACCTTTTGAGGCGACCTGTGGCTACCATCAAAGTTCCTTTGTTTTTCCGTTTGCGTGGTGCCCAAGGCTGAGGGGTGGTATCTACCCAGTTTTTTTGTCTAAACCTTTCTTTGCTAAACCTCACTGCACGGATAGCTGCCTCGTTCAACAAATCACGCTGCAAGGTGTTGCCCAAATCTTTGTTTAGTTTTTGCCAAAAAGCTCTGTTGATTTCTTGCATGGCATTAACTTAATTCAGCACTTCTGATGACACGAAGCATCATTTCATTAAACCAGCTTTCCAGTTCTTGCATAGACATGCCTTTGCTTTCGTTGCCATTCATGTTGATGTTTCCCTTGTGCAGCGCTTCTAAATTCACTGTGATATTGCGTGAAGCTTTGGCATCACCTGTAAGGCTGTTCACAACGTCTTTTACTTTGTCATTTTTTCCTTTTTTGGTATCAGAGCCACTATTAGACGTGCCATTACTATATAAATTAGTGGCATTTTCTTGCTTGCTTTGTGCATTGGGCAAATCAGGGATTTTGATTTTGAGTGGCTCGTGGGTTCCCATTTTCCAACGCATGGCATCAATAGCGTTAGCTCCCTTTTTGGCTAAACTTCCTAAACCTGGAATGTTGGATAAAAGTTCAAGCAATTGCTGAATAGGCTCCAAAAGGGTGTCTAATAGAATTAGTCCAATTCTTTTCAAAGCTCCAATAATGCCCCCGTCTGTAAAAGCTTTTTTTACGCTTTCCCACTGGTCATATAATTTTTTGATAAAAGAAATCAGCATCCCAAAAGGGCCAAAAAGAGCTAAAACGGCAGCTCCCCAATCATTGAATTTTTTGATAGCTACAACAATCAAGGCAATTAAGCCACCTACTAAAGCGATGACCCAGACAATGGGGTTGGCAAATAAAGCAGAGTTGAGCAACCAAACTGCCGCCGTTGCTAGACCTAATAGCCCTATGAATGTTCCCATTACAGGTAATAGCCAATCTATGTTTTTGTACAAAAAATTGAGTGCTGGCGTGAGTATGTCAAAAATGTTGGCAATCATAGGCATTATCTTTTCACCAAATTTTGTCATTAGAATTTCAATGCGGTCAAAAAATACCTTTTTCATTGTAGCGAAATCACCTTCGGCATTTTTAATGGCTGCTTCCATGCTAAAAGCAGAACTATCAAAGGCATCAAAGGTGCTAATCATATCCTCTGCGCCTGTTTTCACCTTGTCTAATGCACCTCTTAGCCCCTCTGGCCCACCTATGGCGTTGATGGCTTGTGTGATTTGCTGGTCGCTCATGTTCTTGAACTTGCCAGAAATATCCTTTAAAATTTCATCCGCTTGGCGCATGCTACCCTTGTCATCAAAAACTTTGATTTTCAGTACGCTTTCAAATTTATCGGCCTGCTGGCCCAAACCTTGAAAAAAGGTTTTAGCCATGTTTGCCCCAACATCAGAATTTTTGGCGATACTGGTGAACATAGCAAAAACCTTATTAGCAGTATCAACGCCCTGCCCTGCAGATGCAGCTGCACCAGCGTATTCTGTTTGTACTTTGGCTAATTCATTAAAAGTTGTGATACCTGTTTGCACGGTTTTGGCATTGCTTTCTAATAAGTCATCAATATCAGCAACGCTCAAGCCAAAGGCTTTCATTGCCTTGGTGGTAGAGTTCATGGCATCATTGACGTCGGCTCCAGTAGCGATGCTGTATTTACCTACTTTTTTATAAATATCAATAGCATCTTTGCCATAGGTACCTGTGGCAGATTGCAAATCATAGATGGCGTTGGTTCCTTGCTCTATGTTCATTCCGATTTCAAAAGAGGCGTCTCTGATTTGATTTTTATAATCGTTCAGCTCACTTGCACTTTTATCAAGGTTGAGCTGCTTGATAGGGAGAAAAGCACTATCAAACTTTTCTGCAGCCTGCACGCCCTTGGTAGATAAAACACCCAGAGCTGTAACGCCTGCCATTGCCCCAATGGTGAGCCCACGTTTAAGGTTTTCGCTAGACACACCAATTTTGTTGGCAAAATTATCTGTAATGTTATTCAGTTTGCTTTGCCATTTGGATTGAAATTTAGTCAATCTGCTTTCTACCGCCCCTAATTTAGAAGTTAACTTATCTGCTAAATCTATGAGTAAAGTTAGTTTTGCTTGTTTTGCCATAATTTTTTATATCTTTGTGGTGTCGGAGTTTATAAAGTCCTTTAAGATGGATGCTTGCATGACATAAGGAAGTGCTTCTTACCTATACCCCCTCTGGACTTACATGGGCGGATTTTATAAACTCTTTCCTGTTTTTATTAAGATGCCTTGTCTTAAATCCTTTTCACTAATTTTATTACTATACCAAGTTTTGACTTCTAAACCATAGTGTTTATCTAATTCACAATCAATAATCGTTTTGCCATAATTTTTTATATCTTTGTGTCGTCGGAGTTAATAAAGTCCTGCAAATGGTAATCTGTTAGACGAAGTAATAACTTTTAAGCCTATTTCCTCACTGTATATCAAAGGGGGAATTTATTAACTCTTTACTTCTTTTTTATCAATATTCCACTTCTTGTGTTAGATTCTTTACCTTTCATATTATACCAAGATGTGATTTCAATACCAGGTTCTTTTTCATTTAATTCAGTTGTAACAATTAATACCCTATCTTTATAAAATTTAATATATCTGCGTTGCGTTTTTCTTTTCCAATCTGATGTCCAAACTTCATCTGGATTGTTCAATATTTCATTAATGTGTGGGAATAACTTGTGTCTTAATTCATGCTCATTAGTATAATATCCTGATACGTGATGATTAAAATTATCTTTTTTAATAAAAATTTTTCTATCTAAATAATCTCTAAAACCCATAAAATCTTTTCCTTTTTCAGGTTTAAACAATTCGGTTACATTTTCTGCAGTAATGGTTTTATCTAATTTAATAGACTTTAAATCATTTTTAAAATTTTCCCATTTTTCCAGGCCATACTTATCAAAGGTCATTTGGTTAATTTTTTCAGGATAGCCTTTGATGTCACGGTAAAATTGCTTGTTGGTAAAAACTTGTTTTAAGTCGCCTCTATTGATAACAAATTGAGAGCCTTGATAATATTTATCATTTGCCATTAGCACGGCTTTTCCTTTATCCCAAGTTGTTACAGGAGCTCCGCCACTATGCGGAACCATTTCGCACCTGCACCCATAGCCATTGGGTGGCCATATTGCCTTGTCTCCTTGCGAGAGGATATCAAACACTTTTCTGTCTAAAGATTGATGTGCTGCACGTACATTCTTGTCCCCTGCTGTTTGGTATTCGTAATAGCGTGTGCCTCCGTTTTTTGCGTCTGTGATGGCTCTCACGTAAGCAGCAGAATTTTGCCCTACGGCTATGGATAAATCATATTCAGTTTTTAGCCAGGTGGTGTTTAGGTTTTCATTATCCTTCAGGCACTGCTGTATAAACTCGCTTTTGCTTTTGAGCATTCCTTTTTCATAATCAATCAATCGGGAAGCAATGGCGTAGTGCCTTTCTTCTGCTTTGGAGCATGCGAAATCAAAACAATTATATTCCATCATCTGCATCACCAATTTATCGGGGCCTGTATAGCTCTCATCTTTGCCAAATCCTTGCATCATGGCTTTTGTGAAAGCAACGCCTTCTGCAGCTATCATTTTGCCCAGTATGCCCAAAAAATCATTTTTATAGAATAAGGCCTCCGCCAATTGGCGGGTGAGCTCTATCAACAATTTTGAAATATCTAAACTTGCTGCAGCGGGCAAATGATGATTGCATCCACAATAACTTGGATAGCGTTCATCTTTAATTTGTGCTACTATTCCTGTGGGACTGGTCTTTTTTTTTTCATTGATAGGAATGTTAAATGTTTTAGAAATCCAATCGCTTTCAACATCATAGCCGTTTGAAATCAGTCCACTTGTAATTGTCCAGAGTTCTGTGAGTTCAATTTCTTGTTCTGCTGTTTTGAACTCAAACACATCATCATCATTGATTTTATAGCCTTGTGTTTTGAGCAAAGGCATCAGCTGGTCATTGACCATGAACATAACAGCTCTTTTATCAGATGCAGCTATTTTGTGGTCTAAACTTCTTTCATGCACTTCTGTTTGGCTACGATTGGTACCTTGGTCGCTTAGCATAGTAGAACCTACCAGTTGTTTGCTAATATCATTCGTATTTAACTGAATAAATTCAGCATAAACTTTAAATACGTCAGTTCTATTAGCTTCGTGAAACTTAATATCGGTTCCCATAGGGAAAGTGCCCACGCTTGCCTCACCTATACCAATGAGCATATCATGCACATCATTCAATGATTTCTGGTCTCGTGTATTGGTGGTAGCTGTGATGAGCGGAATGCCAAAACGTTCACAGAATTCAGCCCAGCTTTGCGTTACATTTCTTTTCCAGATGATAGAAGGGATAATATTGTTGATGATGCCTAAACTATCCATTTTACCCAAAGGCAATACCCAAGGTTGTAATGCAGGTTCATTAAAATCAATAAAAGCGTCACGGTTGCCAAGGTCTGGGATTATTTTGCCCTCTGTAGGTACAAGGTGCCGCTGTGGGATTTCATAAAGTTTAATCTTATCTAAATTAAACTCTTGAAATTCTATTAATTTGAATCCTCTTATAATTTGCCAGAGATAGGTTTCAATTAATTCAAAAAACCATTGCTGGCGGAAGATATGCGTGAGCTCTGTATTCTCTTCTCCTGATTTCCTGTTGATGATATGAAAATCTGTGTTGAGCGTTGCTGATAGTCTAATGCCGATTTGAGACTGCAGATGCCCATCTGTGAGCAAATCATCTACTAAATCATGGTATGGCTGTAGTGTTGCTTTTTCTGGCAATTGAGCCATTTGAATTGCTTTTCGCCATTTTTGTATATCTTTGCGTGATTGGTCTTTGAAACCCTTTACAATATTAATTATTTTAGGATTCACTTTTCCTTTTTCTGCTTTTTGAGCAAAAGGCAAATAAAGTCCGTTTTCTGCCCTTCTAAATCCTTTTTCCGTGTTCATCTATTCATCATCTTTTAAAGTTGCTTAAAATTGAGTTTAAACGCTATTTAAACGTTGTTTACCACCTATGATTATTAGGTTTGTATTTGCTGGACATTTTCATGCCTGTAATTTCCTGTCCGTTTTCATCTTTCAGTTTAGGTAAATCTGCCACAGCTTGCCCGCTACCTACCATTTTGAGCCAATCAACGGCATCTTGATAACGCACAGAGCGAATATCTGGCATTCTGTCTGGGATTATAGATGTGTACAAGTGATAAAGCGTGCAATCAATAACAATCATGACAATATGGGCATTTCTAAACTTACCTTCTGCGGCAAAGATTAAATCAGTGTTGTACCTGCCCGATAGGTAGTTTTTTACCTGCGTGATTGCCATTTGCTCTGCTGCTGATAATTTTGCGGCAGAATAATTCTCTAACAAAATGTTTTTAATTTCGTTTTTGACTAATGCACTATAGTCGTCCTCTGTGATAAATGCCATAAATTAAAATCTGTTTTTACTTCTGGTTGCCATTTCTTTTCTACTCATAGTTTTAGGTGGAATTTTATTAATAATTGCCGCTGTGTTCAGTTTTTGGATAGCGCTCTGCAAACTATCTGGCCCATCATCATGAGCGCCAGACCCTTTTTGGAAAGCCAAAATCTGCTCTATGAGTGTTACAAAATCATTAGAGCGTTTTTTTTGTTCATTAAACCAAACGTTCCCACGCTGAAAGTAACCTTGCATGCTTTCAATGCGTTCAAATTTCCCAGACTTGCTTTTTTCATCACTGATAACGGGAACATACCAGCCTTTTGTGTCACCTACCAAATCAAAATCGTTTACAAATTCATCCATAGCAAACAAGCCTTCAATCATATATGAGATATTCAAACTGAGAAGATTGTTGTCTTCTACTGTTTCGTATAACCAAAGAGCAACATTGTGCCTGGAGGTTTGCCTCACAATGGCATCAATCACATGAAATTCACGCTTGTACTTACCACAAAAAACCATGGATTTATAATCGCCCGCATCTTTATAAGATAAATCGCCATAAAAAATCAATGCATCATAGACCTCTAATGGCAACATTTCTTTATACTGAATTTCATCATTTTTGAATATAGCTCCTTCTGTGATATGCTTGTGCATGTATTCTCGCATGAATGAGCGATATGGCTTTTCAATGTATTTTTTCCGCCAGTAGTTGGCGCTTGTTTTTTCTGGCCAATTGGGTTCAAAAGTTTCAAGGCTTTTAACTGCAGGAACCGTAATAGTGTAATAATGGCTGGGTAGATTTTCGGCCGTCAAACGTTCATTAAGCGTTTGAAAATGCTCTTTTAGCTGGTTGATTAAGGTATTTTTGTGAAAATTATTATTAGCACAAACAAAGCGTTGTCTGCTTCCGCCCTCATCAAAAGTACCTACGAGGTCTTCCCATACGTAATCAAAAAGCTCTTTGCTTAACCTTTCATTTCGCACACGCTGTCGTGTGTCAACATCATCTACAACGATGTAATCAGGGCGTTCTGCCTCCTCCCTTAAACCTCTTGGAGATTGCTCAGCACCCAGAGCCATGAATTTAACGCCGTCTGCGGTCTTAAAATCCCCGTCTGCCCAGTCTCCATTTTTATGTTTTTTCCCATAAAAGTAAATAAATCGCTGGTTATGCGTCAGCTGGCTTTGAATGTCTCTAATGAGCTTTTTTGCTTTTGGCTCTGTTTGTCCCACCAATAGCATAAAATGCAGTTCACCAGTAACATATAGATATAAAGGGATACCTAAATCTAAATGAACAGATTTAGCTCCAGAGCGGTATATTTCACCTAAAAGAAAACAAATAGGATTGTGAATGAGTTTTTCTGCCATTTCACGGTGAAACCACGCACAAGGCTTTTTGGCATATTGTGGAAACATCTCTTCAAACCAACGCACATAATCCTCTTCCAGCCAATTACGATAATCTCTACGCTCTTGTGGTGTTCTGTGGCTATAGTTAAGTTTAGTCTTTTTCTCAAGCTGCTTGCAGTGTTCATCATAGCCCTCAATAAGTTTCTGCAGCTGCTTGCTGAATATTTCACTCATTCTCTTTCAGCTTTATAGATTAAAAAAAGTTTATGATAATGAATGAATTGCAAAGCCAAATCAGGGTCTTGGTCTGCCATCCAGTTATCAAATTCTTTGAATACACTGTAAACAATTTGTGTATTTACTTTATCACTAAAACTTTCTACAACTTTATGAATAGCCGCCAGTTCTCTCACGTTGATAGATGCTTCATTGCCTTCAGCAACACTTTTAAGCTCATTCATTAGAACTTGCTTGATGTTGGCTGGAGCCGTTAAAAAATCTCTACGTTTTTCATCCCAAGTTTTGCCGTCTTTTGAGGTGTCATTCCGCCATTTGGAGATAGTAACTTCGGATACTGGGTAGGTATCTGCCAAAGCCTTAGCAGATAAGCCAGTTTCTATAAATAGCTTTTCGCAAATCTCTTTGAGATCAGATTTTGCCTTTTTTTTGGTATGTATTCGTTTAGACATAAAAACACTTTAATACAAAATTCAATCATATAAGACATTGTCATTCAAAAAGTTGCAAGGCTTGCTTAATTTCTATAAAAGTGTGAAGTCACTCTCTATGTTTGCGGTATTGATTTGATAATATGATTTTTCTAACGGAAAAAAATACACTGAAAGCATACGGAACCATCTACGATGGTGATGGTTTGGAGTTCGTATATCAATACGAAAGATTGGCAAAGGTCTATGATGAAGTAATCGTAAGGCTGCACACGTATGGAGGTAGTGTATTTGACGGAAATTTAATATTCAACATCTTAAACGCTACAAAGCCAAAATTAATCATTGACGGTGTCGCTGCTTCTATGGGAGGTATTCTCTTGACAGCAGTTGATGATGTGAGCATTGTAGAAAATGGATTTATCATGCTACACGCCCCAAGTTCTGGAGGGCGAGGAAATGCTAAAGACCATGAAAGTGCTGCCAAATTACTGCGAATGATGCAGCGGAACTTTGTTGAAAAACTAATGGCAAAAACCAATCTACCTCTAAATGAAGTGGAGAAATTCTTGGATGGCGATAATTGGTTTTCTGCCCAAGAAGCTAAAGAAATAGGTTTAGTAAAACATGTAATACCTGCAAGAATAACACCCGCTATGCCCGTTGAAAATCCAAGAGAAATGGGAGAACAGCAAATGTATAACGCTTATGCTCAACTACTCACTAATACCGAATCTGAAAAATTTTATAACCAAAATTCAAATAATACAGAAATGAAACAAATGATTATTGCCGCGTTTCAGCTTAATTCAGTTTCTGCTGATAGTTCAGACACGGCTGTTCTAAACGCTTTAAAAGACGTTTTTGCAGAAAAACAAAACGAACTAAACGAATCTAATCAAGCAAGAGTAAATGCTGAAAATTCCTTGCAGGAGTTTAAAGAAGAACAAGTGAAGGCCTTTGTGGAAGCTTATGCGAAAGAAAATAAAGTTTCTGACGATAAAAAAGAAGCTTTAATCAATATTGGGAAGACCTCTGGATTAGAGGCATTAGCTCAAGTGATAGACACAGCACCTAAAAATCAAGCTCCAGGCATTTCAGGAATGATAAAAAATGCAGGAAACACCAGTGTTGATTCAGCAAAAGCATCTTGGACTTGGGACGATTGGCAACAAAAAGACCCACGTGGTTTAGAGGCTTTGGCGGTAAATGACAAAGATGCATACAATGAACTTTTAAACAATAAATTCAGAAAATAAAATGAAAAATTCTAAAAGATTAAAAAAATCGGCAATCGTAATGAATTTACTATTGTCACTATTGGTTGGGGTTTTATTTCAATTAAACTTTGAGGTAAACGGACTCATGATGGGGCTTGTGTTGTTTGCTCTGGGAACAGGTGCACAGTTAGTGACAAGGACTAATATTACCCCAAAAGGTTCTATGATGGAAGGATTGAATCAAGAGGTTTGGACAGATGTTTTGGTAGGGGATTTTAGAGCAACTGAAGATGCTACGTTTTTAAATGAAATTCCAGATGAATCCCGCTTTGTAAGTGCCACAGTAGGCGAAAATGAGGTTATTCATTTAGTTGATGTTGGAGCTGATCCAGAGGTTTTAATCAATAACTCTACATACCCTATTGGGTTTGCACAGCAAACAGACAAAGATATTCCTATCAGTTTGGACAAGTATCAAACTAAGGCAACAAAAGTAACGGATGATGAAATTCAATTCATTGCTTACGATAAAATTCGTTTAGTGCAGAAAAAGCATAAGGATGCTGTAATGCGAGTGAAACATAACAAAGCGTTGCACGCACTCGCCCCAGCCACAAGTGCTACTTCAACGCCTATTGTTACAACTACGGGAGAGGACGATGGTACTGGACGCAGAAAGATGATTTTGAAAGATATTTTGCAATTGAAAAGAGCCTTTGATGGACAAAAGATTCCTGCAGATAAAAGAATCCTTGTGTTGTGTTCAGATCACTACAATGACTTGCTGGAGGATGCTATTGGCAAAACTTCTTTTTCTGGGCAATTCAATGATGAAGTTGGAGGGTTGTTGAATGGAAGATTATACGGATTTAAAGTCTATTGGTATGTTGATTCGCCATATTTCACCGTTGCATCATTGACTAAGAAAAGTTTTGGTGCATTACCAGATGATGGTGATTTTCAAGGTTCGGTTGCATTTTATGCACCAGATATGTTCAAAGCAGCAGGATTGACAAAGAACTACACAGACAAACCAGGAACGCAACAACAATCTTGGTTCTACAACATTAGGCACAATTATATTGTGTTGCCAAGAAAACAGCGTGCTATGGGTGCTATTGTTTCAGCAACTGTTTAAAATGTGAGAAAATGACAACAACACAAGCAAAAACAGCAGAATTCATTTTTAAAAACAACCCCAAAATTGAGGTATTGTATATGAATGAACGAGGTGAGTTTTTTTCTAACAAAAGTTTAGCTCAAAATTCAGTGAAAGCTGATGAAAAGATTATGACTATTGAAAGAAAATTGAAGTTGAACATGCAACCAAAAGAGCGTGTGGATACTCAAAAAATATTGAACCAGTCGGTTGCGGATATAAAGTTTACCATTCAAGCCATTAATGAAATTCCATTCATTGAACAACTCATCATTGATGAGCATAAAGGACAAGACAGGAAAGGAGCTAAAGAAGCACTTGAAATTAGGTTAAAAGAATTAAAAGAAAACGAAAATGGCGAATCTTAAAGGAGTAGATATACAAAAGGGGCAGTTGGGCCCCAACCGCATAGCCAATGATGATGCTATAAGTGGCATTATCATTGGGGCGGTAGCAGCCGAAAACCTTGCGTTGGACGCTCCGACTACTGTCTATAATTTGTATGATGTAGAAAATTTAGGAATCACTGCAGCATTTGATAAGGCAAATAATTTGGTTTGTTTTCAACATTTGTATGAGTTTTACCAAGAGGCAGGCAACGGCACGCCACTTCACATCATGTTGGTGGCAAGAGCTAAGAGCATGAGTGAATCTTTGGAAGCCTCAAAACATCTATTAGCACATGCTCGTGGTGAAATCAGACAGTTGGCTATAGCTGCGAATCCTGCTACGGAGGGCGAAACAGCAATGCTCAATGGAATCCCTGCAGATGTTTACAATGCTATTTCAGCTGCGCAAACATTGTATGGATGGGCTTATGAAAATCATATGCCTTGTCAAATTTTTTTAGAGGGCTATGCGTATGGAGGAAATGCTTCCTCTGTAGCGGATTTGAGAAATTTGGATGATAATCTGCAGGCCGATAAAGTAAGTGTAGTTATTGGTCAAGATTGGCTCTATGCAGAAAGTAGAACAGGGAAAAATCAAAAGTATGCAGCTGTGGGAACAGCATTGGGTGTTTGCTCTAAAGCAAAAGTTTATGAAAACATAGGGGATAACGAAAAGTTCAATCTAACAGACCCTTTGCGTAAAAGGTGGATTGAACCTGGATTATCTAACCATAAAACCAATGCACAATCATACGCAGAGCTGCAAACACTTGAAACAAAAGGTTATGTATTTGGTGTTACCTATCCAGGGTTAGCAGGCGTAAGATGGAATAATGACCATACATCAACGCCAATCGTTGTAGATGTAGATAATTCTATGAATGAATTTACAGTAGCGTATGGGCGTGTGGCAGATAAGGCAGTTCGTGAATTAAGGAAAGCTTATTTGCCAAAGGTGAAAACCACCTGGAATGTTGATAAATCTACCGGAAAACTAAGTAAAGGAACTTTAGTAGCATTGGAAGATATTGGTGATAAAGTTTTTTCTGATATGCAATCAAGAGGCGAAATCACTTATGGTAAAACCATGGTGGATAAAGATAGTGATTTATTGGTAGAAAGGATTTTACGCATCAATTACAAAATTGTACCCAAAGGCGTAATTGGCGAAATTAAAGGAATATTAAACTTAAAAGTTAGAGACTGATGGCAGATATAAATAGAAATGGGAAAGCCTATGATAGTGCGGATGTTACCGTGCAAATTAATGGCGTACCAATTAACGTGAAATCTGTAAGTTACGGAAACGAACAGGAACATCAAGTAAATCATACTCTTGGCGAAAAACCAAGCAGCTGGAGCAAAGGAAAAATAACTCCACAAGCATCTATGACTTTGATGATGGGTGATGTAGCTCCGCTTGAAAAAGCTGCAAAAGGAAATTTACTAAGCCTAAAACCTTTCACCATGACGATCGAGTTTGCAAATGATTTCAACGAAATCATAGTAGATAAAGTCGTTGCGAAATTCCAAAAAGAAGGTCGAGAGGTTACAGGCGATATGGGGCTTGAATATGCTTATGATTTGTTTGCATTGGATGTAAAGCTAAATGTGGAACAAGGTAACGCTTAAAATTAAATTTAAACATTATTTAAACAATGATAAAAGAAGTATCAAAAGAAGTAAAAGAGCAATTGAAAAAGCAGTACGGAAACAAACTCCGTTCGCTGATTTTGCCAATGGATGATTACAACGAAAATGAAATGGAGGTTTTGGCAGTGGTACCCTCCCGTTCAGTTGTGGGACAAGCAATGAAATTCATGAATTCAGACCCTAAAAAAGGGCAAGAAATTTTGGTTAAAAACAGCTTAGTGACCGGCAAAGAAGAAGTGTTGAATGATGACGGGCTATTCTTTGCTGCGGCAGGGCTAATCACTGAATTAATCCCAGTAAGGCAGGGAAAGTTCGGGAAGCTTTAGATAGTTGTTCGGGTCTAAGCTATAAAAATGACGGGGATTTGTATCTGAAAGCTGATGCATTAATGTCGCTTTTTCTACACATCCCATTTCCCGAGCAGTTGGATGATGAGACTTGGGTCATGAAGCTGGCACAGTTAAAATGGTTAGGAGAACAAGGAATATTAAGCGTAAAATTCAATGAGTAACTCAATTGTAATCAATTTGGCAGAAAGATATGCGGCGGCATTTGGTCACGTTGCAGGAAGCAAAATGCTCAACGCTGTAGTAACACAAGAGGGCAAAGATTACGGCATTGAATTGTATGGGGATTATGACGAATCTTTTGAAGATGTTGTCTTGAGCCCTCCTGGCATGCAAGAGTTTAAATTTTCTAAAATGCTGGAAGGTGATTTTAAAAATGTTTTCGCTCCACCGCTAATGATAGATTTCAATAGAGAAAAACAACTTATTGAAACAGAAGTGTCTGGGAGTGATAATATTGTTGTAGAACGCTGGGGAACACGCCCTTGGCAATTGAATATGAGAGGTATTTTAATTGATGTCCAAAATAGGCGATACCCAGAAGAATTGATTACGAAATTACATCGCTTATTTGAAGTGAATAATGTAATTCCAGTTTCAGGGGTTCAGCTTGAAGATAAAGAAATTGATACTATTTATCTCAATAGTATAGACATTAATCATGTGGAGGGATTTATGGACACGATTCAGTTTTCATTTTCAGCAAGCAGTATAAAAGAAGTTGATTGGTATCTAAATAAACCTAAATAATGCCGTATTTATTCTTTAACATAGAATTTAAAATTACCATTGCCGAAAACATTGTTTTTGATGTATTGGAAACATTATGGATAGAAAATAGCATTGAGAAATTTTCTGATGCAGCAAAAGTCACTTTACCAAGAGAGTTTAAAAATGCACGCAAAGGAAATAGCGGTTTATCTTTTTATGGTAAAAATCTTTTAGAGTCCATAAACGTAGGAGATGCAATTAAAATTGAAGTTGGCTATAACGGTAATTTAGATACGGAGTTTGAAGGTTACATTACCGAGATAGGTGCAGAGATTCCTCTTCTTATTGAATGTGAAGATGAAATGTATCAACTCAAAAAGGCTAATAAATTAAGTAAAACATTTTCAAAAATTAGTTTGAAAGAGTTACTAAAATTTATAGCACCTGCGTATGATATTGAAGCATTAGACGTCAATCTTGGCAAGTTTATGATTAATAATGCTACGCCTTATGAAGTGATAACTGCACTCAAAGAACAGTATGGCATACGATGCTATTTCAAAGGCAAGGTATTACACGCTGGTTTATTGATTGATATGAAGCCAGCAAGCAATCATGATTTTGTTTTTGGCAGAAACATCCGTGAAAGCTCTGATTTGAAGTACTTGAGCAAAGAAAAAAGACAAAAAAAGTTCATTGCTGTATCACTACAAAAAGGTACAAGCAAAAAGCTAAAATCTGAATATGGTGAAAATATAAACGGGGAGGTTACAGTTCATGCTCCAGTTGGATTGACTCAAACCGAGCTAAATGATTGGGTGAAAAAACAACATGACAGTCAAGTCTTTGAAGGTTATAATGGAAGTGTGGATGGGTGGTTAATCCCACGCGTAAAGGCACAAGATTCAATCCAATTAGAAGACCCGAATTATACGAATAAATATAGAAACGGGAGGTATTTTGTGGAAGCTGTAACCCTCACTGCAGATGCTACAACAGGCGTGAAAAGAAAAAATAAAATCAGTTTCAAGTTATGACAGAAGTTTTTAATCAAGCTATCAGAAAGATAGCTAAAAGCAAGATAAATGCTACGGTTGGAAAAGTAGTAGAAGTAAATGGAAATGTATGTAAAGTTGAAAGAGATGGTAATCTTTCAGACTTAGAAGACGTTCGATTACAGGCTATTGAAGGTAATTTTGATAGTGGTTTATTAGTAGTTCCTGCGATAGGAAGCGAAGTGCTTTGCCTGGTTGTTGATGGTGAAGAGCAAGAAACAGCTATTGTGCAGACGACAGAAGTTGAAAGAATTTTCTATAAAGTGAAAGGAGCCGAGTTTGAGATGGCTGATGGCAGATTGAAGTTTCTCACGGAATCTGAAAATCTAAAAGCTTTGTTGAATGATTTGATTGATGATCTTAAGTTGCTCTGTGATTATTTAAAACAAACGGCCACAAAAGCTGGAGCTGCACAAGTAATTCCTTTGGCAGAAGCAATGAAAATGAAGTTTGAAAATGTGTATCCAACTCGTGTGTCAAATTTATTGAATGAATAGCAGAAGAGACATACAAGTTGACGCTTTGGGTGAGCTTATCTTCAGAAATGGTGACTTTCTGATAGAAGAAAGTGATATGCAGCATGTAGAACATATTGTAATTGCACAACCAGGAGAATACAAACAACACCCAACGCTTGGCTTTGGAGTTCAGAATTATTTGAAAACAAACACCAAACCAGTAAGGTTTAAAAGAGATTTAAGAATACAATTGAATTATGATGGTTACCAATCCCCTAACATTGATTTTGAGCCTGATTATAAAAATTTAAAAATAGAAGTGTGATGTATGAAAATTTTGAAATAGTAAGAGATATTTTAGGCTATGTAGCTCCTGCTTTTTTAGGTGGATTTTTCGGGTGGTTATTTGGTAGAAAGCGAAATAATGCAGAGGTGAAGGGGCTGGAAACAGAGAATGATGAGAAGCGTGTAAAGTTGTATCAAAATATGCTGGATGATTTAAGCGTGCGGTATGAGAATAAATACAAAGAATTTGAGGTGATGCACGATAGAAAAATTCGTCTGTTAGAAGATGAAATTGCTTTACATAAAAGAATCATAGCAAATCTGAAGCTTGAAAATGAACAATTACGCAAAGAAAATAAACAACTAAGAGAATGCAAATAACCACCCTACATAACCAATCCCTATTAGACCTCGCCCTGCAACACACAGGCAGCGTAGAAAATGCTTTTGATATTGCAGTAGCAAACGGCATTAGCCTTACCGATGATTTGGCTATTGGGAGCCGTTTAAACATTCCAAATGATTTGACAAAAAATAATGATATATACAACTATTACACAGCAAAAAACATACAACCAGCCACGGCGATACAAGTGATCACTGCAGGTGATAATGGTACTGAAGAAATACAAGAAGGCATAAGCGCTTGGGCAATTAATCATGATTTTAAAGTAGCAAGCTGAACGCATTAAATGCAAACTAGAAAAATTTCTAAAGCCTTAAAAAAAACCTTCTTTTAACTAAAAAAAATTAAGCCTTAAAAAAAATGAGATTTTTAAATGCACGTCAACTCCCTTTCCTTGGGAAAGGGCTGGGGATAGGATAAAGCCTTAAAAAAAAATAACATAAAATGGCACGAACCATAGAAGAAATACAAGCAGAAATGCACCAAATCAAGCAGAGCGAACCCGCATTAGCAGATTTGAACTCCACCAGCCGCACGGCAATTTGGCGGCTATGGATATACATTGTCGCTTTCTGTGCTTGGACACTGGAGATGCTTTTTGATAAACATAAGGCCGAGCTAACCACAGAATTATACCAACAAAGCCCACACACGGCACGCTGGTACAGAAACAAAGCTTTGGCTTTCTTGTATGGGTTTGATTTAAAAACAGACTCAGATGTATTTGATACCGAAAACGCAACACTCCAAGAAATCGAAAAAGCAAAGCTGGTGAAATACGCCGCAATAGTAGAAAGCGAAGACCAAAGCCGCCTTATCGTCAAAATTGCAGGAGAAAATCAAACAGGAAAACTCGCCCCCATTTCAGACGGACAAAATGGAACTGAAAACGTGAAAGCCTCATTTGACCATTACATGAATGAAATCCGTGATGCTGGCGTGAAGCTGACGATTATTAATTATCTGCCCGATTTGCTCAAGCTAAATTTAACCATCAAACGAGACCCTTTGGTTTTGAACGAAAACGGCGTAAATATTTTAAACGGAAAAGAACCCGTAAAAGAAGCTATACAAGCATTTATGAAAGAGCTTCCATTCAATGGTGAACTTTCTATACAGAAATTAGAAGAAAAGATTTTGGCAGCTCCAGGGGTGTTGGATTTAGTTTCCAATAACGCCCAAACGGCGTGGATAGATGCAGAAGTGAACACCTACGGCAGCTATGACAATATATACATGAGCAAAATACCTGTTTCGGGCTATTTCACTGTGAATTTTGATAATAATGACGAACCTAACACACTAAGCACAATAAATTATGTCTAAATGGACTGAAATAGATTTTAATAAACTAAGCGTTTTACTGACGCCAACTTTTCTCAGAAAAAAGAAAATGCAGGCGTGGCTGCGTGTGCTTATTTTCCCAATCGCTCAGCTCTATGCTGAATGGCACAATAACAGGATGCAAAATTTATACAAGCTTAGACACAACGGGCAGGTGTGCTATCTACGCAAAGTGTTGAACGATGAATTTGACTCACAGTTGCGTAGAATTAGAATAGATAACGGAGCTGGGGCAAAACCTTTCTACATCTATACAGAAGGAGAAAATAAACCCAAATGGCTAAATGCAGAAGCGGTGAACAACCCGACTTACCTGCACAGGCAATCGGCATACGCAAAAACAGGTGTGGACTTTTACGTTCACGTTCCATCGGATTTAAATTTTGATAAAAACAAAATGCGAGCGTTGATAGATTTCTATCGCTTAGCATCCAAAAGATATGAAATCATATGAATAAATTAAACGTACAACAAACAGGCGGTTTCCCGTTAACAACGAATACGCTCGACTTTATGCAAGCAAGCCTATTGCTGATGCAAAATTTTGGCGAAATCGCAGGAGATTTGACTATTTTGAGCGGATGTGAAGTTTCAGGCTCTCAAGTCAGCAATGGAACGGTGTATATTAATGGTGAAATTTTACCCTTCACGGGTGGGACTTTGGCCACAAATGTTGTGATTGTAGAAACTCGCACGCAAAAGCAGTTTGAGGATGGTGTAGCAAGAGATGTAGAAGTGGTGCGAAAAGCCCAATTTGGCAACGGAACTACAGTTTATCCCTGGGCGAATTTCACAAGAATTACACCTATCAAAATATTACAAAAAGCATTAACGCCCGTGGGTTTAATATCCATGTGGAGCGGGAAAATCAATGAAATTCCTGCAGGTTGGGTGTTGTGTGATGGGCAGAACGGAACGCCTGACTTGCGAAATAAATTCATTCGTGGAGCTGAAAATCAAAATGATTTAGGCACAAGAGGTGGTGAAGATCGTATTACACTGAAAGCGGTTAACATGCCGCCACACTCGCACGATTTTAGTGCCCATGGTTCGCACTCACATAGCTTCAAAGATGCTTATTATATTGAAAAGACCATCCGCAAAAAAGCCGTTAGTGGCACACAGTACGTAGGTGAGAGCCTTTCAGGTCCTGCTAAATCTGATGATGACAACAGGTACATTTACTATAGAAATTCAAAAACCGACAGCGAATTTATAACACTCTCAGGCGTGACTCAAAGTGCTGGAGGGCTTAACGGTGAGGCTCAACCGATTGACAATCGCCCAGCTTACTACACATTAGCATTCATCATGTTCAAAGGAATTTAGAAAAATGGCAAAGACAGATAAAAATACAATCAAAAGCTGGTTTAGGAATTTCCTAAAACCCACGCAAGAGCAGTTCTGGAACTGGATGGACTCTTACTGGCACAAAGACGAAAAAATCCCCCAAAACGCTATTGAAAATTGGGATGAATTTCTGCAAAGTTTATCCGCAGACGGCTCGTTGCAAAATTATCTACTCAAAGATGCCAGCAACCTAAGTGACGATGAAAAGACTTCACTAGTTGGAGCTATGCGGGTGCTTACCCATGACTATGAAAAAGGAGGTGAAACAATCCAAGGAACGGGCTATACAAAAGCCCAAGTGGATAACCTCCTAGACAACATAGACTTAACCACCAAAGCAAATAAAACAGCTGAAAACCTCGCAGAGGATGATGTAGAAAAATGGAGAGAGAAATTAGGAATTGAAGAAGTCTCTAATCTGTCTAACAATAATCAAACTATTTTGCCCAATGTCATCAGAGAAATTGACGTGCAAGGAAGATTAGACTTCAAAAACATCTCCCTGAAAGAGAGTGAAGATGTAACTTTTTCAGAAAAACTCGTAGTCAATGCTGATGGGACTCTTGCAAAAAAAACTGATTTACCCATTGTGAATTTGCAGTTTGCTTTTCCTCAAGAAGTTAGTGTAAACCATATATACCCAAACTGGACTAAACCTGACAGCTATCAACTACAAATCCAACACGCATTAGAAAGCTGGAAAAGTGAAGAGGGTTGGGAGGCTGTCCCTGAAAATTTTTGGAGGGTTGAGACTTTGGATAACAGAAAACCTGAAGCTGCAAAGTTGCTAAATGAAGGGAGAGGATTTGAATTGAAGTATAATAAAGAGCTGGACAATTATTACCAAACTACAGACAAGTTAAAACCTGTGATGCTGGCTGAAACAAAGGATTTCATATTTAAAAAAAATGAAAATGTAGCCATTAAATTTTTAGTTGAAGACCACAAAAGAATAGGAAGTGCCGTTGGGTTTTTCACTTTTTATGGAACAAAAACCCAGAATCAGAATGGAATAAACAGACTTGAGTTAGGTTCGGCTGGAGGTGTGTATGGGCTGGGTCATTACAGAAAATCCATCATCAACAAGAATTATTATTATCTGTACAAAATAGAGAATTCCATTATTGTAATAGCTTACACGCCTTATGCAATAGGAAATCTTGGACTCCCAGATGGGAATTTAAATGTAACTCAATATACGTTAGGGGATGATAATTATAAACTAAGATTTGAAAATCCACAAGCAAAAATCACACAAGTTAAAGTTAACAGAATATGAAAAAAACAATAGACCTCTCAAAGTACGAATTTAAAGGGCAATTTCAGCTACAAATCAGCAATCACCCAAAGTCAGGGCTAATAAGAATAATTGACTACTTCGGGGCTAACATTTCTGAAAAATTTAAAATCATTGACCATGATGCAGACATGCTCTATTTTAATCAAAAAGGAGAGCCTTTACCTGAATTCACACACAAAGTAAGACAAAGGGGCAGGGACTGGAAAGTAGATAATTCTTATGAAGTTTTTGAAAGGAATCCGCAAGGAGAGCCTGTGTTAGATGAGGCAGGAAACCCAATTAAACACCCTGCGTATGAGTACTTCATTAAAGAGATTTATTCCAACCCCACTCCCTTAAAAGACATTCTTCAAAACTCAATTCATATTGATGATAAGAATAATTTATTTGACGAAGGAAGTGCCCCTACCCAAAATTTGGAAGAACCTACAGAAGAAGTAGTCAAAGACATTATTGAGTAAAAATTTTTAAAGCCTTTAAAAAATCATGAAAAACTGGATTAAAAATAAAATATTATGGCTAGTAGCTTATGGATTATTTTTTCCACTTACTTGGTGGAATAAACGAGCCGTGCGTAAAGTATATGGAAGTACAAAGGGTTATGATTATAAATCGGCAGTGAATTTAGACGTTTTTGCAAATTCAGAATTCAAAACATTACTAAACCGCAAGCTTTTAACCCCGAATTCAATCCACCACTTCGGGCATAGGAAAGAAACCATATCTAGTGTTTTAGGCAAGAACTCAAGAGCTAAAACCCTTTCTGAAAAAGGCGAAAAACTCAGAAAATTGGTAGACAAATTAGACAAGTCAGTCCCCAATCACTGCGAGCACTGGATTAATAAAAGAATCAAACACCGAGAGGAGAATTTTGAGAAATTTTTTAAGCCTTAAAAAATATTTTAATCTGAAAATAAAAAAATGATACAGGATAAGCCCACAAGAGAGAAAGTGGAGAAATTACACCCTAAAATCAGGCCAGAATTAGAACAAATCATTCAAGAATGCGACAGGGCACTTACAGGAAGAGCAAAGCTCAGGATTACACAGGGATACCGAACAATTGCGGAGCAAAACGCACTCTATGCACAAGGCAGAACCAAGCCAGGCAAACGGGTAACCAATGCACGTGGCGGAAGCAGTGTACACAATTACGCCCTTGCTGTAGATATGGCGCTTATCATAGACGGAAAGTCTGCGAGCTGGGACGTAAAAGCAGACTGGGACGGCGATAAACAAGCCGACTGGATGGAGGTTGTTCTCATTTTCAAACGCCACGGCTGGGAATGGGGTGGCGATTGGCGAACGTTCAGGGATATGCCACATTTTCAGAAAACATTTGGGCACTCTGTTCAATCATTGAAAAACTTAAGAAAAGATGCAGAAGGCTATGTTATTATTTAGTCTGCTTTTTCTTTTTTCCTGCGGAACTAAAAAAGTAAGGGTTCAGCAAGAAGAATATCAAGCACAGCAAACAAAAATTGAAAAGTTAGATAGTTTAATTGAAGCAAAAATAGCACTCAATCAAGCCTTTAATCAAAAAAGTTTCTTTGAAAATTCAAAATTTGAATTAAGAAGCTTAAACGATTCAATTCCGCTTACATACACGCATGAGTTGAACGGCAAAGTGGTTGAGAAAATAACTCTTTCAGGTGGAGTGCTTTTACGAAGTAAAGATGCAAATAATCAATCAGTTAATCAAACTTTTCAAGAAAAAAAAGACGAAAAAAGTAAAGTTTTTGTTGAGTCTGAAAGTATAGATAGACGGCAAGTTAAAAAGAAGGAAAAAACAAAAGAATTGAAAGGTATTCAGTTTAATTTTTGGATTTATTTCTTTGGGTTTTTATTAAGTGTTTTAGCTTATTTAACATGGCGTTTAAAGCTGCTTTAAAAAGTATTTAAAACCGAATTAAATATCATTTAAACACTTGGAGGTAGTGTATAAAAGTCCTCCGCTTTAAAGTTACCACACATTTAAACGAGAGCCACAGGCTACGGAGGACAAAAGTCTTCTGTTCCTGTGGCTTTTTTTGGTTAAATGTGTGGTAGAGCAAAAATAAGAAAAAACTAAAAAACATGAATAAATATTACAAAATTTTAGAAAAATCCTTGAAAAAGGTAAAATTCAAGAAAACAAAAAAGGAAACATCAAATACCTTTTAGAGATATTTGAAACGCACGGCATCGCTCGTGTGAAGCTCAGAAACGAGCTGGAGCTGTTCCAACAAGGCGAACGCTTAACAGAGCGTTACAAGGAAGCTGGAATAAACTGGTGGGACTATTGTGGCCCTATTTTGGTCAATTCATATCCCACGTATTTTGAGCAATTGCCAGACCTCATCAAGAAAATCAACAAAGAGAAGAGAAACAGCAAGAACTACGTTTTGTTTCTCGGTAAAAACGATACCGAAAGCAACCAACAGCCGTGTTTATCGCTTATTCAGTTTCAGATAGATGCGGGAAAATTAGTAGTAAGTGCTTACCAGCGTTCCAGCGATGCGAGTTTGGGTTTGCCAGCCGATATTTATCATCTGTATTTAATCAGCAGACAGATAAAACTGCCGCTCAAGAGCATTACCCTCAACCTCGGTAACGTCCACATTTACGAGAACAACCTCAGCAAAACAGAAGAGTTGCTATGCGGGAAAAAAGTAAAATTTGAACTAAATGTATAAGAATAAGCCCAGCGATTTGCTGGGCTTAATTAGTTAAAAAATGTACATTTCGTTTTGAATTTTTGCACATTTCGTTTTACGGATTATAAAACTTTGCAATGAGCACACCACTATTTTTCATAAATAAAAAAATAAGGCTTAATTTTTTTAAGCCTTAAAAAAAAACTAAATATAAATAGAATCTAAGCCTTTTTCACAAATTCAGATTTTAACCCCATCTTCCCAAAACCATCAATTTTGCAATCAATATCGTGGTCGCCATCCACAATTCTGATGTTTTTAACTTTAGTTCCTGCCTTCACGGGTTTTGGAGCACCTTTCACAGGCAAATCTTTGATGACGATCACATCATCACCATCTTGAAGTTCGTTTCCGTTGGCATCAAAAGTTTTCCCAGCATTAGCCTTTTCGGCAGCAACTTCATCTGGATTCCATTCGTGGAAACATTGTGTACACACCATCATTGGTGGATTTTCATACGTGTATTCAGAGCCACATTTTGGGCAATTTACTAATTCACTCATTGTTTATTATTTTTAATTTTTTTTGTTAAATAAAATACGGTATCAATAAAATATAAAGCACCAAATTCCATCAATCATTTTCAAATATTCTAAAATTAAACCTAACTCATTAGGTATAAAATTATGATATTGGACAATTCAATTCATACTTTAGATTATTTTTCACAATTTAATGTATAATATCTTTTTTTTCAGGTTTAATTTTTTGAATTTAAAGATTTATTTAAACATTAAATCTAAAGTGCATAATATCACCATCTTGAACAATGTACTCTTTCCCCTCAATGCTTAATTTCCCAGCTTCTCTGGCTTTACTTTCAGAGCCATATTGTTCATAATCAGAGAAATGTATAACTTCTGCACGGATGAATCCTTTTTCAAAATCAGAATGAATTACACCCGCTGCTTGTGGTGCTGTATCACCTTTGTGAATCGTCCAAGCACGCACTTCTTTTACCCCAGCGGTGAAGTAAGTTTGAAGATTTAAAAGTTTATAAGCTGTTCTAATCAAGCGATTTACCCCAGGCTCATCCAAGCCTAATTCATCCAAAAACATTTGGCGTTCATCATAAGTTTCAAGCTCCATAATGTCAGCTTCTATTTGTGCTGCAAGCATAATTACCAAAGCATTTTCATTTTTCACGGCTTCTTTTACCTGTTCTACTAAATCATTTCCAGACTTTACCGAAGCTTCATCTACATTGCACACATACAAAACAGGTTTTGCCGTCAGCAAATGCAAGTCATCAAAAATTTCTTGTTGAGCTTCAGCCCACTCCAATTGGCGGGTATTTTTTCCTTCTTCCAAATGCTTTAACGTGATTTCATAAACTTCTGCTGCAATTTTAGCATCTTTATCGCCAGTTTTGGCTTGTTTTTTAATTTTTTCTAATCTTTTTTCTACCGTTTCCAAATCCTTTAATTGCAATTCGGTATCAATAATTTCTTTATCACGAATCGGGTTCACATTGCCTTCCACGTGGGTAATATTGTCATTTTCAAAACAACGCAAGACGTGAATAATTGCTTGGCATTCACGGATATTTGCTAAAAATTGATTTCCTAAGCCCTCACCTTTACTTGCACCTTTCACCAGACCTGCAATATCTACAATTTCTACATTGGCAGGGACGACACGCTCTGGATTGACGAATTTTTCTAAAACCGCCAAACGATTATCTGGCACCTGCACAACGCCCAAGTTAGGTTCTATCGTACAAAACGGATAATTGGCTGATTGCGCTTTAGCACTTGATAAACTGTTAAATAAAGTTGATTTTCCAACGTTGGGCAATCCTACGATTCCACACTTCATATCATTGTTTTTGATTGCCACAAATATAGTGTTTATTAAAATTTTAATCTAAAATCAATCTTTATAATTTAAATTTCATTAAACTTTCCTTAAATGAATAAGTCATTAAATATTTTTCTATTCTTTCGTTATAATCAACTTTCTGCTTCGTGCTACAACATTACTTTTGAGAATTTGACTGAAAATGATGCATTTAAGCAAACTCAAAACTTGGCTTAATTAGCAAAGCCTCTGATTTCAAAAAAAAACTGTATAGGCTAAGTCAGTTTTTTTAAAGCCTTCAAAAAAAATAAAAATCTTTGATTCATATAAAATCAATACTTTTGCATTAAATTCTATGCACATGTCAAACATTGTTGCCATCGTAGGGCGTCCCAACGTAGGGAAATCCACTTTATTCAACCGCCTACTCCAGAAGAGAGAAGCCATCGTAGATAGCGTATCGGGCGTTACGCGAGACCGCCACTACGGCAAATCTGACTGGAACGGGCGAGACTTTACCGTGATAGATACTGGCGGGTACATTGAGGGTTCTGACGACGTCTTCGAAGGTGAAATTCGCAAACAAGTCGAATTAGCCATTCAAGAAGCGACCGTCATTATTTTTGTAGTTGATAATCAAGTGGGCGTTACTTCTATGGACAAAAGAGTGGCGCTTCTCCTTCATCAGAAAACAAATAAACCTGTTTTTTTGGTAGTGAACAAAGTTGATAGCAACAAAAACCGAATGGATGCCGTAGAATTTTACGAACTTGGTTTCTCAGAATATTACACGATTTCAGCCATTCAAGGTTCGGGGACAGGTGATTTGTTAGATGCCATTGTAGAAAAATTCCCAGAAGAAAAACATCAAGACCCGTTTGACGGTTTGCCTAAAATTACTATTGCCGGGCGACCCAATGCCGGGAAATCGACTTTCACCAATGCTTTGCTGGGTGAAGAGCGTAACATCGTGACAGACATTGCAGGGACAACACGTGATTCTATAGAAACTTTGTATAACAAATTTGGGCATGAATTTGTGCTGATAGACACTGCTGGAATGCGCAAAAAAAGTAAAGTAGAAGAAGATTTAGAATTCTACGCTGTGATGCGTGCCATCCGTGCGATTGAAGATAGTGATGTCGTCATCTTAATGATTGATGCCGAAAGAGGTGTGGAATCGCAAGACATGAAAATCTTTAATCTAGCTCAAAAAAATCGAAAAGGCATCGTTATTTTGATTAATAAATGGGATTTGGTAGAAAAAGAAACCAATACCATGCGAGATATGGAGAAAATGATTAAACAAAAAATTTCCCCCTTCACAGACGTGCCGATTTTATTCATTTCTGCACTCAGCAAACAGCGTATACACAAGACGGTAGAAGTGGTGATGGAAGTCTACCAAAACAGATCTAAAAGAATCAAAACCAGTCAACTCAATGAGTGGCTGCTCCCCCTAGTGAAAACCAGCCCACCACCTGCGGTGAAGGGAAAGTACATCAAAATCAAATACATCACACAATTACCGACCAAGACACCACAATTTGCACTATTTTGTAATTTACCACAATATGTACGAGACCCTTACAAACGATTTGTAGAAAATAAATTAAGGGAGAAATTCAACTTCTCGGGCGTGCCGATTCAAATTTATTTCAGAAAAAAATAATTCTCCTAAGATGAAAACCAAAAAAACAGCAATTCTCAAAAATTTCTAAAGCCTTTAAAAAAAATCCTCTGCCTCAAAAAAAAACAAATTTGCATAATTCAAAAACGTAAAATACATTTGCGGGCAGGTTGAGAAAAGAGAAAAAATCTCAACGGAAAGTTTTAACAAAAAAATAACTAAATTTTAACAAATGAAATTTGTGAGTTTCAAAATAAAGTGTAAACACACACACACACACACACACACACACAAGTAATGAGCTAAACAACTCATTATCAATAACTTGTAATAATTTATTGCTTCCCCTCGGGAGCGAACCGCAAAGCCGTGCAAGAAAATCTTGTGCGGTTTTTCTATTTTCACCTGTGTGAGAGTAGTAATTTCTTCAAAAAGAAGAGCCTCACGGGTTGGGGCTCTTTCTAAATGAAGAAGCAAAAAAACAGCAAAAATTTAATTAAGAAAAGGATAAATCAATAAAATATTAACCAAAAAAATAAAACAAATGAAGAAATTATTATTTTCTTTAGCCGTATTATCAGCGGTAGCGGTCACCGCTCAGGTGGGTATTAACACAGATGAGCCAAAAGCCATGCTAGACATCAGCGCAAAAGACGACCAAAAAGGAGACCTGCGCATACAAGATGTTGATAGATTATACGGAGTTGATTGGATTCTGACTTGGGATGAAAAAGACAAAAAGGTAAGAAAAATGTCGATTAAAGACATACAGTGGGATATAAAAAATAAAGAGATAAATGATTACATTAAGAGTGCGGTAGAAAATCCAAATGAGGTCATAGAAAAGATAAGAAAATGCCCTAAAGTAGTATATGATAAATTATTTGGGAAAGATAATGGCAAGCATGATTTTGTGTATTGCGCTACAACTGTAACTGATACTAATTATATTAAAACATGGCTCAACCTCAACCTTGGAGCAGAATACGCCAACATCCATAGTCCTAATTTTGACCCTACCGTTAATAAAACAGGCGCAGCTGCCCATGAAGATGATAGAACCTACGGTTCATTATACCAATGGCAGAGAGCGAGTGATGGGCATGAGTTTAGGAATAGACAAACTACCACTGAACCAGCCGATACTTGGACAGACACAGGCGAAGCAGCAGGGAAGTTTGTTTATGGAAGCACTAACTGGGTAAAGAATGGTGAAAAAGCATCAGGTTCAGAATTAGAGTTGTGGAGAGCAGGAGCACGAGGAGTTAATAACCCTTGCCCGTCTGGTTACCATGTTCCGACCGTGGAGGAGTGGCAGGAATTTCATCAGGCTGTAACGGGTAGAGCTGATTCTGTAGTTCATACTAATCAAATGCATACACAGGATAAGTTACCAAACTTTGCAGCTGCTGGCTACTATCTCTATAACAGCGCTCCGCTGCGCAACAAGGGTTTTAACGGGAGCTACTGGAGTAGCTCTGCTCACAAAAGTAACAACGCTTACCACATATACTTCACCAGGAACTACAGCGGTACGTACGACAGCACCTCCCGAGCTCACAGCGCCAGCGTGCGTTGCATCAATAGTAGTAAGGTGGGAGATTAATGGCTTGAGACATGGGATGGTTTAATCTTAAAAAAAAACATAAGCATGAAAGTAAATCGTGCTTATGTTTTTTCATTTTATAGTGTTTTTTTTAAAAGTTTAGAAGAAATAATTCCTTAAAACAAATGAAAATTTTTTAAGGCTTAAAAAAAAATAGAATCTGATAAAAGTCATGTTTTTTTAAAATAAAATATTAAAATTTTTACTTTACATTTGCACTTCTAATTATTTATACTTAGACTAAATAAGTGAATTAAAACATGACTAAAAGAAATATTTCAGCTGTTTGTTTATACATTGCCTGTTCTTGCCTTTATGCTCAAGAGGAGGGAAAAACTAAAACAGATTCTACTACAATAGTGCTCAAGGAGTTGGTGATTTCATCTCGCCAAATGTTGGGCAGTAAGTTTGAGGCTCAGAATCGTGTAGGCTCGGCTTACTATATTTCGCCCGAGGATTTGCAGAGATTTGGGTATACAGACATCAATCGGGTATTGCAAGAAGTACCAGGGGTAAATGTATATGAAGAAGATGGCTACGGGCTCCGCCCCAATATCAGTTTGCGTGGCACAAAGGCAGAGCGAAGTGCCAAAATCACGCTGATGGAAGACGGTGTATTGGTAGCTCCTGCGCCTTACTCAGCGCCAGCGGCGTATTATTTCCCCAATATTTCACGAATGAGTGCGGTAGAAGTTTTGAAAGGGAGCAGCCAAGTGCAGTATGGGCCCTTCACAACGGGGGGGGCAATCAATTTAGTTTCAAGCGATATTCCAAAGAGTTTTAAAGCTAAATTAAATGCAACTTACGGAACAAATAATACTTACAAAGGCCACATCAATATAGGAGACCGCTTCCAGAATTTTGGTTATATGGTAGAATATTTGAGAAACCAATCTGATGGGTTTAAGCGTTTTGAAAATGGTAAAAAAGCGGGATTTAAAAGAAATGATGTAGTCGCAAAGTTGATGACGAAGACTGCGGATAATAAACATTCTTTTGAACTTAAATTTGGCTTCGCTGATGAGAATTCTGATGAAACATACGTAGGGCTTTCTCAGCAGGATTTTGAGAGGAATCCGTATTTACGCTATGCGGGCTCTGGTGTGGATAATATGAAAACAGAGCACGCTCAGTGGGTGGGTTCTTATACGTTTAAACCATCAAATTATTTTGTTGTATCTACGCAGGTGTATAAAGCTAATTTTAATAGAAATTGGTATAAATTAAATGATATAAAAGCAGGCGTCGGCAAAAATGAAAAACGTTCTATCTATGATGTTTTGGAAGACCCCACCACTAATCAGGATTATTTTGATATTCTAACGGGTAAGAAAGATTATGCAGGAGAATCATTAATTGTGAGAGCCAATAATAGAAAATACCTGTCGCAAGGAGCACAAACCAAAATTGATTATCACTTTAATATCAATGATTTAAGATTTGATGCGGAGCTTGGTCTTCGCTATCATGAAGATAATGAAAAAAGATTCCAATGGGATGATTCTTACGCCATGGAAGGTGGTAAAATGAAGCTTTTTTTGCCAGGAATCCATGGAACACAAGCCAACAGATTGACCTCAGCTAAAGCCTTTGCTTCGTATTTTCTGGGGAAAGTTAAGTATAATTCTTTACTGATTTCTGCGGGATTGAGGTATGAGGACATTGATTTACTCAAAAAAGATTTTGGGAAAAATGACATCAAAAGTACAGGAAAAGACCGTATAGAATCTAAAAATCAAGCACGAGTTTTGATTCCTAGTTTTGGATTAAATTATAAAATTACGCCAGAAATTTCGGTGTTTTCTGGGATTCACAAAGGATTTTCCCCGCCAAGTGCTGGCAATGCTCAAAAGCCTGAAAATAGTACCAATATAGAGTTGGGTACAAGATTGAACTTTAATAGATTGAGGCTGGAATTAGTCGGTTTCCGAAATGATTATACGAATATGCTGGGAAGCGATTTGGCAGCAGCGGGTGGAACTGGAACTTTAGAGCAGTTTGATGTAGGCGAGGCGTTAGTGCGTGGAGCTGAATTTATTCTTCAGTATCAGCCTGTGCCAGAGCGTTTTGTTTTGAAGATTCCAATCGCTGTTTCTTATACTTACACGGATACCGAAATTCAAAATACGTTTCAGGAGGGAAGCTGGGGGAGAGTCTTTGAGGGAGATGAAATTCCATATATTAATAGGCACAGTTTAAATACAACTATAGGCTTGGAATATAAAGGATTTGAACTTAATTTAAGTGCTCGCCACAATGATGATATGCGTACGAAGCCAGGAAAGGGAAAAATAGCTGAACGCCTGAAAATTCCTGCACATACGATATTTGATGCTTCTGCCAAAGCTAAAATCAATTCTAACATTGCTGTAACAGTAAATGCCATTAATATTACAAATAAGAAATACTTAGTCTCTAGGCATCCGTCAGGCTTACGGCCAGGGCATCCATTCGGAATATTTTCTGGCATAAATATCAGTTTTTAAAAAAAATTAACTTAACATTATTATAATTCAATACGGTGAATTCAATTATAAAAATCATCATCACGGGAATCATTTTGGTTCAAAGCAGTTGGGCTGTTGCTCAAGTAATGCAAGTCTCTGGAAAAGTAAAAGATAAAGATGGTTTTCCCATCTATGATGCTACTGTTTTGGTAAAAGAAAGCAAAGCAGAAACCTCAACAGACAATGATGGAAACTTCACCATCAAAGCAGGAAAAGGACAAACTTTAGAAATTAGTTTCTTAGGAATGGAAACTAAAAAAGTCAAGATTAAATCCAGCTATGTAGATGTTACCTTGAAAGAATCAGGACACGTAGAGATAGGAGAAATCGTAGCAACGGGCTACCAAAAGATAGAGAGTCGAGTCTTTACGGGAGCTTCTGCTTCTGTGAAATTAAATGAAATTAAATTAGATGGGGTAGCAGATGTTTCTCGAATGTTGGAGGGGCGAGTAGCTGGTCTCACAATTCAAAATGTGACGGGAACATTTGGTTCAGCACCACGGATTAATATTCGAGGAGGAGCATCTATTCTTGGTAATACACAGCCACTTTGGGTTATAGATGGAGCTGTGTATGAAGATATGGTTTCTCTAGATTTAGACCAATTAGCTTCAGGTGATGCCGTTACACTTATCAGCTCTGCCATTGCAGGGATTAATGCAGAAGATATAGAAAATATACAAGTGCTGAAAGATGCTTCTGCAACATCCTATTACGGGGCAAGGGCGATGAATGGTGTGATTGTTATCACAACAAAATCTGGAAAAAGAAATGGAGAAAACAAAGTTTCTTACTCTTACGAACAAAGCTTTAGAAGCATTCCCTCTTATTCAAATTTTGATTTACTGAACTCCCAAGAAACGATGAGTATTTATCAAGAAATGGAAAATAAAGGGTATTTTAATCTAAGAAATACCCTGTACGGAAGAAGAAGTGGTGTATATCATCAATATTACAAAGCTGTTTCTACAATTAATCCAGAAACGGGAGATTATTATCTTCCTAATACCGAAGATTCTGCCTATGAGTTCTTTAAACAAAAAGAATATGCTAATACGAATTGGTTCAAGCATTTGTTTACGATTAATCCGATTAGGAATCATTCCATTAGTTTTTCTGGCGGAGGGAAAAATGCAGCATTTTATAGCTCACTTGGGTTTTATTCTGATGAAGGGTGGAGTATAATAGATAAGGCACAACGTCTTTCTGCAAATTTGAAAGGCTCTTTCTTTATCAATGATAAATTTACTACGACTTTAACTGTACAAGGTAGCATCAGAGACCAAAAGGCCCCTGGGACATTTACGCAGAGAAAAAATAATAATATAGGTTCTTACGAAAGAGATTTTGATATAAATCCTTTTAGTTATGCGCTCACGACAAGCCGTACTTTGAGCCCAAAAAATGGAAAAGGAGCATATGAATATTATAGAAATAACTGGGCTCCGTTTAATATTTTAGAAGAATATAAAAATAATTATATAGACCTTAATGTTTTGGATTTAAAAATTCAGGCAGATGCTAAATACAAAATCCATCCTAATTTGGAAGTTCAAGGTTTGGTGTCGCTCAGGCAAGCAAACACTTCTTCATCACATTTCATTAAAGAAAATTCCAATGTGGTAAAAGCCTTTCGAGCGAATGAAACGCCTCAGGTGGCGAGTGAAAATATATACCTACTCAGAGATCCTGCAAACCCACTTTTACAACCTCAAATTCCCCTGACACATGGTGGTATTTTTAATAAGACAGAAACGGTATTGAGGAGCTATTTAGGTAGATTATCCATTGATTATCAACTTCGTAGAGAAGAGCATGATTTCAAAGCTTTTGGATTTACAGAAGTAAGGTTAGCAGATAGAACTACTAATCCCTTCCAAGGTTATGGAATTCAGTACGATAGGGGAAACCAAATATTTACAAACCCTTTAGTTTTCCGAAAGCTAATTAATGAAGGGAGCTCATACTTCTCTTACGGTCAGAGATATGATAGGGGGATTACATTTTCAGGAAGCTCCACCTATGGCTATGCAGGAAAATATATTGTAAATGCTGTGGCAAATTTTGAGGGATCAAATACAGCAGGGACAGGAGCTGGGGGGCGATGGTTGCCGACTTGGAATGTAGGAGGGAAATGGAATATAGATAAGGAAAATTTCATGGCAGATATGCCTTTTTCTCTCTTGGCGGTGAGAGCAAGTTATGGTTTGACTGCCAAAATGAACGAACATGCTATAAATTCTAACGCTTTATACAAAAATTATATAATCCCTCGTTTAGATTTTAATGAAAGAGAAAATGCATTGAAAATTTATCATTTAGAAAACAGAGACTTGACTTGGGAGAAGATGTATGAACTAAATCTTGGTATAGATGCAGGATTCTTGAAAAACAGACTGAGTATAACTTTGGATGCTTACCAAAGAAATTCGTTTGATTTAATAGATCTTGTGAGGACTTCTGGAATTGGAGGCCAATATTACAAATATGCTAATTTTGGAGATATGCAAACTAGAGGTATAGAGTTTAGCATAAGGTCAAATAATATCAAAACATCAAATTTTAGCTGGAATACTAATTTGGTTTATTCTTACATGAAACAAAGAATTACAAGACTTAGAAATCAGCCGAATGCTTTTGATCTAGTATCAGGAACAGGGAGAGGAAATATGCAAGGATTTGCACGTGGATCACTTTTCTCATATAATTTTCAAGGCTTAAATAATGTTGGTTTACCAACGTTTGATTTTGGATTATACCCTATTAGCCAAGGAGAGTATGCAAATATTGCAGGTGCAGATTTTTCAGATTCACAATATGTTAAAACTTATCTTATTTACCATGGGCCTACAGAACCCACGATGACAGGAGGTATTACAAATTCCTTTCAATGGAAAAATTTAGAATTTTCATTCTTCATCACAATGCAGGCGGGGAATAAAATCAGATTAAACAGAACCTTTGACCCTACTTATGGAGATTTAAATGTCTTTACAAAAGATTACTACAAACGCTGGCTGAACCCTGGGGATGAATATCATACAAATGTACCTGTATTGCCTTCACAGAAATTAATAGAAGTGGTGGGAAGAGAGAATATAGAACGTGCATATAATACGTATCACTATTCTCAAGAACGGATAGCAGATGGAAGCTTTGTGAGATTGAAGAATATCTCTTTAGGCTATAAGCTTTCTGAAGAGTTAAGTAAAAAATTTAATATTTCTTCAGTGGCACTTCGCATGCAGATAATCAATCCATTTTTAATCTATGCAGATAAAAGGCTCAATGGGCAAGACCCTGAATTTTATCGTGTAGGAGGGGTGTCTTTGCCTTCACCAACACAGTATACGCTCAGTATTAATCTTAATTTTTAATCGTTTTTTTTAGATATGAACAATAGAATATACATATACTTCATTTGCCTGATGTTTATTGCATCATGTGATGATTATTTAGAAGTTATTCCAGAGTCATCGCTCAATTTAGCAGTAGATAGCGAGGAAAAGATAGCGGAACTACTTACAGGAGCCTATCCAGAGGCAAGTTACTTCCCATTTCTTGAAGCACGAACTGATAATGTGGAACAAAGACAAAATGGAATTCATAATCAACTTAATGAATCAATGTTTTATTGGGAAGATTATGACCGAGAAGATTTAGATACACCACTGAACTACTGGAACGCCTGCTACGCAGGTATAGCTCAAGCAAATAAAGCCTTGGAATTGCTGGCAACTTACCCTAAAACTGAACGTGTAAAGGCACTCTATGGAGAGGCTTTTTTACTGAGAGCGTATCTACATTTTATGCTGGTAAACATTTGGTCTAAACCCTATGCTCCACAGTTGGCGAAACAAAGCTTGGGGATTCCATATGTCACAAAACCTGAAAAAAATGCTTGGGTAGACTATGATCGTTCTACTGTGGAAGACGTCTATCAGAAAATAGAAGCAGACCTCAAATTAGGCATCTCTCTAGTGAATGATTCTTATTACAAAAACCCTAAATTTCATTTTAATAAAAAAGCAGCTTACGCCTTTGCCTCTAGGTTCTATCTTTTTAAAGGAGACTGGGAAAAAGTCATATCATATGCCAACTATGTTGTTGGTCCAGACCCTAAAGAATTCCTTAGAAAATGGATTGATTACGAAAAACAATTTTTATTTAACAGAACAAGCCTTTATACAGCTTACACAGCTCCAAATGAAAGCGCTAATCTCTTGCTTACAACAACGGAATCTCGCTACGCACGCTATGTAACCAATCAAAGGTATGGCTCAACGAGAAATACTGTAATACGAATTTTTGATAAAACAGGAATTACCTCTTGCGATAATGCTAAAAATCTAAATCTACAATCGCCCTATATATTTTCTTATGAATCAAATCCATATCAAGCAAAATTTGATGAACTTTCGCTTTTTGGAAATGTAGGGAGTAGCAACCCAAGAGGATTAATGGTAACCAATGTTCTTTTGACAACGGATGAAACTCTACTCAATAGAATGGAAGCACTGGCAATGCTCGGTAGATATGATGAGGCTATAGATGATATTTTGGCTTACCTTAAAGGGAAATTTAATTCAGAACCTTTTTGTTTAAGAGAAAATTATACAACTACCAGTGTAAATGATTATGAAATTTATAATCCTTTCTATGGAATGAGTACTCAGCAATTAGCTCTTATAAAAAACATCCTTCATCTTAGGCAAAAAGAATTCTACCAAGAAGGCTTGCGATGGTTTGACCTCCGAAGATATTATATTTCTTTAAATAGGAAAACAAAAAACACGCTTTATCAGCCACTTAGAAAGGATGATGCAAGAAAGACGCTTCAGCTTCCTCAAGAAGCTATACAAAATGGATTAAAACCTAACGAAAGATAGATGAAAATGAAAAAATTAATTTATAAATCATTACTGCTTACTTTTGTCTCTTCACTTCTTTTGTCTTCTTGCAGAGAAGAAGAATTATCAGACATAAGTGTTGTAGAAGAAAATAAACTCCATCGTGATAACACAGAACTAGATAAATGGATAAAAGATTCTATCAGTATTCCTTATGGAATTAATATTCAGTACCGTTGGGATGAGAATAACACCCCTGACAATGCATATGTTTATCCTGCTGACAAAGACAAAGTAAAAGAAGTACTACAGGCTATAAAATATCTTTTATTAGACACATATAATCATAAACAGGCGGGAGGAAAGGATTTTATGAAAGGGAAATCACCTATAAAAATCTACCTATTTGGCGGGAAGAACAAAGATGATAATGGGATAGAGAGAATTAATAACCCGAACGCTACAGCTTCTGAAATGTTTATCTATAATGTTAATAATTTTGATAAGAATAATGATACAGAAGTCTACATTCTTGCACGCTATTTACATCATCAATTTGCCCGAAAATTAGGTGAAATCTTCCCCTACGATAGGGATGCTTTCCTCAAAATTAGCCAGCCAAGATATCATAATCATTCTACAGAATTGCTGAAAAATATTGTAGGCATAAATGATAATAGAAGACGATTTTTTGGAATAGAAGAATATGCTAATAAAAGAAGTTTTTTTACAATGCATTCCTTTCTTTCTCCAGAAGATGATTTTTCAGAAATAATTAGCGCTTCATTTACCAATACCTTTTCAGAACTTGAAAGAGCACGAAAAGCCGCTGCAGAACCAGACTATGATGATGACCCAGTAGTACAAGAACGCTATAATGCCGAAGCCGTTCAGGCACACAAAGAATTGGTAGAGAAGAAAAATTTTGTCGAAGAATATTTTAATAAAGAAGTGAAAATAAACTTCAGAAGAATGCAAATATTTAGCGTTCAAAGATTGAAGAATTATATAAAAAAATAAAAAATGAAAAGCTATTTAGTAATTTTTATTATATGTTTGGTTGGGCTTATTTCATGTGATGGGCATGAGGATTTCGGAGGAGAATCCCCCTCGGCGAGAAATGCAAAAAGCATAAAAAAATTAAGAGATGAACTAACCTCTTCCCCACACGGATGGCAGGTAATGTATTTTCCTAAGACAGACTCTTTGTTGTTTTCTAATCATGAAGAAATATTAGAAAATCAGGGCTCCCTCCAAGGCAGACTGGGCTACGGTGGCTTTATGTTTAAAATGAATTTTTCTGAAAATGGAACAGTGGAGATGCTATCAGATATAAATCAAGAATCAGTTTCTACTCCCAAAGAAAGCACATTTGAAATCCGCCAAAATACGTATACTCAGTTGAGTTTTACTACATTTAATTATATCCACTCTCTTGTTAACCAGAAATTTGAGGGAGTTTCAGATTTCCTATATTACGGTGAAGACTGGGAAGGGAATTTGATTTTCAAATCAGGGAAAACTCTTTCTCCCGCAAAAGAATATATTGTCTTTAAAAAGATAAAAAATGCTGATATTGCCAATGATTTACTCAGCAAATCAACAGAAAATCGTCAGTTTTTTGAAGCTATGAAAAATCCACAAATTATCATTCGCAGGGGAGGGCGAGTGTTTTTCAAAAGTGATGTTTATATGAAGAGTAAGGCGATTACGAATAAACCTTTCATTGATGAAATATTCAATAAAAGATTTTATATATTTTCAGTTGCCAAAAAAGAAAATTTAGACCCTAATATTTTTGTGCCAGTAGAAAGTTCAGGTTTGGGCTCTGGCTACACAGGAACTTACTATGGGATTTCATTCCGAGCGGGGATACGCTACAATAAAGATTTAATTTTTTATGATTTTGAAAAACAAGGAAATAAATTTATCTGCGAATTAATGCGCGTTTATGACCACAAAAGAAGGGAATTCCACTATGTCCCAAAACATCTTACAAATGAGGGCGAAGAGACAGGCTACATAGCTGAAATATGGGATGAAACACTTAGAATAAATTAAATTAAAAAAAAAATGAGAAAACTAAATATATTTTTGTTTACAGTCGTAACACTGTTATTTTTCCATCAATGCACAGAGGAAAAAATAGATCCTACACCAGAGGATTATCAAAGATTATTTCCTTTTAAAGGAATAGATCAACCTGAAGATAATTATGAAGATTTAAAAATAAGACCTTGTAATCCTCGAGAATTGCTTGAAAAGATTAAATACCCTGGAGTAGAAATTTCGGAAGGCAGAGAATATACCATCACGATTCAGGCAGAGTATTCTATAGAGGAGGGAAGTGAAGAAGAAGACTTTCTATATACAGATTATAGTGTGAGATTCTTTTCTCCAGAGGGGGAAATTTTAATTGTAGGGAACAAAGAAAATTCAGACTATCTTTTGGAAGAAGGAAATCTATGGAAGGATTCTTTCCGTGTAAAGTCTGGGTACCCAATGTACCTATCTGTAAATGGGAGAGGGCCAAGAGGTTCTATTATAAAAGCTAGTATAGAAGCCGTAGCAGATGACGGTATTGTTGTTATTCCTAAACTTAGAACGCAGCATACTCAAAATCAAGAAGGTCCTACTCCACTTAATGACCCTTATTGCAATTATATAATTCTTCCATAAAATAAAATATAAAATGAAATTATCATCTTTATTACCACTACTCATTATAGGATTTAGCTCACTATCAATCTCTTCTTGCGAAGATAGAATCAGTGGAGAAACCGTAGAGAGTGCTTATTTATATCCTATTTTACCTACACCACAATACAAGTTTAGTAGAAATGGATACAGTAGCGTAGATTTTTATGAAATATCACATCTAGATAAACCTATTGATAGAATAAAAAATTATTTAAAACAAGCCCAAATGAGTACTCGATATGAGTATAATTTAGTCTATGAACTTTTCAATCAAGGTATTTACGATATTCACCCTAAACGTTATATAGCTACCTCACCTTTGCATCAACAGAATAGAGATGAATATATTCAAGACATTGAAAATATTTTTGAGAACATAGCAAAACTAAGCGGGTATGGAACCAAAAATCCTTTTCAGACAAAGAATACTCCAGCCTCAAAGGGTGTAGGCGGTTATGTAGCCTATGGGATTGGATATTCCAACAGGATATTTGTAGACGAAAAAGGTATCGACCAAAGTGAGTTATTTAATCGATTGATTACAGGTTCGCTTTACTTAGATAAAATTTTTAACGAACATCTAGATGAAAGAATTTTTGAAAATGAAAATCTAAGAAGTGCACATGAAAAAGGAATTTTATTAAAGGGTAAAAATTATACAGAATTAGAGCATCATTGGGATATGGCATATGGTTATTTTACTAAAATTCGACCACTCATTACTTTTGAAGGAATTCCTGGGCTAAAAGATATTGATGTTAAAATCCATGATGCTTTTGCAAGAGGAAGACATGAAACTAGTAGATACCAACATGACCTTGCTTTAGCTCAAATGAAAATTGTACGTGCAGAGCTCTCTAAAGCTTTTATTGCAAAAACAATGCAATTACTGATTACACGAAATCTTTATGCTAATATTCAAGAAGATCCAAAACAAGCTTTTAATTTCATTACAAAAGGCTACGGGATGATCTATACCTTACAATTCATTAGAAATGCTGATGGAGAAATTATTTTCAAACCTCAAGAAACTAAAGAATTGATGCAAAAGCTTCTTGGTGAAAATGGATTTTGGGATGAAGAAAGACTTATTGCAGATGAAAAAACGGATGGTTCATTAGCCAATATAGCTCAAATAATAGGAAATAAAGTTAACCTAACAATTCAAGATTTTAAACGATGAAAAAAGCCACTAGAATAGTAACCCTATTACTCATTTTCAATGCGATAAGTATTTTGGGGCAAGAGAATTTAATAAAAAATGGGGATTTTGAGAAAATAAAATCTAATGGGAAACCTGAAAATTGGTATATAGACTGGTCTCTTTATCATAACCTAGATGATAATAATCCTCATAACGGGCAATATTCTCTAAAACTTTATACAAACGGAGGTTCTATAAAACCTTACGGAGAAGTCTACAATAAAAATATTGCAGTTTGTTCCTCCTGCGAATATAAACTTTCGTACTGGTACCGGGGCAATGTAAAAAGATATGGAACCCCTGTTTCTACCCTTCTTACGACACTATATTTTTTTAAAGATAACCAACAAGTTTCAAAAGAAGAAAAAAGAGACGAAATGGTCACCCCAACGTCGGAATGGAAAAAGAAGGAAATCATTTTCACTGTACCTGATGGAGTTACATCACTCAATTTTTTTATGTACTTAGCCTATATAGATAATGGACTTGTGTGGATAGATGACGTAGAGTTGGTGCTTGTAAAAAAAGTAAAAAACATTGAATTATCAAAACCAACTGGCATAAAAGTGAGAACCTACCAAAGAGAGGCCTTAATCACGTGGGAAAAAAATAATGATGCTAGCATAAAATGGGAAATTATTGTAGACCATAAACCCGCTGTAGTAGTGGCTGATAATTCTTACCTTGTTACGGGCCTGAATCCAGAATCTTCTCACGCTATAAAAATTCGTACAATAAAGGGAGAAGAGAAATCAGAATACGTTGACCTTAAATTTATAACAAATGCTATGATGGAGAGTAAAAACTCCTCCAATCGTATTCCACATCTAAGAACTATACCTAAAGATGGACAATTAAAACAGCGTTTCTTGGAATTATATTATAATGATTTAGCAAATGCTGACGCTAAAATTACTTATAGCCTAGATGGCGTAGAATTAAAACCTGTTAATAATAAAATCACTTTCCCAGAAAATAAAAAATACCACCTATCCATTGTCGTAGAAGAATCACCAGAACTTATTTGGAACTTAGAATATCAAATAGAAATAAAATAAATTATGATAAAGTATACAAAAATATATTCATTAGTTTTAATGTTTATCATCATTTCCTTCACAATGGTAAATTGTAGAGAAGATGACACGCTCTCATTATCAGAAATAACATTGAAGGGACTTGAGACCGACACTATTTCAGTCAATACTCAAACGACAAAAATTTTTCTGCTCCGTGGAGGAAACGAAAAATATGCTGTGAATGTAGCCAACTCCAAGCTTGCTGAAGTTAAAATAAGCTATGACACTTTAAAGGTAAAAGGTCTCTTTGAAGGTAATACTTATGCTACAATTTTATCTCATGACAAGCAAAAGAAAATTAATATTGCAGTAGTGCCACCTGTGCTCACCTCCAGCCATGATTCCATTAGACTTTACCCATCCTATGAAAGTAAGTTTATAAGCCTTAGCGGAGGCAGTGAGATCGTAAACCTTACCGTAGATGACCCAGAAAAAGCTTTAAATGTAAAATGGAACGCTAATACACAAATTCTTGAAATAAAAGCTTTTTATGAGGCAGAAGCAACCATAACAGCTCACTCACAGAATCAGCCACCAAAGAAAATAAAAGTGACGGTGAAATCTGAAGGCGATGATACAGATTTTGGATATTATGACACAACACACAGGTATCTCTACAAAGGAATGTCTACAGTTTTAGCCATTAAAGGAAAAAAAGGAGAAATACGAATGGCACAATCTGCTAACCCATACGGAGCATATACAATGTATAACAATCAAAAAGTCATAAAAATATCCCCAATACAAAATCCAAACGTAGGAGACAGAATCAACGTTAAGATTGATTTACTTCCTAGTCCAGACGGATTTGGAAAATTGAAAGAAGGGAATCACAGTTTTATGATAGAGGCAATTCGTAGCAAATCAATCGTATTGCGCGGCAAAGGTTATAAATTTGTAGTGCCGAAATAAATATTTTCATAAAAAAATCAAAAAAACATGGAAAATGATAAAAAAATAAGTACAGCTCAGTTTATCTCAGAAATGGGAGAAATAATGCAAGAGACTGAAAAGATGATACACGAATTATCAAATATTCAAGAAAAATGGAATAAACATCATATGAAATATTCCCAACTGATGGATTACTATTTCAGCAAGCAATGGCAGAAAGACATGCAAGCCGATGAAGATAATTACTTTGGCGACATATCAAAAGGCGTCCTCAGCGAGGATGGCGTCTATAATTTGAATGGGGAAATGTATTATTTAGCTTTGGCTATGATGCGTACAGCATTTAAGTATATAGATAATGAAACTACAGAATAATATTTGAAAAGAAAATAATTGCTTTTCAAAATTTAAAGATGTATGTAGTTGATTTTCAATAATTTAAGTTAAAATCTAAAATAAGTTACAACAAAAACTATTAAAAATAATTTAAATAATTAAACTAAAAATATTGAATAAAATTAAACAAGACCTTAATCTCTTGTCAATAATAATTAATTTTATAGAAAATTTTTTAAGGCTTAAAAAAATCTTATAAAAAGTATAGAGAATAAATAATGGAGCGGGAGACGGGACTCGAACCCGCAACATTCAGCTTGGAAGGCTGAAGCTCTACCAATTGAGCTACTCCCGCAAAAGTGACACAAATGTAAATAATTTTTTGAAAAAAAACATTCGTGCCTGGTAAAAAATAATTTTTGTAATACATTATTTGTATATAACTTGTTTACAGCTTGTTAACTTTAACTATTATTGAGAATAGAAAAACAAGTTACTAATTAAACAATAATTGTATGCCGTAATATCGGTCGATAATCCAACCTTCTTCGGCAGGCAGAAATTTCATCAGATTGATATAGTATGAATAAATAGATTTTGAAAAAAATGACCGAATTTGAAACCGAGCAGAAAAAAACATATTTTTTAAACAAACTCTTACTGTCATTGCCAGATGCAGCGTAGCCAACAAATGTAGATATATGAGAAAACCGTCTGCTAACTCCCCAAGTAATGAAGGTTATTGGCAAACGGTAATGGTTTTATAGGTCAATAAATTTCGAATAAGTTCTTAGAAGGATTATTTGTCTGCTTCTGTCACTTCAAAAGGAGTGTCGGGATTTAACCTGAAAGTGAAATTCCCAAAAGAATCAGTGCCTCCAACGCTTCTTACCTTTGCTTGTACCGTGTAAGTAGCTTTAGGATTATAATTTTTTATATCAAAATTAAAGTAGAAAGGTTTAACCTTATTGGTACCTCTGAAGGTGTCAGCTAAAGCATGATGCAAATCTTCTGAAATAATTTTATCGTTTTCTAAAAGAGTTGCTCCATCAATTTCAAGATAATTTTCGCCTTGGGTAAAAAAGAACCCTGCCATAGCAGTTCCGTTGGCATAAACTTTGGGCGTAACATCAAAACTGAGGTATTGATATTTTTCTGAAATAATCTCAGGATTCCAGTGATTGGCAATGTAACCTCCTGGCTCATAGTAATCAAACTTCAATAAATCTAGTCGTTTTTTTTCTTTTTCCAATCTTTTTTGAAAGCTTGAGAAATTTTTATTTTCTGTGGAAGTCCAGCCCAATTCTGCAATGGCAATCAGCCGAGGTAAAACTTGCACGTTTAAATCTTTGATGTCTTGCGCCAATGCTGACCAAAAATTTCCTTGCACCCCAAGAAGTAATTTACGTTCTTCTGGATTTAAATTTTCGGCAGGATTATACTCATAAATTTTATCAATACTATTGATGTGGCGGTAAGCTAAATCACTCATGGTGCCATCATTTCTATCAGCTTGTGTAATGTCTAAATAAACGTGGGAATAAGGCGTTGCAACTGCACCAAAACCTTTGCTAGTAGCTTCTTTCACGGCTTTGGCCCCAAGCCAACTCATGATGGCAGTTCCTTTGGGTAAATGTGCGTCATTTTCTAGAATATCGTTCCAACCAATGGGTTTTTTCCCTAAACCTTGAATAATATCTGAGACACGAGTCACAAAATAACTTTGCAATTCATGCACATTTTTGAGATTATTTTTTTTCATAAACTCGGCTACATGAGCTTCTTTTTTCCAAAACTCATGTTTGACTTCATCCCCTCCAAAATGGATGTATTTGCCAGGGAAAAGTTCAGCCAGTTCTGTGAAAACATTCTTTAAAAAAGCATAAACATCTTCTTTGGTAGGATCTAACGTATTTGGAGTGAATTGATTACCCCAATACCCCCATGATGAAACAAATGGAAAAATATGATTGGGATATGTGTTTTTATTTACGCCTAATTCTGGGTAAACCAATAAAACTGGCCATGAATGCCCTGGGATATCAATCTCTGGGACGATGGTGATGTTTCTATCTCGTGCATATTTTACAACTTCTTTTATTTCATCTTGTGTATAAAAACCACTCCTCATAGAAGGTTGATTCTCAGTAAGATGAAAGACTGTAGTCTTAGGAGAAGTAAGTTCTGGGTATTTTTTAATTTCAATGCGCCAACCTTGGTCATCAGTCAAATGCCAATGGAACGTATTCATTTTGTAAATGGCCATCAAATCAAGGTATTTTTTTACCACATTGGTATCAAAAAAAGTTCGACTCACATCAAGCATGAAACCTCGCCAAGTGTACTGAGGGAAATCGTGAATTTCCACCGCGGGGAGTTCCCAACTTTTTAGCTGATTATCATGCTTTTCAATAGGCAAGGGGAGGAGTTGACGAATGCTCTGTAGCGCATGAAACCACCCTAATTGATTTTGAGCAATGACTTCAATTTTTTCAGGTGAAATGTTGAGTTTATATCCACCATGTGCTAAATTTTCTTTGGGTTTGATTAAAAAATTTAACCGATGCAAACCTGATTTTTTATTTTGATCTAGCTGTAAACCAGTGTTTTCACGAAATTGCTCAATCAGCAAAAGAATACTCTCTTCAGGTTTTTGGCTAAAGTAAAGCTTCGTTTTTGGCGTTAATTTAAAAAAGCCATTTTTTTCAGTAATTTTTTGAGGTTGCGGAATAATAGAAATTTGAGCATTCAAAAAAAATAGCGAGAAAAAGAAGATTGCGAAATAGTATACTTTAGACATAGAAATAATTTTTTAAGCCTTAAAAAAAAATGAATTACTTCAAATATACATTAATTATTTAAGGCTTAAAAAAATTAGATTAAATTCCCCACATTCTTTATCATTTCTTGCGCCAATTCATCGGCTCGTTTTTGCGAATAACTTTCGGTGTAAACACGGATAATGGGTTCGGTATTGGATTTTCTGAGATGAACCCACTCTTTTTCAAAGTCAATTTTCACACCATCTATAGTATTTACATCCTCGTTAGCATAGTGCTTTTCCACTTTTTTTAGTAGTTCATCTACGTTGATTCCTGGCGTTAATTGAATTTTATTTTTTGACATGAAATAGGAAGGATAAGTCGCCCTCAATTCGCTAGTTTTCATGTTTTTTTCAGCTAAATGCGAAAGAAAAAGAGCAACGCCCAAAATCGCATCTCGACCAGCATGAAGTTCTGGGAAAATAATACCGCCGTTTCCTTCACCACCAATTTTAGCATTTTTTTCTTTCATTTTTGTCACCACATTTACTTCGCCCACGGCTGCTGGGTAGTAATTTTGGCCATGTTTTTCAGTTACATCGCGCAAAGCTCGTGAAGATGAAAGATTGCTTACGGTATCGCTTTTAGTTTTGCCAAGAACATAATCTGCCACCGCGACCAGCGTGTATTCTTCGCCAAACATTTCACCATTTTCTGAAATAATGGCTAAACGATCGACATCGGGGTCTACAGCAATTCCTAGATCAAAATCACCATTTTTTATAAGCTCAGAAATTTCAGTTAAATTTTCCTTGAGAGGTTCAGGATTGTGGGGGAAATGCCCTGTAGGTTCACAATATAATTTTTCATATTTAACATTCAATCGATCCAAAAGTGGTGGAATGGAGATTCCGCCAGTCGAATTCACAGCATCAATGGCAACTTTGAAGTTTGCATTTTGAATCGCTGAAATATTAATGATATCCAATGCTAAAATTTTATCGATGTGTAAAGTGATTGCATCATAAAAAGCTTTATATGAGCCTAAATCATTCACTTCAGCAAATTCAAAATCTTGTTTTTCAATTATTTTTAAGATTTTTTCACCATCCTCTGCGCTTAAGAATTCTCCGTTTTCGTTCAATAATTTCAGCGCATTCCATTGTTTAGGATTATGGCTGGCAGTTAGAATGATTCCACCATGAGCTTCAAAGTGTGAGACCATCATTTCTACAGTCGGAGTAGTGCTAAGCCCACAATCAATCACATGAATACCCATGCCCTGTAGCGTAGCCGTAACCAAGCGATTGAGCATATCTCCTGATAGGCGAGCATCTCTACCGATGACGACCTGAATGGGAGTATTAGGATTTTTTTCTGAGATAAAACGTCCGTAAGCAGCGGCGAAAAGTACTGCGTCAATGGGCGTTAGATTATCTGCAGGCCGCCCACCGATAGTTCCTCGAATCCCTGAAATTGATTTAATTAAAGACATATTTTTATTTTTTTTGGTTAGGTTTAATTCAGTATTAACGTAAATATATTAATGCGATGTTTTTGCATGCATATTTTTTTGAAATGATTAACTTTTCTTAGTAAAAAGTTTAAATAAGGCTAATTTAATGATTTAAAGAAATAATCAAAATTTTTAATAACTTTTTCTAAATGAATCTGTGGCAGTTTAAGATTTTAAGTTCTCATTTATTTTGAAATTTAATAGTATAAAATCATAAAATTAGCGAAAAAATTAAATATTTCTTGAGAAATTCTATTTTGGCATTAGTATTGTATCTAGAGATACGTTAACTAAATAAATTATATTATTATGGGAATTTTATCATGGATTATTTTCGGACTGATTGCAGGTGCTATTGCTAAATGGATTCACCCAGGAGCTGACCCAGGTGGGTGGATTGCAACCATCGTTATAGGTATTTTAGGTGCTTTCCTTGGAGGATGGCTTGGCTCAATGATTTTGGGAGTAGATGTAACAGGATTTAATTTCTCAAGTTTCTTGGTAGCCATTGGTGGAGCAGTTTTATTACTTTTCATCTACCGCTCTGTAATGTCAAGAAAATAAATAAGTTAAGAAAAATTTATAAGCCTTTGAAATTTTTTCAGAGGCTTTTTTTTATTCCTTTAACTCATTTTGAGTGTTATCAGACGAAGCTTATTTCTAAGATGTTAATATTTTTTCTATCAAAAAAATATTCAAAAATTGAATTATTGCTAGTCTTGTGATTTTAGCTAAAGTCCTTGTTTTTAAATTTTCAAAAGTTTCTATCTAATGGGAATAATCTTCCACCTTGGATGTAATTAAAAAAATATTGTGTAAAGGGAAACTATTTCAGATTATACAAAACCTTGAAAAAAAATCCATCTCAAAAAAATGAAATGGATTTTTAAAAAAAATTTAAGCCTTAAAAAAAATTATTGACTTTCTTTTTCATCTAGGATTTTCTTCATTTCAAGAAATTTATCATCATTCCCTACAACGTCATACGAGTTTCTCAAGACGCGAATTACTACAAGATCGTCAGGAGAAATTTGGTAAGCTTTTTCTAGATAAGGCAAAGCTTCTTTATAAAGTACAACTCTTTTTTCTTGGTTCTCTTTGTAAATTTTCTTTTCTTTTGCAGAAGTTCCTAAATTGTTGTTCATCGCTTCTACATAAGGTTTCTCCTCAGAAATAATGTTGTAAGCTAAATTTAAGTAAGCACTGGAAAAATTAGGGTCTTTTTCAATAGATTTTTTGTAATAATTTCTTACGACATCATTTTGTTTGCCATCATCTTCCAGCTGCCTAGCCAAGTTAAAATAGTCAATAGCGGTAGCGGTATCGTTTTTAACTTTATTTTCTAAATCTGCAATGAATTCAGCCGAATTTCCAGAGTTGTAGTACATTCCAGAGAGAAGCTGATTCATATTTTCGTTGTCGGGGTATTTCGCTAGCCCTTTTTTAGCTACTTCAATTCCTTTTTCATACTGCTTGGTGTTATAATATCCATAGACAGTATTGCTGTATAAATCTTCCTCGATGGATTCAGTCTTTTCTATTCTTGGATTTTTGTATAAACCCAATTTTACCTGCGCATCCATATCTGCTTTTGAGCCGAAAGAAACTTCATTATTAGAGTCTTTTTCTTGGGCATAATATCTCTCTTGCACGCCTGTAAATCCGTCATCTATAAGTTCCTGAAGAAGTTCTGTAGCTGTTTCTATTTGGTCTTTGGTTTGCAGGTAAGAAACGCCAGCATAATATTTCAAAATGTCATTAGGATTCCCTAAAGCTTGAGTTAAATAGTAACTTTCTAGGAATTTATCGCCTGACAGATTGTAATTTTTGGCATTAAAAGCGTCATTGGCTTGAGCTAAGGATTGATTGGCCTTATCACTAATCTCATTGCCCAATTCTCTCATATAAGAAGTTTGGGGTTTTCTTTCTTTCAAGCGGCTGTAATTCCCTGCCGAAGTTATTTTCTCAGCATCTGCTTTGTTCCAAAAATATTCAGTTTGTTTAGAATCTTTGTTCTTACTTTCGTAGTAAGGTTTTGATTCCAATTGACCTAATTTCCCGTAATATTTTGCGGCTAAAGCGAGTTTTCCTGCATTTTTTGCAGCGGTAGCAGCGTTTTTATAAAAGTCAGCTAAAAGCTTAGGTTCAATTGTACGGTTGCTGGTTAATTTAGTTTCAGCAGCCTGAGCGTGTTCTAAAGCTTGCGTATAATTTTTTGATTGAAAGGCACTATTGGCGGCTTCTATTTCTGCTTTTTGAGCCAAAAGGCTACTAGCAATAAATGCTAAACTTATACTTAAAATTATTTTTTTCATATATAGTTAAATTATTCTTCTTCATTAAAGTTATCAGATTTCATTGAATTTTCATTTTCTTCATTTAAATCTTCTTCATTTAAATCCTCATTGTGTTCGATTTCGACTTTAGCCACAGCAGCTATTTCATCATCAGATTTTAAATTAATTAATTTAACTCCTTGGGTAGCACGCCCCATGACGCGCAAAGCCGAGACAGAAGTCCTAATCGTAACCCCCGATTTATTAATAATCATTAAATCATTTTCATCAGTTACATTTTTTAAGGCAATTAAATTTCCTGTTTTCTCTGTTATATTTAATGTAATGACTCCTTTGCCACCACGGTTGGTTTCTCTATAATCCTCTACATCTGTTCGTTTACCATAGCCTTTTTCAGAAACAACAAGAATGGTGTCATTCGTCGTATCCGCTACAATAACCATTCCAATGGCTTCATCTTTTTTATCTAATCTAATACCCCGCACTCCTGATGCAGTTCTACCCATTGCACGGACGTTAGACTCATGAAAGCGAATGGCTTTGCCACCTTTAGCAGCAATCATGATTTGGTTGTTTCCATCAGTGAGTTTAGCTTCTAAAAGCTCATCATTTTCTCGGATAGAGATGGCGTTGATACCATTAGCTCGAGGGCGAGAATAGGCTTCTAGAGAGGTTTTTTTGATTTGCCCCTCTTTGGTTAGCATGACAACAAACCTTGATTTGACGTACTCTTCATCCATCAAGTCATGAGTGCGAATATAAGCCCTTACGCGGTCATCAGGTTCTATGGCAATTAGGTTTTGAATGGCTCTACCTTTACTGGTTTTGCTTCCTTCTGGAATTTCAAAAACTCTAAGCCAAAAGCATTTTCCTTTTTCTGTAAAAAACAGCATATATTGGTGATTGGAAGCGACAACCATATATTCTAGGAAATCACCATCTCTAGACGTTGCGCCACGATTCCCCACGCCACCACGAGATTGAGCCTTGTATTCGCTCAAAGGCGTTCTTTTAATGTAGCCTAAATGAGAAATAGTTAGCACCATTTTCTCATCAGGAATAATATCTTCAATGCTCATTTCTCCACCAGCGTAATTAATGCTCGTTCTGCGCTCATCACCAAATTTTTCTTTAATTTCAATCAACTCTTCTTTGATGATGGCAAAACGTTGGTCAGCATTAGCTAAAATTCCTTCCAAGCGTTCAATTTCTGCCATGATGGCTTCATACTCTTCTTTGATTTTTTCGAGTTCCATTCCCGTCAATCGAGCAAGGCGTAAATCTAAAATTGCTTGAGCTTGGATTTCGCTTAGCTCAAATTCCTTCATCAAACCGTCTTTAGCCACATTCGGATTCTCGCTATGGCGAATGATTGCAATTGCTCGGTCTAGCGTGTCTTCTGTCGCGATAACTTTCATAAAGCCTTCTAAAATATGGGCTTTTTCTCTCGCTTTGCGCAATTCATATTCCGTGCGACGCACAATGACTTCGTGGCGGTGGTTAACAAAATGTTTGATTAAATCTTTCAGATTCACTTGCTCGGGGCGACCATTGACCAAGGCAATATTATTAACACTGAAAGAAGTTTGAAGCTGAGTATATTTAAAAAGTTTATTTAAAACGATATTAGGAATTGCGTCTGTTTTTAATAAATAAACGATACGCATACCTTTGCGGTCAGATTCATCTCTAATTTCAGAAATCCCTTCCATTTTCCCCTCTTTGATTAAATCAGCCGTAGCCTTAATCATATTAGCTTTATTGACTTGGTAAGGAATTTCATCAACAATAATGGCATCTCGACCATTGATTTCTTCAAAACGAGTCTTCGCTCTTAGAATTATTCTACCACGTCCTGTTTCAAAAGCTTCTTTTACACCATTATAACCATAAATAATGCCTCCAGTAGGGAAATCTGGCGCTTTGATATATTCCATCAAGCCATCAATACTAATCTCATTATCATCAATATAAGCATTAATCCCATCAATAACTTCAGAGAGGTTATGCGGAGCCATATTGGTTGCCATGCCCACCGCAATACCAGCTGCTCCGTTGACTAACAGATTTGGAATCCGTGTAGGCAAAACCGTTGGTTCCATCAGCGTGTCGTCAAAATTTAGCTGATGATCTACCGTTTCTTTATCAATATCTGTCAACATTGCTTCAGATATTTTCCGCATTCTAGCTTCAGTGTAACGCATTGCAGCAGGCGGGTCGCCATCTATAGAGCCAAAGTTGCCCTGCCCATCGACCAATTGATAGCGCATCGACCACTCTTGTGCCATCCTCACCATGGTATCGTACACAGAAGAATCACCATGTGGGTGGTATTTACCTAAGACTTCACCGACTAGACGCGCTGATTTTTTATAAGCACGGTTGGAGAAAAGTCCTAAATCATACATCCCATAGAGTACGCGGCGATGAACTGGCTTTAGCCCATCCCGAATATCTGGCAGTGCACGAGAAACGATAACCGACATCGAATAATCGATATAGGCAGATTTCATTTCATCTTCAATATTGATCGGAATTAAATTCTCATTGATATCTTCAATCATATATCTTATTTTTTCCTATAATTTGCTAATATACGAAGTATAAAACGATACTTTCACTATTTTTGAAAGGTAATTATCAACAATGAATGTGAATTTTTATCAAAAAAAAGATTTTTCATTTGCTATTCATTTAAAAATAAATGTTATATTTGCAACCCGATTTGAGTAATGAATAATTAATTAATGTTATGAAAAGAACATTTCAGCCTTCCAATAGAAAAAGAAGAAATAAGCACGGATTCCGAGAGAGAATGTCAACTAAAAACGGAAGAAAAGTTTTAGCAAGAAGAAGAGCTAAAGGTAGAAAAAGACTTACGGTAAGTGCTGTGAGAGCAAAACGCTAGTTCTAATCTAAGACTAAAGAATATAGCCGCTTTTTTTAACGAAAAGCGGTTTTTTGTTTTTTTATTAACACTTAAGGTGTTTTATAAGCTATTAAAATCCTTATTTTTGTTTTAAAATTTGATTCCATGAGTACAACGCCTATTATACAACTCCGTAATGCCGATATTTATCAAAGAGATTTTTTAGTCTTAAATAATATCGATTTTGATTTGTTTTCGGGCGAATTTGCTTATCTCATCGGGAAAACTGGTAGCGGAAAAAGCAGCCTACTCAAGATTTTATACAGCGATTTACCCTTGCAAAATGGAGAAGGTCAAGTAGCGGGATTTGATTTAGCACAGCTTAAAACTTCAAAAATTCCAGCTCTGCGCAGGAAATTAGGAATTGTATTTCAAGATTTTCAGTTGTTGACAGACCGAAACATTGAGAAAAATTTAAGATTTGTATTGAAGGCAACAGGCTGGAAGGATAACGTGGAAATCAGTAAAAGAATTGATGAAGCTTTAGAAAACGTGAATATGATGACCAAGAAGCATAAAATGCCTCATCAACTTTCTGGCGGAGAGCAGCAGCGCGTGGCCATTGCTAGGGCTTTATTGAACCACCCTGAAATCATTTTAGCAGATGAGCCAACGGGGAATTTAGACCCCCATACCTCGATAGAAATTATGAATTTAATTCAGAAAATTTCAAAAGAAAGGCATATGGCGGTGCTGATGGCAACACACGATTATTCTCTCATAAAGCGATTCCCCGCAAAAACTTTCCGTTGCGAGAATGGAAAGGTGATAGAAGTCTCTACTGAAAACATTTTTTTAGATTAAAATTTTTTAAGGCTTAGAAAATTTCTGATTTTTTTAAGGCTTAGAAAATTAGGAAAAAAATATTTACCAAGTTATAATTATTAGCCTTTTATCTTTCACTTTTTATTACCCGTTTCTAAAAATTAATTCTTCTCAGGATTTAGAAAAAGATAATACAATTGTACAAAAACTAAAAAAGTATTGGGAATGATGATGGGAATACTATCAATCGAAAAACCATAAATCGTGAAAAAAATACAGCCAACAAGGTTAACGATGCGTATGAGTTTTAAATTATTTTTGATTAAAAAACTCGCAACGATGCAGATAGAAGCAGAGTAACCAACTAAATCAATCCAAGTCATTAGTTAAAATTTATTCTAAAGATAAGCTTTTAATCGGTAAAAACGTTTTTTATTGATTAAATTTGTTGTATGATTCAATCTTTAGACAAAATCAAAAATAAGAATTCCGAGCAATTTTTCCTCATTGCAGGGCCTTGTGCCATTGAAAATGAAGATACGCCCCGTCGTATTGCAGAGAAAATTGTGGAGTTGACAGATAGATATAGAATTCCTTATATTTTTAAGGGTTCTTTTAGAAAAGCCAACCGTTCTAGGTTAGATTCCTTCATGGGAATTGGTGATGAAAAGGCTTTAAATATTTTAAAAAAAATAGGAGAAGAGTTTGATATTCCTGTGACGACAGATATTCACGAATGCTCGGAAGCGACTTTAGCGGCTGATTATGTGGATGTTTTGCAGATTCCAGCTTTTCTAGTTCGGCAAACAGATTTGGTGGTGGCTGCTGCACAAACAGGGAAAGTCGTTACGCTAAAAAAAGGTCAATTTTTGTCTCCAGAGGCAATGAAATTTCCTGTGGAGAAAGTAAAAGAAAGTGGGAATGAAAAAGTGGCAATCATTGAGCGAGGAACCACATTTGGTTATCAGGATTTGGTAGTAGACTTTAGAGGAATTCCTGTGATGAATAGGTTTGCACCTGTGATTTTGGACGTGACGCATTCACTCCAGCAACCAAATCAAAAATCGGGTGTGACTGGAGGAAAACCAGAGTTGATAGAAACTTTGGCAAAAGCAGGTATAGCGACTGGAGCTGAGGGAATCTTTATTGAAACGCACCCTGAGCCTCAAAATGCTAAATCAGATGGAGCTAATATGTTGCCACTTAGTAAATTAGATGATTTGTTGGCAAAATTAACTAAAATTAGAGAAGTCATTGATTCTATTTAAAAATTTTTTAAGGCTTAAAAAAAATGCAAAAAAAATTAATTCAAAAATACAATACACCTGGACCGCGGTATACGAGTTATCCTACTGTTCCGTATTGGGATGAAAATACATTTAGCCTAGAGAGTTGGAAGCAAACCTTAGTGAAATCTTACCAAGAAACTAATCAAAAAGATGGGATTTCGATTTACATTCACTTGCCGTTTTGTGAGAGTTTATGCACGTTTTGTGCTTGCCACAAACATATTACCAAACGCCATGAGGTGGAAGATGACTACATTGACACGGTACTAGAGGAATGGAAATTGTATCTTCAGCTACTTGGGGAAAAGCCAAGAGTCAAAGAATTGCACTTTGGCGGAGGAACACCAACATTTTTTAGCCCAGAAAATTTAATCCGATTGCTCGAGGGACTTTTTGAAAATGCAGAAATACACCCTGAGCATGAATTTAGTATAGAAGGACATCCTAATAATACTACAAGGGAGCATCTACAGGCTTTGTATGATTTTGGATTCAAGCGAATTAGCTTCGGAGTTCAGGATTATGACCTTCAAATTCAAGAAGCTATAAACCGCATTCAGCCTTATGAAAATGTGGAGCGTGTAACGCTTCAAGCACGTGAAATTGGCTATGAAAGTATTAGCCACGATTTGGTTTTTGGGCTGCCATTCCATTCTTTAGAAAAAATGAAAGAGACTATCCGCCTGACTAAGAAGCTAAATCCTGACCGAATAGCCTTCTACAGCTATGCGCATGTGCCGTGGGTGAAGGGAGTGGGGCAGCGTGGCTTTGATGAGGAAGATTTACCGACACCTGATAAAAAAAGGGAGTTGTATGAGGTAGGGAAGCAAATGCTGGAAGAGTTGGATTATGTAGAAATAGGGATGGATCATTTTGCTCTGAAATCAGACTCGATGTATCAGGCGATGATTAATCAGAAACTGCACCGAAACTTTATGGGCTACACAACTTCCAACACGCAAGTGATGATTGGCCTAGGAATGTCGGCTATTTCTGATAGCTGGTATAGTTTTGCTCAGAATCATAAGAGTGTAAAAAAATATACCGATTTGGTGAAAGGCGGTACAATTCCTGTGGTGAAAGGGCATATTTTGAACGAGGAAGATTTACTAATTCGCCGACATATTCTCAACTTGATGTGTCATATGGAAACAGACTTTACAGAAGCTAAATTCCCTGAATTAGAATCAGTTAAGAATAATTTGGCTGAAATGGAAAAAGATGAATTGATTATCTTTGAAGATAATCGCTTGAAAGTTACAGAAAAAGGGCGGATTTTTGTAAGGAATATTTGTATGGCTTTTGATTTGCGAATGCTGAGGAATCAACCACAGACAAAAATTTTTTCAATGACAATTTAATTCAAAATTGTTTATTATCTTTACGTTTTATCACCAATTATGCAAGAAATTAGTGTTCATGATAAGATATTTTATCCTTTTTTGAGCGAAGAAGAAATTTATAAAGCTGTAAAAAATGTAGCACAAGAGGTTTATGAAAAATTCACAGATGATGTACCGATTTTCGTAGGTGTTTTGAATGGCGTTGTAATGTTTATCAGTGATTTTCTCAAACATTACCCAGGTGATTGTGAGTTGGCTTTCGTGCAAATGCAATCCTATCAAGGTACTTCCTCTACGGGAGAAGTCAAAAAATTAATGGATTTGCCTTCTCATTTAGTCGAAAACAGACATATCATCATCATGGAAGATATTGTGGATACTGGGAACACATTAGAAGCTCTTTACCAAATGCTAGAAAATAAAAATGTGAAAAGTCTTAGTATTGCAGCACTTCTCTTTAAGCCAGAAGCATATCAAAAAGAATTAAAAGTAGATTTTATAGGGCTAAGCATACCCGATAAATTTGTGGTAGGTTATGGCTTAGATTACAACGGGTTAGGAAGAAATTTGCCAAGTATATATCAAGTAAAAGAATAAGAAAATGAAAAACATTGTATTGTTTGGACCTCCAGGAAGTGGAAAGGGAACACAAGCGGGAAATCTTGTAAAAAAATTTGATTTTGTACATTTATCAACGGGTGAAATGTTTCGGTTTAATATGCGAGAGGAAACTGAATTGGGAGTTTTGGCCAAAGAATATATAGCCAAAGGCGAATTGGTACCCGATGAAGTGACGACTAAAATGCTGAGAGCAGAAGTGATTAATAACAAAACTGCTAAAGGTTTATTGTTTGACGGGTATCCGCGTACTACAGAGCAGGCCAAAGATTTAGATGAAATTCTAAAACAAGAACTAAATGAAGAGATTGATTTGTGTTTAGCTTTGGTAGTAGAAGATGAAATTTTGGTACAAAGACTCTTGAAGAGAGGAGAAACTAGCAATCGTGATGATGACCAAAATGAGGGAATAATCCGAAATAGAATAGCAGAATATTATAAAAAAACAAACGAGGTTTCTCAACACTACAGAGGTCAAAATAAATGGGTAGAAATCAATGGTGAGGGTGAAATAGATGAAATTACTCAGAGCTTGATTGGCGAAATAGAAAAACTATAGTTCCCGATATATGGAGCTGATAGAAAAATATTTCCCAGAGCTTTCCGCACAGCAGAAAAAGCAATTTAAAGACTTGGGTACGCTGTACGAGGATTGGAATCAAAAAATCAATGTGATTTCTCGTAAAGACATCAGCCAACTGTATCTCAAACATGTTTTGCATTCCTTGGGCATCGCTAAAATTGAGCAATTTGTCCCACAACAGCGAATTTTGGATGTAGGGACAGGCGGTGGATTCCCTGGGATTCCTTTAGCGATTTTATATCCTGAAACAGATTTTATCCTAATCGATTCCATTCAAAAGAAAATAAAGGTGGTAGAAGAAGTCGCTGAGGCTTTAGGCTTAAAAAACGTTTCTGCACAGCAAATCAGAGCAGAAAAAGTTACAGGGAAATTTAATTTTGTCATCAGCCGTGCGGTGACGCAAATGCCTATATTTATCGCTTGGGTAAGGCAAAAATTTTTAAATGAAAAAGCCCCCATGCAAAGATTAGAAAATGGAATTCTTTACCTGAAAGGGGGAGATTTAGATGAAGAAATGAAGGGTATAAAGTATTTAGAGTTTGAGCTTTCTAGGTATTTTGAGGAAGATTTTTTTGAAACTAAAAAGCTTATTTATTTTAAGCCTTAGAAAATTTTTCGCAAAAATATTTTAGTAATATCTACAAAAATCTGTTTTTATACATAAAAACAGATTTTTTATATTTATTTTAAAATTTAACTAAAAAAAATTAAAATTATCTGATAAAAATCTAATTTTAATTAAAAAAAGAAAGATTTTCTTTTAAACTTTAGAAATATTTATTCCTCTTCTTCTTTTATATTTTTTCCGTTAGTTCTTGCCGGTGACCCAGGGCGATTCCCACTTCTTTGATTAGCCGGATTAATAGCGACTTGTCTTTTACCTGATTCCTTTTGTGTTGAAGCAGCCTTACTCATAATTTCTAAATTTCAATCAATATTTTATTATAAATTTCTATGCCAAAACGCTTTTAAATTACTTAAACTACTTTAAGTTTTATAGTTAAAAATTTTTTAAGCCTTCAAAAATACTGTTTTTTTATTTACGAAAGACAAAATTCCATCTTCTGATAACTCCCTGCCGTAGCCTGAAATTCCAACACCGCCAAAGGGTAAGCGTGGGTCACTTTTGACCAATTCGTTGATGAAAACTGCACCTTCATTTAGTTCTGAAATCATTCGCTCGGCTCTGTCTAAATTTTGAGTAAATAAAGAACAGCCCAACCCAAAATCAGATGCATTTACTAAGTCAATAGCTTCATTTTCATTTTTAAAGGGAACTGCAATCAACAATGGCCCAAACGTCTCTTCTTGAAAAACAGGCATCTCGGTTGTAACATTTGTCAGCAAGGTCGGTTCAAAATAGGCTGCATTACGCTTTCCACCTATCAATATTTCAGCTCCCATTTCCACCGATTTTTTCATTTGTTTTTCTAAATCTTCTGCTAAATCTTCTCTTGCCAAAGTCCCAATGTAAGTTTCAGAACTGAGGGGGTCTCCAGATTTTAAATTTTCAATCTTAATTTTTAAAGCCTTTAGAAATGAGTCGAAAATAGACTCTTCTATTAGCAGTCGCTTCCCAGCGATGCAACTTTGTCCCGTATTTTGGAAGCGTGCGTTTACTATCGTTTCCAAGGTGGAATCCCAGTTACAATCTTCAAAAACCACCAGTGCATTACTCCCGCCCAATTCCAAAAGAGAAGGTTTAATTTCCTCGCCTGCAATTTTAGCTATCGCGCTACCCGCAGGCTTGCTGCCAGTCAAGCTGACGCCTTTTATTCTCGGGTTTTTGATGATTTTTTCTATTTTTTCACTAGAAATAATCAAAGCTTGGAAAATTTCTCCTAAACCAGCGTATTCAAAAGCTTTTGCAATATTTTTTGAACTTTGCATCACATTGCTAGCATGCTTGAGCAAAACCGTGTTGCCCGCCATCAGCGTAGGAATTGCAAAACGAAATACTTGCCAAAACGGGTAATTCCATGGCATAATGCCTAAAATCACACCCAGAGCATCGTAGCGGATATAAGATTTTTGAGCATCGGTCTCAATGGATTTCGGTTCTAAAAATTTTTCTGCATTTTCAGCATAATATTCACAAACCCAAGCACATTTTTCAATTTCGGCGATTGATTGGCTGATGGGTTTTCCCATTTCCAGCGTCATAATTTTTGCAAATTCATTTTTCTCTTTTTCAATGAATTGGGCGACTTTCATGATTTTTTTTGCTCGTTCTTCAAAGCCAGTTTTTCGCCAAGAAAGGAAAGCCTGATGTGATTTCTCAATTACCTGATGAATTTTTTCAGCCGAATCTTCATGGTGTTCAAAGAGCAGTTCGTTGGTATATGGATTAATTGATTTCATTTAAAAAATTTTTTAAGCCTTAAAAAAAATTATTTTTTATAAACATTCAGTCCTTGGATGAAGTTGATATCCACAGGGATACCTTTTTGATTCAAGCGATCTAAATCAGTTTGTAAACCGCTTGGGATTTTACCGTATTTCTCTACCAAGGCAGCCACGCCGTTGTAATCGCCGTTGCCCTGCAAAGTCAAAATCTCTTTTGATAAATCATTCATTGCAGTTTTTAGGTTTTCATAATTCAGGGTGTATGTGCCATCCGCATTTTGAGTAAATGCTTTTTTCTCTTTGAAATAATTGAAACGAATCATATTGGCGACCCCGTGTGCGCTGCTTGCACCAAATCTCACAGAGCGGAAAATACCAGCCATGAAAGTCGTCATATAATCTTTTATATCGCCTTCCAGTTCTTTTTTGTTAACTAATTGATTGACCATGTATAGACCTAAAATATCGGCCTTGCCTTCTTCTAGTGCAGAGGCGTGTTCTTTCAGGCTTTGGCGTACGCTTCCTTTGCCATTGATGGTGTTTTTGATGCCTAAACCGTGAGCTACTTCATGAAACATTGTATTCGCAAAAAATGCATCAAAGGTGACGTTCTTTCGCTGTTTTGGGTCAATTAAAAGCTCACTAATGGGTTTTAGAATTTTATCAAATTTTGCTCGCATCGCATTTTTGAGCTGTAGGCGGCGAGTTCCTTTCTCCAATTGTACGCGTTCATCATTAGGGAGGTTTATTGCAATTGTTTTACTCCCAGCATTACTATGCCCAGCATAATAAATCACATCATACGCATTTAAATCTGCATCACTGCCTGGTTTTTCTGCTTTGTACTCATTGGCGACAGGCAAATTAGTCTGCAATTCGGGCAAAAATTGAGCATATTTTTCTAATTTTTTGCTCCACTCTTGGTCTTTTACCAAAATATAAGCTTCGTGCGAGGCTTTGTAGCCAAATAATTGATCTTCATAAGTTTCGATAGGTCCTACTATAAAATCAAGGTGGTTGTCTTTCATGTTCATCCAAGCCAAATCACTCTCGTAGTAGTCATCAGTTCTTAGAGCTTGGGCACGTTTTAGCAAATAAGTTCTAAAATCTTTCGTTTCAGCAAATTGAGCCGCTTTTTCCATTAATTTTGCAGCTCGTTCGATTTCTTTAGGAAACATTTCATGGTAAGGAATCGTGTACAAATTCCCGTTCATATCTCTTCGCACAAAAGTGTAAAGACTTTTCCCGTCTTTTAAATTAGCTGCCTCAAACTCTTCTTTCGTCATATTTGTTGGGTAGAAATTGGCACCTGCTGGTTTTGCGCCAATTCCTTTGATGAACGGAGCATCATTATTTAGCCTATCCCAAGGCCCGTAATTGATGACTGCAAACTTTTCTTTATCTCCTTTTAGGTAGTTTAGCAGCGCCTCTTTTTTACCGTAAGCCTCATACCAAAAAAGTTCGTCCATGATTTTTGCTACTTCAAACAGGTAAGGCAGCATTTTCTGGTCGCCCTTGCTCAATTGGCTAGCATCGGTATTTAAAGTGAAATCGGCATACTTTTCAGGTTCAACTTTAGCCATTGAGATATCGTTTTTTTGTGTAGCACAACTGGTTAAAATAATAGCAGAAGCGATACTTGTAATATATTTTTTCATAATTTTTTTTTTCATAATTCGTTTAAACTTCAAATCAAATGTAAGAAATTATCTACTCAATTTGATGAAAAAACTAGCAACTTCTTGTTTAAACCAATCGATGGGCAAGGGATGAGCCATATCTTTTCTGATGTTAATATGAATTTTTGAAGGCTTAGAAAAATTTTCTAAAATAAAGTTAAAACTTTCCTGAGCCAAAACCACTTCATCTTGCCACCCGATGCAGATTTGCATCAAAGCCGTTTGATTTTGAGTATCAGGCAGATTGGGAATATGCTGGGCAAAAGACAATGCTGGATTGAAAAGTAAGGCTGGGATTTGCCATTGATTGGCAAGGAAGAAGCCAAGCAAACCGCCTGCACTGGAGCCGATGATGACGTCGTATTTTATGTTTTGGCCTAAAAACTTATTCAGAATTTCCAAATCGTTTTCATAATCCAATCGTGGCGCCGCTATCTGAGTTGAATATTGCTCTAAAACCTTTTGTCTATCAGCATGAAGTTTACTGTTTAACCCATGCAAATAAAGAATTTTCAACATTTTTTTTTAAGCCTTAAAAAATTTAAACCAAATTGGGAGTAATAGGCAAAGATTTCGCAGAATAATATTTCTGCTTTTTATCTAGCGAAAACTCAAAATCAATTTTGCCTAAATTTAATCCGCCCCAGCCTACTTGGTTGATGAGCACCGTTTTACCTTCAGTGTTTTTCATTTCCACGGGAGCAGGCAAAAAGGTATGGGTATGCCCTCCGATGATTAAATCAATATCTTTGGTTTGCTGAGCCAGTTTGGAATCATCAATTTTAGAAGAATCATATTTGAAGCCCAAATGTGAAAGGCAAATGATTAAATCACAATGCTTTTCTTTCAGTTTTTGAGTCATTTCTTGAGCGATTTCTACTGGATTTAGGTACTGCGTCTCTTGGTACAAATCCTTGGGAACCAACCCAGCGAAATCAATACCAAGCCCGAAGATCCCTACTCGGATGCCGTCTTTCACAAAAATTTGATAGGCTTTTGTTTTCCCTTCTAAAATGGTGTTTCTAAAATCGTAATTAGAGCAAATGAAACTAAAATCAGCGTGTTTCAATTGTTTTTCAAATCCTTGTAAGCCATTATCAAAATCATGATTACCCATAGTGCAGGCATCATATTTCATCTGAGACATTAGCTTAAACTCCAATTCTCCGCCAAAAAAATTGAAATAAGGCGTCCCTTGGAAGATGTCACCAGCATCCAATAGCAAAACATTTTTTTCTTGAGCCCGAATTCGCTCAATCAGAGTAGCACGGCGCGCAAAACCGCCACGGTTGCTGTATTTCTCGTTCTCAGAAGTCTCAAAAGGTTCTATGCGGCTGTGTTGGTCATTGGTATGTAAAATGCTTAATCTTTTCGTGCCAGACTTCGCCCAAGCTGGCATGGCGGGTAAAGTCGCAAAAGCTGTGGCAGCTAACGTTTGCTGAATAAAATGTCTTCTTTTCATTTTTTTTCTAAAAAAATTATCTGTAGCGTGGTGTTGTATTAATTCTTATTGTGTCTGATTTCTCAAAATATTGAATAAACAAATCTCTTAGTTTCAAATCAAGCGGATGAAGCTTTATCGGGTTCGCTAGAAAATCCATACCATCGCCACCCTTTTGCAAAAAATCGGTGGTCGCAATCGTGTAAGTTTTATTCACATCAAAAGGTTGATTTTTTATCAAAATATCAGAATCTTCACCTTGCCGAGCAAAGCTAAATCCTGCAATGGGGTGTCCTTTGCCTTTTCTCAAAAATTCAATCATTTCCTTGAATTTTTGCCCTGAAATTTCCACTACAACGACTTCATTCTCAAACGGCATCAGCTCATAAATTGACCGTACAGTTAGATTCCCTGGCGTGAAATTACGGCGCAAGCCACCACTATTGGTGAGCGCCGCATCAACTTCTTTACCATATTTTTTTTGGTAAACCTCATTCGCCACAGCCAGCAGCGCATCAGCACTCACGAGTGCTAAATTAGAGTTTAGCCCCTCTTTGTTTAGAATATAGGGATTGTACGTAATGACTTTATCCATCTGCGCATCCAATTGCTTTTTATACGGAGCAATGAGTTGCTGAGCATCTCTGTGAGGTGGAGTTAGCGAATCAATGCTGAATAGTTCTTTTTGTGGCGCAGCACTTTGATGCAAAACGGGGCGGCAAGAGAAAATGAAAATCAGAATAAATAAATAATTTACAGGGAATTTCATGAATTTATAATTTAAGGCAAAGATTGTATTTTTTTCTTATTTTTTAAAAAGCTTTAAAAAATATATTCTCAAAAATTTCTAAAGCCTTAAAAAAAAAAATCCTCTGCCCCAAAAAAAAATAAATTTGCATAATTCAAAAACGTAAAATACATTTGCGGGCAGGTTGGGAGAAGAGAAAAACCTCAACGGAAAATTTTTAACAAAAAAATAACGAAATTTTAACAAATGAAATTTGTGAGTTTCAAAATAAAGTGTAAACACACACACACACACACACAAATAATGAGCTAAACAACTCATTATCAGCAACTTATAATAATTTTTTGCTTCCCCTCGGGAGCGAACCGCAAAGCCGTGCAAGAAAATCTTGTGCGGTTTTTCTATTTTCACCTGTGTGAAAGTAGTAATTTCTTCAAAAAGAAGAGCCTCACGGGTTGGGGCTCTTTCTAAATGAAGAAGCAAGAAAACAGCAAAAATTTAATTAAGAAAAGAATAAATCAATAAAATATTAACCAAAAAAATTAAAACAAATGAAGAAATTATTACTTTCTTTCGTTGTATTGCCAGCGGTCTTAGCCACCGCTCAGGTGGGCATTAACACAGATACTCCAGAGGCGACATTAGATATTCGTGCTAAAGAAGACCAAAAAGGAGACCTGCGCATAGAAGGTGTTGAGGAGGAAAAATCTACCCAATGGCTTTTAGTTTGGAATGAAGAAGACCAAAAGGTGAAGCGCACAAGCCTCACAGACCTCAAATGGGATATAATAGTAGATAAAGGGAAAATAAATTATATCCGCGGTAAGCAGGCAACCAAAGCAGATAAGATCATCAATAAAATCAAACAATGTGCACCAGAAAACATAGTTTTTGATAAATTATTTGGTATCAGCGGCAAGCATGATTTTGTGTATTGTGCTACACCTGTAAGCGTAGACGGCTACAATAGAACATGGCTCAACCTCAACCTTGGTGCAGAATACGCCAACATAAATAGTCCTCATTTTGACCCTACCGTTAAAAAAACAGGCGCAACTATCCACAAGGACGAAAATCTTTACGGTTCATTATACCAATGGCAGAGAGCGAGTGATGGGCATGAGTTTAAGGATTCACCAACTACCACACAAAAAGCCAAAAGTTGGACAAACGCAGACAGTTCAGCAGGGAAGTTTATTATTGGAGACAGTAACTGGGTAGAGAATGCTAAAAATGCATCAGGTTCAGAATTAAGGTTGTGGCAAGCAGGAGGAGTTAATAACCCTTGCCCGTCTGGTTACCATGTTCCGACTTGGGAGGAGTGGTTAGAATTTCTCTTTGTTTCAAAAGATGTTAATAAAATAATGACACAGGATGAGTTGCCAAACCTTGCAGCTGCTGGCTACCAATACTTTATATATGGTTCACTGCACGACGACAAGGGTTCTGTCGGGGCCTACTGGACTAGCTCTGTTAACGACAAAGGCGATTACTACGTCGTTAATATCTTCTCCTTCAGCAGTAGTGATAAACACTCTGTATACAACGGCTACAACCAAGCTACCAGGCGTAGCGTGCGTTGTATTAAGGATGATAATTAAAAAGTAGCGTATAAAGAGAAAACAGGCGTGGTTTTATATAAAACCACGCCTGTTTTTTTTACCTAAGTTCAATTGTTATAAAAAAGCTAAGGGGTTTAGATTTCAAGGTTTTTTTTCTTTAAAAAAAATAATCAAATTCAGGTTTTGCATAAAGAATGTAACGAATAACTTTGCAAAATTGGTTTTTAAGTACTTATGTCTAAAAAAATACTTATTTTTACCCGCAGTTATTTTTAGTTATGCTAAACCCAAAATATCAAAATTTAATGAAGAGAACTTTCTAGTGCAGATGGTTCTTTCGCTTTTCTTATTAAACAATTGTAAAAATTAAAAACAAATGAATTTAAAAAAGTATATCAATAAAGGAATGAGTTTTCAGCAATATTATCAGCATATAGATGAGGTGATTGCCAATGGAAACAAAGAGGAAGCTACTTACCCTTATTATGAGCTAAACAAAACTAGAATAGAGCGTTTGCAAAAGAAATTTGAAGTTTCTGAAGAAAATCTTGAAAAAATTAAAGGCTTAAAAAATTTAATTTATTTAGTTGTAATTACAGAAGGTTGGTGCGGAGATGCTGCACAGATTTTGCCGATAATAGAAGGAATTTGCGCTCAAAGTGATTTCATAGAAGCGAGAATCGTGCTGAGAGATGAAAACACAGATTTGATGCAAGAATATTTGACCAACGGGAATCAATCGATCCCGATAGTAATAGGAATAGATGAAAGTGGCGAAGAAAAATTCCACTGGGGGCCACGGCCAGCTTGGGCTGATGAAATACTGAAAGCTTATAAAAATGATGAGATTTCAAAAAGTGATTTTCTAATTCAGATTCAAAAAAAGTACAATCAAGATAAAGGTAAATCTATTGAAAATGAATTAATTGAATTGATGTTGAGGTGAGAAAAGTATTTCTGTTTAGTTTGTTGCTATTATTTTTCAGTTGTGGAACAAAATCTGAAAAAATACGATTGACAAAAGAAGATTTAAACTTAGTTTTGACTGATTTAGCTGGGAATCACACAAATTTAGCTGATGCCTACGGGGAAGTGATATTTCTCAATTACTGGGCGAGTTGGTGCCCGCCGTGTCGTGCAGAAATGCCATCGGTACAGCAACTTTATCATCATTACAAAGACCAGATAAAATTTGTTTTCATCAGTTTAGAAGAACCAGTGGAAGATTCAAAAAATTATCTCGAGCAGGGAGGTTTCAGTTTTCCATCGCATCAGGTGGAATCAGTCATTCCGACAAAAATTAAGCCTGCCAGTTTGCCTACGACTTTGATTATCAGTAAAAATGGAACTGTAGAATTAAAAAAAGGAGGCGCTAGGGATTGGAACCAAAAAGATGTTTATGAATTACTCGACAGCCTAATTCAAAAAAAATGAAGTTTGAGTTAAAAATAAAATCAGCTTGGAATAATTTTTGAATTTCACACCAATAGATTGTCAAAAAAAATATTGAATGAGTAGAAGTAGATTATTATACCAAATTTGGAGAAATAGAAAAGATATGGACTCAAACCTTATCAAAAGCCGATTACAAGCATTGTCTCGCATGATACCTTTAATTTATAAAGGCGAGTACAAGCCCAAAAGTAATATAAACATCATTATAGGAGTTGTAGCGACTTTGTATGCAGTTTCTCCATTGGATTTTATTCCTGAAATTGTAGCAGGACCTTTTGGTCTACTTGATGATTTTTTCATTTTAGGCTATGGGTTGAAGCGAATTAACGCTGAAATAGAAAATTTCTTGGCGTGGGAAGATCAACAGAAAAAAATTATTCTTCAGCATTAAATTTTTAAAGGCTTAAAAAAAAATATTTTTTGATACAAAAATCATAAATTTCGATTGTTGAGAGCAACGTAAATCAAAGACTGATAAGTAAAACAGGGATCACTTCCGTTGAATGGTTGAATACTTTATCTCTGCCGCTATCTCCACCGTTGCGAAATCAAAGCTTTACAAAAGAAAGTTGAAAAATAATAAGAAAATGAAAAAATTTTATAACCAATTACTAGAAAATAATAAAAACTGGGTAAAAAGTGTGATAGATAAATCGCCTGATTTCTTCAGCGATTTATCTAAAGGGCAGCAGCCGCCTGTGCTATGGATAGGCTGTGCAGATAGCAGGGTTCCTGCCAATCAAATCATCGGAGCCAAGCCAGGCGAAGTTTTTGTGCACAGAAACATTGCCAATATGATTGTTCATACCGATATGAATATGCTTTCAATATTAGATTACGCTGTGAATAGTTTGAAAATCAAGCATATAATTGTTTGTGGACACTATGGTTGCGGTGGCGTAAAAGCCGCAATGGGCAAAGATTCTGTTGGGATTATAGATAATTGGCTCAGGCACATTAAAGATGTTTATCGTCTGCATCAAGCTGAATTAGAGCAAATCAAAGATAAGGAAGAAAAATGGGACAGATTTGTGGAGCTGAATGTGGAAGAGCAGGTGTATGATTTGGCTAAAACCAGTATTGTACAAAGTGCTTGGAAAAATGAGCAAGAGCTGGGTTTACATGGTTGGGTTTATAATATCAAAGATGGTTTAATTAAAGACTTGGGGTTAAATATCTATAACGATGAAGAATTGGAAGATGTCTATAAATTAAATATTTAAAAATTTATAATAAAAAATTTTTAAAGGCTTGAAAAAAACCACAAGCCTTTTTTTTTATTTTCGTAAATGGAATGAGAAAAGGAACTTTAATTGTGGTGGTAGGCCCCACAGCGATAGGAAAAACGAAGTTGGCTATTGATATTGCTCAGAATTTTGATGCCGAAATAATTTCATCAGACAGTCGCCAATTCTACCAAGAAATGGAAATCGGGACAGCTGTACCATCTCAGGAAGAGTTAGCCGCAATCAAGCATCATTTCATCCAACACATTTCGATTGTAAAAGATTATTCTGTAGGTGATTTTGAGCGAGAAGCGTTGGAGTTTATACAAGAGTATTTTGAGAAAAAAGAAATTCTAGTCATGGTCGGCGGCTCTGGATTGTATGAAAAAGCAGTGACACAAGGCTTGGATAATTTCCCAGAAATTCCTGCTGAGATTAGAACTAGGCTGAACCAAGAATTATCGAGATTTGGGCTTGAAAAATTGCAAAAAGAATTAGCTGAAAAAGATTCAATGTATTTTTCAAAAATTGATGAAAATAATCCGCAGCGCGTGATTCGTGCACTGGAAATAATCAGAGGTAGTGGTAAGACTTATTCTTCATTTTTAAATCAAAAGAAAAAAGCACGAGATTTTGATGTTATTAAAATCGGATTGACCGCTGAACGAGAAATGATTTATGAGCGAATTAACCAGCGCGTGGACGTGATGATGAAAAATGGTTTGCTGGGAGAAGTGAAAAAATTGTATGGATTTAAAGCTTTAAATGCTTTACAAACTGTCGGTTACCGAGAATTATTTGCTTATTTTGAAGGCGAATATGACTTGAATTTTGCCATCGAAGAAATCAAAAAAAATACTCGAAGATTTGCCAAAAGACAACTCACTTGGTATCGCAAAGATAATCTGGTACAATGGTTTGATTTTAGAAATAAAGAATTGGTAATTAATTATTTAAATAAAAAAATGCAATTTTAGCCTATTTTGGAACCATTTTTCACTGCACGTTCTGGCATCAATAACACGACGTTTTGATTTTCTCAAAATCAGACCATTTGATTGTCATTATGATATAATTTAAAATTATCCTGTTGCAACCATTTCCATCAAAATTGCGCAAATCAAGGCTCCGTATGTGCCAAGTGCATAGCCCAATACTGCCATTAAAACTCCGACTGATGCCAAACTTGGGTTGAACGCAGATGCGACAATAGGTGCACTTGCTGCTCCTCCTACATTGGCTTGAGAGCCTACCGCTACAAAGAAAAATGGAGCCTTTATCATCTTGGCAACAAGCAAAAGAATAATGACATGCACAAGCATCCAAGTAAGTCCAATTAGGAATAATCCGATATTGTCTTTATCAAATATTTGAGCCAAATCCATTTTCATTCCTATCGTTGCTACTAAAACGTAAATAAAAACGGAGCCCCAACGCGTAGCGCCTACGCCTTCTAATTTTCTTGCACTTGTAAAAGACAATGCTAGACCAATAGTTGTAGCAATGACCACCAGCCAGAAGAATCCGCTCGCCAAAGACTGTAGATTCATATTTTTTAAACTCTCAATTCGCTCTTCCATAAATGGTGTAATTATATCTGCGCCCCAGTGCGCAAGCGCAACTCCTCCGAAGGCGACTGCCATCAAGATAAAAACTTCTGTCGTTGTAGGAATCTTTTTAACCGATGCATTGTAATCTTCCATCCTTTTTTCCAAATCCAAAATAGCTGTATTGTCAGCTTTTAATAATCGATTGGCTTTATCGCGAATATTTGCACCGTATAATAAGAACCCCATCCATATATTTGCGACAATCACGTCCACCACAATCATAATCCCAAAAATATTATCCGCAACCTCAAAAACTTCTTTCATGGCAGTTTGGTTAGCTCCACCACCAATCCAACTTCCAGCAATTGTAGACATCCCTCGCCAAAGCTCATTTACTGATAAATTGCTAGGAATCAAGCTAGGAAATAAATATTCTATAACCAAAAGAGCAATTGGCCCTCCTAAAATTATTCCAATCGTTCCTGCCAGAAACATAATGATTGCTTTGGGGCCTAACCGCATGATTCCTTTAAAATCAATTCCTAAACATAACAAAATTAATGCTGCGGGTAGCAAATAGCGAGATGCAACGTAATATAATTGTGAAACTTCACCATCTACCAAGCCCAAAGGCCATTTGAGCAATGCTGGCACGAAATAACATAACAAAAGTGAAGGCACATAAGTGAAAAATTTAACCCAAAAAGGTTTTTTAGACGATTCTAGATAAAAAATAATAGCTAAAACGGCCATTAATAATCCTAAAACGATAGCGTCATTTGTGAAATAAGCTTGCATCAAAAATTTTTTAAGGCTTTGAAAATAAATAAAATTTTTTAACCAATATTAGCCCAGCCAATTTTTTTCAAATGATATTTTTCAAAAAAATATTTAATATTTTGATTTTCATTGTTTTGCAGTAGAGGGTCTGAATCAAAAACTTTTTCAGCAGCGAGACGCGCAGCAAGGAAGATTTCTTTATCTTGATTTAAATCAGCTATTTTCAATTCCAAAAGCCCGCTTTGTTGTGTGCCCATTACGTTCCCAGGGCCACGCAATTCCAAATCTACTTCAGAAATTCGGAAGCCATCATTGGTTTCGCACATTGTAGAAATTCGCCGAAATGCCGTTTCATTCAACTGGTCTTTTGTCATCAAAATGCAATAACTTTGCTCGCTACCACGCCCCACGCGCCCTCGCAATTGGTGCAGTTGAGATAAACCAAATTTCTCTGCACTTTCAATTACCATAATGCTGGCATTAGGAACATTTACCCCGACTTCTATCACCGTTGTAGCAACCATGATGTCTGTTTCGCCATTTACAAATCGTTGCATCTCATGCTCTTTTGCATCAGGGTGCATTTGCCCGTGTACAATGCTCACGGCATATTTGGGTAGAGGGAAATAACGAGAAACGCTCTCAAATCCGTCCATTAAATCTTTATAATCCATTTTATCTGACTCCTGAATCAGTGGATAGACGATATATGCCTGCCGACCTTTGGAAATTTCAGAAGCAATAAAGTTAAATACAGCTAGGCGGTCTTGGTCTTTTCGGTGAACAGTTTTGATGGGTTTACGACCTGCTGGAAGCTCATCAATAGTAGAAACATCTAAGTCCCCATACAATGTCATCGCCAAAGTCCTAGGGATTGGCGTGGCTGTCATGATTAAGATATGCGGAGGCTTTTTACCTTTCCTCCATAATTTTGCCCGTTGAGCCACGCCAAATCGGTGCTGTTCATCAACAATGGCTAAACCCAAATTCTTGAATTTCACTTTTTCTTCAATCAGAGCATGTGTTCCTACCAAAATTGAAAGTTCTCCATTTTCTAAATTTTCATGAATAATTTTTCGCTCTTTCCTCGATGTAGAACCCGTTAATAAGGCAATGCTAAGCCCAATTTTATCAGCTTGATTTTTTAAGCCATCAAAGTGTTGTTGCGCTAAAATTTCGGTCGGAGCCATCAGTAGCGACTGAAACCCGTTGTCGGCAGCCATTAGCATGCAGAGAAAAGCTACAATCGTTTTCCCACTACCTACGTCGCCTTGTAGTAAGCGATTCATTTGCTGCTCTTTACCTAAGTCAGAGCGAATTTCTTTTATTACTCTCTTCTGTGCAGAAGTTAATTCAAAATCCAAATGCTTATGATAAAACGTATTGAAATAATCACCAATTTCTAGAAAAGCATGTGAGCGATAATTTCTTTTACCGATGATTTTCTGCACAAGCAGAGAAAGATGTAGAAAGAAAAACTCTTCAAATTTTAGTCGTCGGCGAGCCTGCTCAAGCGAATGAATGTCAGGCGGAAAATGAATCCACTCAAAAGCTGTTTCTCTTTTGATTAAATTATAATTCTTTAAAATGGAATGAGATAAATTTTCCCGAATGTAGCCACGCGCTAGATTTAGAGCCTCGGTCATGATTTTTTGCCAAACTCGTGTAGAAATCCCTTTTTTCTGAATTTTTTCGGTGGAAGGGTAAACGGGCTCCAATATTCCCTCCAATTTTTCTTTAGGGTTAAAAAGTTTCAATTCAGGATGAGTAAAACTGATTTTCTGATTGAATAGCTGCGGCTTACCAAATAAAATGACGTGCTGGTTGAGCAATTCTTTAATTTTATTTTTTTGCCAATCGCTGGTTTTAAACCATACTAAATCCACACGTCCCGTTGCGTCGATTAGCTCAGCTGAGAGTCTTTTTTTTCCTCCTTCGCCCAATTCTTTAAGATTTTGAAGCCTACCAATTATTTGTAAATCAGTGCTAGTAGAATTAATTTCAGCAATGCGATGAAACTGCGTCTTATCCACATACCGAAATGGGAAATGATAAAGCAAATTTCGAAGTTGAGAAATTTTCAGTTCATTTCTTAGAATCTCGGCACGTGCTGGCCCCACGCCAGAAATGTAATCGATAGGAGTGTAAAGCGGATTGTTCACTTCACAAAAATAATTAATTCACCAAGTTAGCAAGAAATTTTGAAATAGCTACATAGAATTTTTTAAGCCTTTAAAAAATAAGATAAATATTTGGTTTAATAAAATTGTTTATTGCGGAGGAAATTATATTTTTGCAGAAAATTGAATAGAAGATATTATGTACTGGACATTAGAATTAGCATCTTATTTAAGTGACGCTCCTTGGCCGGCAACGAAAGACGAATTAATCGATTACGCCATTCGTACAGGAGCACCCTTGGAGGTGGTTGAAAATTTACAGTCAATTGAAGATGAAGGGGAATCCTATGAGGCCATTCAAGAAATTTGGTCAGATTACCCAGCAGAAGATGACTTCCTCTGGAATGAAGACGAATATTAATTAAAAAAGAACCCTCAAGGCGAGGGTTTTTTTAATTTTAAATTAACTTATGTTACCTTTGTGGGAATAGACCACAGATTATAATTTTTATATGGGATTTTTAGATAAGATATTAAAGGGTTTTTTGGGCAATAAAAATGAGAAAGATGTCAAAGAACTTAGAAAAGTAGTTGATGAAATTTTAGCTGCAGAAAAGGAGATTGAAAAACTTTCTATCGATGAAATAAGAGAAAAAACAGCTTCTTTTAAAGCAAAAATAAAAGAAGCTACTCAAAAGCAAACGGATGAAATCAATGCGTTGAAACGCCAAGCTGAGGAATCTGAAAATGTGAGCGAGAAAGATGAAATTTTCAATAAAATTGACCAACTCAATCAAGATAAATATAAAATTGAGGAAAGTGTCTTAAATGAAATTTTGCCACAAGCCTATGCTTTAGTGAAGGAAACGGCTAAAAGATTTTATAAAGAAGACCAAATTATAGTTAAAGCAACTCCGTTTGATCGCCAACTCTCAGGCAAGAAAGATTATGTAAGCCTGAAAGGAGATGACCAAGCTGTATGGCAAACCTCTTGGAATGCAGCTGGGAAGGCGGTGGAATGGGATATGGTTCACTACGATGTTCAGTTAATCGGTGGTACAGTTTTGCACCAAGGTAAAATTGCTGAAATGCAAACGGGTGAAGGTAAAACGTTGGTAGCTACGTTGCCGTTGTATCTTAATGCGTTGACGGGGCGAGGGGTTCATGTGATTACGGTAAATGATTACTTGGCACGCCGTGATGCTTCATGGATTGGTCCTCTTATGGAATTCCATGGATTGAGCGTGGATTGTATAGATAATCACCAACCTAATTCTGAAGGAAGAAAAGAAGCTTATAAAAAAGATATTATCTACGGAACAAATAATGAGTTTGGTTTTGATTATTTGCGGGATAATATGGCGACTTCTACCGATAAATTGGTGCAACAGGAGCTAAATTATGCTGTGATAGATGAGGTGGATTCTGTTTTGATAGATGATGCGAGAACACCGCTGATAATTTCAGGGCCAGTTCCACAAGGCGATAGACAGGAATTTGATCAACTTAAACCAAATATTGAAACCTTGGTCAATGCACAACGAAAAGAACTTTCACAGTCGCTGAACGACGCTAAAAAAATATGGAAAAACGGTGATAAAAAAGCAGCTGGTTTTGAATTGATGAAAGTGTATCGTGGCTTGCCCAAGTACAAACCATTGATTAAATTTTTGAGTGAAGAAGGGGTAAGAACTCAGTTGCAAAAAACAGAGGCTTATTACATGCAAGACAATAATCGAGAAATGCATAAAATTGATGAACATTTGTATTTCACGATTGATGAAAAAAACAATCAAATTAATCTTACCGATAAAGGAATTGATAAATTAACACAAGGTTCTTCTGACCCTTCATTCTTTATTTTGCCAGATATTACGACAGAAATTGCGAAGATTGAACAAAAAAATCTTTCGCAGGAAGAAGAGCATGAAGAAAAAGAAAAATTCTTCAGAGATTTTGCCATTAAATCAGAGCGGATTCATACCATGAATCAACTTTTGAAAGCTTATACCTTGTTTGAAAAAGATGTAGAATACGTGGTGATGGAAGATCAGGTGAAAATCGTGGATGAACAAACTGGTCGAATCATGGATGGACGAAGATACTCTGACGGTTTGCATCAAGCGATAGAAGCAAAAGAAAATGTGAAAATCGAAGCAGCAACCCAAACTTTTGCAACAATTACATTGCAAAACTACTTCAGAATGTACAATAAACTTTCTGGAATGACGGGGACTGCAGAAACTGAAGCTGGTGAATTCTGGGAAATTTATAAACTAGACGTGATTGCAATCCCTACAAATCGCCCCATTGCACGAGATGACCGCCAAGATTTGATTTATAAAACCAATCGGGAGAAATATAATGCGGTGATAGAAGAAATTTTACATCTGTCTCAAGAACAAAAAAGACCAGTATTGGTGGGTACAACCTCTGTAGAAGTTTCTGAATTTTTGTCGCGTTCACTGCAAATGAGAAAAATCCCACATAATGTCTTGAACGCAAAATTACATAAGCAAGAAGCAGACGTAGTGGCTCAAGCTGGCCAGCCAGGGAAAATCACGATCGCAACTAATATGGCAGGGCGAGGTACAGATATTAAATTAATAGAAGAAGTAAAAGATGCGGGCGGTTTAGCAATCATTGGTACAGAAAGACATGACTCCAGGCGAGTAGACAGACAGTTGAGAGGACGCTCAGGAAGGCAAGGAGACCCAGGGAGTTCACAATTCTTTGTCTCTTTAGAAGACAGCTTAATGCGTTTGTTTGGCTCCGAAAAAATCTCCAAATTAATGGATCGAATGGGGCATAAAGAAGGCGATGTGTTACAACATTCGATGGTTTCTAAATCTATTGAAAGAGCGCAGAAAAAAGTTGAAGAGAATAACTTTGGTATCAGAAAAAGATTACTAGAATACGATGACGTGATGAACCGCCAGCGAGAGGTCATCTATACCCGTAGGCGTAATGCACTCAACGGAGAAAGATTGGATACAGATATCGCCAATATGATTTATGATACAAGTGCCGCAATTGTAGGAGAACACAAGGCTAGTGGCAAGTTTCAAGACTTTAAGCTAGACTTAATCAATTACTTCACTATGGAATCGCCCGTGAGTGAAGAGGAATTTAAAACTACACAAACAAATAAATTAGTGGAAGCCGTTTTTCAAGCAGCAATGGAAGATTATAAAATCAAATTCAAGACTACTGCAGAAAAAGCCTATCCAGTCATTGCTAATGTTTTTGAGAACAATGGGCAGAACTTTAAGCGAATTCAAATTCCTTTTTCAGATGGAAACAAGAACTTGATGGTGATAACTGATTTAGAAGAAGCGTATCATTCTCATGGTAAAAAACTGATGAAAGATTTTGAAAAAAACATCACCTTAGCATTGATAGACGAGCATTGGAAAGAACACTTGAGAGATATGGATGATCTTCGCCGTTCGGTTCAGAATGTGACTTATGAACAAAAAGATCCACTGGTGGTTTATAAAGAGGAATCTTTTTATATGTTCCGAAATATGATTGATACGATAAATAGAGAAGTCGTTTCTTTCTTATTCAAAGGTGAATTACCAGCACCAGACCCCGAGCAAATTCAGCGTACAAGAAAAGAAAGAGAAGAGAAAATGCAGATGAGCAGGGGAGAGGACATGAGTGAAGCACAACAGCAGCAACAGCAAGTGGCAGACCGTCAGCAGCAGCCTGAACCACAGCAAATTCAGCCTCGCTACGTGATGAAAATTGGTCGAAATGAAGTGGTACGTATAAGAAACGTACAAACCAATCAAGTAGAGGAAGTTAAATACAAAAAAGCAGAGCCACTGATTGATTCTGGCGAATGGGTTATGGATAATGAATAATTATATAAAAAATTTTAAGGCTTAGAAAAAAATCACAGAAAAGACTTTTTTTGATTCCCTAAGGATTAGAATACTAAAAAAAGAATAAATTTCTCTAATGAAATTATCTGAAAATTAATCGGGGGCATGAGTTGTAAAATTCTCTTTCTACGGAGATATGTTTTTAAGAGCTCATCAACCATCTGCAAAATTTTTTAAGCCTTAAAAAAAATACCTTCAAGCATCAGTTGAAGGTATTTTTTATAGAATTTATTTTAAACTTATTATCAGTTATTTGTGTATTATTTTTTTTAAAAAAAATTAATTTTATAATTAAAATCCGATAGTACATTCTATACTATAGCATTATTGCTTTTATATTGCTTGATGTTTGAATTTTATTTTCTCTTTATGTTGAAAAAATATAATTGTAATTAATGCTTCAGATTTATACTTTCTCATTTATTTTGTTCACGAACAAAACTACACTTTTGTGTAGCGTTAAATATTACATTTAATAATATATTTATACCATAAAATAAATACACAAATACTATGGATTTAAGATACAGTAGAAATAGAATATATATAAACTCTGAAGAGCAGAAGCTTATAAAAAACATACCAATACTTATAGCTGGTAGTGGTATCGGTAGCGTAATAGCTGAATGTGCTCTTAGACTAGGGTTCGAACATATAAATATAGTAGATGGTGACTCTGTGGAACTTTCCAACTTAAACCGTCAGAATTATTTGATGGATGATATTGGGAGTAATAAGGCTGAAGCTATTAAAAGGAGACTCCTAAGTATTAATCCCGATGCTGAGATAAAGTCCCATAATCTATTTATAGATATGGATAATATAGAGTCTATTATAGGTAATAATAAAATTGCAGTAAATGCCATAGATATTACTTCTGAGGTACCTCAGTTTTTTGATAAAATATGTCAAGAGAAAAATATTCCAATTTTACATCCTTATAACCTCGGTTGGGGTGGATTAGTTGCAATTATATCTCCAAAAGGTTTTATGTTAGATATAATTAATAAAAATGATAAACCATTAAATGAATTAAAGGTTGTAGAGTACTCTACGAGCTATATGAGGTTTTGGAATTCACCTCAAGTTTGGATTGAAGAGATTATTGAAAAATATAAAGAAGAAGATAATACACTGCCTCCACCACAACTTTCTGTAGCATCTTGGCTAGTAGCCTCAATGTGTACAGACCTTATCTTCAGAATAGCAACAAACCGAGAAGTAAAAGTGTTTCCAAGATTTTATTTATCCACTATCAAAAATGAATAGTCCTTATATCAACCTGTTATTAGTTGCAAAAAATATAGCTTCAGAAATATTAGAAACTTCTAGTTTTTCAAACATTTTTTTTCTATGGAATTTCACCGTATCTGCTGAGACAAAAATTGTTTCAGCTATTTGGGCAATAGAAAAACCTCTAGCTGAATAAATTAATATCTCTTTTTCTCTTTCGGAAAGTTTTATTCTTTCTTCTTCTTTCCAAGAATCACTCTCAACATTATAAACTAATTTCATATTTTCCCCTTTTTTATATAGAGTGATATTTCCAGATTTTTTCTTTTCTGAGATTGTAACTAGACACATTGCCTTCCAAATCTTCCCTTCGGATGTTAAATATATCGGAGTGATTTTTTGATTAACTAATATAGTTTTTCCTTCATCATTTTTAAGGTGAAAATCATAAGAAAGAAAGTGTAAGAGTCTTTCCTCTAAGGGAATTCTATGAAAAAATTCAAATCCTGCTGTATTTACTTTCAATAAAAGTTCCAAATCTTCTTTAGGAACATGTTTGAAGTAAAAGGCATACCCCATTTCTTGAACCTCTTCAGGACTATGACCGCATAAAAATAGCGGATTATGAGAAACAAAGTCAAACCCTTGTTTCTGGTAGTCTATAATATAAACACTACTGTAAGTAACTCTAGAAAATGCTTCTATAGTAGCCAAATAATTATATGTTTGTTTCAATTCCTTCTCAGAAAGTTTATTAACAGTGTTTTTATCAAAGAAAAAAGGATTGTTATCCATAATCTAAACAAGTGGTTAATTTTTATTTCCGAATATAGGAAAAAAATGTTAAAAAAAAGAGACATAAAATTATTTTTTTACTTTTCATCATCTATATATATCTAAAAAATAGAACTACACTTTTGTGTAGTTTTCTGTATATCAAATAATTACTACACTTTTGTGTAGCTAATTCTAAGATTAGAAATTATAACTTTGAATTGTCAATAAAAAGAGAATTAGTTTACATGTATAAATTGGTAATACTATGTATTTGTTATCTAAAAATGAATTATCAGACTTTGTAAAATTTGTAGTAATTGAGAATTACAAACATCATACTGCTGGGCTATATGATACAAATTTCTTTTCAAATATTAAATCTATTAATGAAATGGAAAGCATGTTTTTCGACAATGCTAAGATATATGTAAATAAAAATGATGATCAAAACATAGTTAGCGGTGTTAGGGTGTTGAAGTGGAATTGTATAGATGAATTACCTATACAGTCTCTATTTGGAATAAATCCTCTAGAAATTGTCAATATAGATCACTATAATTCAATTTGGCATATCGGAAGATTAGCTATTAATAAAAAGTGTAGCAATCTAAGATCATTGAAAAAAATACTAGTAAACGCTTTCGTTGATATATGTAAAGATACTAAATCTGTTGTTTTTGCAGAGTGTGATAATAAGCTATTAAGAGTTCTAGAGAGATTAAATATTGAGATAATTAGGTTAGGAAGGTCTAAAAAATGCTTGGGATCTTTAACGACACCAATATGTATAATGTATGAAGGACTGATTAATTTCTATAATAAAAATAAGCACCTTCTATCATTTGAATTGGTTAGCAACTCCTCGAAAATAGGAACCTACACAAAAGTGTAGTTTTTGCGATTAAATCAGTAAACTACACTTTTGTGTAATTATTATTCAAATAAAACATGATAATTTTGTAAATTATGAGAAATGTATTTTTAAATTTTTTGGTGCTAATGTTTAGTACTGTGGTTTTTTCCCAAAGTGTAACTTACAAGGGGAAGATAGTTGATGAACGACAAACTCCAATTTCATATGCGGATGTTTTAGCTATGGATGATAATAATAGCATTATTGAAGGGGTTATTACTGACAATAATGGTGATTTTAAACTAGAAATAGTAAATAATGCATCTGTAGATCATATAGAAATAAGTTTCATAGGGTTCGAAACTCAGATAATTAAGCCTAACACATTTGAACTCGGAACTATAGTTTTGAAAGAAGAGGCTACAGAGTTAAAAGAAATTGTGATTGTAGCAAGAAAAAGAATGATTGACCAAAAAGTTGACAGGCTAGTATTTAACGTTGAAAACTCTGTCTCTTCTAGCAATGGTAGTGCTTTAGATTTGCTTAAAGTTACTCCAAGTGTTCAAGTTAATAATAATAGCATAAATATTATAGGTAAATCAGGAGCTAGGGTTTTGATTAATGATAGAATAGTACAACTCTCTGGAGAAGAATTGGTGAGTTACCTGAATAGTTTTTCTTCTGATGACATTAAGAATATCGAAGTAATTACCACTCCACCAGCAAAGTATGAAGCAGAAGGAAATGGCGGACTTATCAATATTGTTTTGAAAAAACCAAAAGAAAATTCTTGGAATAATCAGATTAGAGCTTCATATGTACAAACAACATATCCAGCTATTAAGTTAGGGAATACATTTAACTACAGTCACCAAAAATGGAAAGTTTTTGCATCACTAGATGGCAAAAAAGGAAATGAGCAGAGTCTTGCTAAAATGAACATTCACTACCCAGATCAAGTTTGGAGGGATACGATAAAAACAAAACATTCGGTAGACTATGTTTCAGGAAAATTAGGCGTTGATTATCAAATAAATGAAAGGTCAGTGATAGGTCTCTTCTACTCTGGAGAATATAAAAAACCTAATTCGATTGAAAATAGTACAACTTACATTACTAGTGATAGCAATATTTTACTAGGAAAGATAGTAAATAATGGGAATATGAAACAGAAAAATGTAAATAACATTCTAAATGTGCATTATTCGCAAAAACTAGATACTTTAGGTAGGGAAATGTTTATTGATTTAGATTATTTCAATTATAAGAACACTAAGGATCGAGAGTTTACTAGTGAACAATTGGGTAATCATACATCATTTCAAATGACTAATAATACAGGTGTTCAAAATATTGAAAATTATAGCGCTAAAGTAGATTTTCAGCACCCAACTAAATTCGCTAACTTTTCTTACGGAGGTAAAATTGCTAGAACAAAAACTAATAATGATGTAAATTTCTATGATTTGAGTAACGGATCGCCAGTATTTTCTCAAAATAAAAGTAATGTATTCAAATATATAGAAGATATTCAAGCATTATATTTGGATATATCTAAAAATTTCAGTGAAAGTTTACAAGCTAAATTAGGGTTACGTTCAGAATTCACTCAAACTGAGGGGATTTCAAAAAACTTAAGTCAAGTTGATCGAAAAAAATATGTGCAATTATTCCCAACTCTATATTTGTCTTATACTAAGGATAGAAATAATATGTTCAACTTGTCTTTGAATAGACGTATCAGTAGGCCAAGTTTTTCAAGGTTAAATCCATTTAAGTTCTATACCAATGCTAACTCCTATGTGGAAGGGAATCCTAGTTTACAACCAAGTTTTTCAAACGAAATAAGATTTAAATATATATATAAAAGAGCCTTTATTACAGAATTGTTTTATAGTTACATTCAAGATGTTGCAAGTCAAGTTCCGAGAATAAATGTAAGTAAAAATCAACAATATTATACATTCCAAAATGTGGGTAATTTACAGATTTTTGGTGCTACACAGACAATTTTGTACAATCCATTTAGCTGGTGGAATACTACAAATATTATTTCAGGATTTTATCAGAATACTAAAACAAGTATTGATGTAGGAACTAATAGAATTTTTAATGGATGGAAGTTACAACTATATAGTAATCAAGTTTTTTCTCTAAATCAGGATAAGACATTTCTTTTAGAGTCATCTTTTACAGCACAGTCAAGAGGGCATGAGTTTCTCTTTGAAACATCACCTGCTTGGAAGCTAGATTTAGGTCTAAGAATGAAATTTATGGATAAAAAGTTACAACTAACAGCTAGACTTAATGATGTATTTAAGACCTCCTCTCCTGATTTTACCACTTACACTAACGGCATAAAACAAGTTTATAATACTTATAATGATAATAGATATTTCACTCTTGGATTAAGTTATAATTTTGGTAATGATAAGATTAGAGTGAAAGAAAAAGAACTTGGAAACAAAGATGAAGTAAAAAGACTAGATTAATTTCTTATAAAACAGTCCGTAAATAGTCCAAGGACTCAAAAGAACAAGACTTATAACCTCAAAATTCTATCAAAATGGAACAAGTGCAAGTTGATAAAGACCTTGACTTCTTCGATATCAATGTTATCTGCTTATAACATTATCAAGTTAAGAAGTACCATAGTCCGTAAATAGTCCAAGGACTCAAAAGAACAAGACTTATAACCTCAAAATTCTATCAAAATGGAACAAGTACAAGTTGATAAAGACCTTGACTTCTTCGATATCAATGTTATCTGCTTATAACATTATCAAGTTAAGAAGTACCATAGTCCGTAAATAGTCCAAGGACTCAAAAGAACAAGACTTATAACCTCAAAATTCTATCAAAATGGAACAAGTACAAGTTGATAAAGACCTTGACTTCTTCGATATCAATGTTATCTGCTTATAACATTATCAAGTTAAGAAGTACCATAGTCCGTAAATAGTCCAAGGACTCAAAAGAACAAGACTTATAACCTCAAAATTCTATCAAAATGGAACAAGTGCAAGTTGATAAAGACCTTGACTTCTTCGATATCAATGTTATCTGCTTATAACATTATCAAATCAAGAAGCAATAGTCTCAAATTAATTTAGAGCTAAAATAAATCAATAACCTGAAAAAAGAGGTTGTAAACTTCAGCCTCTTTTTTCCTTTAAAAAAAATAAAATGAATATTTCACACAACTTTTTTATATACTTTAAAAATAATGAACCGCTAATATACAACTTTAAAACTAAAGAAGAGTATTCTGTCAGAAAAGAATATCTAAAAACTCTTGTTGATTATTCTAAATCATCAATTGAAAATACTGATTTCGAACGTATTGTAGAAGATTTTATAAAGACTGATATTCTTACACTAAAGAATAACAAAGAAACTCCTTACCTTAATTATTACGCTCATATTTTTCACAATATTACCAAAGACACTTCTGTTAGTATGTCGGAATCTACAGAAGAAGAATGGGCTAGTACTTATCTAGAAATTTGTGAAAGGGTACAGAAAAAAGAATTTCCTGAAAGAGGAAGCATAGAAGACTTTGACACTGTCCATAAGTTACCAAATCCTAATAAAATAGAAGTGGAGCTTTATGATACTCTAAAAAAAAGAAAAACAATTAGAGAGTTTGAAAAAAATAAAACAGAATTAAATAAATTAAGTAATTTACTATATTACACTTTCGGCTATATTCATGGTGAAGAAGAAGATTATTTACCATTTAAAAGAAGAAGTAGTCCATCTGGTGGTTGCCTTCAAATCATTGAGCCATATATAGCAATTTTTAATGTTGAAGGAATTGAAAATGGTATCTACTGGTATGAACCTAATACTCATTCAATATGTAAAGTTAGTAATCACTTCAATTATCAAAATCTAAGGGAATGCTTGGCTGGACAATTTTTTGGAAATGATTGTTCCTTTGGGATATTTTATGTAGCCAATCTGGAAGTCTTAGCTTGGAAATATAAAACTTCTAGAAATTACAAGGTTGTGTTTCTTGAGGCTGGGCATTTTTCTCAGACTTCACAATTAGTTGCTACTTCTATTTCATTGGATACCTGGGTTACAGGTGCGTTTAAAGATAGTGATATTGAAAAGCATTGTAAACTAGATGGCATTAGTAAAATTCCCGTTTTTTTCACAGCTTATGGTAAGGGAAAATTCTCTCATATGCACACAGCAATGAAAAAGAAATTAGAAGAGAAGAAACAGAAAAAAAACATTCTTTAATATCAAATTAAATATCATCAATTATGAAATCAGAAAGAGATACTATCAATTTATTTTTCGGTTATTTAAAGCCTTATGTTTTGAGTGAGGTATGCCTCCTTTTGTTTATGTTTATTTCTAGCCTAGGTACTTTAGCTACTCCGTATATTCTAAAGATTATAATTGATGATATTTTTCCAAGAGGAAATTTCAAGGATTTGATTTTAATTTTACTTATACTCTTAACGGTTTATATCTTGCAAACGATTTCATCAATAATTGGTGATACACTTTCTACAAATATCAGTAAGAAAATTTCTTCTGACATAAGGGCAGATGTTTTTGTAAATTTATTAGATAAAGATACTTCGTTTTTTAAAAACACTAAAATTGGAGAGTTATTATATATACTTACTAATGATGTTAATAATATTCAACACGCAGTTTCGTCTTTACTAATTACTCTAACTAAAAATTTTTTAATCTTTATTGGGGTAATTATATTACTACTAACACTTAACTTAAAATTAACCATTATCAGTTTAACTTTATTACCATTTACATTTTTATCAATAAAGTTTTTTACTCCTCGTTTAAAGATAACATTTAGAAAACTTCAAAATGGAGAAGGTGATTTAAGTGATTTTTTAGTTGAGAGGTTGAGAAATTTTAGATTGATAAAAAGTTATGGAACTATTAACTATGAGAGTAACAAATTAAAAGAAAAACATAAGTTATTAGTTAAATCACATGTAAACAATACATTAATAAACTCATTGAATAATAATGTTACTACTTTTTCTATTGCTCTAATTCCTATTTTTGCATTGATATTTGGAGGTAAACAAGTTTTTGAAGGTTCTATGACAGTAGGAACGTTAGTCGCATTCATACAATACTTAGCAAAGTTATTTAATCCTGCTTTTACGATAGTAAATGGCTATGGTGAGTTCACAAAATCATTTGTTTCAATGAAGCGAATATCTAGTTATTACAAACAATCATACTCTAATAATGTATCAAAAAGAAGTATTGATATTATTCAAAAAATAGAATTTGAAAACGTTTCCTTAAGATATGGAGATAATCTCATCTTGGATAATATAAGTTGTAAATTTGAAACTGGAAACACTTATGTAATTAATGGTTTTAGTGGAAGTGGAAAATCGTCATTGATAAACCTGGTTTGTGATTTTATACACCCTACAAGTGGTGAAATTAAAGTTAACGATATAAAAATTAATGAAATTGAAAATTTATCAGACCATTATAGTTTAATTGAAAAAGAGAATCAATTATTTCATGATACAATTGCTTATAACATCAACTATGGTGTTAATAAAGATAATAATGACATAAGAAAGATTATCGAGCATGTTCAATTAGATAGCGTTATCAATGATCTTAGTGATGGATTAGATTCTACCATATCAACTTCTGGAAGTTTTTTATCCGACGGACAAAAGCAAAGAATATCAATAGCGAGAGCTATTAATAAGTCTTCCTCTTTATTCATTTTTGACGAATCAACATCATCCTTAGATTCTCAATTAGAATTTGATATTATTAACAAGATAAGAATGTTAAACCCATCTTCCATTATAATAATTATATCTCATCGTATAGAAACTTTTAAGCTTGCAGATGTTGTGATTAATGTTGAGAATGGTAAGTTAGTTTAAAATGATCTATATTTTAAAGTTTTCAGGAAAAAGCTGTATCGGTTGAATACTAAGCTTTTATAAAGATTATCAAAAAAGTCAGGTAACGATTTGGTAACGGTGCTTATTGCTTTGTATTTCAACGTGTTTCCGTTAGCTCAAAGCAAATATACGAATTTTTTGTTTCTCAAAAACAAATAAACATTTTATTCCCTATCGTGATTACAGGACAAGAGAAAAGGGCTTGCAAAGCCCTTTTCACATAATACTGATAGAATAAACTCTGTCTTTCGTCCTTGTTCTTCCGTTTTATTCAAGTACGTTCACAACAGCTTAATACCTGTATTTTCATTATCCTGTCTGTTTCTATTAGTTAAAACAGGGAACTTAACGACTACTTTGCCAATTTCAATATTCTATATGCCCCTCTTGCCACAACTACAAATACAATAGCTCCGATAATCAAATCGGGATAGCTCGAGTTTAACCAATTGACCAAAATTCCTGCAACGATAACCCCTGAATTGATTATAACATCGTTTGACGTGAAAATCATCGAAGCCTGCATATGGGCTTCTTTACTCTTGTTCTTTTGCAATAGGTAAAGACAAAGTACGTTTGCTATCAATGCCAAAACAGAAACAATAATCATTGTTTTGAAATCGGGCATCGCTTCTATTCCGATAAAACGTCTGATAACTTCAACAAAACCGATAACGGCTAACAGGATTTGAAAGTAACCTGCAAATTTGGCGATATTGTTTTTTCTTGCAATCGTACCCCCAACAGCAAACAAAGCCAATGCGTAAACGATGCTATCGGCAAGCATATCCAAGCTATCCGCTACCAATCCCATTGAGTTGGAAAAAATACCGAACAACAGTTCCAATCCAAAGAAAACGAAATTGATAATCAATACCGTCCATAGTAGTTTCCGTTGGCTATTGCTTGTATCTGTTTCAACAACTGCGTTAGTTTCTTCGGTTGAAATCAGCGTTGTATTTAGGTTCAAGGTTTCCAAAGCTGAAAAAATCGGCTCTGGGGTTCCACTATGGTAAACATTTAGTTTTCTATTGGGAATATCAAATTCCAATGACTTTACCGTATCAAAGTTTTGCAGTTTCATACGGATTAATTGCTCCTCACTTGGGCAATCCATTTTTGTTATATTAAATATGGTTTTATTCATCTTCTTAAAGTCTAAATTTTATTCCTCCGTTAATTACAAATCCGTCTAATGGTGCATAGATGTCTTTAAAAACAGGGTTGGTTATTGTACCTGTATAAATGTTGTCGAAACGTGTCTGTCTTGTATCAAAGAAATTTTCAAAGTTAATGTACAAAGAAACCATTCCCAAATTTTTCCTGCCATTAGCTCCATTAACTCGCTTTCGTTGATGGGGTTTCTTTTCTTTCTCATACTTCTATTATTTTTACAAATTCCTTAATAAAGTCGTCCAGAGAAATTAAATCCTCGCAAGCATCGCTATGTATTTCGATTGAATGATGAAGAAAATGCAAAGTTTTTTATCCTTGTTTGAACAATCGGGAATGAAGTATAAAGCCCATTTTATTACTTCAGTTCTTTTCAATAGAGAAATTAAAACGGTAAAAATTGATAAAACAGCCATTGATTTTTATACCAAATTCACCGAGTTAAACGCTCAATTTAGAAAAATAGGTGTCAATTACAACCAGATTGTCAAGATACTTTACCGCCATAACATCTTACACGCTCATCAACCATCTGCAAAATTTTTTAAGCCTTAAAAAATCCTCTGTCTCAAAAAAAATAAATTTGCGTAATTCAAAAACGTAAAATACATTTGTGGGCAGGTTGAGAAAAGAGAAAAATCTCAACGGAAAGTTTTAACAAAAAAAAATAACGAAATTTTAACAAATGAAATTTGTGAGTTTCAAAATAAAGTGTAAACACACACACACACACACACACACAGATAATAAGCTAAACAACTTATTATCAATAACTTATAATAATTTATTGCTTCCCCGCGGGAGCGAACCGCAAAGCCGTGCAAGAAAATCTTGTGCGGTTTTTCTATTTTCACCTGTGTGAAAGTAGTAATTTCTTCAAAAAGAAGAGCCTCACGGGTTGGGGCTCTTTCTAAATGAAGGAGCAAAAAAAGTTGAAAAAAAAACAGCAAAAATTTAATTAAGAAAAGAATAAATCAATAAAATATTAACCAAAAAAATAAAACAAATGAAGAAATTATTATTTTCTTTAGCCGTATTATCAGCGGTTGCGGTCACTGCTCAGGTGGGCATTAACACAGATACACCGCAAGCGACTTTGGAGGTGGTATCCAAAGAAAATAGTGCCGCCACCAGCGCACTCAAAATTAAAAATAGTGATAATAATCCGCTAATCACGGTGAGTAATGCTGGTAGATTGGGAATACAGGTAAAAAACCCAAGTGACCTTAATGGTATTTTTCAAATAGATGCAATAAAAAAGAAGGATAATTTTGTATTTGGTAATGATATTATCTTTAATCATTATATGAATGGGCATTTAAATCCAAATGATCCAATAAGTCTCTATTTTAATACCTACGGAGGCACGAAAGAAAATCCCTTACCGTTACCTACGGATGCACTTCTACACAATAGTTTTTATACGGGATATATAGGTAATGAGCTACAACATCTAACATCTTTTTATAGTAGATATAGAGGAGACGGCACAACAAAATTATCAGATTATAGTATTGGCGTATCAGGAGCAGGTAATGATTTTTATATTAAAGAAGATCATACGGTTGGCATACGTACTAATAATCCTACCGCAACCTTGGACATCAACGGAACAGCAAGAGTACGCGAACTCAAGGGCAATGTAAGTGATACAGAATATACTCGCTCTATAGTGGCAGATGCAAATGGAAATCTGGGCTATGTACCCCGAACTGACCCTACCATACTGGGAACCACACAATTAGTGCAAGGCAACGCAGTAACAACAGAAGCACCTTTTCCAAATCGTATAAGAACCTTCCATGATTATAAACAACATCTTGCTGAAGGAAAACCTAACTTAACTCGCTATATGGGGCAGTCCATTACACTACCACCCGGCAAATGGGTTATTTATTACGGATCTTTATTTATCAAGTACAGAGAAGATGCTTTAGTAGAGCAAGTTGATACCCCGAGTGGAGAAAAAATCAGTGTAGTAAAACAACCTTCTGTATGGGTAAGAACAAGGTTTTATGAAACTAAAGAGCCACAAGATTTTTTAAATTCCCAACACATTGTTCCGGTTGATAACGCTTCTTCTATATATAACTCAGTAGAATTAACTTTTACAGGTCGTCATACACCTCTTTATGGCACTTTTCTAATTACACTAACAGAAACTAAAACCATTTACTTGCATGCTTTCTATGATTATATGGAAAATTTTTCTAACGAGGTAAAGGGTCGGTTAATAAGTCTAGGTAGGAGAGAAAATTTAGTACGGAGTGAAAACTATTTATACGCCATTAAGCGTTATTAAATTTTGTGTCTTAAAACGATTTGGAGACTAGATATTTTCAACATTCTATAAGGCTTTGTGTTAAGTATCTAAGCCTGTTGAGAATATTTAGTCTTTGTTTTTCGTGCGACTATTGTTTTGGGTACGCCTGGTTCGGGTAAATCCTATGCTATTGTAAACAATTATATCAAGCAACAAATTGAAAAAGGTTTTTCAATGTATATCTACGATTTTAAGTTTGATGACCTTTCTACCATTGCCTATAATCACTTATTAAAACACTTAGATAAATACGAAGTTAAGCCTCAATTCTTAGATATTCTTATCCATATAAGTTTCTAAGGAATTGACTAATTGATTCAAAAATAAGGTTCTTGAACTTGAACGACTTTTCATACGGTGGAAAGTATGATGAATATCTTGTAATTCAATCTTAAATAAAGCCTGAAAAGTTACGGCGATTTTATTCAGACTAATTTGCCCACCTGATATGGCTTTTGCAGCATGTAGTGCATAGATAAGCTCGACTATAGCAGCTTTACTTTCTGCCCAATGAATTGAGCGATGGTTTTCAAAAAATGATTGTGCCTACTTTTTAATCGTTTTTTCTCTTTAGCAAAATAGTCTTCGTAAATTTTTCCTTTTGTAGTAGGACGAATCATTTCCAATGCTTCAGGGATAACGGTTGCTACATGCAATGTTACCTTTTCCTCTTATCTGTGGATGTCTTGAAAGACTTTTTCAAAATACTGTTCCATATTGTTTAAATATTTAAAATTATGTCCTACAAAATTACGGAACAATCATAAAAAAGTCATTAGTCAAGGAAGGCATATCTTTTAACTTATATTACCTCGCCTGCACGGTGCGAGTCGGCATCCATAGAGGAGCACGCTTGCACCGTGCAGGCGAGGTAAAGTTATAAGAATTTGTTCAAAAAGTAAATATGTTGTATCCTCGCTGTGTTGAGTTTCAATGAAAATCAATGAAATCAAAAGAAGTAAGTTGAGTTACTAATTCGTTACCTAAAATTTAAAATACACCTATAATATTTTATATTTCAATAATTTAAAGATTAGTATGAATTTTAAATTAAACAATATTTTTAATATGTTAACTCTAACCATCAGGTACGAATCTTGGTTTTAATTAACAATGCAAACATACTATGAGAAGTGAGACAAATACATAATGACAATATAGAGTCAATCTAATAAATAGATTATATGAGGAGTGAATATCATATTTTACTATATTAAATATCCTTTCTAAACCCGTAGTGCATTATAAAAAAGGTTGCCCATGAGCCTAAAGAAAAGCAAATTGCATTGGTTACCAATCAAATACAATTATGAGCAACCTAGAGGCAAATTACAATTTTATTTTGAATAAACTAATAGAAATTTCAGGAACTGAAAATTTCTATTTTAAACCAGTGAAACCAAAATTATCTGATATAGAGTTGATAAGCTTAATTATTTTAGCAGAATTTAAATCTATCGATTCTGAGTATCAACTTTTTAGAGAGATAAAAGGTTGGGCTATTGAATCTAAAATTGAAAGGAGTGTTTACAACAGAAGAAAACGAAAACTCTTCCCTTTTCTTGAAGAAATTAGGTGCAAAATGGTGAAAAAGTTCAATGATTTTGAAAACTATTTTTTGGTGGACAGCATGCCTTTAGAAGTGTGTAAATTATCCCGCTCTTCCAGAAGCAAAATCTGTAAAGAAAATAGCTTTTCAATGCCAAATAAAGGTTTTTGTGCTTCTCAAAATCTACACTTTTATGGTTACAAGCTACATGCGATCTGTTCTATTGCTGGTGTGTTCCAAAGTTTTGACTTATCTCCCGCCTCCGTTCACGACATTCATTATTTGAAAGACATAAAACTTCAAATTTCTGATTGCGTGTTACTTGGAGACAGGGGCTATCTTTCTCAAACGGTTCAGCTTGACTTGTTCAATGAGGTAAAAATCCAGTTAGAAACCCCTAAAAGAAAAAATCAAAAAGATTACAAACCTCAGTTCTATCCATTCAGAAAGTGTAGAAAACGTATAGAAACTTTATTCTCGCAGTTGTGTGACCAATTTATGATACGGCGTAATTATGCCAAATCTTTTGAAGGATTCAAAACAAGAATATTGACAAAAATTACCTCCTTGACTACTATTCAATATCTCAATAAATTTGTCTTTCATAGTAACATTAACAATTTAAAAATTAACCTCATTCGATAATGCACTACGGGTATTAAAAATAATATGTACAGGAGGTTTTTCAAACGAGTTTATTTATATGACTTGTTCAGTAATTCTATGGCTTTTTCTGTTATTTCAAGTTCTTTCTCTGGAGAGTAATCCATCACTACCGTATCCTTTTCAACTTCTTCTAATCCTTTATCTGAAGATTTTTTATACGGAACTATATTTGCTTTTTTATCTTGAATATATAGTTTACAATTTTTAGAATTATTATATAATTTTTTTAGAGAGGGTTCTTTTAATAGTTTTAAATAATTTATACTTTCTCTCTGATATTCTTTATAATTCATTTTTTTACTTGCATTTAAGCACGTCCATATAGCCTCATTTATTTTTTCCATATCTGTTGTTATTTCCAAAATAAAAACAGGAGTATTTGCAACATAAATTCCAACATCTGTACTGTAAATCGTAATAATTTTATATTGTGTTTTAGTTTTATATATACTACACATCTGACGATTTTTTCTTTTATTATCCATTTTTAAAAAGTCCTTTATTCTACTTAACATAATTAATTATTTTACAACTCTAACATTCATTTTTATACCTTGCTGTTCAGCATATTTTATAGCTTGATTAATCTGTTTTATTTGCTCTTTGGTAGCCCCTTTAGGAATTCCAACTTCTAATATCTTTTTCTTAATATCTTTTTCTTCTATAATTATTTTACTCCATTCTCTACCTTTAAAGCTAGACAACTTGTCAATATAATCCTTCAGCTTGTTGAAAACATTATTACCTTTTAAGTAAGATTTTGCCTCACCTACACCAACAAATAAAGTTACTACATCAAATGTTAGTTTTCCTTGATTATATCTCGCTTGGTTACTTACACTAGCCGTTTTATCTATATATTCAGATAATTGTTGTTGAATGGATTGAGTAACCTGTTGTAATTTTTCTTCACTTGAAAATATTTCATAAATCTGCCGAAGCATTAATACTGCATCTTTTCGCTTTTGATAGCAAGCAGTACTAATCCATGCTCTAAATGAAACAGGATTTATACAATCTAAAAAATCTACAAATTTTACTGCTCCATCTATTGTTTCAATAGCACCATCTATAAATCCTGAGTAGAATGCAGGATCAATATAATAATAAACAAAAATACCATTTGGGATATAATTGTCATGATCCTATAAACAACGAGGTATATATCCTTCGTCCTGTTTTTTATACTGTTCTTTACAATTTTTTAAAAATTCCCAAAATTCTTCAAGTTTATTATATAACTCTGTATCTTTTTGAAGTTGGCTATTTATTCTCTCTAAACTTTGCTCATATTTTTTTAATTTAAAATTATTTCAATTCTTCTATAATAGAATTTAAAGCTTCAGACGGGCGCATGGAAGCATTGGTTTTATCAGTATCGGGGTGATAATAACCGCCTATGTCTTGAGCTTTGCCTTGCGCACCAATGAGTTCTTGGTTAATTTCAGCTTCACTCTCATCCAATCTTCTAGAAATCGTCTTAAAGAGGAGAGCTAAATTCTCATCTTGAGTTTGGTTAGCTAAAGCTTTAGCCCAATATTTCACCAGATAAAAATGAGAGCCACGATTATCTATTTCACCCAATTCACGAGCAGGTGATTTATCATTTTGTAAATATTCTTCAACGGCTTGGTCTAAAGTTTCTGCTAAAATCATTGCCCGTGGGTTGTGATTACTTCGGCTCAGGTGCTCTAGAGATGCAGCCAAAGCTAAAAACTCACCCAGCGAATCCCAGCGTAGATAGCCTTCCCCTAGAAATTGCTCAATATGCTTGGGCGCAGAGCCACCAGCACCAGTTTCAAATAGCCCACCACCATTCATCAACGGGACGATGGAAAGCATTTTAGCTGAAGTCCCGAGTTCCAAAATCGGGAATAAATCAGTAATGTAATCTCTCAATACATTTCCAGATGCAGAAATAGTATCCTCACCAGCTCGCATTCTTTTCAATGTTTCTTGCATCGCATCGTCCACATTCATGATGCGAATATCTAAACCTTTGGTATCAAAATCTTTGAGGTAAGTTTGGACTTTATTTCTGATTTTGCGGTCATGTGCACGATTTTCATCCAGCCAAAAAATCACTGGAGTATCAGAGAGTTTAGCACGTGTTACCGCTAATTTCACCCAATCTTTAATGGGTTCATCTTTCGTTTGGCACATTCTAAAAATGTCTTTTTCTTGCACAAATTGTTGCATTAGAACGTCGCCATTTTCTTCCAAAATTTTGATGACACCATTCCCAGGCGCTTGAAAAGTTTTATCATGAGAGCCATATTCTTCTGCTTTTTTAGCCATCAACCCAACATTGGAAACTGTACCAGAGGTAGAAGGATTTAATGCCCCATTTTCTTTCATATCATCAATTGCAGCTTGGTAAAATACAGCGTAAGAGCGGTCTGGGATGATGGCTATAGTGTCTTCTGCTTCTCCATCTTTATTCCACATTTTCCCTCCATTTCTTATCATAGCTGCCATTGAAGCATCGATAATGACATCAGAAGGCACATGGAAATTGGTAATTCCTTTATCTGAATTGACCATTGCTACCCTTGGGCCTTCTGCCAATCGCTCCTGAATCTGCGCTTGAATTTCTTGCTCTTCTGTTCTCCCCTCTAATTTTTCGGCTAGGGTTTGTAGGCCAGCATTAGGCATAATGTCTAATTCATCAAATAATGCTTGATTTTTCTCGTAAATTTTCTTAAAATAAGTTTCTACAATTGCACCAAAAATTAAAGGGTCAGACACCTTCATCATCGTTGCCTTCAGGTGTGCAGAAAGTAAAATATCGTCATTTTTTGCTTCTTCAATGGTTTTGGCCACAAAATCCTTTAAGTCTTGTAAATGCATTACAGAAGAATCAATCACTTCACCTTTTAGTAACGGAGCAAAATCTTTCAGTACTTTTTCTTCTCCTTTTTCGTTCTCAAAAACGATGCGATATTGTGTATCATTTTCTAAAACGGTAGACTTCTCCGTCTCATAGAAATCGCCTTTCTCCATATGAGCTACACGAGTTTTAGAATCTTTGCTCCACTCACCCATGCGGTGAGGATGTATTTGCGCATATTTTTTTACAGCTTTGGGTGCACGGCGATCAGAATTCCCTTCACGCAGCACGGGGTTCACAGCAGAACCCAGCACCGCAGCATAGCGTTTTTTGATTTCTTTTTCTTCTTCATTTTTAGGCTCTACTGGGTAGTTAGGCACATCAAAACCTTGATTTTGAAGTTCTTTGATGGCTTCTTCCAGCTGCGGAACAGAAGCAGAAATATTGGGTAGTTTAATGATATTGGCTTCTGGTTTTTTGGCTAACTCACCAAGTTCTTTCAAAGCATCAGGCACACGCTGATCTTCACTTAATTTTTCAGGGAAATTAGCTAAAATCCTCCCCGCCAAGGAAATATCAGCTTGGGAAATGTAGACATCAGCCATTTTCAAAAAAGCCTCTAGCATTGGCAATAGTGAATGTGTCGCCAACATAGGAGCCTCATCAGTCATCGTATAGTGAATGGTGGATTTTTGAGACATATTCATGAAATTTTATTAAATAATTTGAGTTTTGTCAAAATTAAAGAAATTTTTTAAGCCTTAGAAAATTTTGTGAAAAGCATTTAGCTGATGATGAATGAATTTATGAAAAAATGAACTGAAAAACTTTTGAAAATATTTTATAACTTTGAAGATAAATTAAATTTATTTGACTAACTTTCAGCCTAATATGCTTTTTTTAGATTTGCACGATGCTTTCCGAATGGAGAGGTTGAGATAGAAATTTTCACAGAATTAATTATTCCGACCAAACAACTGATAACCGAGTCGCAAAACAATCGAACGAATGAAGCAGAAGATATTTAATGGAACAGAATACCAAATTTAAATTTAAACAAAGATTTTTTTAAGGCTTAAAAAATTTTCAGATAATTTATATTTTAAGAAATTTAGAAAGAAGAAAGACTGCAATGTAATGAAGAAAGATTACGATTTTGATGAAATCATCAACCGAAAAAATACTGATGCGGTAAAGCTTGAAGAAATGAAAAAAATCTGGGGCAGAACGGATTTAGTCCCAATGTGGGTTGCTGATATGGACTTCAAAACACCAGATTTTGTTTTACAAGCAGCGCAGCGAGTAATCGGTCATCAGATTATAGGCTATACCACAGCACCCAGCGAGTGGTTTCGTTCCATTATCGAATGGCAGAGAAAAGTTCACGATTGGGAAATCTCAAAAGAAATGATTTTATACCTCCCAGGCGTGGTACCTGGGTTGAGTATCGCAGTAGCGGCATTCACATCTCCTAGCGATGGAGTGATGATTTATCAGCCTGTTTATCAACCCTTTAGCGTGGTGATAAGAAATCAAAACCGAAAATTGGTAAATGTGCCCTTAATTTTAAAAAATGAGCGTTACTATATTGATTTTGAGTTAATGAGGGAAAAAATAAAAGACTGTAAAATGTTTTTTCTTTGCCATCCGCATAATCCTAGCGGGCGTGTGTGGACAAAGCAAGAATTACAAAAAATTGCAGAAATTTGTGAAGAAAATCAAGTTTTAGTCATTTCAGATGAGATTCATGCAGATTTGAGCTTCAAAAAACATGAAACTTTTGCCAAAGTTTCAGAAGCCGCAAAAATAAATTCCGTAACCTTTAATTCAGCAAGCAAAGCTTTTAACATGGCAGGTTTTAATAGTGCTTATGCCATTGCCCCCAACCCCAAAATTCGTAAAAAGTTAAAAGATTATCTACAATCTACAATGCTTTTTCATGGGCATGCTTTTGCCTATCAACCGACGATTTCGGCATATCAAAATGGAGAAACATGGCTGGAGGAAATCAAAAATTACATTCAAGAAAATATTAATTTTACGATTGAATTTTTCCGTCAAAATCTATCTAAAATTAAGGTCATGCGGCCAGAAGCCTCTTACCTGATTTGGCTAGATGCACGAGAGCTGGGCTGGAGTGCCAAAGAACTGAATGAATTTTTTGTAGAAAAAGCGGGACTAGCACTTAATAATGGAATGAGTTATGGAGTTGAAGGTGAGGGGTTTATGCGAATGAATGTAGCCTGCCCACGGGCAATACTAGAAAAAGCTTTAAATCAACTTAAAACCGCTTATAAAGAAATTTTTTAAGCCTTAAAAAAAAATGAAATTAAATTTTCCTTGTGAAATTTCAGTAGAAAAATCAAAGTTTCTCTTGGCAATTTCGGGTGGAGTGGATAGCATGGTTTTGCTAGATTTATTTAGTCAAAAAAAATTGAACTTTGCAGTAGCTCACATGAATTTTGGTTTGCGTGAGGCAGCTGATGAAGACGAAAATTTCATAAAAAAAATAGCGCAGGATAAAGCTATTTCGTTCTTTTCAAAAAAAGTAGATACGTTAAATTTTAAAAAAGAAAATTCACTGTCAACTCAAATGGCAGCGAGAGAATTGCGCTATGCTTGGTTTGATGAATTGTGCAAGAAATATGATTTTGATTACACCGTGACGGCACATCATGCTAACGATCAAGTAGAAACATTTTTTTTAAATCTATTGAGAGGTAGTGGCGCCAAAGGCTTGAGCGGAATGCAAACTCGGCAAGGGAAAATTTTACGCCCATTGTTGAGTATAAAAAAAGAAGACATTTTAGCCTATGCGAAAAACCACCAAATCGCTTGGCGAGAAGATGCAACAAACCAAACGAATGATTATTTACGCAACGCTATTAGAAATCAATTAATACCGATTTTAAATGAAATTAAATCAAATGCAGAAGAAAGGATTTTGCAAAGTATGAATTTATTGGAAATTGAAAATCAGTGGATTAATGAAAGAGTGAGTACATTTAAAGGAAAATTTTTTAAGCCTTTAGAAAATCAAACCTTTTCAATTCCTATCGCTGAGTTAAAAAATTTAAAACCTATAGAAAATACGTTACATTATTTATTTTACGATTTTGGATTTGGTTCAGCAAAAGAGATAGAAAAATTATTATCGGCAGAAAACAGTTCTGAAATTCAATCAGATAAGTTTCGATTAATCAAAAATAGGAAAGAAATTTTATTAAAACCTTTAGAAGAAATTACTACAGAAAATATTTACAAGGTTCAAATTAATAAGAAAATGGAAGTTCCATTACCTATTTTTTTTCAAACCTCTGATGCTGAAAAAATAAAAACTTCTGCTAGTTTTGACTATAAAAGCCTAAAATTTCCCTTATATTTGCGTAGCAAAAAAATGGGCGATCGATTTTTCCCCGCAGGGATGGGAGGGAAGTCAAAAAAAGTGAGTAAATACTTGAAAGACGAAAAGTTTTCAAAGCTTGAAAAAGAAAAGACTTTGATTTTGGTAGATGCAAATGATGAAATTTTGTGGATTGTTGGTCACCGCCAAGATGAAAGATTTTTACCCCATAAAAACACAAAAGTATGGCTGCACGTAGATTTATAAGATTTTTATTTTCATTATTTTTTGTCGCCTGTACGGCACTTTCTGGGCAAGTTTTACAACCAGTAAAATGGACGCAAAATGTCAAAAAAAATAGTGATGGAACGCATAACTTAATCTTCAAAGCAGAAATTGAGAAAGATTGGCATTTATATTCTACACGCCACAAGCGAGGGGGTATTGGTATACCTACGGCTTTTGATTTTCAGAAATCCACTGATTATCAGCTCGTAGGCACAATCAAAGAAGAAGGAAATTTGCACGATGAGTTTAGTGCTGCTTTTCAAGAACAACAAGTTTATTTTAGTGATAAAGCTATTTTTACACAAAATATAAAAGTCAATCAGCCGACAAAACTTGAGGTTGAAGTAATGTTTCAGGTTTGTGATGACGAGAGATGCCTGCCGCCAGATTACAAAACCTTTCAATTTGATTTAAAGCCAGCAGAGAGTTCAGCTAAAAATGCAGCTGAGCTGAAATCAGATGAAATCAAAGAAAATTCAAGCTTCAGGAATGAGGTTGAATCTGATAATCAAGAAATCACTGATGCAGAGGAAGATAGCGCTGAGAATGAAGATGGCTTAACCCAAAATTTCATTGAAATTTCTTCTGAAAAAATCGTAACAGATAAGGAGGTAAAAGAAGTCGAAATAACGAATTCTAATGCCAATCGTAGTATGTGGGAGATTTTCGTATTTGGATTTTTGGGAGGTTTTGCAGCTCTGCTGATGCCATGTATTTTCCCGATGATTCCGCTGACGGTGAGTATGTTTACCAAACAAAGCAAAAGTCGAAGCTCTGGGATTTCTAAAGCCTTGATTTATGGAATTTCCATTATAGTCATTTATGTTTTGCTTGGGATGTTGATAACGATGGTCTTTGGACCAAGTGCACTGAATGCCTTGGCTACCAATCCTTGGGTCAACATTGTTTTCTTTATTCTATTCATAGTTTTTGCCGTTTCATTTTTCGGTGCTTTTGAAATTACTTTGCCATCTAAATGGATTAATAAATCAGACAAAGCTGCTGACCAAGGCGGATTGATTGGTATTTTCTTTATGGCATTGACTTTGGCATTGGTTTCCTTCTCATGTACGGGACCAATTATTGGAACTTTGTTGGTAGACTCAGTCAGTTCGGGTGAAAAACTGGGACCTGCTGTCGGAATGTTTGGGTTCTCTTTGGCTCTAGCTTTACCTTTTACACTTTTTGCACTTTTCCCAAGTTGGCTCAGCAGTTTACCAAAATCAGGAGGATGGTTAAATACGGTAAAAGTTTCTTTAGGCTTCATTGAATTGGCTTTTGCTCTGAAGTTTTTGTCTAACGCAGATTTAGTTCTACAAATGCACTGGCTTGAGAGAGAAGTGTTTTTAGCTGCGTGGATTGGAATCTTCTTGATCATGGGACTTTATATTTTGAATATTTTCCAGATGAAAAACGATGGAAATTCCAATGGGATTGGCTGGGGGCGAATGCTTTTTGGGATTCTCACCTTTATATTTGTTGCCTATATGATTCCAGGTTTATTTGGCGCACCATTGAAGAAATTAAGTGGATTAATCCCACCAAAACATTACAGCGAATCACCGTTGGGCTTGGGAGGTGGAGGCACTTCGGCTGTGGTAGATTTACCAGAACATGCTGAGTTTGGCCCTCATCAAATCCCTACTTTTCATGATGTGGAAGACGCCTTTGCCTATGCAGAAAAAGTTAATAAGCCCGTGATGTTGGATTTTACAGGTGATGCTTGTGCTAATTGCCGTTTGGTAGAAGATAATGTGTGGAGTGACCCGCGTGTAAAGGAAAAATTGACTAAAGATGTAGTTTTAGCTTCACTCTACGTTGACCGATTCATTGAACTACCTGAAGAAGATAAAGTTTATTCTGAAGAAAAAGGACGGAAATTACGTACAATTGGTGATAAATGGAGCGCTTATCAAATCAAGTATTTTAAATCCAATTCTCAGCCGCTGTACATTTTGATAGATAAAGAGATGAACCGCTATACTGAACCGATGGGTGCAGAATTAGATGTAGAAGATTACCTGGAGTGGATAGAAAACGGTGTTGAAAATTATAAAAAACAAAATCCTTAATTAAGGATTTTCTGTTAATTCTGTGATAGGAAATTTTGTTTAAACTTTCTGCGAATGTTCAATCATGGAATGGAATTTTATCGATGTATTTGCCTAATATTCAGTAGCGAAGTCTTTCCTATAAAATCACACTGAGTATAAATCGTCTGATCTTGAGAAATATTTTCCACCGATGAAACTGGTATTTGGCGGGTTTCTAATATTTTATTTTAGATGATTCAATAAATCGTAAATTCTCATAAACACGTTCATTTTCACAAATAATTTAATTTATCTTTTCCAATTACTAAAAATATTTACGTGCTGAGCCATAGACGTTTAAAGGAAAAAAACTTCTTCCAGTATACTCACACTAAAATTTAGGTTTTTCCCAATTTTAATTTGAGCTGTTGCAGCATGATGTCGGTCATTTTAGGCAAATCAAATTCAGGTTTCCAGCCCCAATCTTTCTGTGCTACGCTATCATCAATCCAGTTGGGCCAAGAGTCAGCGATACTTTGCCTAAAATCAGGGAGATATTCAATTTCAAATGCTGGGATTCTTTTTTTGATTTCTTCTGCCAATTCTTTGGGCGTGAAGGATAAGCCACTAAAATTGTAAGATGAATGAACACTTAGTTTTTCGCTAGGGGTTTCCATCAGCTCAATTGTTCCGCGAATAGCATCATCCATGTAGAGCATGGGTAGTGCGGTGTTCTCATTAAGGAAACAATCATATTTTTGATTTTCTAAGGCTTGATAGAATATATCTACAGCGTAGTCTGTCGTTCCGCCGCCAGGTTGCGTCTTCCAGCTAATTAAGCCTGGGTAGCGGATACTTCTTACATTAATATCAAATTTTTTGTAATAATATTCGCAGAAACGCTCGCCTGCAAGTTTAGCAATGCCATACATGCTTTCAGGGTTTTTGATGGCACTTTGGGGGGGTCCTTCTTTTTCTGCTCCACGGCCGTAAACAGCTATACTACTGGGCCAAAAAATATTTTTAATCAGTCCGTCTTTAGCAAAATTTAAAACAGTGAGTAGTGTTTTGGTATTCAAATCCCAGGCGCGTACAGGGAATTTCTCAGCAACTCCAGAGAGCATTGCCGCTAAGTGATAGACCGTGTCGATTGAATGTTTTTTTAGAATTTTCTTAAAACTTTCTGCATCTAGCACATCCAGTTGCTCAAAGTGCTTATATTCATCGTTCAGTGGTTGCCTGATGTCGGTAGCAATTACATTGTTTTCTCCGTATCTCTCTACCAAAGCAAAAGTTAACTCAGAGCCAATTTGCCCCAAAGCACCTGTAATTAGAATTTTTGGCATTAGAATAAAATTTTAATTCTCAAATATAAGAAGATTTTTACGTTTTTCTAAATACTTCATCAGTTTTTCATACTAGAGCGTAAGCCCAATTCAATGACTTCTAAATTTGAAATTTTTCCTTGGTGAATCGTAAAGCGAAGCATGGTGCGAATGTGGTGAAAACCATACTTGCCGCAAGCACCAGGGTTCATGTGGATTAAGTGGTTTTTGGCATCGGGAATGACTTTGAGAATGTGAGAATGCCCACAAAAATAAAGTTTGGGCTTAATTTCCTTTATTTTTTCTTGGATTTTTGGCGGATAATGAGGCGGGTATTTGCCAATGTGGTGCATCAATATTTTGACTTTCTCGATTTCTACAACGATTTCCTTTGGGCAGTAACTGCGGATTTCTTGTCCATCAATATTTCCATAGACGGCATAAAGGGGAGCAAAATTTTCTAAGGCTTTTAAAATTTTCACTTCTCCGATGTCGCCAGCATGAAAAATTACGTCTGCTTTTTGTGCATAGTTTAAAATTCTTTGGTCAATATGGCTATGTGTGTCAGAAAGTAGTAATACCTTTGTCAACGTTTTTTTATTTTTGTAAAAATATTAAAAATTTAGGTTTTAGTGCGTTATTTTATTGAATTCTCTTATGATGGTTCCCAGTATCACGGTTATCAAATCCAGCCCAATTGCATCACAGTGCAAGAGGTGCTAGAGGAGCGATTAAGTAAACTACTGTCGCAAGAAATAAAGACCGTGGGTGCTGGCAGAACAGACGCAGGGGTGCATGCCAAGCAAATGTTTGCACATTTTGATTACGAGAGGATTATAAATCGCTTTGAATTAATCAAACGTTTGAACGGTTTCTTACCTCAAGACATTGCTGTTCATCAGATTTATGTAATGAAAGAGGGGGCTCATGCCCGTTTTGATGCAATCAAAAGAATTTATGAATATCAAATTAATTTGGCCAAAAACCCTTTTGAATACAACGCTGGGTGGAATATTTTTTTTAAGCCTTTAGAAATAAATAAAATGAATGAAGCTGCGCAATCATTGTACGGGAAGAAAGATTTTTCAAGCTTTGCAAAGCTTCACACAGATGTGAAAACACATATTTGCACGGTAGAAAGAGCGGAGTGGGAGAGTCGTGGCGACCACCTGTACTTCACGATTGTGGCAGATCGTTTCCTGAGAAATATGGTGAGAGCCGTGGTAGGAACTTTGGTGGCGGTAGGTGCAGGTGAAATTTCAGTGGAGGAATTTAAAGAAATTATAAATAAAAAAGATAGAAATGAAGCGGGAGCAAGTGCGCCAGCGCAAGGTTTGTACTTAGCAAAAGTGGAATACCCTAAAGCTATATATAATGGGAAAGGATAAAAATAGATTTAATTTTTCTGAACTTAAGCGACTATTTTATTTAGGTGTAGAAAATAAGAGATTATTTATTGCTGTTATATTGATCGCAGTTTTTTTATCGGCAGTATCTTCCATCCGTCCATTACTCACGGGGAAAGCTATAGACCAATTTATTCTCCCCAAAGAACCCGCTTTGCTTTTGCAACTTTGCGTATGGCTGGGCTTGATTCTTTTGGCAGAAATCATATTACAGTATATTTTTATTTTATTCTCCAATATTGTAGCACAAGATGTGATTGAAAAATTACGTGTCAATTTATTTAATAAAATCATTAACTACCGATTGGCTTTTTTTGATAAAACGCCTAACGGAAGGTTGGTAACTCGTTCAGTATCAGACATAGAGACGATAAGTCAGGTTTTTACCGATGGGATTTTGGTCGTGTTGGGCGATTTATTACGGATTTTTTTCATCATGGGTACGATGTTCTATACCAACTGGAAACTGGCGTTGGTGGTGATTGTTATTTTACCGCTTATGGTTATAATTACTCGAATTTTTCAACGTTCTATCAAAAAAACATTCACAGCTGAAAGAAATCAAACATCGGCTTTTAACAGCTTTGTGCAAGAAAGGCTTTCAGGAATGAATATTATTCAACTTTTTAACCGAGAAGATTCAGAGTATCAAAAGTTTACTGAAATTAATCAAGATTTGAGAAAAGCCTATTTAGCTACGATTTTTTATTTCTCATTGCTATTCCCGATTGTAGAATTGGTATCTGCATTTGCTTTAGGCTTGGTAGTCATTCTAGGTGGGTTTAGTGCTTTTTATTACAGCGATGTAACTCCAGGAGAAGTAATAGCTTTTATCATTTTTATTCCAATGTTGGTACGCCCGATTCGCCAGATGGCAGAACGATTTAATAATTTACAGCGTGGTTTGGTGAGTTCAGAAAGAGTGTTTAAAATGATAGATTTAGATGATAGTATTCCTGATTTGGGGAAAATCGAAAAAAATAACATTCGTGGTTCTATTGAGTTTAAAAATGTTGTTTTTGAATACGTTGAAAATCAAGAAGTTCTGAAAAACATTAGTTTCTTAGCTAATCCAGGAGATACGATAGCCATTGTGGGTGCCACAGGAGCAGGAAAATCTACGATTATTAATTTACTGAGTCGATTTTATGATATTAAAAGCGGGAATATTTTAATAGATGATATTGATATTCGGGATTATAGATTAGAAAATCTCCGCTCTCACATTGCCGTAGTTTTGCAAGATGTTTTTCTATTCAACGAATCCATTTTAGAAAATATTACACTGGGGAACCCTGAAATCACTCGAGAACAAGTCGTTCAAGCAGCTAAAGAAATTGAGATTCATGACTTTATAGAAAGTTTGCCTGGTGGGTACGATTTTGTAGTTTCTGAGCGAGGCAGCACATTATCGGTAGGGCAACGGCAACTGATTTCATTTTTGAGAGCTTATGTCTATAATCCCAAAATCTTAGTATTAGACGAGGCTACAAGCAGTATAGATACCAATTCTGAAAATTTAATTCAACAAGCGACCAAAAGAATTACCAAAGAACGCACAAGCATCGTCATAGCACATCGTTTAGCGACCATCAAAGAAGCGACTCAAATTTTAGTCATGCGTGCTGGGAAAATCGTTGAAAGAGGAAAACACAAAGAATTGCTAGAAAAAAAAGGCTACTATGCTGAATTGTACGAAGCTCAATTCCAAAATACAAATTCGTAATGTTTCATAAACTTTAACATTTGTTTTTAAATCATTAAAAAAGTTATATATTTGCAATTAAGACTAATTTTATGAAAAAATTATTTTTATTTGCAGTTGCTGCAGGTTTAGTGAGCGTAACTTCTTGTAAAAAAGAAACTAAAGAAGTAGAAACTGTTGTAAACGATGCTGCTGCTACAGAAGCAGAGCAATTAGGTGACAATATTGCTGATAAAGCAAGCGAAGTTTACGAAGATGTAAAAGCTGCTGTGACAGATGCGCCTTCTATTGAGAATCCCCAATTGCAGGAATGGGTCAACAAATTACACGATGCTGCTGCTAAAGCAAAAGCAGCTTCTTATGCTGGAGACCAAACTGCATTGAACGAGGCTGTAGCTGAAATGACTTCTTTGAACGAAAGTCTTTCAAATTTCTCTAGCGACCCTGAGTATGCTAAAGCTGAAGCTTATTACAAAGAAATTCAAGCAGAATTGGAGCAAACTCAAATGTAATTATTAGACCTACATTAGAAATTTTTTAAAAAACCGTTTCAATCAATTTTGAGATGGTTTTTTTATTTAAAAATTTTTTAAGCCTTATAAAATTTAGTTCAAAAGTTTTGAAAAATAATCTTTTTTGCTGTGAAAATCACTCATAATATTCATTCATAGCGTTAGGTTATAATGATTAAATCAAAAAAAATCAAAAAAAGCAGTAGAGATTTCCGTAAAGAAATTAAGGCAAAATTGTGGCAGAGAGCTTAAATTCATTTCTATTTTCCGTTGGAAATTAAATGAAAAAATAAAAAATTTTTAAGCCTTAGAAAATTTAGTTCATAATTCAATTTTATTCTTTCACTGAATTAATTACATTTGTTATCTTGAAATTTGTGAAATTTTGATGTATGAGATTTATAGTATCTAGTTCTAAGCTACAAAAACACCTGCAAATGATTAGCGGTGTTATCAACTCTAGCAATACCATGCCCATTTTAGATAACTTCTTATTTGAATTGGATGAAGGGAAATTAAAAGTAACAGGCTCTGATATGGAAACCACGGTTTCTACAGTGATTCCAGTAGATTCAGACGATACCGATTCTTTGTGTGTGCCGTCTAGAATTTTATTAGATACTTTAAAAACCTTCCCAGATCAGCCTTTAACTTTTCATAAGAAAGAAGAGAATCTGTTAGAAATCACATCAGACCAAGGTCGCTATCAACTTTCTTACTTATCGGCAGATGACTTCCCAGAAGCCCCTGAATTAGAAGATATAGAAAGCATGACGATGCCCGTGGATGTGCTAGTAGAAGCTATCAATAAAACACTTTTTGCCACAGGAAATGATGAGCATAGACCAGTGATGACAGGCGTTTTCTTTGAGTTGAGCACGGATGAGTGTCGATTTGTTGCTACGGATGCACATCGATTGGTGAAATACATGCGTTCTGAACTAAAAACTCAAAAGAATGCCCAATTCATCATGCCTAAGAAACCTTTGAATTTAATTAAAAATATATTCCCGCTAGGTGAAGATGTGATGATTGATTATAACGAAACCAACACGAGATTCACCACTGGGGATTTGACGGTGCTGTGTCGCTTGATAGATGGGAAGTACCCAGCTTACAATGCTGTGATACCAAAAGATAATCCAAATGTTTTGACCATTAACCGAGTTCAATTTTTAAATTCGCTGAAAAGGGTTTCTATTTTTGCTAATAAATCAACACATTTGGTTCGCCTCAAATTAACTGGCAGTGAATTGAGCATCAGTACAGAAGATGTTGATTTTTCCAATAAAGCTGAGGAAACTTTTGCTTGTGATTATAATGGGAATGATATACAAATCGGGTTCAATGCTAAATTTTTAAGTGAAATGTTACAAAATCTACAGAGTAATGATGTAACACTCTCTATGTCAGAACCTAACCGTGCAGGAATCATTGAACCAATTGACGGCTTAGAAGATGGAGAAAAAATATTGATGCTGGTGATGCCATTGATGCTTTCGGCATAAAAAAATTAAAAAGCTTATGAAAATTTCTTACGATTGGTTAAGAGAATATATTCAGACAGATCTTTCTATTGATAAAATAGCAGAAGTTTTAACAGATATTGGACTAGAGGTCGAAGGAGTTGAGAAAATCGGTGTAGATGAGAAGGATTTAGAGGGATTTGTAGTGGGAGAAGTCATCGAATGCTTGCCTCATCCTAATGCCGATAAATTGAAAATCACACAAGTTGATTTAGGGCAAGAGTTTCCAGTGCAAATCGTTTGTGGAGCGCCTAATGTCGCTACAGGGCAAAAAGTCCCAGTGGCAACGATAGGTACGCTAATAAAGAGTGCAGATGGTTCAAGTTTTGAAATCAAAAAAGCGAAACTCCGAGGTGAAAGTTCGCATGGGATGATTTGTTCTGAAAAGGAATTAAATGTTTCAGATAATAACGATGGGATTTGGGTTTTAGACAAAAATCTTCCCGCAGGGAAACCGATGAAAGAAGTTATAGATATTTCTTTAGATTATATGATAGAAATCGGCTTGACGCCCAATCGTGCAGATGCAATGTCTCACTTTGGCGTTGCCCGTGATTTGCACGCAGCTCTTTCAGCTAAAAAATTAGCAAGCCAACTGGAAATCCCATTTCTAGAAGAAATAGAAAACACCGTTGGGCCTTTTCAGATTGAAATTGAAAATGAGGAATTGTGCCCCGCTTATTATGGAGCCTATATTGAGAATGTAGAAATCAAAGAATCACCTCAATGGCTCAAAAAAAGACTTCATGCGATCGGCATTAAACCGAGCAATAATGTTGTAGATATTACAAATTACATTTTACACGGTTTAGGGCAGCCTTTGCATGCCTTTGATGCTGATACGATTGCACATCAAAAAATTATTGTAAAAACTGGTTTTGAAGAAAATTTCAAAATTTTAGACCAAACGGAAAAGAAATTAAAAAAAACAGATTTAATTATTTCTGACGAAAATAAACCATTAGCAATAGCTGGCGTTATGGGTGGTTTAGATTCGTCGGTAAAGAACTCTACAAAAAATATTTTTTTAGAAAGTGCTTATTTTAAACCCACAGGTATTCGAAAAACAGCCAAACGATTAGGAATTAATTCAGATGCTTCTTTTCGCTACGAGAGAGGAATCGACCCCAATATTACAGGATTAGCCTTAGAAAAAGCAATTCAGCTGATATTGGAAGTTGGGGGAGGAGTTTTGGTGCAGAAAATAAAAAATAGACCTCGGGAAATTACTGATTTTGATGTGATTTTGAAATACCGAAATCTCGATTTGATTTTGGGAGAAAGAATTCATCGCCAAAAAATTAAAGAAATTTTAGAACTACTTTCAATTGAAATTATTTCAGAAAATAATGATTTCTTGGAATTAAAGGTGCCTGCTTATCGTGTTGACGTCCAGCGAGAAATTGATGTGATAGAAGAGATTTTGCGCATTTATGGCTATAATAGCATTCCACAAAAGGAAAAAGTGAGTTTCTCTATCGTGAAGGGTGAAGGCTTTGAAAGAAATGATTTCATCAATCGACTATCTGATTTTTTGGTTTCCTGTGGTTTTTTTGAGGCCATGAATATATCGATGTACAGTGAGAAATATGATACGAAACAACCTGATACAGAGAAATCTATTCGCTTAATCAATTCCCTGAGCCAAGATTACAACATCATGCGCAGAAGTCTGTTGCCAGAACTGATTCAAAACATTCAGTTTAATATCAATCGTAAAAATGAAAATTTACGCTTGTTTGAAATCGGACATGCTTATGAAAAAACTGCAAATGCTTATCAAGAAAACTTCCGATTAGCACTTGCCGTGAGCGGGAAAAGCAATACACAGCACTGGCAAAATAAAGAAACAGAATTGGATTTGTTTTATCTGAAGGGAATTATTGAAGCTTTATTTCAACAGTTGGGAATTCAAAAAATTAATTTCACACAAGAAAATCAAACTCTAAAAATTCAATTGAATCGTAAGGAAATTGGTGTTTTAAAGGTGATTTCTAATGGAGATAAAAATTATAAGCTTTCGCAAAACGTTGTGGCAGCTGAGATTGAACTACAACCCATTTTTGAAGCATATCAATCACAGCAAGTGAAGTTTAGTAGTATTCCTAAATTCCCGTTGGTAACAAGAGATTTGGCTTTGCTGCTAGATAAACAAATTCAATATGAAGAGATTTTAAAAACTATTCATCAGCTTCAAATTCAAGAAATTAAAAATATATCACTTTTTGACGTTTTTGAAGGAGAGCAACTAAAAGATAAAAAATCATATGCCATTCGTTTAGAAATTTTAAACCCTTCTAAAACGATGACAGATCATGAAATTGATCAGATTATGAATAAAGTTATTACGGAACTTAAAAAACAATTAAAAGCTAATTTAAGATAATTAATTATGAAAAAATCATTGCTATACATCAGTCTTTCTGTTTTTATGCTTTCTTGTAGCCCCATGCCAATGAAGAAAAAAGTAAATGTAGATGCTTTATATGGAACTTGGTTTTTGCAAAATGATAATCACGCTGAATTGGGATTTGAAAAGCAAAAATTACACCTTACATTTAGTCAAGAAGATAATGAAAATAAAGTCAGTGGGTTTGCTGGGTGTAATAATTTTTTTGGTGTTTTCAATAGTCATCAAAATAATTTGAAGATTACACAACTGGGGCTGACTAGAATGGCTTGTCCTGAGCTTGACGTGGAACAAGATTACATAGAGCTACTGGATAAGGTCAATCGCTTTGAACGTTCTGGCGAAAATTTATATCTATACCAAGACAATTTGTTGCTTTTGCATTATAAAAAATAGATGCTAAAAGAAATTCAATCCTATTTTGAAAAAGTTCCGCCAGAGAAAAGAAAAAAACGCTTTAAAAATGCTTGCATAGTTGAAGGCGTTACGTGTATTTTACTTTTTCTGGTAGCAATGCCCGTTAAATATCAATTTGGTATTTGGTGGCAGATGATTCCTGTGGGGATTCTGCATGGAGCTGCCTTTATGTGGTATTTAGTTCAACTTCCCTTTGTAAAAAAATTATACCAGTGGGATGATGAGGATTATGTGTTTGCTATTTTATCTGCTTTTTTCCCTTTTGCTACCTTTTGGGTAGAAAAAAAATTAATATGAGCTGTGTAGAAGACAATTCATAACTTCATAACTTTTAATTTGATATTAGAAGATAAAGTACAAGTGGTTGAATTAAAAATTTTTAAAGGCTTAAAAAATTTCAATAGATTTTAAAATTTATTTTTCAGGTATATTCGGGTAGGCAAATCTATAAATCGCTATATGGATCAAAAATATGTAATTTAAAATGCTAGATTTAACAAATGTATAAAAATTGTCTTGATAAATTTAGGTTTTCGCCAAAGGGTTTATCTTTATCGTTAAGAGCAAGAGTTTACAATAAAACCTAAAAAAACCTCTTCAAAATTATTGAAAAGGTTTTTTCTATAAAATTTCTAAAGGCTTAGAAAAATTTTAAATATTGTAAAGTTCTGTATAGTAATCACTTGCCATTCGGTCTGAGTCAAAGAAAGGTACTACATCACTCATTGATTTATGAACTTTTCTAAACCACGCATCATTATCGCCATAGTAAAGCGGTAAAATTTCATTCTCCAAAATTTTGTATAGATTGGCTAAATCCATTTTATCTTGGTCATAGTGCGGTAATGTGTGATCGATGATGGGTAAAGTGTAAACACTTTCTGGGCTTATTTCTTCAAATTCACGAATCCACCCATCATTGGTAGAGAAATTGATGGAGCCATTCATCGCAGCAGTCATTCCGCTAGTTCCAGAAGCCTCTCTCGTCACACGCGGATTATTCAGCCAAACATCAGAACCGTCTTTTAATTTATTAGAAAGATGTAGCTCGTAGCCTGCTAATACCGACATATTTTTGTACTTGTGGCTCAATTCCACCAAAAAATCATATGTGCGAATGGCGTTATAGTCCATCGGGTAAGGCTTCCCTGCAAAAATAATCTGAACAGGGTATTTAGAATTTTTCATCAATTCTTCAAATCGTTCAGCATCGCGAGTTATTAGGTCAGCTCTTTTGTATTCCGCAAATCGGCGTGCCCATACCATTGTGAAAACATCAGGATTGAATAATTTACCTGTCTGATTTGCTACTTCATCAAACAGATATTGCTTCATTTCTCTCTTACGAGCCTTCAGTGCATTCAAGTCATTGTCTTGGCGTGCTTTTTCAATGCGTTCATCAGCCCAATATTTTTTATTTTGAGCATTGGTAATGTGCGTAATCGGGCAAATCCCTTCATAGTGAGCCCACATTTCCTGAGCCACTTCACCGTGTAATTTTGATACGCCATTAGCTTTCCTTGCCAATTTCAAAGCCACCAGCGAGTGATTAAACTCAAAGCCATCAGTATTTGTAAATTCCCTCACGCGTTCGGTGGGTAAGCCATTAAAAAAACCTAACTCACGCAAAATGTTTAAGTCATGTTTCTCATTCCCAGCCTCCTCAGGCGTATGAGTAGTGAACACCAGTTTCTCTTTTAATTTTTCTTTTCCCATTTTGGGTAACCAGTTAAACACGGCAGATAGAGCATGAGCCTCGTTGAAATGGTAAACCTCAGGGTCGTAATTCAGTTCTTCTAGCAATTTAGCACCACCTAGGCCAAGAACCATGCATTGAGCAATTTTAGCTTTTGGGTCGCTATCATAGAGTTTGAAGGTTGTAGAACGAGCCAAGTAGTCATTCTCTGGGACATCGGTACTCAATAGGAAAAGTGGAGCCGTACCAAAAGTCTTAGGATTTAAATAATAAGCTTTTACCCAAACATCATTTCCAGCGATTTTGATGGTAAATTTGATGTTCGTATCTTCTAGAAAATGATAAAGTTTCTCTTGGAATAGAACGCCCATTTTTCGGTCTTCTTTTTTGAACTGGTCATAGTAGCCATACTTCCACAAAATCCCAATCCCAATCAAATTTTGCTTTTGGTCGAAAGCACTTCTCATGTGAGAACCCGCCAAGAAACCAAGCCCACCACTGTAAATTTTTAGACTTTGGTCTATCGCATACTCCATACAAAAATACGCTACAGACGTCTCAAAATTAGGATTGAAAGCGTAAGGATGCCTGAACGCTTGAGGTAACTTATTACTCATTATTTACTCGTTTAAATTTAATTTTTACAAAAATACAAGTTTTATAGAAAGAAAGTATGATAAATACTGTTTTACTGAATTTTTTTAAGCCTAAAAAAAATTAGAATAGAGACAACGGAGCAGCAGTAGATTCTAATTGCAATAATTTTTCTTTTCGCCAGATTTTACCAGCGTAGCCAGCCAAGCTACCGTCGTTTCCCACCACGCGGTGGCAAGGGTAGAGAATCAAGATTGGGTTTTTGGCAACGGCACTAGCAACGGCACGCACCTTCTCAGGAGGATGATTTTTGCTTGTTAAATTTTTGTAAGAACACCTTTCACCATAATTGATTTCATGCAAATCTTCCCAAATTTTAACCTGAAAAGCCTTGCCAAAAGTTTGCGTAGGAATATCAAATTTCTGAAGTTTTTTATCAAAATATGCTTGAAGTTGAATTTCTAAAAGCCTTAATATTTCATTTTTTTGCTGAATATATTCTGCATTTTTTTGACTCAAATAATATGGAAAAGCTTTTGTGATTTTTTCTTCGTCATAAAACTGAAGATAAATAACGCTATGTGAAGTCGCCGCAGCAAAAATTTCGCCCATGGGAGAATGGATAAAGTGGGTAAAAACTTGCATAGAAATTAGAATCGTATAAATTTATTTTTTTATAAAAAGTTAGATTTTTCAACTCCCAACCTTTCCATAATTCTGATAATCAGATAAGTAGAATATGATTTTTTTATTCCCTTTCAGGTACGGGTAAAATAATTCATAGTTACCATTGTAAGAGCTATATCTGATTCCAAAGTTGTTGCCATCAAACACGCTATGGAGATATTTTCGCTCATCTTCTGTCGTTTTTCTAATGTAATCTACCTTTCGCAAAACACTGTCTTTAGGCAAGTAATAATAATCTTTTTTAAACCCCAAAAAAACAGGCGAATCATCAATACTATCTTTTACGATAACGGCAATACTGGGGAAGTTCTTATCTGTAGCAGAAAGTAACTCCAAATTTTTTTTAGTTTTTTGAATATAATTTTCATCAAATTGATAATTAAGAAGTTGATCACTTATATTTTCATTCAGCTTCACCACAGAATCAGCTGATTGTATCAACATATTTTTTTTCCTTACTGAAGTAAAATAATCCCCGCTGAAAAGCAAAATAGCAATGAGCGGGAAAATAGCTAGTAAAGTCCAAATAATTTTTTTATTAACAAAATTTCGTTCAACATCAGCATTATGCTTCTGTGCAATGCGAGTCATATTAAACATGATATTGATGATTAACGCACCGAGCATCAATGCCAAAATCCCTAAAATGCTCAAATAGAACGTGCTAGTCAGATTTTCTCTAAAAACCTTTAGCCCAAAAATTTCTATTAATATAAAGGTAAAAACCCAATAAACAAGCAAAATTATAGAAATGCTACCAATGAGATTACTTAATTTGACCAAAAACTTATTATCCATCTGAGATTAAAAATTTTAAAAAATATTACAAATTTATAATTAATTTTTTTTAAGGCTTAAAAAAATCTTCATCATTTCTGCCCTTCTCAAAAATAAATTTGCATAAAACAAAAGTATAAAATAACCTCGCAGAGAGTTAGCAAAGGATATATTTTGTCAATCTTATTTAACAAAATACATAAAAAATTTAACAAATTGAGTTTGCGAGTTTCAAAATAAAATGTAAACAAACTAATTGATATAAAAAATTCGCTCCCGTAGGGAGCGAACTCTGAAGCCGTACAAGGAAATCCTGCGCGGTTTTTTTGTTTTTACTAGTGTGAATGTAAATAATTTCTTCAAAAAAAGAACTTCTAAAAGTTTCAGCTCTTTCTAAACGAAGAACAAATGTAATAAAAAAAGCAAAAACTCCAAATTATAACATAATAAAAAAATAAAAATATTAACAAAAAAATTAAATAAGGACGAAGAAATTACTATTTTCTCTAGTCATATCTGAGTCAATAGATTTAAATTCAGGCAAAATAACTAAACTAATCAATTCAATATCATATAGTTTTGGGGTAATTGGTTTAAAATGAAAATTTTCTTTCTCTGAAATCGTGCGTAATTCTTTTAAAATTAATTTATAACTTCTCTCGAGGTTGCTATTGTATTTATTTGATAACCAATGAAACTATATATTGACATTGCGGCCCAAACTAAAGCTCAAGAAATGAACAAGTTTAATAATCTGTAAATCAATAAAAATTGGCAAGTCCCTGTTTTAGTCCTTGGTCTGTTTAATTAATTGATTTATAAAGTTATTTGTGGAGCCGGCGGGAGTCGAACCCGCGTCCAAACAAGGAAATCATAAGCTTTCTACATGTTTATTCTTTTCTTGCTTTTTCGTGTGTGTTGAGGGTAAAGAAACCCATAAGCACACCTTAGTTTCATTAAACTTCATTGGCAAGCAGAAACATCTTACCAACTATTCTCATTTCTCTGTGCCACAGAATCAGCCGCCATGAGAAATGGGCAGCTGTGTGACATTTAGCGTCTCAACCTTGTTGAGAATCTGCCAAGACTTACTATAATTCAGTCAATTAGGCCGCTAAAGCGTAATTGTTGTTGCCAGTTAAAAAGTTGAAGTGCCTGATTTACGTGAGTACACAACGTTTCACGACATGCTTACTTATCACCTCGGCTTGCTGTCAAAACCGGTCGGCCCCATATAATAAATTTAAGAGCTTCTAAAAAAACTAGAATGCAAAGATACAAATTTTATTCCAAAACGGGGAAAATGTTTGTTTTATCTCTAACAATTATTGCTATATTTGACAAAATTTTGTGGTAATTAATTTTTTTCATTCGGTGCGTGGGGTAGCTAGATTAGTTTTAAATTTTGAAAAAAAAGAGCTGGAGGAATTTAATTTCTCTTTTTTTAAGAAATGATAAGGATATTTTTTTTGCTCATAACAATTTCATTATCAGCGCAAAGCATTGATTTGGATTCGATAGAAGTGAAAGCGAATCACAAAAATTTACGAGAACATTTTCATAAAATCCAAAAAATCAAAGATTCAGTGAAAAGTCAAAGTATTGGGATAAGTTTAACTGAGATATTAAGAGAGCAAACCCCAATATTTTTCAAAGAAAGCGGTGCTGGCATGGTAAGCTCAGTCAGTTTCAGAGGGACGACAGCACAACAAACCGCTGTTCTTTGGAACGGGCTCAATATTAATTCTCAATTACTGGGGCAGACAGATTTCAATGCAGTAAGTTGGGCTACGACAGATGATTTACAGGTGGAGTACGGTTCTGGAGGAATCATGAATGGGAGCGGAGCCATCGGCGGAACCGTGTCTTTAAGCAATCGACCGAAGTTTGGCAAAAAAAATACTCAAAAATTAAGTTTGGGCTATGGGAGCTATCAGCATTTATTGCTGGATTACAGCCACTTGATGGCGAATGAAAACAGCTATTTTGAAGTCAAATACTCAAGAGAACAATCAAAAAATGATTATAAAATTTCATCTAAAAATTATGAGAATTTAAATGCCGATTTTTGGAAAAATGATATGGGTGTAAATTTTGGTTTCCTTTTTAATAATCAACATAAACTTTTGTTTTTCAATGAGTTTTATAATGATAAAAGAAATTTTTCGCTCATTATTTCAACAGAAAATAAAAGTCGATATTTTAATTATAATCAAAGACATTTGCTGCGCTATGAATTTCAGCAGAAAAAGTTAAAAATCACCCCCGAAATTGGTTTTTTAAAAGAAAATTATACCTATTACCCTAATATAAAGAAAACAGAAAACAGCGGGAATGGTGTAGGATCACTGATAACAAATCTTCAAATAAATTTAAAGCCTTTAAAAAAAATAGATTTAAAATGGAAAAATGGATGGATTTACCGGGAAAGTTTGCCAGATGAAAATGCGTCAATGAAGCAATCTTTTCGGCGTGAATTTCAAACTTCTTTCAACGGATTTTTTAAGCCTTATAAAAAATTGCAACTAGAATTAGGAGCTAGAAAAGAATGGGTTACACATTTTGAGTCACCGTTTTTGTACTCTTCGGCGATTAATTTTCAAGCCTTAAAAAATTTTGAATTAAAGTTAAAAGCCGCAAGTTCATTTCGAGCACCTAGTTTTAATGATTTATACTTCGAGCCAGGGGGAAATTCAGACTTAAAACCCGAATATTCTAAATCATATGAGTTGAGTTCAGGTATTGATTTTAGGTATCTAAAGCTAGGATTCAATTTATTCCATCAAAACATCAGAGATATGATTCGCTGGATGCCAGCAGATAGAGGATATTGGAAGGCATTTAATGTTGATCGAGTGAGAATCAAAGGACTAGAAGCAAATGCTGAGGCTGAATTCAATCTTTTTAAAATAAAGACAAAAACCAAAATGTTTTTCAGCTATACCGATGCCAAAGAAGTGAAAACAAAATTATCTTTAATGTACGTTCCGCCCATTCAAGCTGGTTTGAATTTTGTTTTTCAGTATCAAAAATTTAGTTTTGGATGGAACAATCGCTATACCGATGATGTTTATTTTTCGCTTGGGAAAGAAGAAAATGCTCGCGTAAAGGAATATTTACTGAGTGATGTGATGCTAAAGTATGCTTTTTTAAACAATAAACTTCACGTTGCCTTTAGAATTAATAATATATATAATAAAATTTATCAAACAATATTGAATAGATACCAACCACAAAGAAATTTTAATATAAAAATAAATTATGAACTATTTTAGTAAAATGACCGTTTTTGCGGTAGCATTATTTACCGTATTTTCATGTACAAATTCAGATGAAGATTTTGTAAATCCATCAGGAAAATTTGTTTCGACAGGAATTTTGATTTCAAATGAAGGAAATTTTGGTTCTGCGAATGCATCTATTGATATTTTAACAAATGAAGGAGAACTGCAAACGGATGTTTTCAAAAAATCAAATGAAAACAAACTTCTAGGAGATGTTTTACAGGGCGCTTTTATAGATAAAGATTATACTTATTTGGTCGTGAATAATTCTAATAAAGTAGAAATTTTAGAAAAAGGAACCCATAAAATTAAATTTACCATTACAGAAGAATTAAACTTGCCACGTTATGTTACAGTGACCAATGATTATATCTTAGTAACTAACAATAACTCTACATATGCCGGCCAATCGGGTGGGTATGTTTCTGTGTATAAGAAAGGTGATTTTAGCTTTCATTCCAATATCGAGTTTCCAGAGCAAATTGAGAAAATATTTAGTAATGAGAAGTACATTTACGTGCAGCAGTCCTATTTCAGTACCGGGAATAAAATTATAAAATTGGATGCTTCAACATTGAAGAAATTAGATGAAATTGTTTTAGCTAAAAACTTTAGCGATATGTCTTGGGGAACAGGAAAATACTTCTATGCACTTAGCAATGGGGAAAGTAAATGTAATGACTTCTCAGCGTGCAAAGAAGAGATTAACGGAGAAATCTACCAAATAGAAAAAAGTACTGGCACAATTTCTAAAATTTTTCATTTCAACAGTTACGCTACGAATATAGATCATTATTATGACGATCAAGTTTTTTTCACAACGAGTAATCAGGTCTATAAAATCAATACAGAAAATGAAAATGCTCAACCCGAATCCATCATTGAGACAGAAAAAAACGATTGGGACAATTTCTATGGCTTTTCTGTTTTGAAAAATAAAATATATTTGTCAAATGTCAATGGATTTGTTGCTTCATCTGATGTATATATCTATAATAATAATGGGAATTTAGAGAAAGAATTTAAGGGAGGTCGAGGCGTAAATGACTTCTATCTTTATTAAGGAATCAGTATCAATATCATCATCAGAGATAAAAAATTAAGCCTTAAAAAATTAAGCCTCAAGAGAAATTTTTTAAGGCTTAAAAAAATTTTAAGGCTTAAAAAAAATAGAAATCAACATTCGCAGGGAGGGTAATTATTTTTTTAAAATTATCAGATTTCTCAGCGATGATTTGAGCCTAGTAGAGTGGATGAAAGTTAGCGAGACTATCAGTCTTTAGAGTTTTCCCTAAATACTATACAGGAGAGAAAAATTAAAGAATGACGGCTTAAAAGAGAAAATTTCATTATTTTTTTTGTTAGTAAAAAAAAATGTGTATATTTGCAGTACAAATCGCGGGATGGAGAAGTCGGTATCTCGTCGGGCTCATAACCCGAAGGTCGCTGGTTCGAGTCCAGCTCCCGCTACTAAATAGGACAGAGGAAATTTATTTTCGTTTGTCCTTTTCTTTTTTTGGGAGTAATCCATTGTTTATCTGAAAGATATAATTTGCGATTACGTTCATTCGGGCGGGGCGATATATTTTCCCGTCAAAGTCTAATTTTTAGGAATTTTCCCAAAATCTTTAGAGCCCGTCATTTAATGAATTTGTTTTAATAGTTTCAATTCCGTTGGATTTAACGCTCAAAGCCCAATTAATGCACCGTTTGCCCGAGAGTCAAAAATTCTGCTCTGTAGCGTTGCAGGCAAGGCTGAAAATAGAATTAGAGAATAAGCAGTTTTTGAAGAATTTCTAAAACCATAGAAAATTCAATATAAATGCTTAAAAAAAATCAATGATTTAGAGGCAATTCAATCACAGTTGCTCCTTTTTGATATTTCTCATAATTTGCATCATAAAAAGCATAACCTCGGTTGTTGCAGAAATTTTTAATACTTTTTTCCAAAACACCTTCACCTTTGCCATGAATCACAATGACTTTATCATAGCCATTTTCTCGAGCTTTTTCTAGTCGATTTTGCAAAGAATCCATTTGTTTTGCCAAAATAGAATCAATATTAAAGTTCGGATTGATGTACTCCAATTTATTGTAATGCAAGTCAATTTCCAAAGTAGGTTTATTAACTTTTTTAATTTTCTTTGCAGGTCCTTTCTTTTTGATTTTATTTTTTTCTTTTCTGATTTTCAGTTCCTTATCTTTCTTTTTTATCTCTTTTAGCCTTACTTCTTTAGGCTTAGAAGCCCCTTTCGCCCTAGGGAATTCATCTTCCAATTCGCCGTCGGGCAAAACTTCTGAAACATGATATTCTTCTAAAAATCCAAACGAATTTTCAACAAAGACACTTTCACCGTCTACTTTTTTTACAATTCCTTTGATGTTATCGTCTAATAATTTTATCGCATCACCTTTCTTGAATTCAAACATTTCTTAAATTTAATTAATAACCTGTAGTACATTTTATAAAAAAAGTTGATCAAAAACCTGAAAATCAGTTAATTCAATTTGCTTTTAGCTCAATATGTTTGTAAACAACTTCGAGGCAAGTTACAAAATAGTTTTGAAAGAATTACGCACAATTTCAGAAAATGAGAATTTTAACTTCAAACCAAACACTCCAAAACCATCTGATTTATAGCTCATTATTTTGATTGTTTTAGCTAAATTTAAATCCATCGAATCAGAATATTAACTTTTTTTAGAAATTTGAAATAAACAGCACAGTTTTACCCATTCGAAAAATATCAGGAACGATTTTTTATGTAATTTTGCTCTCTGATTAACTTATTTAAATTAAAATCAAATATGAAACTCACCTTCCACGGACATGCTACTTTAGAAATTCAAACCGAAAATCATAAACTTTTAGTTGACCCATTTATCACGGGGAATCCCTTAGTTGAAAACTATGATTTAGAGAAGTTTAAGCCAGATTATATTATTTTGACTCATGCACATCAAGATCATGTTTTAGATGCCGAAAAAATAGCGAAAAACACAGAAGCAGTCATCATTTCTAATGCAGAAATTGCCGCTTATTACCAAGAAAAAGGAATCAAAACTCACGGTATGAATACGGGAGGTGCCTTTGATTTCCCTTTTGGGCGTTTAGTTTCTACCATTGCTTTTCACTCCAGTAGTTTTGATGATGGAACTTACGGAGGCAACCCCAATGGCTATATTTTCTTTTTGGGTGATAAAAAAATTTATGTCGCAGGAGACACATCATTGACTCAAGAAATGAAGTTGATACCAGAGCTTTATGGTGTGATGGATTTGGCCGTATTACCTATTGGCGATAACTTCACGATGGGGCCAAAACAGGCAGCAAAAGCCGCTGAATTTATAAAGCCTAAAAATATTTTAGGTTACCATTACGACACCTTCCCACCAATAAAAATTGATAAACAGGAAGCGAAGAAAACTTTCGAAGCCATTGGGTTTGAATTAAATTTACTGGAAATAGGAGAATCTCTAAATTTCTAAAGCCTTAAAAAAAAGCCCCTTAAGTGGGGATGAAATTTTTAACCCGATTTAAAATGATAAACTCATCTCTCTATTATGCTGTGCGATAAGATCTTAGCCGATAGGCAGAAGTTGAATTTTGAGAATTATGAAAGCTGAGTTTGAATTAAAGAGTTACAAAACTTGTGTGAAAAATTGATATTCAGTCCTTTGTGTCAAATTATTAGCCACGCCAATTTGCAAACAAGTATTTGCTAATTTACGGGTTAATTTATGTTCACAAAATTTTTTAAGGCTTAAAATATATTAGTTTAAATTCATCATTGCCAAATTAGTTTCATATTTTTGTGTTTTATGCTATGGAAAATGACAATATTCAGATTTTTGGGGCACGAGAACATAATCTGAAAAATATAAATTTAGAAATTCCGCGAGATCAATTGGTCGTCATCACAGGCTTGAGTGGGAGCGGGAAATCATCTTTAGCTTTTGACACCCTCTATGCAGAAGGGCAGCGGCGTTATATAGAAACTTTTTCAGCCTACGCACGTCAGCTTTTGGGGGGGATGGAGCGTCCCGATGTAGATAAAATAGATGGGCTTTCGCCCGTGGTAGCAATTGAGCAAAAAACAACGTCTAAGAGCCCGCGTTCCACGGTGGGGACAATCACAGAAGTTTATGATTTTTTGCGATTGCTTTTCGCCCGTGCTTCTACGGCATATAGTTTTGAGACGGGCGAAGAAATGGTCAGCTATACAGATGATGAAATCATGGGATTAATCCGTGAACAGTTTGAGGGGAAAAAAATCATGATTTTGGCACCAGTAGTTCGTGCACGTAAGGGGCATTACCGTGAGTTGTTTGAGCAAATTAATAAAAAAGGCTTCCTAGAAGTTCGTACCGATGGCGAGATAAGAGACATTGAGCCAGGAATGAAGCTCGATCGCTATAAAACGCATGATATTGAAATTGTAGTCGATAAGCTTGTGATGAATGATAAAGTGCAAAAAGAGCGGCTACTGCTTTCTTTGGAGACAGCAATGAGCCAAGGTGACGACATCCTAATGGTTCTAGATATGGAAGATAATAAAGTCAGGTATTTTAGCCGAGAGATGATGTGTCCTAGCACAGGAATTTCATACCCTAAGCCAGAGCCTAATACATTTTCTTTCAATTCGCCCAAAGGAGCCTGCCCAAAGTGTAACGGGCTGGGAACGATGAAAAAAGTAGATGAAAATCAAGTTATTCCTGATGAAAATTTGAGCATAGCCAAAGGCTCCATAGCTCCATTAGCTGACATCAAACACAAGAAATTTATCAACAATCAAATTGCCTTAATTTTAGGTAAAAATGAAGAGTCTGATAAAACGGCTTGGAAGGACTTAAAAACTAAAACACGTGATGAAATTTTGCATGGTATTACCGAACGGGTAGAGAAGGAGCTGAAAGCAGCTAAGATAAAAAAAACATTTGACATTGATTTTGAGGGAATTATCCCCTATTTAGGCCGAATTATTAATGATAAAGATAGCAAAAAATCACATTCACTTAGTCGGCGTTATTCAGAATTAGTTAATTGCCCAGAATGTGAAGGTCAGCGATTGAAAAAATCTTCTCTTTACTTCAAAATTGATAAAAAAAATATCGCAGAAGTTGCTGATATGGATTTGGGCAAACTCTATGATTGGCTTTCTCACTTGCACGAGCGCCTGAATGAGAAACAACAGATTATTGCTGGAGAAATTTTAAAAGAAATTAAAACCCGTACACAATTTCTATTAGACGTCGGTTTAGATTATTTGACCTTGAGCCGTGGTTCTAAAACCTTGAGTGGTGGAGAATCGCAGCGAATTCGATTAGCCACACAAATCGGAACTCAGCTGGTCAATGTTTTATACATTTTAGATGAACCTTCTATCGGTTTGCATCCGCGAGATAATGTGAAATTGATAGAATCACTGAAAGGTCTTCGTGACATTGGTAATTCTGTGGTAGTCGTAGAACATGATGAGGAAATGATTTTAGCAGCAGATTATGTGGTAGATATGGGCCCCAAAGCAGGTGTGAAAGGTGGTGAAGTAGTGTGGCAAGGTAAGCCTAAAAATATAGTAAAAGCGAAGACTTTAACAGCAGATTACATCAACGGAATCCGAAAAATTGAAATCCCAAAAGAACGAAGGAAAGGCAATGGTGATTTTGTGGAAATTATAGGAGCATCGGGTAATAATTTAAAAGATGTAAACGTGAAAATTCCTTTGGGAGCTTTAACGGTGGTGAGTGGCGTCTCGGGAAGTGGCAAATCAACGTTGATTAATGAAACGATTTATAGAATTCTAAATCAACATTTCTATAATTCTATCCAAAAGCCATATCCGTACAAAAAATTTAAAGGCTTAGAAAAAATTGATAAAGTGATTGATATCGACCAGTCTCCAATTGGTCGTACGCCGCGTAGTAACCCAGCGACTTATACGGGGGTGTTTTCAGATATTCGAAATCTATTTGCAGAATTACCCGAATCTAAAATTAGAGGATATAAACCTGGGCGTTTTAGTTTCAATGTCAAAGGAGGAAGATGCGAAACTTGCCAAGGTGCGGGGCTTAAGTTGATTGAAATGAACTTTTTACCAGATATTTATGTATCTTGTGAAACTTGCCATGGGAAGAGATTCAATCGTGAAACCTTGGAAGTCAGGTATAAAGGGAAATCTATTGCTGATGTTTTAGATATGAATGTAGATGAAGCCGTAGAATTTTTTGAACCGATTCCAAAAATTCATCGTCGGGTGAAAATGTTGCAAGAGGTTGGTTTAGGTTATATTACGTTAGGTCAACAGTCGACGACGCTGAGTGGAGGAGAAGCACAGCGTGTGAAGTTGGCTACAGAATTAAGTAAAATTCAGACGGGAAACACTTTTTACATTTTAGATGAGCCGACCACAGGTTTACATTTTGAAGATATTAATATTTTATTGGAAGTAATACAAAAATTAGTTAACTTAGGGAACTCTGTCGTGATAATCGAACACAATATTGATGTCATTAAAGTAGCAGATTATGTAATTGATATGGGACCTGAAGGTGGACAAAGAGGCGGAGAAGTAGTCGCTACGGGAACGCCAGAAGAAATAAAAAAGAACAAAAAAAGTTATACAGGTAAATTTTTATAAAAATGAAAAAGCTTTTATTACTATTATTTACGGCAGTTATTGCCCAAGCACAAACAACTCCTGCCAATGCAGATTTATTTTATGACACCAAATATTTGAACGGTGGATGCTTTAGAATCCCTTCTTTGGTCACTGCACCAGATGGAACTTTGATTGCCGTGGTTGATGAGCGCTTCAACCAATGTGGCGACTTGAAATACAATGATGATATCAACATTGTCATGAAACGTAGTTTTGATAATGGAAAAACTTGGACGGCAGCAGAGCGCATTGTTGATTTCCCCAAAGGGCAATCCGCTTCAGATGCTAGTATGGTAGTGGATAGAGTAACTCAAGACATTTTCCTCTTCTACAATTATATGGACTTGGTCAACGCCAAAGGTATTTTTCGTCATCACGTGATTGTAAGTCATGACAACGGGAAAACTTGGTCTCAGCCCCGTGATATTACAGATGATATTGCCCCAGCTAATTCAGAGAAATATTTCAGATTCATAACATCTGGACAAGCAACGCAAGATAATGCCGGGAATATTTATCAGACTTTAGTGACTTTAGAAGAAGGCGTATTTGTTTTTACCAGCAAAAATCACGGCAAAACTTGGGAGAGGTTTGCAGGGCCTGTAGCTCCTGCTGATGAGACTAACATTACAGCCTTACCGAATGGGAATATTCTTTTAAATTCGCGAGTGAGAGATTTAGGAGCGAGAAAAATTTATGTATTTAACCCAGAGGGGAAATTAATTTCAAATGAAGTTAAAAATGACTTGATAGACCCAACGTGTAACGGAGCTATGATGTTATACGATTTTCAAGGTAAGGCTTTGGTATTTGCTAATTTACATGACCAAAAAGACCGAAAAAATTTAGGTATTAAATACAGTACAAATCAAGGTAAAAGCTGGTCTGAAGGCAAAATTATCTACCCTGGAGCCAGTGCATATTCTTCTTTAGCACAAACTTGGGACGGTAATTTCGCTCTTCTTTTTGAAAAAGATGGCTACAAAAAAATTTCTTTTTCACTTTTACCAGCCATTTGGGTTTTTAATGACTAAAAATATCAATAAATAAGTACTTTTATTATAATTCTATCATCTTATTGAAAATTAATCTATAACATATCTTCAACCATTAAATTCAATGTTATAATTTATAAGATAAATCTATAAAGAAAGAATTTCATTAGTTTTTTTATTCAATCTAAAACTGGGTAGCTTAAATCGGACCATTTTAAGTCTAGATATAATCTACACTGGTTGCTTAAAACTAAGCATCCAGACGATTATAGAATTTTAAATATTAAGAAAAGAATTTTTTATGGAACTCCAAAAAGTTCATGCGTAAAAAAATTTGTCAAAGAATATCAATACACTATTCAAACATTTATGATTTAGGTATTTTCAAAAGATACAATTATAAATAATGAGACCTTGGAATAGAAGGCTGTCCGAAGAAAGAAAGAGTGAAATTTAAAAAAAAATAACGAATAATAACAGAAAAACAATTGAAACTAAGGGGCATAAAACAAAAAGTACAGAATAGAGAAAGAGAGAAAAGCCGATGAAAAAGGCTTGGATAAAGAGATTGAGGGCTATTTGCCCTCTTTTTTTGTTTAAAACGAAATGTACAAAACTTGTATTTATGCCCTAAAAGTACCCAAAACAGCTTATATAAAGCCTTTTAAGGGGGTTTCTTATATGTGATAAGACGATTTTATGACCGAAAATTTTAGTTATAAAAAATGGCTAAAAAAAAACAAAGAAAGAATTAGCCGCTTAAAATCCCCTCCCAGTTGGATTGAGAAGAACAGGGAGTTATTAAAAATCAATTCACCGCTTGACAAAAAAGAGGGTGTAAAAAGCTAGTAAAACCAAAAAGAGATACTAGGCAACGCCTAGCTTTTCTAAAATCGTAACAACTTTTATTTATTACCGATTATATCGACGCATTTTTGCGTTAATAATTAATAAAAAAGTCTAATTTATGTTTGAAATCATCCTAAAAACCCTTAAAACTAAATATGCGCATTTAGGGTTAAGCGAAAACATTTTGAAAGCTAAAGCAAAGCAACTAGCTAAAGCGGTCAAAGAAGAAGCTGAAATTGATGAAGCCGTAGAATCCGTTCAGGCGGATTGAAAGCTTATCAATATGAAGCTGATGGTATCGTACCATTTGTTATCAACAGCCCTTTTATGAGTTTCTTCTACAATAATGCAGATAAAACCGTTATAGATAAAACGGGAAAACAAGTAGCAGAACATACGCTGTATAAAAATCCCGAAGGAAAAACTGTACAGAAAAATGTAGATTGGCATACCGGTAATGGCACATACTTATTTTCATACGGCTTAGGAACGGTCATTGTTTTGATAGGATTGGCGGTAATACTCGGAATTTGGTTCCCAAAAATAGGTCTAATAGGTGGCCTGTTGACATTCATAATGTCTATTGTTACCTTATCGTTCCTGATTACCACGCCTGAAGTGTATGTCCCCAATCTAGGTGGAGATTTTCCGACCCCGCAATATGGATTTCCATATCTATCAGGTGCAGGGAGGTTGGTGATAAAAGATATTATCATGTTGGGAGCTGGGCTAATTGTTGCTTCTGATAGTGCAAAAAGAATACTTCGAAGAACCCCAAAATCTTACAATAAATTACCTAAATAATATAAGCTCTACAAAAATAAAGTGTTTATCTTTGTACTTTAAAAATAAAGTGTTTATCTTTGTACTTTAAACTATGAAAAAACTGTTCGTCATATTTCTTTCACTTTGCTATTTGGTTTTGTCCTCGGGCTTTACCCAATATGCACATTTATGTAAAGGAACGGCGAGTAAAGTTTACAGCTTTTCAAACACCCAACAGCAAAATCAGGACAAACCTTGTCCAATTTGTTCTGCAAAGGAGAAGGGTTTAAAAGATCAGAAGAAGAATTGTTGTAAGCATGTATCGAAAATTATAAAACTTGATGACAGTGTAAAAAAAGATAACAATTTTGATTTTTCGGTAAAATTCTGGGGCGATGCTATTCCTAACAAAATGTTGGGTACGGTTTTCGATTTTGAATCTATTGTTCTAGATATAGAAAAAAACACCGCTTATTCTTCTACTAAAGTCCCAATTCTGGGCAATCCTCTTTACATTTTACATTGCGTATATAGAATTTGATTTTAGGCTAAAATCTATGCGAGCGATTTCGAAAGTTTCGGAGTTGCAATAGTTTTTTATTCCCAATTTTTAAATTTTATATATAATGAAATTAAAATTCATTGCATCTGCATGTTTGCTATTTGCAGGCTATATCAATAGCTACGGACAAGTTTTAACATTGCAAGATGCCCTTCATCGTACAGAAAGCCAGTACGATAAAATCAAAGCAAAACAACAAGTAGTCGACGCCTCGGCTCAAAATACCGCTTTTCAAAAGCAACAATACCTCCCCGATTTCACCCTTTCGGCACAACAAAGTTTCGGCACCATCAATGCATTGCATGGGCCAATGTATGCCTATGGCGGATTGGGTTCTGCGGCAACCTCTATGCCTTTGGCAGAACAAAACTGGAATGCCGCATTTGGTTCGCTTTACTTCGCAAATATCAACTGGAATTTGTTCACTTTCGGACGAATTAAAAACCAGGTGGAACTAGGAAGTAAAAAAGAATTGACAGCTAAAGCCGATCTGCAACAGGAAGTATTTCAGCAACAGATAAAAGTGGCAGCCGCTTACCTCAATTTGCTGGCAAGCCAGCGAGTTAAATATGTGCAGGAAAAAAACACTGAACGAGCGCAGATTTTTTATGAAATGACCCTCGCCAGAGCCAAAAGCGGGCTGATACCGGAAGTGGATGCACAGTTGGCAAAAGCGGAATGGTCTAATGCCAAATCGTTGCAAATAAAGGCATACGATAAAGAACTAATGTGGTCAAAGCAACTGGCAGACTTAATGAATGACGATTTTAAAACCTACAAGTTGGATAGCCTATACAGTACTACGCTGCCAGTAAAATCAATGGAAATAACAGCAATCAAAGTTTCCGATCATCCGTATTTAAAATTTCAACAAACAAAGATCGATGAAAGCGAACAAAGTGTCGAAGTGTTAAAAGCGCATAGAAAACCAAATCTATCGGCTTTTGGTGTAGTTCAAGGTCGTGGTTCTGGGTTCCAGTCCAATTATGCGCAAGATCTTTCAGCTTATTCCACTAATTATTTGAAAGGTGTTGGAATAGATCGTAGCAACTATTTATTAGGGGTTTCACTTACCTGGAACATCACCAATCTTTTTCGCTACAATACAAAAGTGAAGGAACAGAAATATATTACACAATCTCTTCAATACACCTTTGATGCACAACAAAAGGAATTAAATACATTGTTTCATCAGGCAAATGCCCAATTAAAAAATGCCTATGACAATTTCGAGGAAACAAAAATTCAACTAGGTGCGGCTGCTTTGGCATACAAACAACAAACCGCTTTGTATGAAAATGGCTTAACTACTTTAGTTGATTATACGCAAGCCTTGTTTAGCTTGAACAGAGCCGAAATTGATTATGAAATTGCACAGAATAATGTGTGGCAAGCATTATTACTACTGGCATCTGCACAAGGAAACATTCAATTATTAACGCCATAATTTTTAAAGCATTCGTTTATGAATATGATAAAATTTGCCCTTCAAAAACCCATAGCAATTATGGTTTTGGTATTGGGATTATTATTTTTTGGTCTCAAAGCAACCAAAGATATTAAAGTAGATATTCTTCCCGAAATGAATTTACCGGTGGTGTACATTGCGCACACGTTCAATGGTTACACTCCACAACAGATGGAAGGATACTTTACGAAAATGTATGTAAATATGATGCTTTTTACCAATGGTATCAAAAGTATCGAATCTAAAAATACGCAAGGACTTACCTTAATGAAAGTTACCTTTTATGAAGGTACTGAAATGGGGGAAGCAATTGCTACGATCAATGCACTGTCCAACCGTTCTCAGGTGTTTTTACCACCCGGGGCACCGCCGCCGTTCATCATCAGATTTGATGCTTCATCACAACCTGTGGGACAGCTGGTATTTAGAAGTGCTACAAAAACTAACAATCAATTGCAGGATATTGCCAATTTCAATGCACGGCCTTTTTTGATTAAAATTCCGGGGTTGACAACGGCTCCTCCGTTCGGTGGAAGCCCAAGAACTATTGAGGTTAATATCGATCCGTATAAACTTCGTGCTCATAACTTATCACCTGAACAGATCGTTGAAGCCATAAGTCGAAACAACATTACGTCGCCTTCTGGAAATGTGTATATCGGAGATAAAAACTATCTGACACCAACGAATAACACCGTGAAAGAAGTTGCTGAATTAGGCGATATTCCTATTTTTAAAGGCTCGGTTGATAATGTGTACATCCGTGATGTAGCCACGATAAAAGACGGAGCCGATATTGCAACTGGTTACGCATTGATTGACGGAAAGCGTTCGGTTTATATTAATATTGCAAAAGCAGGAAATGCATCCACATTGGATGTGGTAAATACTTTGAAAAAAGAATTACCCAGCATTCAACGAAATATGCCTGATGATGTACAGATTTCTTACGAATTTGATCAGTCGGTTTATATTACCAATGCGTTGAAAAGTTTAGTTATAGAAGGTGTTTTGGGCGCACTCTTAACAGGTCTAATGGTCATGCTTTTTTTGAACGATCGACGAGCTGCTTTGATCGTTATCATGACCATTCCTATTTCGATTATTTCCGGGGTATTGTTCCTGAAATTATTTGGACAAACCATCAACATCATGTCGCTTTCCGGTTTGGCATTGGCTATTGGAATTCTGGTAGATGAAAGTACCGTAACCATCGAAAACATCCACCAGCATTTTGCGATGGGGAAAACCCGAGCGCAAGCCATTTGGGATGCATGTAAAGAAATCGCCTTTCCGAAATTGCTAATTATGCTTTGTATTTTGGCGGTTTTTGCACCAGCATTTATGATGACAGGAATTCCAGGTTCGTTGTTCATGCCGTTGGCAATGGCAATTGGTTTTTCGATGATCGTTTCATTCTTGTTGTCTCAAACCTTTGTTCCAGTAATGGCAAATTGGCTCATGAAACACCAAAAAGATCATTGTGAAAATCCTGCACACAAAGAAGACTGGTTCTCCAAATTCAGAAGTCGATTTGTAGCCTTTTTATCGAGATTAACCAATCGCAAAAAAATAATTGTCAGCTTAAGCTTAGTTTTAGCATTGGTCGGAGGATTTGCGTTGTATCAAATAACAGGAAAAGATGTTTTACCTACATCCAATTCCCAACAATTTCAGGTTCGTATAAAAGCAGCCGAAGGAACCCGGATTGAAGCGACAGAAATGAAAGTAAAACAATTCTTAGAGCACCTGAAAAATAATGTTGGTGCAGACAATATAGCAATTTCTTCAGTTTTTATTGGCCAACATCCTTCTTCTTTTGCGATTAGCCCAATTTATCTTTACAATGCAGGTCCACATGAGGCATTGATGCAGGTAGCATTGAAAAAATCCACCGGAAACTCAGACGAACTGAAAGACAAACTGCGTGCTTATTACAAAGAAAAAATGCCGGAATTGTCTATTTCATTTGAACCGATTGAATTAACGGAGAAAATCTTAAGTCAGGGGACCAGTACACCTATTGAGGTTCGTGTTTCGGGGATGATGAAAAAAATGAACCGGATGTACGCTAACAAAATATTGGCGGAATTGAAGGAAATTGAATATTTGCGTGATCAGCAAATTCCACAGTCAATGGATTATCCTGGACTCCAAATCAACATTGATCGTACTCGTGCGGCACTGTTAGGTTTAGACGCACAAGATATTGCCAAATCTTTGGTAACTGCTACCGCATCAACCCGTTTTACCAACAAAAATTTTTGGGTTGGAGGTATGATGGGCATCGCTTACGATGTGCAGGTGCAAACCCCTCAAGGTATTTTGAACAGTAAGGAGGAATTAGCCAACTTACCATTAAGTAAAAATACGGACAGACCCGTTTTAGGTGATGTTGCAACTATTACGCCTTCAAAGGAATTAGGAGAAAGTTACAATCTGGGTACGATGGGCTACACCACAGTAACAGCCAATCTGTATAAAAAAGATTTGGAACAAGCATCTAAAGATGTGCAAGAAGCAATTGCTTCCCTAGGCGAATTGCCTAAAGGAGTTAATATTGAAGTAGCAGGAATGGCACCTGTTTTAGAGGAAACATTGTCCAGTTTAGCCACCGGATTGTTAATAGCGGTTTTTGTGATTTTCTTAATGTTGGCTGCAACGTTTCAATCATTCCGTGTGTCAATCGTTATTCTATCAACAGTACCTTTTGTAGTAGTGGGAGCTTTACTCATGCTCAATATTACAGGTTCTACATTAAATCTGCAATCGTACATGGGCTTAATCATGTCGGTCGGTGTTTCAATTGCCAACGCGGTATTATTAATCAGTAATGCCGAAACGTTAAGAAAAGTAAATAAGGATTCTGTTCTCTCAGGTGTTGAAGCCGCCAAAGTAAGGATCCGTCCAATTATAATGACTACCCTTGCGATGATTGCGGGAATGCTGCCAATGGCAATAGGCTTTGGCGAAGGCGGCGATCAAATTGCACCTTTGGGTAGAGCCGTTATTGGTGGCCTTTTATTCTCTACTTTTTCTGTGTTAATCATTCTTCCATTAGTTTTTGGGTGGGTGCAGAAAAAAGCCAGTGTTATTTCTCCGTCTTTAGACCCTGAAGACCAAAACAGTATTCATTTTGTACAATCAAATCAATAAAAAATGCAATTAAAAAATATAATTCCGTTGGCAGCCTTACTTATTCTTTCGGCTTGCAATAACAACAATAAGAACGACAATAAAGACGCTAAACCAGCTATGGGAATGATGAATATGATGGAGACTATTGAGATTTCCAAATCAAATCCATTAGTTACTTTAAAATTAGCAGGCGAACTAAAACCGTATGAACAAACCGAATTATTTGCAAAAGTAAATAGCTATGTAAAACAAATTCGTGTAGATATTGGTGACAAAGTTATTGCTGGACAAACTTTGGTGGTGTTGGAAGCTCCGGAAATCGTATCGCAAATTGCAAATGCAAAAGCAAAAGTACAGGCGCAGGAAGCAATTTATCTGTCAACAAAATCAACGTATGACCGTATGTTAAAAGCTGATGAAACCAAGGGTGCAGTTGCAAAAGATGCGATCGATCAAATCAAGGCACGTAAATTATCCGACGAATCGCAATTGGCTGCCGCACGCTCTGCATACAATGAAATTCGCAATATCAATGATTATTTGGTAATTAAAGCCCCTTTTAGCGGAACGATCACCAATAGGAATATTGATCTTGGTGCTTATGTTGGACCAATGAGCAAAACGCCTCTTTTGGTTATCGAAAACAATCAAAAGTTAAGGTTAAACCTTTCTGTCCCCGAGGCTAATACTCCTTATATCAAAATAGGTGATACCATACGTTTCTATGTCCGTTCGCAGCCACAAGTGAAACATATAGCTCTGGTAAGTAGAAAATCGGGAAGTTTGGATGAAAGGCTTCGCTCCGAAAAAATAGAAGCAGATTTCATCAACAAAGAAAAGCTGCTGAAACCCTTTATGGTAGCCGAAACAAGTATCCCGTTACAAAATTCGGTAGCTACTTTTTTTGTCCCAAAGATGTCTGTTGTAGAAAGCGGAATGGGCACTTACGTCATTCGTATTGAACAAGGAAAAACTAAAAATATTCCGGTAAGTAAAGGCAGAATGTGGGAAGATAAAGTAGAAATATTCGGCGAATTAAGTGAAGGCGATAAAATCCTGAAAATGGCTTCAGAAGAAATTATGGAAGGAACAGATGTGCCTCCAAAAAATCAAACTAAAAAATAATTAATATGGAAAATATATTAAAAACAGTAAGTATCGTAGCATTTGCTACGGTACTTTTAATAAGCTGTACAGATCAAAAATCAAATAATGCAACAGAAGTAATCTCTAAAACTCAAACTACCGAAATCAAAAAGATAAATAATCCTAAAAAAGGAAAACATGTACCCAATAATCTTGTATGTATGGTCAATGACGCATATATGGGAAAAGAACAGATTGAGGTACCTTTTGAAGGGAAAATGTATTACGGATGTTGCAATATGTGCAAAGAAAAAATTCCTAAAGACCAAAGCGTACGTTATGCAGTGGATCCACATTCTCTAAAAAAAATCAGCAAAGCTGATGCTTATATTGTAGTTATTGGAGACAATGATGAGGTAGCTTATTTTGAAAATGAGCAAAATTATCAATTGTTTTTAAATGAAAATGCATTATAGAGAATTGTAAAGGGAAAATATGACTTTTTGAATATCATAGTTCATCAACCAAGTTATTAAAATTAACAATATTCCCTAAGTCTGATTAATTATGAATACCGTTTCAATTAGGTTTAGATCTAATTGCTATTGAGATAAATATTTTAGTATTAGAAGCAAACTCTAATTATGATAAATGACTAGGTACTCGAATAACAATTGCTTACTATTTCGAGTATCTGGTTTATTTCAAAATTTTCAAAAGCGTAATTAACGAAAATAAGAGATTGTATGGACAAGTTATATAATGAAACATATCTTAAATTGGAAACTGCAATCCAGGAACTGGAGATTGAAAGTGACTGCCCTATAAAAAGAATTGAAGCGGTTATACAGCTTGTCATTCAAAGTCTTTCGGATTTAAAGAAGTTTGTATTGAAAAACGACTTTAAGAATACAGAAGAAGAAATCCATTTTTTCAAGTATCAGAAACCTATTATTGTTTCAAAGCTCATTTATTATAACGCCGTTTATAAAATCGAAACCAAAAAGTAGGGGCCGTAAAACAAAAAGTACAGAATAGAGAGAGAGAAAAGCCGATGAAAACGGCTTGTATAAAGAGATTGAGGGCTGTTTGCCCTCTTTTTTTTGTGTAAAACAAAATGTACATTAAACTACTATTTACTACCATTTAACTACCGTTATAAGATTGATTAATTACTTGTTTTAAGCCTCTAAATACTATTTACCTGCTGTATATAATAACTACCAAAACGTCTTATAATAAGCCTTTACGCTTAATTAAATGACTATACAAAGCTATCATTTTACAGAAGAAAAACAATTACGGTAGTATTTTAGTTTGTTCTGCTGGCAAATGAGTTGGGGTTACAGTTGGAGTTACAAAAATCAATAAAAAAAGAACTATTGCAATGGGGATATTATTAATTTAAGTCCTTAAAATGCTAAATACGATTATTCAAGGGGGGATAATGCAAATTCTTTAATGGGTTTGGATTTGAACAAACTGCTCATTATCAATTATTTATGTATTTTCCTTTAATTTTTTACTTAAAAAGCTTCATTGGCTTTAAAACATGGTGTTGAAACGAATACTGGCTTTGATGATTGCCATGGCTGTGATGTTGCTTAATAACACAGTTTGAGGGATAGTGTCTTTTTTTGCTTTTTTGGGTGACAAGCACGGTTTCTTATTCTAAGGGAGAGATTATCTTTACTTTTAAAGAAAAACATATTAAAATTAATAGAAATTAACATAACTTATTTTGTTTTTATTTTTTTTTTGAATTTAGCATCATGTTTAACAAAAAAATATAATTATCATGAAAAACTTATTTTTTACCTTCGCTTTTATGTTAATCGGAACTTTTACTTTTGCTTCAAATGAAGTAGAGGTAATCAATCAGGATTCGATTAATTCAAAAATTACAAAAAATTTATTATCTGAAAAAAAAGATAATAAGACTGTGTGTAGTTGGTGTGTTAAATCTGGCGAAAGTATGAATTGTGCAACGGCTAAAGATTGTTCTGAAGCTAGAAAAATTGCGCTTGCGATGGCAATTGATGAACTTGGCTGACTAATTTTAACCTAACCCGAATTATTTGGGTTAGGTATTTTAAACAATTTTAAAATTAATGAAACATTATATATTTTTTTTATTACTTTTTTTTTGTACAGAAGCATTTTCACAAGAAAGTTTTATAATTGAATATAACATTAGTGATGAATTTAGTCTAATGAAGAGCTCAAAGGGTAAATTGTATGTTTCAGATTCTAAATCTTTGTTTGTAAATCAGACTAAAATATACGATACCAATACTTTGAAATTAAATGAAGCTGGAACTGAAATCATTGGTGATACAATTGACAAAGAATATGAAGTTTTAAAGGATTTTGATACAAAATATATTTATTCTGAATCAATTATAAAATATCAAAGAGGTATAACTCAAAAAGATTTTCTTAATATATTTAATTGGGAATATTTAAATCAAGAAAAAAAAATTTTAGGATACCAATGTAAAGCTGCAAAAACTAAATACAGAGGGAGGGAGTACATAGCTTTTTATACAGATGAAATAAAAATTAAAGATGGGCCATGGAAATTTAATGGCTTAGATGGGCTTATACTAGAGGTATTTGAAATAAATGGTAGAATTTCATTTAATGCTACTAATGTAAATCTACTGAATGAAAAAATACCAATTAAACCAAATTTGGATACTGAAAATTCGCTTTATTTGAGTAGCATTATTTCAAAAGCAAAGAGAAAATACTTTGAAAAAAAACGAGCTGTAGAGAAAAAATTTAATGGCATTGCGACAACAGATTTTTCCAATTATATAGAAATTTATGATCTAAATAATCAAGAGAATTATTTGATAAATTATGATGTATTTGCAGAAATTAAATATGAAAAAGAAGAGTATAAAACTCTTACAAGCAATTTTGAATTGATCTCTAATTACAATGAATCCAATTATAAGTATATAGATAAAATTCAAAATATTCAGGGAGTTTCTGAATATGGTTACATCTCTGAGGTTGGCGTTTTATATAAGAATTTAGTTAATCAAACATTTGAGCAAAATAAGGTCTTATATGATCAAAAATTTATCATTGCTGATACTATCCCCAACATTGATTGGGAGATTTTGCCATCTTTTACTGAGCAGATATTAAATTTTAATACAATCAAAGCCGTTGCAAATTATGAGGGTAATTATATTGAAGCTTGGTTTGCGCCAGATATATTAATTGAAAACGGTCCTGGGCAGTATGGCGGGCTGCCTGGTTTAATACTTAAATTAACATTACAGCGAACGGATTCTGCCAATACTAATACTAAAGAGATAACATATTATGTAGCAAAAAAGGCTAATCAAATTGAACCGAAATCAATCGTTAAGCCAAAAGGAGGTAAAATCGTATCTGCTCAAGAGTATGATGAAATTTATGAAGAAATCATGAAAAAAATAAGGGAAATGTATGGGCAAGGTGTTGAGGTTTCTGATTAGAATAAATTTTTAACTAACACAGTTTGAGGAATTCAAAACAAGAATTTTAACTAAAATTTTTTAAGCCTTAAAAAATATTTCTTAAGAAGAAAAATAAAATAACCTAAAAATAAATCTCGTCTGATAATGCATTACGAAATATATTAATTATTTAACTTTTTTAAATTAAAAAAATATGAGCAAAGTTTAGAGAGAATAAATAGCCAACTTCAAAAAGATACAGAGTTATATAATAAACTTGAAGAATTTTGGGAATTTTTAAAAAATTGTAAAGAACAGTATAAAAAACAGGACGAAGGATATATACCTCGTTGTTTATGGGATCATGACAATTATATCCCAAATGGTATTTTTGTTTATTATTATATTGATCCTGCATTCTACTCAGGATTTATATATGGTGCTATTGAAACAATAGATGGAGCAGTAAAATTTGTAGATTTTTTAGATTGTATAAATCCTGTTTCATTTAGAGCATGGATTAGTACTGCTTGCTATCAAAAGCGAAAAGATGCAGTATTAATGCTTCGGCAGATTTATGAAATATTTTCAAGTGAAGAAAAATTACAACAGGTTACTCAATCCATTCAACAACAATTATCTGAATATATAGATAAAACGGCTAGTGTAAGTAACCAAGCGAGATATAATCAAGGAAAACTAACATTTGATGTAGTAACTTTATTTGTTGGTGTAGGCGAGGTAAAATCTTTACTAAAAGGAGAAAAAACAATCGCTCAATTATTCGGTAAAATAGGGAAATTACCTAAAAATGCCATTACTGAAATTAGAAAGATTAAGAAACCTAAAAGAGGAGATGCTAAGAGGATTTTTGAGAAAGTTCAAGGAATAAGCCATGTATTGAAAAAATATAGAGTTTCAATTTTTGATAAAGTTAAAGTTATTGGAAAAGATAAAAGTTTACCAAGAAGTGTTGTAGAATCTTTTATGGATAATTATTATTATACAGCTGAGACATTAGAAAATATAAAAGTCTTTAGGAGATTTGGAGGACAAGGAAAGAATCAAGCAAAACTTTTTGGAAATTATACTTCTACAGAGGCATTATTGAGTAGAGAGGAATTAGCAATATTAACTAAATGGAATACGATGCAATTTGAAGCAGAAATAGTTATTGAAAAAGGTGCTAAATTAAATTTAGGAAAGGTTGCACCATATGGAAAATACTCTGGGGGAGCAGATCAAGTTCTCTTACCTAGAAAATATCCTGAAAAATGGATAAAAAGCATTAAAGATTTGAAGACAAAAAAACTTATTCTTTGGAGGAGTTTAAAACTTTATTTCCTAATTTGATTAGGGCGAACTAAATAATTGATTATGAAAGATGAACTTTTAAAGTTAGAGCTAATTAAGTTACAAGAAATATTATACAATGAATTTAATTCAAAGTATAGATATGAAGATATTGATAATTCCATAAAGATTTTAAATCAAAAAAATAAAAAACAGTATTGTTCTATAGCTAATAAGATTAATAATTTCAGTAGAATATTATACGAAACAGGATTGCTAAACGATTTAAATGATAATATTTATGAGGAATTTATTAAAGTATTAAAAAATTTAGAGGATATTGTAAATTCAATTTGTTCGGAGAATAACACAAAGGGATAGAAGCTCCCCCAAAGCGCTATTGAGGAAATTCGACAAGTTAAAAAAATAAAAAAAGGCGATGCTAAGAGGATATTTGAGAAGGTATCATTATTAAAATCAGCAAGGTTAGCTTGGGGAAAAGGAGAAAATATTATAACAACTATTAAGAGAAGTAGAGTTGGTTCTTGGATGAGTAAAGCAGAATATCAAAAAATGGTAAAAACTTCTCAACTACAGAAAAGAAGTGGAGGGATAACTCATATTCTTTTAGAAGGAAAAGAACATTATAGAGATATTGCTGGAAAAATGTATGTAGAGTTTGATATTCCTAAGAATACAACTATTACTCGAGGAAGTGGCAAAGGCTGGGGAATTTTTTATGAAAAAGGTTCTCCTCGTTGGAAGCTCTATAATAAAAAAGGGCTAGATGTATCACAACCAAAAGTATCAAATATTAAAATAATAGATAGAAATGGACTTTAACGAATTATTATTAAATTTAAAAAGATGGTTTAAATCATTAAATGAAATGAAAGAAGCTCAAATTTTTTTTAGAGAAGAAATATATAGAGAAGAAATGCCTTTTGCGGATGTAAGTGTTTTAAAAATAGAAGTAGAGGATATAAATAACTCAGGAATAATTTTAATATATAAAGATAATTATTTATACTTTGATTATATTTCAAAAAATGATGAATCTATGAAGAGCCATAATTGGTCAGAAAGATATACTGACCTACAAGATATAAAATCAAAGATTTTGGAATTTATTAAAAAATATTGGGAATCCTAAATATATGTCAGGAACTAAAAGTCCTTATTGTGCATCTTGTAGAGCAGTTTAACGAAATGTTCCCTAATATAAAACTAATATTTATAAATGGCACAAAATAAAATTTATGATATATGAAAAATAAAGAAATAATTTTTGAAGTTATGGTTACAGACTTTATTAAGAAAAGAGATTGAGAGATATAATGAATTTGATAATACAGATTTTGAAATTATAGAAATAGCAGAGGAAATAGAAGCAGAATTTTGCAAAATAAAAACTACAGCAGATGAGTCTCACATATTTAAACTGAGATTTGGTTTAGCAAGGTATGAAGAGGAGTTAAGCCAAAAGGAGGTAAAATCGTATCTGCTCAAGAGTATGATGAAATTTATGAAGAAATCATGAAAAAAATAAAGGAAATGTATGGGCAAGGTGTTGAGGTTTCTGATTAGAATAATTTATACTAACACAGTTTGAGGGATTCAAAACAAGAATTTTAACAAAAATTTTCTAAGCCTTAAAAAATATTTCTTAAGAAGAAAAATAAAATAACCTAAAAATAAATCTCGTCTGATAATGCACTACGAAACATTGATTTTTTTTAAGGCTTAGAAAAAACGATAAATAACTTGTTCAGTTAAATATTTTAATTTAAATTTGCCATCACAAAATGAAAAAACAAGTACAAAATATGATGATTTCTATGATGATGTGCCTTAATAAGGTTGCAGCGCATGGATAATGTCTTTTTTTGTCAATTAAATAGAATCCAGAACCGCTGCATATTTGTAGCGGTTTTTTTATTTAAAGAAGTTAAATAATTAATATAAATAAATGAAAAAGAATAGATTAAAATTGTATTCTCTTAGTTTGATTTTAAGTTCAGGTTTTTCATGGGCAGCCTTGCCTGTTTTGTCTGAAAATCAGTCTTTTGAAATTTACCAGCAAGGTTTGGTCAAAGATATAACTGGTCGTGTACTAGATGAAGATGGAAACCCCATTGCTGGCGTTGAAATTCAAAATAAGACTAGCAAAATCACGGTAGTATCTGATAAGCAAGGTTATTTTTTGCTAGCTGTGGGGATTGATGATAAAATTCAATTTTCTAAAGCAGGTTATTTCACTGATTTTAAGGTGATTGATGACTTTAATTCTTTAGAAATCACCTTGGTAAGAATGAGTGATGGGCTGATAGATGATGAGGTTTTGCTGAGTGATGTTGTGGTGACAGGATACCAAAAATTGAACGTGAATAAAGCTGCAGGTTCATTTGATAAAATTGATATAGAAAATTTTGAACGCCGCGGAAGTTCCAATATTATTGATGCATTGGAAGGTTTATCCCCTGGTTTAGTTCTGTCTACCAATCCTTCTGCTCCTACGAGTTCTAAAGAGTTGACCATCCGTGGAATCTCTACTTTGTCAGGTAGCGCTAGGCCATTGATTGTGGTTGATGGATTTCAGTACGAAGGAGATTTAAGTGGCATTAATCCTTATGAGGTGAAAAGCATTAATTTGCTGAAAGATGCTGCAGCGAGTTCAATTTATGGGGCAAAGGCAGCTAATGGAGTCATTGTCATCGAAACTAAAAAAGGGCGAAAATCTGGCACGCAAATTCGCTATACAAGTAATTTAACTTTTATGGAAAAAGTGGATATTGGCTATGTGATGAACCGTGTGAACTCAAGCGAATTGGTAGAGATTCAGTCTCAAATTGCTAAGCAAGAAGTGGCTAGTGGAAGCATTATTAATTATAGAAATGCTTTTGAAACAAATAAACCTAATGCCACATATCGTGTCGGGGCGAATAACAATGTATACCAACTCTATAGCGATTTGCACTATGGCTACATTACTGCTACAGAGTTTGATAGTAAATTACAAGCCTTAAAAAATTTAGATAATACCAAGGATTTGAAAGACGTTTATTTGCAAAATCCTTTGACTAATCAGCAGAATATTTCGGTTTTGGGAGGGAATGAATTCATCACATATCGAACTTCGCTCAACTATACTGATGAGTTTTTGAATATTAAGAATTACAAGAATAACCGAATTCTATTCGATTTTGTTTCAGATGTTAACTTTACTCAAAAGTTGAATTTTAATTTTCAAAGTAATTTAAGTTTAAATCGGTATTCATCAAATCCTTTGAATTTTGCAAATACGAATAGTTTTACTGATATTTTTAATATTAGTTCTTATGACAGGCTTTTAGACGAGCATAGAAATCCCCTATCTGTTACCAAACCAGCTTATAGGAATATTGATAATGGAATTTTTGGAGGAAAGGATGCTTATGAAATTCAACGACTGATAAATGCTGGGTTGCTAGATGAAACATATTATCCAGCACTGGATTTCAAACGCTATGCCTACCATAATGATGATTGGTCGGTAAGGGTTCAAGGTTTACTCAACTATGATTTGACTCGTGATGTAACTTTAAGATTGGGAGGGAAAATTCAAAAAAAGGCTTTAAAAACAGCGAATTTAGCTCATGCAGATTCTTGGTATATGAGGCATCTTATCAATAACTTTACGCCGTTGTCTTACACGGGGGACAAGGCAGATTTAATCATCCCTATCGGGGGGAGGTTGCAAGAAACGCGCGGAGAAGAAACCAGCTATTTGCTCAGAGGGCAATTGGATTTTGACAAAACTTGGGGGAATCACTATGTGAATATTTTGGTAGGAAGTGAAATTCAAACGAATCAAGCGGAATCAACTTCTACAGACCGATTGGGCTACGATGCTAATTCTAATTTATTTTTACCAGTTAATTATTACAATTTTTATAATAATCAGTTTGAGAAAATTTATATGCCAGGAGGCAATGCTTACCGTAACGGGCTAGTATTTGATAATTCGTTTGGAAGCAGTGAGAATAGGTTTTTCTCACTATACGCCAATGCACAGTATGTTTATGGAAATAAATATATTTTGACAGCAAGCACAAGAATAGATCAATCTAATTTATTTGGTACAGACCCAGCGTATCGCTATAAGCCATTTTGGTCTGTAGGAGCGAAGTGGCGAGCAGGGGAAGAGGCTTTTTTAAAAGAAAATGCGGTTAATTTAGATTTACGGGTTTCGTACGGATTTAATGGAAATATTGCTAATAATGTTGGCCCATTTGATATTGCGCATAAAGCCTATGTCCAAAGGGTAGGAAACTTAATGGGGCTGAGCCTTACTAGCCATAGTACGCCAAACCTTCGTTGGGAACAAACGGGGACTTTTAACTTTGGGCTTGATACTGATTTTTGGAAAAATAGATTGAACCTCTCTTTAGACTATTACCGCAAACACTCAAAAGATATTTTATCTAATGTACAAATTGACCCAACTTTAGGAACAGGAAACGCCATGAGAAATGATGCCAGTATCATCAATAACGGTTATGAAATTGGGCTTAGAACAAAGAATGTATTGACTAATAAATTTAGTTGGGAAACGCAACTGAACTTCAGGTATAATAAAGGAAAAGTAAAAGAAGTTTACTTTAACGAAGCTCACGCTTACAGATATGCAGGTAGCATTATGAACTTGAAAGGTGGAGCACCAAATGCATTGTATGTGACTAATTTTGCAGGTTTGAACTCAGAAGGGATAGCTCAACTAAGACAAGCTAGCGGGAAATTAGTAAACATAGATACAAATACTGATGTGAATGTCTTTAACATAGAAGATCTAGTAGAGGCAGGCTCTTCTTTGCCTATACATGTAGCTGGTTTGAATAATAATTTAAGATGGAATAACTTTGTACTTTCATTCTTATTTATTTATCAAGGAGGGCATAAATTGCTGAAAGACACGTATAATGGTGAAATTCTAAGTAGAAACGTCAGCCTCGTGCATGCAGATGTAGCAAAAGCATGGCAAAAGCCAGGAGATGAACTTGTGACAGACATTCCAGCGCGATCCTCTGTTGTTTACAGCAATTTGCTAGCAGGAAGCAGCAAAAACGTCATCGACGGTGATTTTATTCGCCTAAGAGATGTAGTGTTAAGCTACACCTTACCTCAAAATTATTCTAGCTCAATAGGATTACAAGAATTAACCTTAAATGTGAGGGGAAGCAACTTGTGGCTATGGGCAAAAAATAACGAAGGTATAGACCCAGAAACCCAAGGTCTAGGCGTAAGAACCTCCCCAGTTCAGAAATCATTTACTTTAGGTTTAAACTTAATATTTTAATCATGAAAAAACAATTTATATTTCTATCTATTTTAGCCACTATCACAGCTTGCAACGACTATTTGGACGTTCAGCCCAAAGGCGTTGTAATACCCAAGACTATAGAAGATTACGACTTATTACTCAATGGACACGCCTACAGCATTCATAGCATTGATAATGCAGAAATTTTAGGATTTACTGGTAATGATTTTGAGTTTTCTGAAGAATTAAGTTTAGATACTAATAATCCTGATTATCAGAACTTTCAATTATATTCTTACGGAGATTTAAGATTTTACAACCCCTCAACTACAGTCCCAGCATGGGATGAAGCTTATGGGAATATTTATATTTACAATAAAATCATCAATGAAGTTGATGCCGCTCAAGATGCCGTAGGATACAAAGCTCAAGATAAAATTAGAGTCAAAGCAGAGGCACAATATTTTAGAGCCTTAGATTACTTTTATCTAGTTAACACCTTTGCAAAACATTATAGCCCAAAAAATGCTGATACGCCAGGCGTTCCGTTGGTGAGAGAAGCTGATATTACACAAAAAATTGGCTCACGAAACACCGTAGGCGAAGTCTATGAATTTATTCTAAATAATCTAGAAGAAGCAATTCCCAATTTACCTAATAATAAAATCGGAAAAGCCAGACCAGACAAAGCAGCTGGCTATGCTCTCCTAGCACGAATCTATTTATACAAATCTGATTTTGAAAAAGCACTAAATGCAGCTAATAAAGCGCTGGAAATCAAAGGTAAATTAGCTGATTATGTGGAAGCAGAAAACATTAGCACAGCATATGAAAGCCAGCAATACAGCTCTCGATTCTTTAGCGGCTCATCAGGAACGTATACCAACCCGTCTAAAGATCTAAAATCCATTATAGATACGGTAAATGATACCAGGTACAGCAAATTTTTCACCTTTTACCCTGGCTATGGAGTCTATTCAGCCATTGTCTTTTATCACAATCAATTACCCTCGGTGGGCGAGATGTATGTCACAAGAGCAGAGGCCAATGCCCACTTAGGCAAGAACGAAGAGGCAATCAAAGATTTGAATCAATTGGGCGAAAAGCGAATCATTAATTATCAGCCGCTGATGGCTTCAGATTTTTCAAATCAAAGCGAATTGTTAAAATACATTTTAAACGAAAGAAGAAAAGAAATTTACTTTACGCTAACACATGTTTTTGATGTGAAGAGAAGAAATTTGATTCCAGGCTTAGAACAAAGCATCACACATGAATATGGTGGCGTGAAGTATACGGCAACGCCCAATAGCGGAAAGCTAGTTTTGCCAATTCCTGCATCGGTATTGAAGTTTCACCCCGATTGGCAACAGAATTAGCCATGGGAGTAATTTTTTTTAAGCCTTAAAAAAAATAATCTAAAAGAGTAAAAAAAATGATAGATTTGTAATAGAAGAGGTTCGATAATAGGAATAGAAAGATTATTTGGTATATCTTGTACCGAAAATCATTTATCATCCATCAAGATTTTAAAATTAACTTTATTATCTTTCAAAGAACTAATGCTATATAAAAAAGAAACTAAAGCAATTATCAATTATTTATCTGAAAATGAAAATTAAAAGTTTTATATTAATATTTTCCATTGTCTTTGCAGTAAATGCACAGAATATTCAAATTTCTGGAGAAATCAAAAATTCACCCGATCCAGAAGTCTTTTTTAATTTCCCTGTAAATGGTAAGTATTTTGCAGCGAATAATGAAATTGTTTCTATTGAAAATCAAAGATTTATGATAGAAAAGAAATTAAATAAAGCTGGATTTGTGAGTGTGACTAATAATTTTGTGACTGCAATGATTTATGCCGAGCCAGGCAAAAAATATGTTGTAAATTTTGATGCTGAAGAATATGAATTTGCAGGAGAAACGGCGGCTAAACAAGAATTTATAAATAATTTAGGTCTTTTTGAAAATGCTAATCAATTTGAGGAATTGGAAGCTCAGCAAACGCTTTCAGATAAATTGAGAATTCATCAAAATTGGCTGAATGAGAATCAAGAGAAATTAAATGAAGGCTTAAAAAATAAGTGGATAAATCAGGCTGAATTTACTTTATTTTCAAATCTTTTAGAATTAAAATATCAAGATTTCTTAGCTACGGATTTCTTCTTTACATATCGGTATTTTTATGAAGAAAAGAATTTGGCTGAGAGATTTTTAAAAATTTATGGGAAAGAATATGAAGATATTTTTTCTAAAGCCTTAGAAAATCCGTATTTGACCAATTATTTATCGCCGATTCCGTTTTTAGATAAATATAAAGCTTTACAAGATTTGAAAGCGGAGGGGCGATTGAACTTTGGTGCTGGTAACGTTCCTTACGGAATTTCGCAAATTGCATTTTTTCAGGAAATTTTAGCCCCTGATCTTCAGGAATGGGACTGGGCAAATAAGATTTATGATGGGCTTTCGTCTCACCGTTTTGAGCGGGAGTGGATAGGAAATTTTGAAGCCTTTAAAAAAAAATACCCCAACAGTGCGTTGGCTGAAAAATTAGAAGCCTTGATTCAAGAAGTGAGAGATTATCACCAGCCCAAAAAGGAAATCACTTTTGTGGAAAACTATGAGAATATCAATTCTCTAAGCGATTTGTTTGAGCAGCTGAGGGGCAAAGTGATTTACGTAGATTTGTGGGCAACGTGGTGTGGCGCGTGTCGACTGGAATTGCAATATTCTAAGAAAAACCACGCAAAGTTAGAAGAAATGGGTGTTTTACCCTTGTATTTATCGGTAGATTCTGAAAGGCAAGATGAGGACTGGAGAGCAATGACTCAAAGTTTAGGGTTAACGGGTTTGCACATGCGGGCTAATCCTCAGTTAAAAGCGGAGTTGGACGAGAGGCTGAAAAATGGAATTCCATATTATATCATCGTAGGGAAAGATGGTAAAGTGAAAGTGTGGGGTGCTAAACGCCCTAGCGATAAGCAAGAATTATTTGATCAATTAACAAGATTTTTATAAATTCAAAACCGCTTTTGTAAAAGAGCGGTTTTTTTATGGAAATTTTTTAAGGCTTAGAAAATTTAAACCTCTTCCCCGTATTATTAAATGAGATTACTTTTTAGATTAGTGTTTTTGAGCAATTTTTTAAAGCCTTCTCAATTTTATTAGGCTAGAAGTTTTTATAATAATTTTTTATTCGATTTGGTTTTGTTAAATTGCGACAAATGTTAAGTTGAATACAATGTCAAAAAAGAAATTTGAATTAGAAGTTCCTGTGCAGGCTTCGCCAAGCTTTTTATTTAACTATATTTATACTCCCTCGGGACTTTCTGAGTGGTTTGCAGATAATGTAAACTCAAGAAGTGATAAATTTGAATTTATTTGGGATGGCGCTGAACAAACAGCTACTTTAATTAAATCTAAATATGATGAATATGTAAGATTTCGGTGGGAGGAAGATGAAGGAAGTAAATATTATTTTGAGATTAAAATACAAGTAGATGACCTCACAAATGATGTTTCTCTTATTGTGACAGACTTTGCCGAAAGTGATGAAATAGAGTCTGCAAAAGAATTATGGTTAACTCAATTGGAAGATTTAAAGCATGCCATCGGATCATAAATTTGTTTATAATACGCATAAATTCTTTAAACATGAAGAAATAAATTTAAATACACTTTCTTTGCTAGAGAATTTCCACATCAGAGAAGAAATTACAGTCATCAAAGGCAAAATTATTTTCCCAGAAAATCATTATTTTCATCTGATTGCTAATCTTAGGAAAGCTAGATTTAAAATCTCTCTAGACTTTACATTAGAATATTTTATCGAAAATATAAATGCTTTTATAAATAATCGTAAAATTTCAGTAAATCTTCTCTATTCTTGTATTTTAAATGGAGAAGGATTGCAGCATCTCGTTTATGAAAATCATAGAGAACCAGAGACTTCAACCTTTAATGAAGTTGAAATTTATAGAGAAGATTTTATGGCAAATAATCTCTCTTCGCAGATTAATTTTTCTAATGGATTTTTGCATGCATTAAATACGTACAGGGCTGAAAATGAATTGGATGATATTTTTTTGTTAAATCAAAATAACCATTTAACTGGCTCTTTTTATGGAAATGTTTTTTTAATTAAAGGGCAAGAATTATTAACTCCTCGCTTGGATGATGGAGCAAGAGATACTGCTGCTCGTCAAAAATTTTTACTTTTAGCCCAAAAATGGCCAGAGTTTGATGCAGTTTCAGAAAAAACACTACCCCCATTTGAAATCACAAAAGCAGATGAATGTTTTATTTTCACGCCATTTTATAAGCTTATTTCGTTAAGCAAATTTAGAAAAACGGATTTTGACAATCATTATATTCAGGCAATTAAAAAAAAATTACTTGAATTAGTTCAATAAAGGATTTTCAGGCATATTGGCCCAAAGAAGATTTTCTCCGCCAAGATTAGTCATTTGTTTCTTCCAGTCTTCAACTTCTTGAATATCAATTGGATTGAAGGAATAATCATTTACAACGGCCCAAAAGTTATTTTTTATTTCTTCTTCTAATTGGCCGCTAGACCAGCCGCTGTAACCAATGAAAAATTTAATTTGATTAAAATTTTTAAGGCTTAGAAAATTTATTTGATGATTGATTTCTTGTAAATTTCCACCCCAAAACAAATGATTTGTAACAGCAATTGCATTGGGTATATTTTTTAGACTATGGATATAGAATAAATTGTCCTGCTCTACGGGTCCGCCCTCAAAAACTGTAATATCAAAAGGGAAATTCTTTATTAAATCATCTGTTTTATAATCAGTTGCTTTGTTCAGTACAAAACCAACCGCTCCAAATTCAGAGTAATCGGTAATTAGAACAATGCTTCGGCTAAAAATGTCTACGCTAAGACTTGGTTTTGAAATTAAAATTGTTCCTGGTTTTATTAAGAATTTTTCCATTGAAATAGTTATCTTTGATAAAGATAAGAAATTGTATGGAGCAAGATTTAAGTAATTACAGAAAATCTTATGGGAAAGAGAAACTACTGGAGGAAAATCTGAAAGAAAATCCTTTGGAGTTCTTCAGAGATTGGTTTTTAGAAGCAGATTCTGATGAGGGAATTACTGAAGCTAACGCAATGACTGTGACGACAATAGGGCTGGATGACTTCCCTAAAGCGAGGGTGGTTTTGCTCAAAAAATATACGGAAGAAGGCTTTGTCTTCTACACCAATTATGATAGCGAGAAAGGAAAAGCCATAGCGGCAAATCCCCACATATGCTTATCTTTTTTTTGGCCTGTCTTGGAGCGGCAAATCATCATTAAAGGAAGAGCCGAAAAATTGGCTGAAAATTTATCTGATGGTTACTTTGAGTCTCGACCTCTACCAAGTCAATATAGTGCGATTGCTTCACCACAAAGCGATGTGATTTCTAGCAAAGAAGTTTTAGAAGAAAAAATTAAGGCTTTAGAAAAAAATAATACCCTACCAAAGCGGCCAAAAAATTGGGGTGGATACCTAGTAAGGCCAATGAGTATGGAGTTTTGGCAAGGAAGACCCAATCGATTACACGATAGATTTCGATACACTTTGCAGGAGAATTATGATTGGAAAATAGAACGATTAGCCCCTTAAAAAATGAATGAAGAAAAAGATTTTTATGAGCGTTTGAAAAACGAGTTAAATAAAGTTGAAGAATTTCCTACCGATTTTGTTTATAAATTTATCATACCAACAAGCAATAAAACGATGGCAGAAATTCAGCAAATCTTTGATGGAGCTAGGCCACAAGTGGCAACCCGAGAATCCAAAAAAGGTAAATACACGAGCATTACCGTTAGAATTTTTGCATTAGATGCAGACCAAGTCATTTTTTATTATAAAAAAGTAGGAGAAATCAAAGGAGTCATCATGCTCTAAATGTATTCAGAAAGTTATAAACGCTTGCAAAATAAATTCCGGCAGTTTCTGTTCTAAATCTCTGATTTCCAAAGCTAATGCTTTTGTAGCCTAAATCTATAGCTGTATGAATTTCATCTTCAGAAAAATCACCCTCGGGGCCGATTAGAATTAGACTATCTTCGCCAGGCGACAGAACGTTTTTTAGCAAACTAGTTGGTATCGCTGAATTGCAATGGGCTATAAATTTATTTTCTAGATTTTTTTTAAGGCTTAGAAAATTTTTAAAATCCTGCAAATCATATAATTGGCAGCGATGAGCTTTCAAGCTTTGTTTAGTTGCGGCATCTGCAATTTTTTGCCATCGTTCTACGTTAATTTTTCTTCTTTCGGAATGAAAAGACGTTATAGGGAATATATTTCTTGCGCCTAGTTCCACTATTTTTTCAATCAAAATTTCAGAACGCTCATTAGATTTTGTCGGTGCAAAAGCGACTGAAAGTTCAGGGAAATTATTTTGAATTTCTCGCTCTTTTCCTAGAGAGATTAAGCTTTGTTTTTTTGTAATTTCTAGAACATGACCTTCAAACATTTTGCCTTTGCCATCGGTGACCAAGACTTTATCATTTTTTCTAAGCCTTAAAACTTTTTCTAAATGATGCGTTTCTTTTTCATCTAAAATGGCTTGGTTGTTCTCAAAATGAGCAAAAAATAAATTCATAGTTTTAATCTTGGGTTAGCAGTTACACTTAAATCAGAAAAAAGAGCATTCTCGTATTTCAATCGCCCTACGATGGCAATCATTGCGGCATTATCTGTAGTTAATTCAATGGGGGGGATGTGAATTGAGTAATTTTCTTTTTCTAAACTTAAAAATTTATTTCGAAGAAGAGAATTTGCGGATACTCCTCCTGCTAGAACTAAATTTTTGATATTTAAATTTTTAGAAGCCTTTAAAAAATTTTCTAATAAAGTCTCTACAATAATTTTTTGGATGGAAGCGCATAAATCATTCAAGTTTTCTTGAATAAAGTTAGGATTTTCATCACATTTTTTTTCTAGGAAATATTTTACTGCCGTTTTTAATCCACTGAAGCTGAAATTATAAGCGTCCATTTTTGGTTTGGTGAAATCAAAGCGATTTTTGTTTCCTGTTTTTGAATGTTGGTCTATCCACGGACCAGCAGGGTAGGGCAAACCGAGCATTTTACCAATTTTATCAAAGGCTTCGCCAGCAGCATCGTCTTTGGTTTCGCCAATTACCTTGAGCGAATCTATACTTTCTATTTTCACAATTTGTGTATGGCCGCCACTTACTGTGAGACACAGGAACGGAAAGTCAGGTGAATTTTTTTCATCGTAAAAGTTAGCAAAAATATGAGCTTGCATGTGATTGACACCGATGAGGGGAATGCTGAGTGCCTGAGACAAACTCTTGGCAAAGCTGCTGCCGACCAAAAGTGAACCCATTAGCCCAGGTCCTTGCGTAAAAGCTATGGCATTTACATTTTTAAGCGATATATTTGCTTCTTGCAAGGCAACCGTGAAAACGGGTATGATGTTTCTGAGATGGGCTCTGGATGCTAGCTCAGGAACAACGCCGCCATATTTTTGATGAATTTTTTGACTATTAATGACATTAGATAAAATTTTATTACCTTGAAGCACTGCAACAGAAGTATCATCACAAGAAGATTCTATGCCAACGATTATAGGGTCTTTCATATGGCAAAGTTAACTTTTTTTAATGTTTAAGCTTTGAAGCATTTATTTAGAATTTTATTTATTTTATTGGCATCGGTTTTAGCACTGCTGTTGCTGCTCATGGTCGTCATTCAAATTCCTGCTGTACAGTCCGAAGTAGCATCAAAAGTGATGGAAAGGGTAAATGAGCAGTTTGGCACTCAGGTAAAGATAGGAAAAGTAAATATCAATTACTTAGGCAATGTCAAATTATACCAAGTCACGGCGAAAGATCATAGAAATTATGAATTTATCAATATTCCGCAGCTTACGGCAGAAATTAGTTGGCTAGACTTGTATCGGAATTCCAATCACGTCAATATAAATGCGGCAACTTTGGTAAATCCTCGCGTAGATGTGTTTACTTACTTGGGCGAAGAGAAATCTAATTTCATCAAATTTATCGATAAGTTTGTTTTAGAAGATAGCACAAGGGGCGATTCTGAATTTGTTTTGAGAGGGAATTTGGAAATACAAAATGGGAAACTGAAAATTATAAATCATAATTTGGTTCAGAATTCGAAAGTCTGGCTAGATGCTAATCGCTTGAATGCTAGATTAGAAAAAATTAGTGTAGAGGGGAAAACTTATATTGCGAGAATTAAAAAGTTGCGTTTTGATGCGGTGAAAAACAGAGAAAAATACCAACTGAAAGATTTGACTACAAATTTTAAAATGACAGATAAGGGTTTGTTTTTCAATGACTTGAATTTAGAAACGCAATCTTCTCATTTAAACGGATTTTTACATTTGACGTACGATCATATAAGCCAATTTTCTAACTTTAGTGATCGTGTAGAATGGAATGCAAAATTTACTGAAAATAATAAATTTGCTTATAAAGATTTAAGATATTTTGTTCCTAATTGGCAAGAGAATCAAGTTTTTAGTCTTTCAGGAGAGGTGAAAGGATTCTTAAATAATTTAAGCCTTAAAAAATTTTCACTAAAGAATAAAGAAACTTACATCGATGCGCAGTATTTAAATTTCCAGAATTTGATGAAAGATGGATTTTCTCTCTCTGGGCAAGACCTAAATCTAGCGACCTCTTACACAGAATTAAAACAAATTTTACCCCAAAATTATACTCAGTATATTACAGATTTTATTGCTCGATTTGGGAAAATGAGCTACGTTGGAAACTTTAGCTTGGATGGTAAGTATTTGAGAGCCAAAGGTTTTGCGTCTACAAAATTGGGTAACGGGCAATTGGATTTAGTGTTATCTGATTACAGCGGAAATCACCCACACTACCAAGGGAGTCTAAATACCGACCAATTTCACCTAGGAGCTTTGGCAGGTACAGAAAATCTGGGTAAAGTGAGTGGAAATATTCGCTTTGATGGGCGTGGATATGATTTGGATTTATTGGACGTTGATGCAGTAGGGAAGTTGAATTACTTAGAATTTAATAATAATCGATTTAATCATATTAATTTTGATGGAAAGCTTGCTCAAAGAGCATTTAAAGGATTTTTGGCGATAAATGATAGCCAAAAAGCAAGGCTAAACTATCAAGGAATTTTTGACTTTAGTGCGCCTCAATTAAAAATGGATTTTAACTCAAAAATCGATTATTTAAATTTAAATTACTTTGGTATTTCTAAGACAAAGAATACTTGGATTAGTGGTGATATAGAGGGAGTTACAAACTTTAGTGAAATCAATGATTTAAGTGGAGAATTCAAGATTCAAAATTTAACTTTCAATTCAGATACCGTGCAAATGAATTTGCCGAAGTCTAATGTGTCGGTATACCAAGATGAATTACAACAGAAAAATATAGATGCCAATATACCGGGGTATCTCTCAGGGAAAATTATTGGAAAATTTCATTTAGATGAATTGGGTGTTTTATTTGAAAATGGAGTGGGGAATTTCATGGTAAATTACGAGCATAAGCAAGTAAATAAGAATCAATATTTAAATTATGCCATTAAAATTGAAAGTGATTTATTGAAGTTTTTTGTTCCAGAAAGTAATATTCAGCCTAATTCTCTATTAGTTGGGACGTTAAATAATGATGAAAAAATATTTGAAGTTGATTTTAAAACACCTGAAGTAAAATATCAAAATTACATTGCACAAAATTTGCATTTTTTGGCTTCTACATCTATTGACAAGTCTTTTTCTGCTAAGGCTGATAAAATTGAAGTCCAAGGAATTAATGTTGAGAAATTTAATTTTGAAGGGAAAACTAAAAGCGATACCTTGCTGGCAAAAGCACATTTTTTCACAGGTGAAAATTTGTATGGCGAGTATGATTTAAATTTTTATCAGACCTATGATGCCAATCAAAAAATAAAAATTGGATTTTCCCCCAGTACGATAAAGTTTGATGAGCAAGTTTGGAATATCAATCAGTTTAGTGATTCTGATTCTAATTATGCTATTATTGATTTTGAAAAAAATAACTATGATTTGGTCGAAATTTTATTAAATTCTGAAGAACAATTCTTGAAAATCAATGCAAATTATGTTGATGATGACAATTTTAAACTTCAGGCTGATGTCAATAAAGTCAAACTTGAGAAGGCTATACCTAATTACTATTTAGGAGATCTCGGGCTGCGTGGAACGGTAAATGGAAAATTAAATGTCACAAAATCTAACAATAGTTTGAGACCAATTGCTGATATTGTGGTAGATAGCATTTATCTTAAAGAGCAGTACGTAGGCCGTTTTGTTGCAGATGCAGAGTATAGCGTGGGTGATAATCTCTTCAATATCAACGGAAGTTTAGACCGCAATGAAATCAATACATTAATTCTTACAGGGGCGATAGATAACAAAGGCGAAAAACCTCAGTTGGATTTATTGGCGAATTTTGATGACTTTAATGTGAATTTGATGGATGCTTTTCTGTCAGACATTCTGAGCCAGTGGAAAGGGGAAATCTCTGGTGAAGTAGCGGTGAAGGGAGATGTGGGAAATCCAAGTTTTGTAGGAAATATAACGACTCGAGATTTAGGCTTTCGGGTGGTTTATCTTGGCACTTACTATACCTTGATAGGTGAAAATGAGTTTGATTTAAACAAGCAGCCAGGGCAAAGTGGTTTGCTAGATTTAGCGCAAGTAGAAATAATAGAATCTACGAGTAAAACTAAAGCTATGGTAGATGGTTCTTTGATTTTTTCTAGTATTTCAGATTGGTTTTTGGATTTAGAAATTTCTAGTGACCGTGTGATGGTGATGAATACTACCGTAGCCGATAATGAACTTTTCTACGGTAAGGCTTTCGTTCAAGGGGAATTATACATGTTTGGTCCCGCAGCAGATTTAGAAGTCTCAACAGGCTTTGATGCGAAGGTTCTAAAAGGTTCAATCATCAATATCAATACAGGAGGGACTAAAACAATAGGAGAAAATAAATTCATACAATTTTATTCTTATGACGAATCAGGTCAGCTGGTAGAGAGTGAAAAAAATTCTCAGAAAATTCAAGGTTTTTCAATGGATTTAGTCGTGGATGTAGATGATAAGACAATTGTAAACCTCGTGCTAGATGAGAAAAGCAATGATGTGATACAAGCACAGGGCTTTGCTGAAAACTTTGAAATAGCAATGAACAAGGCTGGGAATTTAAGCATCAATGGTGATTATAACATCACCGACGGAATTTATAGTTATAGAGAAGGCATCATCATCAACAAAGATTTTGACATAGAGAAAGGAGGTTTTATCCGTTTTACTGGCGACCCATACAATACCCAAATGAACATCAAAGCTGTTTACTCCAGAAATGTAAATAACATTGGTACTTACTTGGGAATCAACTATGTACAGCCCACCGTGGTGGATTTAATTATAGGAGTCAATGGAGACCTAAAAAATACTCAAATCAACTTAGATTTAGAAACTCCAGAAACCAGTACACAAGTGAAAAACTTACTTTCCAGCAAATTAAGGGATAATCCTGATGAGAAAATAAGGCAGGTAGGGTCTATTTTAGTTTTAGGAAGATTTGATTCCAGTGAAACCATCGGCGCAAGTACAGCAACAGATGCAGCCGCAGCATCAGCTTTTGAACTTTTGAGTAAGCAGGTAGGGAACGTGTTTTCTAATATCATCCCAGGCTTAGAAATCAACCCGACTTATCTACAATCTTCAGACAGCCGAAATCAATCAGATAAAATTCAAACGGAGTTTAATCTCGCTATAAATAAGCGATTATCAATCAACGGAGCTGTAGGCACGCCTCTCGGCTCACAATATAATGAGCAGATTACAACACAACTAGAGTTAGATTATGACATCTCAAAAGCAGCTGATGGAGGATTACGTTTCCGTGCATTTTCACGCCCTTCTACTATTGGGTTAGAGAATTACAACGTCAACGTCAGTTATACCCAAAGCTACGGCGCAGGGATAGTCTATAGGAAGTCGTTTTACCATTTTAGAGATTTATTTACGTTTAAAAAAGCTGAACAAGAAAAAAATATCTCACCCATCAAAGAAGAATCAGCCCCCCGAATGGATAGCATAAAAGAAGAAAGCAGACGAATAAAAGACTCGCTCAAACAAAGACAAAACAAAAAAGATATATCATTCCTACAATTTAAATAAATTTTTTAACAAACCCTTTTATTTAGCATATGATTTATTTTCTTGGTAATATATCATGTGTTTTTGTTTAAATAATTGAATTTTATTCTTAATTTTGTTCTATAATTGAAAATAATTTTATGAGATCAAGGTATAAAATTGATAAAGTAGACAAGCAAATTTTACAATTCTTAATTCAAAATACGAGAATGCCCTTTACAGAGATAGCCAAAAGGATGGAAGTTTCTGCAGGTACAATTCATGTAAGAGTAAAAAAGTTAGAAGAGGCAGGAATCATCAAAGGAAGTTCTCTAGAGATTGACTATGAGCGTTTAGGCTATAAATTTATTGCCTATATCGGTATTATGTTGACAAAATCAAGCCATACGAAAAGCGTTATTGCCCAATTAGAAAAAATCCCAAACGTGACGGTAGCAAATATAATCTCTGGGCGATACAACATCTTCTGTAAAATTAGAGCAAAAGATACGAACGATGCACGTGATGTGATTTTCAAAATTGATGAAATTGAAGAAGTTTCTAGAACTGAATCTATGATTTCTTTAGATGAAATCATCGACGATAGAAGCCGCCTGTTGACTAATATCTTTATGTAACTGAGAGCAAAAATTTTTTAAGCCTTAGAAAAAATATGACATAAATTTTTAAATCGGTTTTGAGAATTTGAAGCCGATTTATTTTTTTCCTACATTTACATGTTAACCATCATAGTTAGTGAAAATGAAAGGTCAAGATTATTTTGAGAACACTTCCAGTGAAAAGAATTTAGGATTCAAACTAATCATAGGGCTTACCGCTTTTATGATTTTTTCAATCTTAGCCATTAGACTTTATAGCCTGAGCACGTTGCAAGTAGCGCCAGACCCCACGCTATATGCAGAACCAGCTTGGTATAACTACACCGTTATATTCCTGTCTGCGGTCGCTTTAGGCATGCTTTATTTGACTTATCAGTACAAAAAAAATGGAGTCTATGGCACAATACTCAGTCTATTTATAATCATTCTTATCAACCCAGAATTTTCATTATTAAGGACGCTAGCCCCCATGTTTACACTTTTTATATTTGTCGGCTACGGATTATTTGAAATTATCCCGAAATGGAAATTCTTTAAATAACTAAAATCAACTTAAAATCTAAACAGATTCTTAGCTAAACTTCTTTTTCCGATAGAAATAAATAATAAAAAATAAAAGGCTTAAAAAAATACTGGGAATAAAAACTGAGAGCCAACGCCATTCATTTTTAGCGTTTTGCACCAAGCTTTTATTTAAAATCTTATAACTTTCAGAATCAGTATCAAAACCAAAATTTAAATTTTCGCCCAGCATATACTGCAAGGCATTGATGAGGAAATTAGCATTATCATAAATCACATTTGGAGCAGATTTCAAATCTGGACGCAGGCTGTATTTATCGGCACCGAGAGGCAGTGGGGTTCCTCTGAAAACGTGATTTTTGATGAAATCCCCATCACTGATGAGCAATAATTTCCCCTGTTGAGTTTTTGATTTGAAGTTATTCAATTGCTGAGAAACTATTCGCCCAGCGTAGGCAGAACCAATCTCACCTGAAACTAAAACGGCTAAAGGGAAGGGAGTTCCTTCTAGGTAATTCTCGGGAATTGTTCTATCGATTTCAGAAAAATTGATGTAGGAAAGCGGTTTCTGCAATTGAGTATAAGGAGACGTGCTCAGTAAAATTTGATAATGTGTACTTTCTCTAGGCAGAATTTCTATCGGGTTTGCAAATTCAAACTTTAGCGGATTATTCAAATTCTGATTAATTTGATGATTTTTAGGTGAAATTGCCAGCGGGAAATAAACCCAAGGGAATTGCTCGTAAGCCGTGTTTTGCTCTACGTTACCAATCGCAAGTGTCACGTAAGCCGCTTGTAAATCTTTGATGAGAGACGGGACAATCCTTAAACCATATGCGAATAATAAATCATCTAAATTATTATCTCTAGGGAAACTTACAATATTATCAGAACGAAAAAGGCTATCCATCTCGGCATCAACATTTTCAGTCAAAAACATTAAATTCCCACCTTTCATGAGATATTGGTCTAGGTAAATTTTATCATTATCACTAAATGGCTTAATCGGCTTGGCAGAAATAATTGCCGCTAGAGAGTCGGGTTCAGGAATCTTCTGAATGTCTAATTCTCCCGTGCCAGAAGTAATGGGAGTCGTCAACGGTTCAAATTGGAAATAAGGAGAAGCCGCCATTAAAAATCCGTCTAAATATTGTGGCAATAATTCATCATGATGCACCATTAGTCCGATTTTAGGTTTTTGAGTTTGCACGACATTTTTTAAAGCCTTAAAAAATTTATTCGGAATTTCTGCTATAGATTGTTCAGCTCTGTCATTCACAGGAATTTTCCTGTTATTTAAAACAGAAATCACATGAGTTTTCCCATTATAATTAAAGCTTGCATAAGGGAAAATCCGTAAAATTTTACTCTCCGTAGGTACCGCCAAGCCTTGAATGCCAAGATTTGCTAAAGAATCTAGATTTAGACCTTCCGCCACGGGATTGATGATGCTGTATTCTATACTTTTATTCTCTTGATGAAAAAGCTTCACCCACTGCAAAACCTCATTACGCAAGGCTCTGAAACTCCCCGTCATTTCTCCGTCTAAGTAGAAATTAATGTGCAATGGCATCTCTGGTGTTTGCAGCAATTCTTTTGCAGATTCTGTGAGTGTAAATCGTTGATTTTCGGTGAAATCCCATCTTGTTTCAACCCATTGAGAAAGAGCGATTAAGATTAAAATTCCAATAGCAATTATCCAATTTTTCATTTTTGATTTAATTTTTGATGAGCTAGAAAAATGAAAAGAAAACTAAAGCCGATAAAGTAGCTGCAACTGCTCAGGTAGAATATGCCTTGAGTGAAGCGCTCGTAGTGAAACTTTACGCTTAGACTTTGGGTGAGGTAGTCTAAACTTCCAATTAAATTATAATCGGCTAAACCGCTGATGAAAAAATAGAAAAAAGCATTGATAAGTACGGCTAAAATGTAAGCTAAAATTTGATTGGAACTGATGGCTGAAGAGAAAATTCCGACAGAAATAATGAATATCCCTAAAAATATAAGCCCCAAATATGAAGAGAAAAGCAGACCGCTATCAATACCATTGAGGCTGAAATGCTGTACGATGAAAAAAAAAGTAAGGCTTAAAAAAATGAAGGTGAATAAGCCTGAAAAAATGCTTAGAAATTTTGTCGCAACAATTTTGCTCATGTCTACGGGCATCGTCTTCAGCCAGTCTAGTGTTTCTTTTTCCTGTTCTTCGGCAAAACTCTTCATCGTCATCGCTGGTAGTAGAATGATTAGAAAATAAGGAGCAATTTGAAAAAATGGATAGAGATTGGCCTGATTTAGCTCAAAAATATTGAAGTTTCCGCTGAAAAAGAATAGAAACAAAGCTGACCCAACCAAGAAAATAAAACCGAGTAAATAAAACCCGATAGATTTATAAAGGCTTAATAATTCTTTGATAAATAAATTCATGATTTATTTCGATTAACTAATTTGACAATCAACATGATAAGTGCACCCATTGCTACAAATGAAATCAGCGCCCAATACCAATACGCCATAAAAGATTGTTTTAAAATAACCGCAAAAACGACTACAAAGAGAATAATGGTGGCGACTTCGTTCATCATACGTAGTTGCACAGAGGTGTATTGAGTTTTTTCTTTTTGTAGATTTCTAATGGTTTTCCATGTCCAGAAATGGTAAGCGGCCAAAATCCCTACAAAGACTAATTTCACAATCATCCAACCTTGGGTTATAAATCCCCAGTGAGTTAGATGAAGCATGTAAAAGCCACTGATAATCATTATGATAAAGGCTGGGAGCGTGATGATATTCCAAAGCCGTTCTTGCATGTAGATTAGCTGCTGATGCAAGATATTGCCTTTTTCATTTTTTAGTTCCAAAGCTTCGGTATCATAAACAAAAAGACGAACCATGTAAAATAGCCCAGCAAAATAGCTTACGACAAAGATAATGTGAATTGCTTTTAAGATTTGATAAGTCATTTATATGAATTTTACGGTGACGTGCGTTCCAATACTCAAGCCCATCAGAGAAGAGGCGCCGCCATAGGATTGTAAATTAGGTTTATAAATAGCGATTTCTAGAAAATCATTACTGTTAAAAAGAGCTATCCCATCGCCGTGATATTCCACTTCTTTAGTAAAATCTTTCACAACATCACTGTAGCGATTGGCTAATTTTTCAAAAGTTAAATTTCGTACAATAATTTGAAAATCTCTTCCACGGCGGCATTCATTAAAGAGCCTGTAAGAAATATTTGTTATCGCATTTCCAAAATTATCAATATAAATCACAGTGCCAATGATGCTCTTATCCTCCTTGATTTGGGCACGCAATAAATTCAGTTCCCTATATGAATTGGTGGGAGCTCCGATGACGTTTAGTGAGCCGCCGCGGCACAAGTGACAAGCCACAGGAACAAAGATATCTCTCGTCGGGGAGTTGCTGTAGGGTTTGTATTTATTTATAGTAATTTCTACAATTTCTTCAGGTTGACTTTCACTCAGAATTAAAGATAAAATACCATTATCTGCACAGATGAAATAGTGATTGGCAATTTTAGCCGCCAAGAGTTTTTTATTTTCATTAGGCAAAGCATCAACACCGATGATGTGAATGCTTTCCTCTGGGAAGTCTTGATAAACATTTTTGATAATATAAGCTGCTTCGCCAATATTAAAAGGTGAAATTTGATGAGAAACATCAACAATGGTGACCTGAGCCAATTCCTTTAAAATAGCCCCTTTCACGCTAGCGACAGAAAAATCTTTCAGCCCAAAATCAGTTGTGAGTGTAATTATTGACATCTTTCAAACACAAATATATTGTATATTTTTGTAGTTTTATAGTTAAAATAAAAGCATTTGAATAAACTTATTTTAGAATTACAAGAAATTAGCGTTCAAGAATTTTATGGAACGAATAATGAGAATTTAGATTTCATCATCCATAAATTCCCAAGCCTTAAAGTTTCCGTGCGTGGTAGAAAAATTTCAGCCTCAGGCCCTGAAGAAGATTTGAGAAAATTTGAATCTAAAATCGAAGAAATATCTGAACACATGTTGCATTATAACCGATTGAATTTTCAAGATTTAGAATATATTTTTGATGAGCAATCAATACCGTTTTCTAAAACTAGAAACATTGATGATGTGATAGTTCACGGTGTCAATGGGCAGCTAATCAAGGCCCTAACGCCCAATCAAAGAAAATTAGTGAATGCCGTGCAAGAGAAAGACATGATTTTTGCCACAGGCCCAGCAGGAACAGGGAAAACTTATACCAGCGTGGCTTTGGCAGTGCGAGCTTTGAAAAACAAGGAAGTCAAGCGAATTATTTTAACGCGGCCTGCGGTAGAAGCTGGCGAAAGTTTAGGTTTTTTGCCTGGCGATTTGAAGGAAAAGCTTGACCCATACCTTCAGCCGCTTTATGATGCACTTCGAGATATGATTCATTATGAAAAGTTAGCAAATCTAATTGACCGAGGAACCATAGAGGTAGCACCACTCGCCTTTATGCGTGGGCGAACGCTAGACAATGCCTTTGTGATTTTAGATGAAGCTCAAAATACGACACATTCTCAGATGAAAATGTTTCTAACGCGCATGGGTAAAAGAGCAAAATTCATCATCACCGGAGACCCAGGGCAAGTCGATTTACCTTTGAAGCAAAAATCGGGATTGAAATTGGCGATGCATATTTTACAAGACATCAGAGACATCGCTTTTGTGCAACTAGACGGGAAAGACGTCGTGCGGCACAAACTAGTCAAAGAGATAATAGATGCTTATGCATCAGAGGAAAATCAATCATAGAAATCTGAAAAGTGATTAATTTTTTTAAGCCTTGGTATTTTTTCCTATTTTTTTTGCTGGCAGTAGCCTTAGGCTTTGGTTTGTTTTTGCCGCTCATGGAAAACGACTCAGCTCAGCATGCCACTATGGCTTGGCGAATGGCAAGAGAAAACGATTTTGCTCATATATTCAAAGGAAAACAGCCGTACCTAGACAAGCCACATCTCCATTTTTGGCTCTCGGGCTTGTCTTTTGAAATTTTTGGTAAAGCGGAGTGGGCGTATCGTTTACCCGCTATTTTATTAACGCTGATTTCGGGTTACGGAGTTTTTTCTTTATCAAAATTAATGTATCAAAAAACAGAAATTGGGCAGCTAGCAGCTTTATTTTACCTCACCAGCCAAACCATTCTCCTCAGTCTGCACGATGTGCGAACCGATGCTGTTTTGACTTCAATGCTTGTTTTAGCCATTTGGCAATGGGCAAAATTTTTAGAGAAAAACAATCTATCAGCAGCGCTATTAGGTGGAATTTTCACCGCCTGTGCATATTCTACCAAGGGGCTGGTAGCTGTAGCTTTGGTAGGATTATTTTTATTTATAAGAGTTGCTTATCAAAAAAATTGGGAGAAATTACTGAACTACAAAGTTGCACTGGGAATTTTAGCTTTTTTTATTTTTTCTCTGCCGATATTCTTGACCTATTATCATCAATTTGGTTGGGAAGGGGTAAAGTTTATCGCAATGGGGCAGAGTGCAGAACGCTTTCAAGGAGGAGAATTTGGGCAAGCTGGTAGCCAAGATTATTTCTTTTACTTTCACACCTTGCTTTGGGCTTTTTTGCCATGGTCACTTTGGTTTTATTTATTGACCTTCCAAGTGGGATTTATTGATAAAAAGAAAAGATTAAAAGAAATAGCTACACTCTCTACAGCTTTGATTTTTATAATGGTAATGAATTTCAGTCAATTTAAGCTTCCGCATTACATCAACCCGATTGTTCCACTCATGAGTATTTTTACAGCAGCACAAATTTTAAATTTAAATCAGAGTGAAAATCAGAAATTTTTTAAGGCTTTTAAAATTTCAAGTTATATAATTCTTTTGCTAGGCATGCTACTCTTGGCAAGCATGGCAAGCTATTTTTTCCCGATAAGGAAAAGGGAAATCCTCATTTTGTTTTTAATTTTAATGGGGCTTAGCTTTTTTATTTTTATTCAAATAAAAAACCAACTTTATCGATTAATTTTTGGGTTGGCAGCTTTTATTTTATTAGCAAATATTTATTTAAATTCTACTTTTTATAAAAATTTAATTGAAAATTACCAAGCAGACACTCAAATAGCTAAATTTGTAGAAAGAGAAAATTTAACTCAAGAAAATATTTTTGTCTATGATAAGCTCCATTCTTGGGCACTGGATTGGAGCCTGGACAGAACGACTCCTACAATGGAAGAAAATGAATTGAAATTACAGCAGAAACCTTATTATTTAGTGATTTCTGATGAAAATTTACATCAAATTGAGCATTTACAACATTCGGTAGTCTTTACAGCTAACGAATTCAGAGTCACACGTTTATCATTCAAGTTTATAAACCCCAAGACTAGAGCGAGTCAAGTTAATCAATTTTTTTTAGTTAAAATTTTTTAAGCCTTTAAAAAAAATAGGAAAAATAAAAAAATACCCCAAAAAATACTCGAGAAGCTAAACGTCTCCACAACAGAATAGCCTTTATTGTAAATTACTTTCAAAAGACACTACCTCAATAAGTGTGTAAGACTTATTCAGTAGCCTGAACAATAGGGTAGGTTTTCCGTGAGCATTCTACAAGCATTCTCAGGCAATTTTAATTTATCGAAGTCTCAAGAGTATATATTTTTAAATTAAATTTCTAAATTGATATTTTGGACTAAATATTGCATGTTTTTAAATTACGATTTAAATATAATTTAAAGATTTATTTTATGAAACCAAATTTAGGAATTGACGAAAAAAATTTAATAGCTGTACAAGATTTGTTGAATCACGTATTGGCAGATGGCAATATCTTCTACATCAAATTAAGAAACTTCCATTGGAATGTAAAAGGCAAAGACTTCATGGAATATCACTTATTGTTTGAAGAGCAATACACTGCCTTGGCAGAAGCTATTGATGCTATAGCAGAGCGTGTGACTACGCTTGGCGGGACTGCCATCGGGACAGCGAAAGAATTCGCAGAATACTCTAGCCTAGAGGAAACGCCAGGTAAAGTCCCTCCAACACTAGAGATGGTGAAAGAGTTAGTTCAAGATCACGAGACCATTATCCAAAGTTTGCGAGAAAAAATTGATGCTTGCGAAGAAAAATACAAAGATGTCGGCTCAGCTGATTTCTTGACAGGTTTGCTAACTGACCATGAGAAAATGGCTTGGAAGCTAAGACAGTACTTAGCTTAATGAGTTGAATTTCAAGAAATTAATTCAATCCTTCAAAGATTTACTTCGGTGATTTTTGAAGGATTTTTTTAAGCTTAAAAAAATTAAATTGATTCAATTTCGTGGACATTAATCTTCGTTAAAAATTTTCCGTAATTGATGACAATACTGTCTCCTTCTACGCGTTCTACCGTTCCTACGCTGCTGCTTCCTTTAATTCTGACTCGCTTACCAATTTTGATTTTATCAATTTTTGCCTGAGTTTGCTTTTTTTCTACCGCTTCAACTTTTTTCTTAATTTCCTCAATATTCTCTGCCTGCTTTTGCATTTCACGTTTTAGCGCTTTTTGCTTTCTTCGTTCTACTTTTTTCTCTTGAAAATGATTTTTAGGCTTTTTAGCATTTTCTGTTTCAATAAGTTTTAAGAAATCTCCAATTAATTTTTTTCGACTTTTATTTTTCAAATAATTATCAGCAAGCTCCTCAATTCTTTTACCTAATTGAATATTTTTTTGTTCTTTTTCATAAAGCCTTTGAAAATCCACCAATTTAGACTGAATTCTATCTTGCGTTTCTTCCAGTTGATTCTTTTGTTCATCAGACGCATTTCTCAGCTCTTCCAGTTCATTACGAGTTTTCTGAATGTTAAATTTCTCTTGCTGTAGTTTTAGAATAGTTTTATCTAGGCGAACTTTATTTCTTTCGATTTTCTTTTTTGCCCGATTAATTAATCGGAAAGGGATTTTATTTTTTTGAGCCACTTCAAAGGTAAATGAGCTCCCTGCTTGCCCAACTTCTAGCTGAAAAAGCGGCTCCAAAGTTTTCTCGTCAAACAGCATACTTGCATTTTTGGCGGCATCCCATTGTTCTACCAAAACTTTGATATTGGTGTAATGCGTGGTAAAAACGCCAAAAGCACCCATACTATAAAATTCTTCCAAAAAAACTTCGGCCAGCGCACCTCCCAGTTCTGGGTCTGAACCCGTCCCAAATTCATCGATCAGCAGTAATGTTTTATCATTTGTATTGTAGAGGAAATTATGCATTTGCTTGAGTCGATATGAATATGTACTTAGTTGATTCTCAATTGATTGATTGTCTCCAATATCGGTGAAAATCTTTTCAAAAAAGCACATTTCAGATTTTTCATGCACAGGAATCAGCATTCCACTTTGCAACATTAGTTGTAGTAAACCAATTGTTTTCAATGTTATACTCTTTCCCCCAGCGTTGGGGCCAGAAATCAAAAGTAATCGGTTATTTTCATCAAACCCCAAACTTTGCGGAACAATTTTTTTCTTTTCTTTCTGGTGTTTAAGCCAAAGCACAGGGTGGTAAGCTTCTCGTAAAAGCATTTTTTTATCTTTGAGATGAATTTTGGGTAAAATTGCTTGTATTTCATCAGCATATTTCGCTTGTGAAGCAATTAAATCCATTTGGAAAAGAAAATTCTGATACGCAATCAAATCCTCTTGATATTCTGCGAGCAAAGCAGTCAATTCACGCAAAATGACTTTGATTTCATTTTTTTCATCTTCGGTCAACTCATCCAATTCTCGCTGAGATTGTAGTACGGCTTCAGGTTCTATGAAAGAAATTGAGCCAGTTTTACTCGTACCAACCATTCGCCCAGGAACTTTTTTACGATGCATCGAGGCTACCGCCAAGACACGCCGTCCGTCGATGACAGATTCTCTGATATCATCCAAAAACTCGTTGTAATGGCGCATTGCTCCTGTAAAACGCTCACTCAAAGCACGTTGAGTTCGCTTCAGCCCCTCACGAATTTGGGCTAAGCGTGGCGTTGCATTATTTTTTATTTCTCCTGATTTCTCAAAAACCCGATTGATGTGATTAAGGATTTCATTTTCAAGATTAAGCTTTTGAATATGATGAAAAAAAACAGGAAAATAAGCTTCAAATCGTGTTAAAAATTTGACTAAATCTTTGATTTGTAAGATTTGTGAGCGAATGGCCAAAAATGCAGCGAGCGGCATCTGATAATTTTCAATATCTAAATTATTGAGTTCCTCTCGGATGTCGTCGTAGTCTGAAAATGGAAAGGGCGTACTGGATTGAATTCCAGTCAAAAACTCATTGGTTGCCTTCAGACGAAAAAGTGCTGCTTGATGATTTTCTAAAGGCTTTAATTTTTCTATCACAGCAGCGACACGTTCTGTCTTAGCATATTTTTTCACTTCAGCCAAAACCTTTTTGAATTCTAAATCTTCTAGCGTTTTATCGGGAATATTCATCATTGCAAAAATATTAAATATTCCTCCAAATTTTAAGCCTTTATATAAATTTTAGTAAAAGTTGATTATACTGACTTAAATTGTTGAATATTTTTTTTTAAGGCTTTAAAAAAATTAAAAATCCTTCTGTTCCAACATCGGGACGAATTTATAGTCTCCAAATTCCATTTGCTCATATTTACGTTCGCTTACCTTTAGGAAACTATACATTTTTTGATTATTTTCACCGATGGGAACTACGGCAATTCCTCCAATCCTGAGCTGTTGCAGTAATTTTTTAGGGATAATGGGGCTACCAGCCGTCACGATGATTTTATCAAACGGGGCAAAAGTGGGCAAACCTTTGAACCCGTCGCCATAGGTTTGGTAAACGGGCGAAAGTTCTAAAAGTTGAAACATTCTTTTAGAGAATTTGACGAGTTTTTGCTGACGTTCGATGGTGTAAACTTTTGCACCCATGGCGATGAGAACCGCCGTTTGGTAGCCACAGCCTGTGCCAATTTCTAAAACTGATTCGCTAGGAGAGAGATGCAATAAACTGCTTTGGAAGGCGACCGTGTATGGATGAGAAATGGTTTGGTCTGCGGCGATCGGGAAGGCTTTGTCTTCGTAAGCAAAATCCTCAAAAGCAGAGTCAATAAACAAGTGCCTGGGGATTTGCCCCATGGCTTGCAATACGTTTTCATCATCAATTCCCTTTGCTATTAGCCGTTTTATGAGCTGTTGGCGTTTGCCTTTCTGCCTAAAATTTTCTGTCCACATGGTGCAAAAATCTTAAAAAATAGCTAAAAAATCACTTTTTTAATTAGATTATATTTATTTTTAGGCAAAATTTTAATATGCTGAACATTGGAGTTGCAGGCGCAGGCCATTTGGGGAAAATTCATTTGAAGCTTTTACAGCAATCTGAGAAGTTCAATTTGATTGGTTTTCACGATACTGACCGGCAAACTATTGAATTTGCTGAGAAAATGGGGTATCAATATTTTGAAAATCTTCAGGATTTACTTGATCAAGTGGATGTTTTGGATATTGTGACTCCTACGACTTCACACTTTAAAATAGCAGAACAAGCCATCAAAAACAAAAAACATATTTTTATAGAAAAACCTATTTCACAAAGTCTAAAAGAAGCTGCTTTTATAAAAAAAATGGCAGAAGAATATGGAGTTTTGGGGCAAGTGGGGCACGTAGAGCGGTTTAACCCCGCTTTTTTGGCAGTGCAAGAACAGATTAAAAATCCGAAATTCATTGAAATTCACCGCTTAGCAGAGTTTAATCCGCGCGGAACAGATGTGCCAGTCGTTTTGGATTTGATGATTCATGATTTAGATATTATTTTATCTATCATTGATTCTGGGGTAAAGGAAATTCGCAGCAATGGCGTGGCAGTCGTCAGTGAAACGCCTGATATTGCGAATGCAAGAATTTTATTTGAAAATGGCTGTGTGGTGAATCTCACGACGAGTAGGATTTCGATGAGAAATATGCGCAAAACTCGAATTTTCCAAAGAGATGCCTATATTTCGATTGATTTTTTGGAGAAAAAATCAGAAATAATCCGAATAGAAGATGCTGAAGAAAATAGTACGGATGAATTTTCTATGATTTTAGAAAATGCTGAACATGTAAAGAAAAAAATTTACTTCGAATACCCCAAAATTGAAGCAAATAATGCTATTTTGCAAGAATTAGAAGAATTAGCAGATAGCATCAACCATGGGAAACCAATCAAAGTGAAGTTGGAAGACGGGTATAAAGCATTGGAATTAGCCTATCAAATTATTGATAACTTTTAATTTATGAAAAATTTACAGCAAATTCGAGATAAATTTAACGTTTTAAATCAAATTTATACTCCATCAGAAATTAATACGATTTTCTATGCCTTAGCTGAAAAGTTTTTAGGTCAAAAAAAATCAACACTGAGAATGGGTTTACATGAACTAAATTCTAAATTAGATGAGAAAGAAATCTTGTTTGATAATGCTCTTTACGCCTTACAAAGAGGAGAACCTTACCAATACGTGTTGGGAGAAGCTGAGTTTTTTGGCTTGCGCTTGAAGGTGAATTCGCAGGTGTTGATTCCTCGGCCAGAGACAGAAGAATTGATAGAATGGATGCTACAAGATATTAATGATTTAGAAAAATTTAATGGGAATATTTTAGACATCGGGACTGGTAGCGGAGCAATTGCCTTGGCATTGAAGGCTAAATTGCCTTCAGCAAATGTATATGGTATCGATTATCGGGAAGAAATCATAGAAGTGGCAGAAAATAATGCGAGAATTAATCATTTAAAAGCTGATTTCCGTGTAATGAATTTATTTGAGTCTGATTTCAGAGAATTGCCTTACTTTGATTATATTATTAGCAATCCACCATATATTCCTTTGCAAGAAAAGGAAAATATGCCTGATGTTGTTAAAAAATTTGAACCAGAAACAGCACTTTTTGTTGAAGATGAAAACCCGACAAAATATTATTTTGAAATAAGCCAAAAAGCACAAGATATTTTGAAACCAAAAGGAAAAGTTTTTGTGGAAATTCATCAAAATTTTGCAGAAAAAGTCAAAGAAATTTATGATTTTGGATTTTCTAAAACGGAACTGAAAAAAGATATTTCTGGAAATTGGCGAATGCTAAAAGCTTCAGGAACTTACACGTGTGGGTGAAGTTTTTTAAAGCCTTAAAAAATAAATAAGAAAGATTGAAAAAAATGAGTTGGATAGAGAAAATGCTTTTTTCTACAAGAGCGATGGCTGTGATGTTGTTTGTTTATGCTATTTCCATGGCTGTGGCTACTTTTGTGGAAAATGATTTTGGTACACCAGCTGCCAAAGAAATGATATACTATAGTTGGTGGTTTAATTTAGTACAAGTTTTGTTGATAATTAACTTTATTGTCAATATTTGGCGTTACCGCTTGTGGCGAAAAGAAAAATGGTCTGTTTTGACTTTTCACTTAGCTTTTGTCATTATTTTCATTGGGGCAGCTTATACGCATCTTTTTTCAGTGGAGGGGAATATGAACATCCGCGAGGGTGAAACTTCTACAGAAATCATTAGTAGCCAGACTTATATGAAGATGAGTCTTTTTGACGATACACAAAATTTGGTGTACGAGACCCCTTATCAAATGACTTATTTTGACCGAAAGGAAGCTTCTTTTCCTTTTAAAAGACAGTTTGAAAAAAAATATCAGTTTAAAGATAAAGTGATTTCTCTGAAGGCTTTAGATTTTATTGAATTAGCAAAAGATACCATTTTGGAAGGAAGTGGTAAGCCGACTCTGGAAATCGTGAGCATAGGGCAGAGCGGAAGGGTAAGCAATTACATTCAAGCGGGGGAAATCAAAGAAATAGCTGGTGCAATGTTTAGTTTTGATAACCCAATTCCTGGGAGCATTCAGATTGCTCAAACTCCTGAAGGGCTAAAGATAAATTCTCCGCTGGAGGGGCAAAGCATCAAAATGGCAGGGCAACAAATCGGGCAAGTGACAGATTCATTAGCTTTGCTGCAGACGCAACAGATGATTTATGTGGATTCTGTACAAGACTTAAATTTAAAATCACTTTACCAAATTGGCCCAGCAAATTTTGTTTTACCTCGAGAGGTTTTTTTAGCTAAAGTTGATTACATTCATGGCGATAAAAATAACCCACAAGATCAGAATAATGCTAATGCAATATTTGTGGAATACGATGACGGCAGTGTGAAAGACACTCTCTTGGTGCGTGGTAGCGTGGGTAGCACGGGCTATAGTATAAGAAAGAATATCAATGGTTTGCAAGTTTCACTTGGTTTTGGTTCTAAAATTATCAAAACGCCTTTTGGCATGAAATTAAGAGATTTTGAGATGGAAACTTATCCTGGCTCAGGAAATCCAGCATCGTATGCAAGTGAAATCACAGTTATTGATAACGGAAAAGAAGAAGATTACCGTATTTATATGAACAATGTTTTAGACCATGGCGGTTACCGATTTTTTCAATCCAGCTACGACCCAGACCAAATGGGGACACGCCTGAGTGTAAACCAAGATCGCCCTGGAACGATGTTAACATACATCGGGTATATTTTACTATTTATTTCTATGTTTTTCACTCTGTTTTGGAAGGGGACACGTTTCTACTCTTTACACCAACAATTAAAACAATTAGGCCAAAAAAGATTCCTTGTACTCATTTTAGTTTTAGCAACCATACAAAGCTGGGCACAAGATAGTGTGCCACATACGCATCAGCACCCCAAAACGGATTCAATAGAAATGGCAACTCCTTTCTCCACAGAAACGGAAACGCTTATTCCAGCAGAGGAAGTCGTGAAAAAGGTGAAGTTTAACGCTGAGCATATTAATGAGCTAGAACATCTGCTAGTGCAAGATGACCAAGGGCGGATAAAACCCCTTGGAACCCACGCTTTGGAATTGCTTCGGAAGATATACAAAAGTGATAAATACGCTGGTCTGCCCGCTGTAGGCTGGTTTATGTCTGTGCAACAAGACCCTTCGCTGTGGGCAAAAGCGTCGCTGATACGAGTAACGGATAAGATTGGTCTAGATTTACAAAAAAAATTAAAAGTTGATAAAACGGGACATACCTCATTATTGAATTTAGTGGATTTAAACACAGGAGCTTTCTTATTAGCTGATGAATATTCGACAGCATTTCGCAAAAAGCAGTCGGAGAGAAGCAAAGCTGAACAAGAAATTCTAAATGTGACAGAACGATTTAGCATATTAGATAATATAGCAAAAGGCTATTACCTAAAGATGATTCCAGTGAAAAATGATAGAAATGAAACATGGAATAGCTGGCTAAAATCTGTAGAGCCTTTAGAAATAGACACAACGGCCTTAGCTTTCTTTAATACCTATTTCAACCGCTTGGGGAAAGCACAAAAATCAGGTGATTGGCAACAAGCCAATAAAAGCCTGAAAGAAATAAATGAATATCAACAAAAATGGGGGGAAAATGTAATTCCACCAGCAACCAAAGTCAATATCGAAGTTTTTTATAACAAAGTAGAACCATTCTTTTTTGTGATGATTGCTTATACCTTTTTGGGAATTATTCTATTAATTTTAGGATTCATTCAAATTTTAGCACATAAACCACGATGGTTAAACGGCATCATCAAAGCTACTTTAGGAATAACTTTATTGGTATTTTTAATCCATGCCATTGGGCTGAGCTTACGTTGGTATATTTCAGGTCACGCCCCTTGGACTAACGGTTATGAGGCCATTATTTTCATCTCATGGGTAAGTGTATTAGCTGGTGGATTGCTCTACCGCAACGGGAACGCCCTGTTACCTGCAGCAGGCTGTCTAGTTGCAGTTATCATGATGGGATTTGCGCATGGTAGCTCACTTCTAGACCCTCAAATTACGCCATTGGCTCCAGTATTAAATTCGTATTGGCTAATTATTCATGTAGGAATCATAGCCTCCAGCTATGCCTTTTTTGGACTAGGAATGATGCTATCTATTTTTTCTTTAATTTTATATTTTTTTAAGCCTTCCAAAAAAATTCAACACACCATCAAAGAATTAACTGTAGTAAATGAAATGTCGCTAACCATCGGGCTATTTGCCTTGACAGTAGGTACATTTTTAGGAGGAATGTGGGCCAATGAAAGCTGGGGACGCTACTGGAGCTGGGATCCCAAAGAAACTTGGGCATTCATCTCAATCATCACTTACGCCATAGTGTTGCATATGAGGCTAGTGCCAGGTTTGCGAGGAAACTATGCATTTAATGTAGTTTCACTATGGTCAATTTCAAGCGTGATAATGACTTATTTTGGAGTCAATTATTACTTGACAGGTTTACACACCTATGCAGCGGGAGACAGTATTCCGATCCCAGCGTGGGTACCCATTGGAGTCGTTTTATTCTTAAGTTTAAGTTTATTATCCTATTATTTTCATCGGAAAAATCTCAAATCCAACCAATAAAAAGTTGCTTTATGGAAAATAAGTTTTAAATATCATAAAATTTTTAAAGGCTTAAAAAATATGCTTCCCGACGAAATGTTTTTGACTAATTGATAAACAGAATGTTTTGTCGATATGTGTAGTAGAAGTGAAGTTGGTATTTTTGATTTTTTATCATAACACCTTTTTAGCCAGATGTTTTTCTCTTTCGTTAGTAAGTACAACAAGAATCTAAAAACACAAAAGCATATTGATTAACTTATAACAATACACAAATAGGTCAAATCGTATACTTTAATAAACCTAATGAAAAATTGTATTACCATTGAAGCATCAAATAAAGATTGCTTGCTAGAGATTATAATAGTTTTACCTTATAGTATACAGAGTAATTATTTGAATTCTAATTTAAAGTGAAATTAGTCTGATTATTGCCTGATAAAAGAGTCGCTTTTGAGGCTACTCTTTTATCAGACAACAATGGGAGAAACAGATTTTATAAGGCTTAGAAAATTAAAGTTTTTTCCAGTTAAAATCAAAGTTACAGTTCATCAAATCTCGATTTAATTTAATGTAAGTTTCAGGTAATTTTTCTCTCACCCATTGGTATAATTTCTCCTGTTGCAATTGCTGTTTTGTGATATTACTTAGACGAGAATAGTCGGTTTTGATATCAATTTTATGCGCTGGGATGATATCGTCTATACGTATCAACCCGAGAGCCTTTTTTCGGTCATGTTCTAATTCAAAAATATCAGAAAAATCACCTTTGTTGAGCCCAGCGATGGCGTAGAGTTGAGTTGTGGGTAAATCACTTCTCTCAAATCGACTTTCTTGTGTTGATGGGTTAATGATTTTCCCGCCATTAAATCGTGTAAATTTATCTTTACTGTAGCGTCTTGCAGCTTCTTCAAAAGTGATTTTACCCGACTGAATTTCTTTCTTGATTCCATTGAGACTATCTTTGGCAGTATTTAGTTCGTCTTGGGTATAGACGGGTTTTATCAAAATATGTCGCACATTGATGTTTTGCCCCAATCGCTTATCTAATTTGATGATGTGAAAACCAAACTCAGTTTCTACTGGTTCAGAAATTTCACCTTCTTGTAGATTGAAAGCTATAGCATCAAATTCTGGAACAAACTTTCCTCTGCTCACATTTTCATACAATCCCCCATTGCTAGCAGAACCTGGGTCGTCAGAATAAAGCGAAGCTTTGGTCTTGAAATCATCACCGTCTTCAATGTCTTTTTTGATTTTGATCAGGCGATCTTTGATTTCCTGCTTATGATTCTCTGTCAATTCTGGGTAAATGATGATTTGAGAAATCTCAATTTGCTCACCTAGGTCGGGTAATTCGTTTTTGTGTTGTTCAAAAAACTCACGCACTTCTTTGGGCGACGCATCAACATCTTTTACTATGCTTCTTTGCTTCTCAGCAACCAAGGTATTTTCTTTTTGCAGTTCAATCACATAATTTCTAAATTCGGCCATATTGGCAAAACCATAAGCTTGTAAAATTTGCTCATCACTCCCGCGTGAACGGATATTTGCAATTCGGGCATCAGCTTCGGCGGCAGCTCTCTCGTTTGAAACGCTAATTAAGGTATCAATTTTTGCTTTGCTCAAAATTAATTTTTGAACTAAAAAATTCTCTATAAAAGAACATTTGTCATCTATTTTAGCTCCCTGCTGCTTTGCCATCTCAAAATCTCTATCAATTTCAGATTGAATCACAATTTCATCACCAATCACGGCGCTCACACCATCCACTTTTGTTCCGTAATTTGTATTTTGAGCTTGTAATACACTGTAAAACAATAGGCTAAAAAGCAGTAAAAAGTTATTTAATTTTAATTTCGTCATTATATAAGGCTTTTTCGTAAAGTTTATTTTTTTTATCAGTTAGCAAATTTAATTTTCTTTTGTTGATTAGCATGCTTTGAATCTGATTTTTTACTAAAACAAAAGGTTTCGGCTCTCCTTTTCTAGCAAAATTAGTAATTTGGAGCAGAAAATAATTACCCTGATGAGGAAGGTTAAAAATTTGCTTTTTTAAATAAATAGCTTTTGGAGCATTATCTGGTAAAGGCGTTAGCTGCACCAATTGATTAAATTTCAGCCATTGCTCGGGTTTAATCTCAGCTTTATACAAATTATTTTTCACCAGTGTATCTAGCTTTATTTGAGCTTTTGGCGTGTTTTCTTGCATCAACTTCCGCGTGATGTAAGCTTTGGAAGAAGGAACTTCCGCAAAACGAAATTCTACGAAATCATCTTCTGCTAAAAAATTAGCTTTATTTTTTTCGTAATAATCAAGTAATTCTTTTTCACTCGGATTCATCACGCTATCCTGTGCCAGCCATTGTAATTCAATCTCATCTACCAGCAAATCATTTTTGTAATTCTCAACTTTTTGTTCTATTTCCAGTAAAACATTTTTATCTAATTCTTCACGGCTAGTTTCTAAAATAATTTTATTTATAGCCCAATTTTCAATGAATTCTTTCACTAATTTGGTACTATCCTCAGGGCTCAGCCCATTGGGCAGCATCGCTTTAATCTCACTGCTAGTTAATTGCTCATCTTTGTAGCTGGCGATAATATTTTTATCATTCTCTTCTTTGCAAGAAAAAAAGATAAAAGAGAAAAGAAAACAAATAGTTATAATTTTATTCATCGAATATCTTTATTTCAGCGTTTTCCCACAAGTTAGAATAAAACTCATTCAGCAGATGATTGTAAAAATCTTCTTTCAAAACATTCCCCGCCTCATTCACAGTCATGGGAGCTGGTGGCCATTGCTTGATGAGGCGAATCCACGTCGGTGTATTTCTGAAAGTTCCTTCTTGAATTTTTTCTGAAGGCTTAAAATTTTTCCCTAAAACCTCATGATAAATCGGGAATTTACCTTGGTTCACAACCAATGCAACATCACTGCCAGCTGTATTCCATTTTTTTTGAATTTTATCTGAATTCCAATTATTTTTTAAGGCTTTTAAAATTTTATCCTTTAATTCGGGCTGGTAGTAACGATAAATCTCCACCTCATAGCGTACCGGCCAAGTGTAAGTAGCTTTATTTTTGTTCAAAAAAATCTGTAATTTTTGGTTTAGTTCATCGCCACTGTATTTTTGATAAACTTCATTTTCTAGCAAATAATTGATGATGATTGTTTTTTTCAGCAGATCTACCTCTTCCTTGAATTTTGGTTGATAAAACTCAAAATGTTCTTGGTAATCATTGATTAAAAACTGATTTCGCAGTGAATTCAGTCCCGAGTTGATGAGTTCAGAAAGCTTTAAATTCTCTTCAATTTTTTGCTGAGCGAAGTTCAAATGTTTCACCAAATCTTGTTGTGTAAAACTTCCCGTAGCTGTTTTGTAAATCCACTGATTTTCATTGAATTTTAAAGGATTTTCATCAATCAAGAAGTTTTCGCCCGCCGCTTCAATGACTTGTTTTAAAGCGGCAGAATCGGTCTGAATCTCTTTTTCTTTTTCCTCAATCACAAAAGCAGTCAAGATTTTAATTTTCTCGCTTGGGGCTAATTCATGTTCTACAGGAATTTCATTTTTTTTCAAATAATTTTGAACGATTTTATCAAGAAAAATCCGTTGAATTTCTTCTTTTTTTTGATTCAATAGATTTTGATAATAGTGTGTCGTATCAACTTGAAGTTTTTTGCCACGTTGCAGCATTAGAAGATATTCGGTATAATTTTTTAAAGCCTTATCATAACCCTCAACTTCAATGTTTTTGGCAAAATCTTTCTTAAAGTTAACGAGGGCATATTTTTCGCCATTCACTACAATGCTTTCTTGTGCTTTTGCCTGAAAAAATAGGCTAAAAAAAATAAGGCTTAAAAAAAATCTTTTCATCTATTATTTCATGTATAAAGGGTTGGGAAGGCGAAAATAAAGATACTATCTCCATTTTGCAAAGCTTTGGCCCCGAAATAATGTTAAGGCATTATTAAAAGCTCCTTCAAAGGCAGCTAAATTTAACTCATGATTTAGTTGATGCAACTGAGCATAGTTGATGAGCTTCTCCGTTGGCATGTTCCCTATCAGGAGCGAATCGGCCATTGGGCAGCCACCAAAACCATGAATTGCACCGTCAAAATGAGTGCACCCGCCTTGGTAGGCTGCATCAATTTTTTCGTACCATTGATTATAGATAGTATGTAAATGAGCCCCAAAATGCACTTTTGGGAAATTTTTTTTAAGGCTTAAAAAAACTTGTTGAATCTGATGTGGTGTTGCAACACCCACAGTGTCAGATACATTAAACCGATAAACTCCTCGCTCAACTATTTTTTCTACGAAATTTAACAATAAATCTAAAGACCAATCTTCGCCATATCTATTGCCGAAAGCCATCGAGAGGTAAACCAATAAATTTTTACCGCTACCGCGCAGCATATCTTGAATGATTTCAATGCGTTCTAGCCCTTCCAGGCGTGTAGCGTTGGTGTTTTTTTGCTGAAAGGTTTCTGAAATAGAGAAAGGAAAGCCTAAAAAATCTACATTTTTTTGTTGTAGAGCGAGTTCTGCACCACGGTGATTGGCTATAATTACAGAAATTTTTGTATTGGATTTTGATTTATCTAAAGCTGCCAAAACCTGTGCCGTATCAGCCATCTGAGGAATAATGCGTGGTGATACAAAACTACCACAATCTAGTAACTCAAAATTAACACCGAGCAAGCTCTGGAGGTATTCAATTTTTTGAGGCGTTTTTATAAAGCTTTTGATGCCTTGCATGGCGTCACGCGGGCAATTGCTGATATAAAGTCTTTGCTTATCCTTATTCATTTGCACTAAAGATAAATTATAATTAATATATTTACCAAAATTTATTTTTATGGAACGAATTTGGAGTGAGAAATTACTGAATAGATTTACTAAATACGCTAAAGTTTATACCGAGAGTAAACCTGGTGTAGATGAGATACCGTCAACGCCACAGCAATGGGATTTAGCTAAAATGCTAAAAGAAGAATTAGAAGAGATGGGATTGGAAAATGTAAGCATTGATCAGCACGCCTATGTGATGGGCTATTTGCCTAGCAATCAAGATAAAGAATTACCTACGATTGGTTTCATTTCACATTTTGATACCTCGCCCGATTTCTCAGGAAAAGACGTGCAGCCGCAAATTTGGGAAGATTATAACGGGGAAGATGTGGTATTGAATTCAGAAGAGAATATCGTTTTAGAAGTTAAAGAATTCCCAGAACTGGAGAATTTCAGAGGGCAAACACTGATTACCACAAACGGTAAAACACTTCTCGGTGCAGATGATAAAGCTGGTTTAGCCGAAATTGTGACGGCGGTAGAATACCTAATCAATCACCCAGAGATTCCAAGACCGCGTATTGCTGTAGGGTTTACACCAGATGAGGAAGTCGGGAAAGGAGCACATTTATTTGATGTAGAAAAATTTGATGCAGATTGGGCCTACACAATGGATGGGAGTAGTGTTGGTGAATTAGAGTACGAAAACTTTAATGCTGCTGGTGCTACAATTAAAATCCAAGGAAAGGTAGTACACCCAGGCTATGCGAAAGGGAAAATGGTGAATGCAATTCATTTGAGTCGTCAGTTTTTAAATCTTTTGCCTGAAAATGAGGTGCCTGAAGCAACTGAAGGCAGAGAAGGCTTTTTTCATGTGACGAATATTCAAGGCGATGTAGATCATGTGGAAATTGAAATGATAATCAGAGATCATGACGAAGAAAAATTTGAAAAAAGAAAAAATCAACTGAAAGATATTGCTGATAAATTAAATCAAAGTTTAGGTAGAGATAGAATATCAGTAATTATTGAAAATCAATATTTTAACATGCGTAAACATTTAGAGGATAAAATGCATATTATTGATTTAGCTGAAGAGGCAATGAATAATTTAGACATAAAACCGCTCATTAAACCGATACGCGGTGGAACGGATGGCGCTCAGCTTTCTTACAAAGGTTTACCATGCCCCAATATTTTTGCTGGTGGGCAAAATTTCCACAGCCGCTATGAATATGTGACTTTGGAAGCCATGGAATCTGCGACAAAGGTCATCATTGAAATTGCTAAATTGGCAGGTAGTAAATTTTAAGAAAAAAATAAATATTTATTTGATTTTAAGTGGAATTTCTATTCCCAATTATTTTCTCTTACTTTTGATTTGTTTAATTTTTTTATGAAAAGAATGAATGAAAAAATAAAGGAGGAAAAAACTAGATTTTAATCAAATAAAAGGTTTAAATGAGAAGAAGAAAATTCATAAAAATCAACAGTTTAGCTTTAGGAGCAATTTTAGTCCCTAACTTCCCAAAATTTGGATATGAAATCACTCAAAATGATTTGTTGGGGAAATCGAAACGTCAATTGTATGGTCAATCATATCAATTGCTAAAGGAAGCGTCTGCCTCGTTTGATAAATTAGCTAAGGAAGCAAAAAAAGAAGGATTTCGTATTTTTGCCGTCAGCAGTTATCGTTCTTTTGAGCATCAGAAGAGAATTTGGAATAATAAATATAAGAAATTCACACAACAAGGTCTCAGCCCAAAGGAATCCATCTTAAAAATTGTAGAATATTCTACTATTCCTGGCACCTCTCGGCATCATTGGGCAACTGAAGTAGACGTGATAGATTTAAGCAAAACTACCCCTGAGAATCCCCTTAGTGCAGAACATTTTACAGGCAAAGGAGTGTATGCGGATTTAAAAAAATGGCTGGATGAAAAGGCCGAAGGCTTTGGGTTTTATGAAGTCTATACCAATGTGCCTAAACGAAAAGGCTTTAAGTATGAACCTTGGCATTTCTCTTATCGCCCGCAGAGTTGCAATATGCTAACCCGATATAAGCAATTAAATTTCCCTGAAATCATGAGGAGTTTAGATATAGAAGGGAGTCAGTATTTTACTTCAGCATTTTTAGAGAAATATTATAAAGAAAATATTCTAGACATTAACCCAGAATTGTTGCCCTAAAATTTTTTAAGGCTTTAAAAAAAAATTGAAACTACTTTTGTAATTCTTTCAAAATAAAGAATATACAGGAATTACAAGAAGATTAGGTAATGATTTAGTAATAGTTCTTATTTCATTTGATTATACCTATTTTCTCAATAACTTCTAAGTGCAAAGGTACAACATCTTGACAATATAACCAAAAAAATTACCTTTGCAACGCACGTTTGTGTGGGGCTGGTAATATGTCAATGTACTACCTATCTATGTAGTAGAATTACTACAAAAAATAAAAAACTTGTCTAAGCCTTTGTGAGAGTAAAAAACTTTTGTAGTTTTGCCCTATATTTAAAATCGTTTAAGATTTGCTAAAAGTTGTTTTGATGTTCAACTAAGGAAAGTTAAAAAATATTGAAACTTAGTTATAATACTATTTAATCAGTGAATGTACTTGATTGTGTAGGTTTAGAATCTTCAATAGTGTTTTTACAACTACAGCTTTTCTATATTTATGCCCAAAAAAATATTATTATCTTTCTTTATAACCTGCAGATTCTTCTTTTCCCTCAACAACGTGTATGAGTAGCATCTAACTGAATACAAGTGATATAATGCTTAATGTATTGAGTCTTATTCGTAGAAGGTTACTATTTTACTCGATCAAAGGAATAATGTACATTTTGACATGAAATCTTTTTTTAAAATAGTCCTTAATTGGAAGTTCTACCTATTTTAGCTTTCAATGAATTGATTATCAATAATATACATTCAACATGAATTGTATTTTGTTTTTACACCCTTTTTTCTGCGTTTAAAAAAGAGAATAATCCATTTATTTATCGTATATTTGCCCGAAATTCCTAAATTTTAGTGTCTTTTCTTAAATCCAAAAATTACTATTTTTTGGAAAATTTTACTTATAAACAACTATCAAAAAGAGGAAATCTCCTTATATTAGTCTCTACAAAATAGGAATTATGGAGCTTATTGATAATATACACAAAACATTAGCTGAAGATCTTCGCTCGACTTTGAGTTCTGGTAGCCGAATTTCTATTGCGGCATCTTGTTTTTCTATTTATGCTTTTCAAGAACTTAAGAAAGAGCTAGAGAGGGTGGAAGAGCTGAGGTTTATTTTTACTTCACCTACCTTTATAGCAGAGAAAACAAGTAAAGTTCAACGCGAATTTTATATTCCTCGTTTGCATAGAGAGCGTAGTCTTATAGGAAGTGAGTTTGAAATCCAACTTCGTAACGAATTGACACAAAAGGCTATTGCACGAGAATGTGCAGAGTGGATCCGTCGAAAGGTCAAGTTCAAGTCAAATAAGACTAAAGAAAATATGATGGGCTTTGGCGTAGTGGACAACTGCTCTTATATGCCGCTAACTGGATTCACTACTGTAGAGCTCGGAGTAGAACGAGGTGACAACGCCTATACAATGATACAAAAAGCAGAATCTCCCTTTAGTGAACACTATACACAATTATTTGAACAACTCTGGAACGATAAGGATCGGTTGCAAGATGTAACCAACGAAGTTGTGGAAAGCATTTCGAGTGTATACAAAGAAAATCCGCCCGAACTGCTCTATTTTATTACCCTCTTCAATATTTTCCGCGAGTTTTTAGATGATATTTCTGATGATGTACTTCCTAACGAAGCTACAGGGTTTAAAGAAACTACTATATGGAATAAACTTTATAAATTCCAGCAGGATGCCGCTCTAGGTATTATCAACAAGTTGGATACATACAATGGCTGTATTTTAGCAGATAGTGTAGGGCTGGGTAAAACATTTACTGCAATTAGTGTTATTAAGTATTATGAACTGCGTAATAAGTCTGTTCTTGTGCTTTGTCCTAAGAAACTTAATGACAACTGGATGACTTATCGAAGTAATTATAAGAATAATCCTTTAGCAGCAGATCGTTTGCGTTATGATGTTCTTTATCATACAGATTTAGGAAGAGAGCAAGGTTCTAGTAATGGTATGGATTTAAGTAAAATCAATTGGGGTAATTATGATCTTGTAGTAATTGATGAAAGTCATAACTTTCGTAATGGTGGTAAGATAACGACTGATGAGGAGGATCAAAACCCAAGAGAAAATCGCTACTTGCGTTTGCTCAATTGTGTTATTCGTAATGGTGTAAAGACTAAGGTTTTGATGTTATCAGCAACACCAGTTAATAACCGTTTCAATGATCTCAAGAATCAGCTGCAGCTAGCTTATGAAGGCAATGTTGAATCTTTTGATAAATTACTCAAGACAGAAAGTTCCATTGATGATATTTTCCGTCAAGCACAGACTGAATATAATAGATGGAGCAAACTCTCAGAGAAAGAACGAACAACAGAAGCTTTACTCCAAGCACTTAGTTTTGATTTTTTTGAGGTTTTAGATAGTGTGACTATTGCTCGCTCTCGGAGACATATTGAGCAGTACTATGATACATCAGATATTGGGACTTTTCCTGAGCGTCTTCCTGTTTTATCCCGTCATCCTAAGCTTTCCACAGATGGAGATCGGATTTCCTATGATGATATTTATACACTTTTATCAAGTTTGAATTTAGCCATATATACACCTTCTGACTTTATTTTAAAGAGTAAGCAGGAGAAATATGCTACTATTGATGATAAAGGTAATGAAAGTGGGTTATCCAGAACTGGGCGAGAGAGAGGGATTCGTAGATTGATGTGTATCAATATCTTAAAGAGATTAGAGAGTTCCGTTCATTCTTTTAGGCTTACTTTGGAACGCCTTATGAGTTTGCTGGTTGCGACGATAAAAAAAATTGAACAAATAAAAAATGGAGAAAATGTTGCTGTAGGCGAATATGATTTCGAAGAAGGATTTGACCTTGATGAGCTCAATGACGATCTATTTGTCGGTGGGGGGAAGACAACGATCAATCTACAAGATATGGATTATCTCAGCTGGGATAACTACCTTCGTGAAGACCTAGAAGTATTACAAAATTTGTTGCAACATACTGAGAGTATTACCTCTGAGTATGATGCGAAATTACAGAGGTTGTTAGAGGATATTGATGGTAAAATAACTAATCCGATTAATAAAGAAAATAAGAAGGTAATTATTTTCACAGCTTTCTCAGATACAGCAGAGTATTTGTATGATTCTTTATCAGAGATAATACTTGAGCGGCATGGCTTACATAGTGTTCTGATTACAGGTGGTATTGATGCGAGAAGTACACTTAAATTACCAGGGCGACAGAAGTTGGATTTCAATAAAGCGCTTACATTATTTTCTCCTGTATCGAAGGATAAGGATGCTATTTTCCCTGAAATACAGGGAGAGATAGATATTCTCATTGCGACAGACTGTATTTCGGAGGGGCAGAACCTACAGGATTGTGATTATCTTATCAACTACGATATCCATTGGAATCCTGTGCGCATCATACAGCGTTTTGGGCGAATAGATCGTATAGGGTCTCGAAATACTCATATTCAAATGGTGAATTATTGGCCAGATATACAGCTTGATGAATATATTAACCTTAAAGCTAGAGTTGAGAACCGAATGAAGGTTTCTGTAATGACTTCTACTGGTGATGACAACTTGCTTTCGGATGATGACAAAGGAGATTTAGAATATCGTCACAAGCAGCTCGAACGGCTACAGACAGAAGTAGTAGATTTGGAGGAAATGAGTACGGGTATTTCTATTCTAGACCTTGGTCTCAATGAATTTCGCCTTGACTTGTTAGATTATGTCAGACGACATGACGATCTGGAACAAATGCCTTTTGGGCTGCATACAGTGGTTCGTAGTACAGAGTCTTTACTTCCTGGGGTTATTTACATTCTCAAAAACCGTAATAGAGGAGTGAATATAGATCGCAAAAATCAATTGCACCCTTTCTATATGGTCTATGTTTCTATGGAAGGAGAAGTATTAGTCAATCATTTACAGCCTAAAAAGATGCTGGATTTCCTTAGACTGTCTTGTCAAGGAAAGTCTACACCTTATGCGGATTTGTGTAAAGATTTCAATAAAGAAACAAAGGATGGACGCTATATGGAGACATATTCACAGCTTCTGGGTGATGCTGTTCGGAGTATTATTACAGTCAAGGAACAGAGTGATGTGTTGAGCTTCTTAGAGGGGGCTTCAGGTGATTTATTTACCCAAGAGATTAAGGGATTGGACGATTTTGAACTCATTTGTTTTTTCGTTGTAAGATAAATAGATTAGGTGCTATATATGAAAAATAGATGGACTATTGCAGGACTAAAGAATTCTAGAGAATCTGAAGATAAAGTGGAATTCAAAAAAGCTGAACATGGGAATGTATCCTATAACGGTGGTGATAAAACTAAAACTTCTGAAAAAAGAAGATGTATTCTTGGTTATGTCGTTGCTTTTTGTAACGAAGGCGGAGGTACACTTGTGCTTGGTATGGAGGACAAATATCCTCATAAAGTAGTTGGTACGAATCAAAGTATAGATGCTATAGGAGAATTAGAAAGTAAAATCTATAAAGATATAGGAATTCGACCAGATGTTTATGAGTTATATGAGGATGAAGTAGAGAAGAAAGGACGTGTTTTAGTCATAGATGTTCCTGCCCGACCTATAGGTAAAGTGTTTAAGTTCGAAGATGTCGCTCTAATGAGGGTTGGTGAAGAACTACGCCCTATGTCTGACGAGATGCTTCGAAGTATTTGGTTGGAACAAGAGTCTGATTTTTCTGCTGAGATCTGCAAAGAAGCAACTCTAGAAGATCTATCAGAGGAGGCTATAGATATACTAAAGAGAAAATATGCTACAAAACAGAAAAATACCTCCTTTATTTCTCTGCCTAATGAACAAGTGTTAAGTGATCTACATCTAGTGCTTAATGGTAAGATAAGTTATGCAGCCTTAATATTATGTGGTAAAGAAGAATCTTTAGAACGTTTTCTTCCTCAAAGTCGCATTGTGCTGGAGTATAGAAAAACAGAAAACCTTATTCCTTATAATAATCGAATAGAGTATCTGAAACCTTTCTATATAATGATAGATCAGCTTTGGCATGATATTAACCTCAGAAATGATAAAATTGATGTCAATGAGGGCTCATATATCTTTAATATCCCATTTTTTAATGAAGAAGTGATCCGTGAGGCAATCAATAACGCTGTAGCTCATCGTGATTATAGGCGTACAAGTGAGACATTTATATTACAATATCAAGACAAGCTGGTTGTAAAGAATATGGGTGGCTTACCCTTGGGAGTAACTCAAGAAAACTTACTACGTGTACAAAGCACTCCACGAAATAGACTCTTAGCAGATGTCCTATCTAAAACGGGAGTTGTCGAGCGATCAGGACAAGGCGTTGATAAAATATTCAGAAATATGCTTTCAGAGGGTAAGGAAAAACCTGATTATTCTCATAGCGATGAATTTAGGGTTGAGCTACATCTATCATCTGTTGTCAAAGATGTGGCTTTTGCTCAGTTCATTGAGTCTGAACAAAGAGAGTTGCCTGAAGAAGAACAACTATCAGTTTTTGAAATCTTGGCTTTGAATCAGATCAAAGAAAATAAACGTGCTAATGTAGAGCCCTTGTTGATAGAGTCTTTACTAAAAAGAGGAATGATAGAGAAAAGAGGAAAAACAAATGGCATATATTATGTACTATCCAAGAGCTATTACGAGTTTGCTGGTAAAGAAGGAGAATACACTCGACAAACAAACTGGACAGTAGATCAAGCATGGCCTGTAATACTTTCACACTTTGCTACCTTTAATCAAGCTAAAATGAAAGATTTTGAAACGATACTTCAGAATCATATGACCAGACGTCAGGTAAAGGCTATGATTGAGCAATTAGTAAAGACTAATGATTTACTAAGACTTGGGAAAGGCTCTGGAACTTACTATGTAATTAGCCCTCAGTATTTTGAGAAACAGAAAATAGTGATAGAGGCAGTTGGTATAGGTCTCAAGGCAATGCAACAACAAAAACAAAATGTCCAAGATTTGTCCAAAAAGGAAAGCAAAAATGAGTGATTTTACAAGTAAGAACAATTGTAAATTGTTAATATACAATAAGTTATAAATGTCCAAAACTTGTCCAAAAACCTATGTATGCATTACCCCAAAACACTCTACTAAAGAAGCAGATAGCGAAGACGGTAATTTTTAATAAGTTCCCTTCCCTCACCACGGCTCAGCGGCAGCGTATAGATGCTGATATTTCCCGTATTGATATCATTGCATGCTTATCTCAGAGTACACTTCCTGCTATAGCAAAAGGACAGAGTGTAAAAGAAATCTTTGTGATGGCAATAAGCCTGAAAACAAATAATTATCACAAAGATAGTATCACACTTCTCGCTCGGCTTATTCCCCAGCATATACTTTTTGTACTATCTTTTGAGGAGCAGGCTCAGCTTGCTATCATTCACGAAGGGCTACATACCAGTGACTGGAATGTGAAGGACGAACTCCGTATCCCCCTCAGTGGACTTAATTTCGATGCACTATGGGAACATTTAGTTGTTACTATCGGCGACATTTCTCTCAATACAGAGCAAACGTTAGATGAGCGGATTCAAAACAAACAAGAAAAAGAACGGATACTCAAGGAAATTGAACAACTGGAGCGAAGAATAGATAAAGAAAAATCATTAGGCAAGCAGATGCAGCTACGCAGCCAGATTAATCAAAGAAAAAAGTACTTAGAAACGAAAGAATAAACCAACATGAAAATAAAAAAACAAACCTTAACCTCAGCATCGCATAGTGATTTTACGATTGATGCGTTAAAACAAATAATACCCTCAGCATTCACGGAGGTGCGTGAGGCAAATGGAGAGCTAAAACATAAAGTGAATTTTGATGTACTGCGTGAGCTACTAGGCGATGCCATTGCTGATAGCGATGAAGAAAGCTTTGGTTTTCAGTGGGTTGGAAAACAGACAGCAAAACGAGTTGCAACTGAACCTACTCGACAAACCCTACGATCCGTGGTAGAAGATAGTTTAGATTGGGATAATACTGAAAACCTTTATATAGAGGGTGATAACCTAGAAGTACTAAAACTTTTACAACGCGCCTACCTCGGTAAGGTGAAAATGATATACATAGACCCTCCTTACAACACAGGCAAGGACTTTGTTTATGAAGACGACTTTGCTATGAGTAGGGAAGAAATGGATGAGGCTATGGGCAACCTTGATGAGGACGGTAATAGACTACGACAAAACCCTGATTCTAGTCCTCGCTATCACTCTGACTGGTGCTCTATGATTTATAGCCGTTTGTTGGTAGCACGAACACTTCTTTCAAATGATGGTGTTATCTTTATTTCTATTGATGATAATGAGGTGCATCACTTAAGAAAGATTTGTGATGAGGTGTTTGGGGCAGGGAATTTTGTGGGGCAGATAACCAGAAAACAAAGTAGCGGTTCAAAAAATGATACTGGAAAAAATAAAGTTATTACATCGGCTGATTATATTTTGATTTATGGAAAAGGGTCTTTTGAATTTAATCCTTTTTTAGTTAAAAACGCTAAAAAATTTAGTCGTAAAGATGAAGAAGGTAATTATAGTCTTAGAATTTTAGAAAAGCAAGGAGGAGGAGGGGATACTTTGCCTGAAAGACCAAGTATGGGATATTCTATATATTATAATGAAAAAGTAAATGATGTAAAATTATTATTTGATTATAATTTAAATAATAGTCCTGTATATGAATCACAAAATGAAGAGTTGTTAAATAAAGGTTATGTTTGTTATCGTCCTCAGCCTCGTGGTAGTGGGGATATGGCGTTGGGGAGATGGCGTTGGGGAGATGGTACTTTTATTGAAAAATTTAATGCTAATGTTGTCCATTTTGAAAATGGTAGGGTATATGCAAAAGAACGAGAGGCTGAATATATTGAAAAATATCCAGAGTCTGTATTGTTAGATTATATTAATACACAAGGTACTAATGATTTAAAACAAATTTTTGCTGATAAAGTTTTTGATTATCCAAAGCCTGTTAATTTAATAAAGTTTTTATTGAGTTTAGGAACTTCCCCCGACTCCCTCATCCTCGACTTCTTTTCTGGTTCGGCTACTACAGCCCATGCGGTGATGCAATTGAATGCTCAAGATGGTGGTAAGCGCAAGTACATTATGGTGCAACTGCCTGAGGCTACTCCCGAGGGAAGCGAAGCCCGTAATGCAGGTTATGATACTATTTGTGAGATTGGCAAGGAGCGTATTCGTAGAGCTGGCAAGCAAATAAAGGAAGACCCTAAAAACAAGGATAAGAAGATAGATACTGGATTTAGGGTACTTCGCGTGGACTCCTCCAATATGGAGGAGGTATATTTTGAACCTGTAGGATTAAAGCAAGAAAACCTTTTCACTCAAGTAGATAGTGTAAAATACGACCGCACAGAACTGGACCTGCTCTTCGGTTGTATGGTAGATTGGGGCGTAGAACTTAGTTATCCACTTCGAAAGGAAGAAGTAGCAGGTAAAAATCTACATATCGTGAATGAAGGAGCTCTCGTAGCTTGCTTCGACAAGGAAATAAATATCAAAGCCATAAGCCATATTGCCAAAATGAAGCCACTGCGCGTCATCTTCCGAGAGTCTTGTTTTGCTACCGATGCCGATAAACTCAACATCTACGAACAGTTCAAGCAACTTTGCGGTTGGAACCAAGATGAGGTCTATAAGCGTATCCATGTCATTTAATAAAAAAGTAAAGAGCGTATGAAATTACAATACAAACATCAGAAGTTTCAAGAAGACGCAGCACAAGCTATTGTGGAGATTTTTTACGGGCAGCCACAACAAGATGCTTTTGCTTATCGTATGGATGTGGGTAAAGGCAAACTGGATTTCACAGAAGGCTTTCGCAACTACGACCTTGTACTTAGTGACGATAAGCTAACCCAAAATATCCGTCAAGTACAAATAAGTCAAGACTTACAGCCAATTGATAAAGTACAACGCGATGCCAACGGCACACTAGCACTCAGCATCGAAATGGAGACTGGTACGGGTAAAACCTATACCTACATAAAAACAATGTACGAACTTCATAAGCACTACGGATGGACAAAGTTCATTATTGTTGTACCCAGTGTAGCTATTCGTGAGGGCGTGATTAAAAGTCTTGAAACGATGGCAGACCATTTTGCGGAAGAGTATGGCGAGCGTATGCAGCACTTTGTCTATGACAGTGCACGGCTCACCGCGATTGATCAGTTTGCCTCCGATTCAAAGATACATGTGATGGTTATCAATACCCAAGCCTTTAACGCCACAGGAGCCGCTGCCCGTCGTATTTCAATGAAATTAGAGGATTTTGCTTGGCGAAAACCTATCGATGTAATTGCTGAAACACACCCTATTTTAATCATAGATGAGCCTCAAAGTGTACTTGGAGCAGATAAAAATAACAAAACTCGCGAGGGATTGAAAAATTTTAATCCTCTCTTTACGCTTCTTTATAGTGCTACACACCGCAAAGATGATATCTACAACCAAGTGTATCGCCTTGATACTATTGATGCTTTCAATAAACGCCTTGTTAAAAAAATTGAGGTAATGGGGGTAGAACAAGTAGGAACAACAGCTACCAATGGTTATCTCTATCTTGATGCCATCGTCCTTGCAAAGAAAAAAGGCGGAGCCCCAAGGGCGAGAATTAGCTTTGATGCCACGACTAAGGTAGGTTTGCGGTCAGCCACACGCATAGTAGATGAAGGATTTGATCTTTATGCAGAGAGTGGAGAGATTGAGGCTTACCGAAATGGCTATATCATAGAACGAATTGATGGGGCAAAAGGCTGCATTCGCCTAAGTAGCGGGCAAGAAATCTATGAAGGGCAGGCAATAGGTGCTATTACTGAGGATATACTTCGCCGTATACAAATCCGAACCACAATACAAAAACATTTTGAACGCGAGCAACAACTCTATAAGCAGGGAATCAAAGTATTAAGCCTATTTTTCATCGACGCAGTAGAAAAATACCGTATCTATGAAACAGGAGGCGAGACACGCAAGGGACGCTGGGCTGAAATCTTCGAGGAAGAGTACCTCTCTGTTTATAATGAGACGATACAAAACCTCTTTATAGATAAGGAGTACAGAGAATACCTCGACAAAATAAGTCCCGAGCGCACACATGCCGGCTACTTCTCTCAAGATAAAAAAGGAAAGATGATAGACTCGAAAGTGAAACGCGGAGAAACAGCATCAGGCGATACAGATGCCTATCAACTGATTATGCGAGATAAAGAGCGTTTGCTCTCATTTGCCGAGCCCACACGCTTTATCTTCTCTCACTCTGCCCTAAAGGAGGGTTGGGATAATCCCAATGTATTCCAAATCTGCGCACTCAAACAGAGTGATAGCGAGATAAAAAAGCGTCAAGAGGTGGGGCGTGGCATGCGCCTATGCGTTAATCAGCAGGGAGAGCGTCAAGATAGCGACCTATTGGGAGATGGAGTATATGACACAAATATACTCACAGTCATAGCTAATGAGAGTTATAAAGATTTCTCCGAAGCACTACAAAAGGAACTTGCAGAGAGTATCACTTCACGAGCTATGTTGGTTACGGAAGCATTGTTTATAGGTAAAACTATTGGAGAAACGCAAAAAATTAGTAAATCTCAGGCTGCTACTATTATGGAGGAACTTATTTCGGCAGGCTATGTTAAAGAACAGAAGCTAACGGAAAAGTACTTCGAGGATAAAAAGGCTGGTACAATACAACTTGATAAATGGCAAGGAGAACAAGATGCCATCATCAAGGAATTAGATAAGGTATTCAATCCAAAAGCACTCAAAGTAGATAATGGGCGAGGAAAAGAAACAGCTAAATTTAAAAAAGAGCAATTTGCAAGAAAAGAATTTCAAAACTTATGGAAACGTATCAATAGCAAGACTTACTATGAGGTGAATTTTAAGACTGAGGAGTTAATTCAGAAAGCTATTGCTAGACTAAATGAGTCGCTTCATGTTACAGAAATACATATTGCCATTACAGCTGGCACACTAGCAAACATTAACTCAAAGGAGGAACTTGAAGAGGGGCGTGCTATGCAAGTAGGCACAACACGAAATGTAAAGGTAAGCGAAGCAGTGTCAAGTGGAGTACGTTACGACCTCATTGGAGAGTTGGTACAGCGTACAGGATTGAAACGCAGTACGATAGCCACTATACTTACAGGCATTAAGCCCGAAACTTTTGGAATGTATCGCAAGAATCCCGAAGAGTTTATTATCCGTGCCAGCAATATCATCAATGAGCAGAAAGCCATTGCGGTAGTAGAACATATCACTTACCATAAAATGAATCAGGAATACGATGTGAGTATATTCTCAGAGCAAGAACTCCGTGGACGTATCGGCATCGATGCCATACAGAGTGAAAAATCGCTTTACGACCTCGTTATCGTGGATAGTCAAGGTGTTGAAAAACATTTTGCTGAAGAGTTAGAGCAGCAGGATGCTGTCGAGGTTTATACCAAGCTACCACGTGGCTTCTACATCAATACGCCTGTAGGCAAGTATAATCCCGACTGGGCAATCGTGTTCCGAGAGGGAGAGGTAAAGCATATCTACTTCGTAGCAGAAACGAAGGGCTCTGAGGATATCACCCAGCTCCGAGCTGTCGAGCATGCTAAAATAGAGTGTGCTAGTCGCCATTTTGCCTCTATCTCTGATAGCAAACTTAAGTTTGGAGTAGTCAAAAACTATGAGACATTGTATAATAAGGTAATGCAGGATTAAAATATGCTTTAAAAAACTTCAGAGATTTATACAGAAGCGATTAATACTGGAAAAAAGTAACCTATTATGATTTAGGAACAGCTTAAAAATCACTTTTAATACTTGAATTTAAGAAAAATGGTTATTTCAAAAATTGAAATCAATAATATAAAAGGAATTGGGAATTTGACTATAAATCAAAATATACACCCAAATCGTCCTAATATTCTTGTGCTCCTAATGGTTTTGGTAAAAGTTCTTTAGCTATAGCCTTTAAAACTCTAGTGGCAAATAAAATAGAATTAAAACCAGAAGTAGAGCCAATTCCTAAGAATGGTGATCCTTCAGTAGTTTTGTCTTTAAGTACAGGACAAACTATTTTTGCAGACAAGGATAGCAATACAATCCGAGATTTTTTTTCAATTCATGTTGTTACTAATCCGCTGTTACCTACCGCTAAAGCCCAGAGATTCGGAAAAGTTGTAACAGCTAGGGCTTCTATGAATATTGAGCCAACCATAGTAATAAAGACTATACCGAAAGCTGTGTACTTTGATTATAAGTTGGCTAATATGAAAAGAGCATTTGGAGCTAGTAATAAGATTCTTATGGATATATCAATGTTATATTCTAATTATACTTTTTTGAACAAAATAGAGAAAATGGTTAATACACATATATTTGAGCTTAAACCATATGAAAAATCTATATCCAGTATATTAGCAGTTATTAATAATTCATATACAAAAACTGCAATAGAAATCAAGAATTATATTGTAGCAAACTCTATGTTTGCAGGGTTATGTCCAGAATTCCATGCTATATCTGCATTTATTAAGGAGGAATTGGCACTTGATGATGTTGATGCTTACCTTTCTGCATGGCAGTTTATTACCGTTAAATTAGCGATGGGTACTAATTATAAAAAAGCCTTACGATACGCCGAGTATATTGCTAAAAAGAGAAACTTGGATAACACCCTAAAAGAGATTAATCCATTTTCAGATAGATTTAAAATCGTCTCTAAAAAAAGAATCGTTCTCTGATAGTTGAATGGTCAGAAGCTCATATGATTTCTAGTGGTCAAAGGGATATTATGGTATTTATTGCAAAGCTAATAGAGTGCGAATATCAGGCAGAACGTAACTGCATATTAGTCATTGATGAATTCTTTGATTACCTTGATGATGCTAATGTGGTAGCCTTTCAATATTATATATCAACATTAATTGATTCTTTCAAAAAATCTAAAAGAATAATTTTCCCTATATTACTGACTCATTTGGATCCAAATTATTTGAAACATTTTTGCTTTAATGATTCACGTCTAAATGTTGTTTACCTAAAACAAATCAATGCTCAAGTTAGTGATAAAATGGCAAAGTTGGTTGCGAATCGAGAAAATATACTTATTAAAAATATTCTAGATAAACATTATTTTCACTTTTCTGAAAAAAAGAAAAATTTAAGCCTTAAAAAATTATTTCTTTTGGAAATTTACTTTTTTTAGAAAATAAGTCGAATCAACTAAAAATAAAACGCCATTTTCTTGATTAAAAACCTGTGGTTTGAAGTTTTGTATTCTTCTTGATTCGTGGATGACATTAGTCTGGTAGTGTTGCCCTGCCACGTCATCAGCAGTTAAATCTTGTTTGACTTTATAGGCGACTACACCCACAGGCTGAAAGAAAGAATTCTCTACCTCAAAGGAAACAGTGTAGCCACGTTCGCCCTCAGTGTTATAACTTTCGATGAAGGCATTTTTGATTTCAGGCAAGAAGTCATTGCTCGTTACTGCATTTGTTTTGCAGCTATAACCACACATTGCTAGAATTAAAAAGAAGAGGAATGGGGATAACGATTTATTTTTCATAATTTTGCCAAATATTCCGAAATGTAAAAATAATGAATAAATTATATATTTTCCTATTGATGTCGCTTTTGAGTTTTTTTATCAGCTGCGGAGATGAAATTCAAAAAGAAGAAAAAAAACCAACAGTGCAAACGAAAAAGGATGAAGTAAATGATTTTATATGGAGTGCACTGAACTCATGGTATTATTGGCAAAAAGATGTTCCTAATTTGGCTGATAACCGATTCAGCGATACAGAATATTTGAAGTTTATAAATTCAACAAAGGACCACGAAGGTTTTTTCTATAATCTTTTGTACCGATATGGTGAGGAAGATAGATTTTCTTGGGTAGTGGATGATGTGGAAAAATTAATGGCAAGCTTCTCTGGCAAGCAAGCAGCGACGGGTTTAGAGTATAGCCTGACAAGCATTGAAAATGGAAACCGCATTCTAGGTTTAGTAAATTATATAATTCCTAACTCGCCAGCAGATAAAGCAGGGCTGAAGAGAGGCGATGTTTTCTTTAAAATTAACGGTGAGTTGTTGACTCAAAGAAATTACAGGAAGTTGACAGAAGATAATTTCACCATAACGGTTGCCCAGAATTTTAAAATTAAAAATAAAGTCTTTACCTACGATGGCGAAAAAAAATTTCACATCAAAGGGGAAGAATTACAAGAAAATCCCATTCATTATTCAAAGATTTTTAAAATCAACGGTAAAAAAATAGCTTATCTCGTTTTTAATGCCTTTCAGGCTAATTACAATGATGAGTTGAATGAAAAATTTGGAGAGTTCAAAGCTGAAGGCGTTACAGATTTGATTTTAGATTTAAGGTACAATGGCGGAGGTTCTGTCAATACAGCTCTGGCACTTGGGCAAATGATTACAGGGCAGTTTGCTAATAGAAAATACATTACGCTAAATTATAATGATAAGCATAAGGCTAGTAACTCAACAGGGTATTTGAATAAAGAGATAGGTCTTTTTGAATTTGAAGATGGTGAAATGAAAAGCAAAGGCAAAGAATTGGCTAATTCATTACATCTTAACAGAGTCTATGTTTTAACCTCTCATGCTACGGCATCTGCAAGTGAATTAACGATAACTTCACTAAAACCTTATATCGATGTTGTGCAGATAGGGCAGAAAACGTATGGGAAATTTGTGGGTTCTATCACTTTAGTTGATGCACCAAATAGTAATATAAATAAAGCCTATACAGATTTTGAAAATAGAAATAAAAATCACTCTTACGGAATGCAACCGATTGTTTTTGCGTACTTTAACTCTAGAAATGAAGTCTTCGTTGAGGGAGTAGAACCTGATATTAAAATTAATTTTGTAGACTATTTAGGCAATATCAAAGAGTTTGGGAATCCCAATGACCCCGCGCTAGCCAAGGCTTTAGAGCAAATCACTGGAAATAAATTCCGTAAGGCGAGTGAAAAAAGATTAAAATTAGAAACTTGGCCTGTTGGTGATAGTAAAACGCTTAAAAAATTCGGGACAGAAATGTATATTACTGATTTATCTGAATTTAAGTAAAAAAAATTTAAGGCTTAAAAAAATCATGAAGAATTTAATTTTAATCTTCAGTTCAAATGATTAATTTGCGGAATTCTTTTAGATATTAATCATAGATTCATCAGATGATTGAAATGATTTTATATGCAATAATGCTAGGTGTATCCTTGAGTCTTATCTTGATAGGACCAGCATTTTTCCTTTTGATTGAAACAAGCTTGACGAAAGGTTGGCGCTCGGCTATAGCTTTAGATGCAGGTGTCATCGTAGCAGATTTGATTTGCATTGCATTTGCTTTTTTCGGCTCCAAAGACTTAATTCATTATATAGAAACACACCGCTCGCTATATATAATTGGCGGATTTATCATTATGATTTACGGTTGCTATATGTTTGTTTCTAAACCAACCCTGCATATCAACAATGAAGCATTGGTTAACAAAAATTATATCAAAACCTTTTTCAATGGATTTTTGATGAATATTTTAAACATAGGGATTGTCATTTTTTGGTTTGTCGTTGTAGGTTGGGTTATTTTAAACTACACCAAAAGTTACGAAATTGCTTTATTTATGGGCGTGGCACTGAGTGTTTTCTTTTGCATAGACTTGGCCAAAATATTTTTAGCAAGGAAATTTCAGAGAAAAATGAGCGATGAGTTGGTTTATAAAATCAGAAAAGCGTTGGGGGTTGTGTTAGCCATTTTTGGTTTGGTAATTTTACTCAAAGGATTCATTTCCTTTGACCCAGCAGATCATATTTTTTTCAAAAAATCTCACAACATACAAAATATAAATACAACAAGCGATGAAAATCCTTAGTCACATACTATTAGTTTTTTCAATACTATTAATTTTGATTGGTGTTTATTTTGATTTAATTGCTCAAAATCAAAGTTTACAAGATAAATTCTACGGCGCAGGTTCGCTTTTATTTTTCTTTGTTACGATTCCGATTTTTTTAATTTCACGTAGAAACAGCAAAAGCTGGGAAAAATATCGTTGGAATCCAGAGGAATTCAAAAGACAGCAAGATTCAAAATAAATTAATATAAAAAATTTTTAAAGCCTTTTAAAAAAACAGTAAAAGTATAATAAAAATATGAAGTCACCTCATCAACATCTTGTTTTTTCAGCACAGAAGTATGTTTTTGTTATCCTAGCCATAGGGCTTACGGTAGCCAGTTTATACCTTGGCAGGTCATTTTTTGTACCCTTTGCATTTTCACTATTATTTGCCTTCATTTTATTGCCCTTAGTTTGGAGATTTGAGCGGTGGGGAATACATACGGTCGTAGCGATTATATTCACTTTTTTGATAGTGATAGCTATCTTTTTCGGTATTGTTTTTTTCTTTGGTTCACAGATTTCATATTTAATCTCAGATTTTCAAGAATTTTCCAAAAGATTTGAAACACTTTTACAAATCGGTATAGATAAATTCAATGCCACATTTTATTTTTTACCACCCATTGATGAGCAAAAAATCCAAATGAAACTCACCGAATTGGCACAGACCAAAGGCGGAGGTTTTTTAGGTACCACCTTTATTCAGACTTCCTCCTTTTTAGCCACAGCATTTCTTGTGCCAGTTTATGTTTTCTTACTTTTATTGTACCGAAAAGGCATAAAAATGGGAATACTTTTGCTATTCAATAAATCCAGAAGACAGCAGGTCAATCAGATTTTGACAGAAGTACAGACGGTAGGCAAAGATTACCTAGTAGGTATATTTATATTAATGATAATTTTAGCGATACTCAACAGTATTTCCTTATTAATCATCGGGGTTGATTATGCCATAATGTTTGGTTGCTTGGCAGCGATTTTAGTTGTTATACCCTACATTGGGACATATCTTGGGGCAATACTCCCCATTTTATACGCACTCATCACCATGGATGCCCAAAGCGCATTTTTTGTCTTAATCGCTTTTGTTATAATAGAAGCATTGGAAAGCAACCTCTTAACCCCAAAAATCGTGGGGAGTAATACCAGTGTCAACCCATTAGCAGCCTTTGTCGCTTTGATAATAGGAGGATTAATCTGGGGAATTGCAGGGATGATACTTTCGATTCCCTTTATAGCGATGCTCAAAAAAGTCTTCAGTCATGTCGTTGGTTTGCAGCCACTTGCAGCCTTATTAGGAGAAGATATATATGAAGAAGACGTCATTTCACTCGAGCAAATAGAGAGAGAGTTTTATGAAGCAAGCAAAAAAGAAGAAAATAAAAAGCCCCATTTAGCTTGGCGTCTTTTGAAAATCTGGTTTAGCAAATCAAAAGAAGAGATTACCGACAAAGAAGAAGCTAATTTAGATTAATCGGATAAGCAAAATTTCATGAATCAGAAGAAGCAAAAACATTGCTCAAATCTATAAAATCAACAACACTCAGCTGCTCAGCACGTAGATTTAAAACTTCACTAATTTTGAAATCCACAGAATAATTTAAACTTTTCAGTGCATTGCGTAGCGTCTTTCTTCTTTGATTAAAAGCCGTTTTCACAAGTGTAAAAAAATACTTTTCATTTAAAATTTCAAACTTAGTATCATTTCGTGTCAATCGAATTACAGCCGACTTCACCTTAGGTGGCGGAGAAAACACATGCTCATCAACCGTAAAAAGATACTCCACATCATAATAAGCCTGCACTAGAACAGATAATATTCCGTAGGTTTTACTCCCATGTGTTGCCACAACTCGTTCAGCCACTTCTTTTTGGAACATCCCGACCATTTCAGGAACTATATTTTTATTTTCTAAAATTTTAAATAAAATTTGAGAAGAAATATTGTAAGGGAAATTCCCTAAAATTGCTAAAGGAGCATTAAAATTTGCTGAAAGATTCATCTTTAGAAAATCTTCGCTATAAATTTTTAATCTTTCTTGAGTTAAATTATACTTTTTATTCAAAAACTGAACAGACTCTTCATCGATTTCCACAACCTGAATATTTTGATTTTTCTCTATCAGAAATTGAGTCAAAACACCCATACCTGGTCCAATTTCTAAAACCTGCTCATAGCCTTGCCAAGATAAAGATTCAACAATTTTTTGTGCAACGTTTAAATCATTCAAAAAATGTTGCCCCAAATGCTTTTTTGCTCTCACGCTCATGCCACAAAGATACTAAGAAAATCATCAGAGAGAATTGCTCAGATAAAAAAATGAAAGAAACAATTTAATTCAAAATTTTAAAATTTTTTAAGCCTTTAAAAATTTATTAGATTTCGTATAAAAATTATATTTTTACCATTCCTTTTAAAAAATCATAGAATTATGCTGCAAGTGAACGAAATTCGTAACGAGCGAGAAAAAATTGAAGAAGGTTTAAAAAAAAGAAACATTCAAGATTTAAATTTTTTAGATGAAATTATTTCTTGGGATGATGTACGTAAATCTACTCAGTATGAGCTAGATAATATATTGGCAAAATCTAACCAGCTGTCTAGAGAAATCGGCGAATTATACAAAAACGGCAAAACCGAAGATGTAAATGTACTAAGAGCAGAAAGTGCAGAGCTGAAGAATCAGACCAAAACGTTGCAAGAAAAACTCAATGAAACAAAAACTAAAATAGAGCAACTTCTATTTGAAGTGCCCAACCCTGTACACCGTAGCGTACCAGCAGGGAAAGGCGAAAGTGAAAACATCATCATCAAAAGCGTAGGTGAACCGACCGAAAATGATTTACTACCACACTGGGAATTAGCTAAAAAATATGATTTAATCGATTTTGAACTGGGTACAAAAATCACTGGTGCTGGATTTCCCGTCTATAAAGGGAAAGGAGCTAAGTTGCAACGTGCTCTGATTCAATATTTTCTAGATAAAAATACGGCAGCAGGATACACGGAAGTTCAAGTACCTATATTAGTCAATGAGGCTTCCGCACGCGGTACAGGGCAGTTGCCAGATAAAGAAGCACAGATGTATGAAGTTCAGCTTGATGGTTTTTACTTGATTCCTACGGCAGAAGTTCCTGTGACTAATATTTACCGAGATGAAATTTTAGAAGAAAAAGATTTACCTGTTTTATTGACGGGTTACACGCCTTGTTTCCGTAGAGAAGCGGGTTCGTATGGAAAAGATGTGCGTGGCCTAAATCGTCTTCATCAATTTGATAAAGTGGAAATTGTACGTATAGAAAAACCCGAAAATTCTTATGAAGCTTTAGAAAATATGAAAAATCATGTGGAAGAGATTTTGAATGAATTAGGCTTCACATACAGAATTTTACACCTCTGCGGTGGCGACACTGGTTTCGCCTCAGCATCAACTTTTGATTTTGAAGTTTGGTCTTCAGCACAAGCAAAATGGCTAGAAGTGAGTAGTGTTTCTAATTTCGAAGCATTCCAAGCCAACCGATTAAAATTAAGGTATAAAACGGAAAAAGGAACCGAGCTATGCCACACATTGAATGGTAGCTCATTGGCTTTGCCAAGAATTTTAGCTTCTCTACTAGAGCATTACCAGACAGAGGATGGCATAGCAATCCCAGCAGTTTTACATGCTTATTGTGGATTTCAATCTATTGAGAATTAAATTTTTAAGCCCTTTATAAATTTAACATTTAAAATAAAAAAAAAGCTTTTAAAAATTTTATAAAAAAATCTAAACTATACTGAAAATAACGAGAAATCTTCTGATTATCAAAACTTAGATAAAATATATGGTATGAAAGCTATTTTTCACTTATTTTTCTAAGCCTTAAAAAAAATTAATTAAAGTTTAAACAAATCACCAGAGAAATTCATTTTATGAAATACGTTATTGCATTTACTTTCTTTTTTCTAAGTCTTGAAAAATTTTACTCACAAAAATCAGAGTTTCGTGGCGTTTGGATAGCAAGCGTTAACAATATAGATTGGCCCAAAAATGCGCTAGATTCTAATGAGAAGAAAAAAGAAGATTTTCTAAAGCTTATTAAATTTTATAAAGATCTAAACTTTAATGCCGTTATTGTACAAATCAGAACGGCGGGCGATGCATTCTACCCAACTCGCTTTGCCCCTTATTCCCGTTTTTTGACGGGGAAAGAAGGCGTATCGCCACAGGGAGATTTTGATTTCACCAAATGGATGATAGACGAGGCTCACAAAAATGGAATGGAGTTTCACGCTTGGATTAACCCATACCGTGCGACGACAGATTTAAATAAAAAGAATTTAAGCCCAAAGCATGATGTTTTTCAGCATTCAGATTGGATGATTCAGTACGGGAATAGATACTATTATGACCCTGGCTTACCACAAGTGGAAGCACATCTGCTCAAGCTAAGTGAGGAGATTTTAGATAACTATGATATTGATGCTCTGCATTTTGACGATTATTTTTATCCTTATAAAATTGCGGGTAAAAACTTTAACGACCAAAATTCTTATTTAAAGTATAGAGAGAAAAATCAAAGTTTAGAACAATGGCGACGCTCCAACGTAGATTCGCTCATCTTCAAGCTTCATCGTCTTATCGAGAAAAAGAAACCTTGGGTAGATTTCGGGATTAGCCCGTTTGGTATTTGGCGAAACAAAGATAGAGACCCGCGGGGCTCTGATACCCGCGGCGGGCAATCTAATTATGACGATTTATATGCCGACCCGCTGCTGTGGGCAGAAAAAGGCTGGATAGACTACCTAGTGCCACAACTTTATTGGAGCTTAGATTATCCAGTAGCATCTCATCGCGTATTAGCTAAATGGTGGAATGATAATGCGGCAAATACGAAAATCTACATCGGTAATGCACCGTATAAAATCAATGACGGGAAAGACCGAGCTTGGTATCAACCTAAGGAATTAGAAAAACAAATTGAACTGGCAAGAGCGACAAAAAATATTTATGGAAATGTGCTTTTCAGTGCAAAATCATTGCTACATCATACACAAATCACACAAGAATTGAAGCATAATATTTATCAAAATCCAGCTTTGGTACCAAAGACTAAAAGAGATTCTGCGGAGGTTTTGATTCCACAAGTGGTGCGATTTTCTAATTTAAAAGCAGAAATTCAAATTCCTGAAGCTCAAAACATGAGATGGCTTTGCATTTACGAAAAACAGAGTGGAGTAGGAGAGCAAAACTGGATTTTGAAAGATAAAGTCTTTGTGACAGGAGTGGAGGATACGCTAGTGGTTTTGGTAGAGCCATTTTTAGGATTAGAAAATCATGCATTTAGCCTTATTGATTTATACAAAAATGAAAGTCAAAAAGTTCAAATTCCTGAATTTGTGAATGAGCTTCGATGAATTTTTTTTAAGCCTTAGAAAAAATTAAGGATTTTGTAGGGTGAGAACAAATTCAATTTTATCAGACATTGAAAGTCCATTCGGGTTGCAACCTAGCTTCCCTTCAGGGGCTTCCAAGCCTTGTTTTTGGTAAAATTCATTCCAATAAACATCTATTTCACCAGTTTCTGGATTTTTGAATGTCATAGGTTTTAGTTCAAAAATTTGATGTTCTCGGAAGATTCGTTCGATGAAATCAGAACAATAGTAGCTGGAATCACTAAGAATATATGTAAAATTATAAGGCTTACCAAGCATTTGAGATGCTTTTTCTAAAGCGTGGGGAATAGCCTTTTGATGCTCTTTTTTAAGCCGAAATATGTCAATTTTCACATCATTATGATTTTTGAGAAAAGAATTTAAAGATTCTATTTTTGAGCCACCTTGGGCTGTTGCATGGTAAACTGAAATCGCATTTTTTCTTTTTTTGATGATTCCTATATGGTCGTAAGAAGTTTCTTTGCTTTCTTTGGTTACTCGGCTGATTGCACCAGATAAATGCTTCTCATTAGATTGGACAAAAATTAAATCGCCATTTTTTAAGCTACTGAATTTCATTGTTTTACAAGAATATGAGAATAAAGCAAATACAATGAAGAACCCGTAGCACATTATTAAACGAGATTTATTTTTAAAATTACTTAAGTTTTTTTCGGAGAATACAAACATATTGAGTTATTGAATTGCTGTAAATTGTAATTGTTTTCGTTAAAATTCTTATTTTAAAATCCTCAAAAAATTTTAGATTTCTTTTAACCATAAACGGAATTGATTTAGGTTTTAATAAATCATTTACTTTATGAATAATTTATTCTAAACACAGACTGCTCTATTTTAGAAATTTTTTAAGCCTTAAAAAAAATTAAAATAATCCGTTGATTTCACCTTGAATTTTATCAATAATCAAACCTAAATCTTCACGATTGCTTACAAAGTCAATATGATCAACATCAATGATGAGCAATTTCCCGTCATTGTAACCTTTGATCCATTCTTCATATTTTTCGTTAAGCCGATTGAGGTAATCGATGCTAATGGTGCTCTCGTATTCGCGGCCGCGTTTCTGAATTTGCTTGACTAGCGTGGGGATGGAAGCTCGCAGATAAATCAATAAATCGGGCGCTTCTACAAAGGAATTCATCAGGTTAAAGACTGTTAGATAATTTTCATAATCTCGCGTCATCAGCAAGCCCATATCATGCAAGTTGTTGGCGAAAATAAAAGCGTCTTCGTGTATCGTACGATCTTGAATGATGTCTTTGCCGCTCTCTCGAATTTCTTTGATTTGCCTGAATCGACTACCTAAAAAATAGATTTGCAGGTTGAATGCCCATTTTTCCATATCATTATAGAAATCATCTAAATACGGATTTCTATCTACGTCCTCATACTGAGCTGTCCACTCAAAATTTTTAGCCAAAAGTTCTGTAAGTGTAGTTTTCCCTGCCCCAATGTTTCCAGCAATAGCAATATGCATGATTAAATTTTTTTTGATTCAACAAAGATAAAATCCAAAAGAAAAGTTTCAAAAAAATTAAACATATAATTTTGCTCAGATTTCAAATGAATATATAAATTTTGATAAATCAAGTGATTCTCATTAATTTTACTTTTACTAAAAAAAACAATCTATGGAATGTTTGCGAGGGACAGGAGTTGCATTGATTACACCTTTTACCAAAAATAATGAATTGGATGAGAGGGGCTTAAAAAATGTAGTAAACCATACGGTGGAGTGTGGTGCAGATTTTTTGGTAGTGCTGGGAACGACAGCAGAAACTCCAACACTTAGTGCTAAAGAGAAAGAGCGGATCAAAGAGCTAATCATAGAAGAGAATAATGGGCGTTTGCCGTTAGTCTTGGGAGTGGGAGGTAACAATACTTTTGCCGTTCAGCAAGAGATTTCACAAGGTGACTTTACGCATTTTGATGCTATACTTTCAGTTTCTCCGTATTATAATAAACCAACGCAGCAGGGAATTTATGAGCATTTTCGGTTTATAGCAGAACATGTTGATAAAAAAATTATCATTTACAATGTGCCAGGCAGAACTGGCAGCAATATAGAGAGCCGAACGACTTTGCGTTTGGCTCAAGATTTTGAAAATATTGTTGGAATAAAAGAAGCGAGCGGGAATTTTTTACAAGGCTTAGAAATTATTGCAGAAAAACCAGATGATTTTTTGGTGCTGAGCGGTGATGATGAGTTGGCTGTTTCCACGACTTTGGCTGGTGGAGACGGGGTGATTTCTGTGATAGGGCAGGTAGTCCCAGAATATTCACGAATGATAAATTTAGCATTGAATAAAAAGACGACTGCGGCTTATGAAATTTTCTATAGCATTCAAAATTTAATAAAAGCAATTTACTTGGAGGGAAACCCAGCGGGAATCAAAGCTCTGCTTGAGATAAAGGGTATTTGCAGTCGATATACGCGATTGCCAATTATAGCAGCTAGTTCGCAACTTGTAGAGAAAATAAAAGTGAGTGAAATGAATAAAAATTTTAAAAATAGGCTTTAGAAAAATCATATTTTATTGTATTCAAAAAATCCTTACTTTTGCCAAATGATTAAACATTTTATATGGTTTTTTAGCGTTTTATTTCTGTTGCAATCATGTAATAAAACTTTTGAAGAAGCGCTAAAAAGCGATGACCCTCAATACATTTTGCAAATAGCAGACCAAATGTATGAAGAAAAAAGATGGGATAAAGCTTTAGAATTATATCAAAAAATAACTGCGAGCTACGCTGGGACTCCCCAAGCAGAAGAAATCGCTTGGAAGGGAGCTTATGCAAATTTTTATGATAAAAATTACCCCTTGGCAGCTAAGCAGTTCAAAAATTTCTTTTTAGGATTCAATAAATCTGAACGAGCTGAAGAAGCTCTATATATGTCAGCTTTTAGCTATTATAAAGGCTCACCAGAATACAATTTAGATCAATCTAACACGATCGAAGCAATCAAAGAATTGCAAGGTTTTATAGACGTTTACCCTGATTCTGATAGGGTGGCGGAAGCGAATCAATTGATTAATGAATTACGAAAAAAGCTGGAAAAAAAGTATTTTGAAATCGCTAAATCGTATTTTACAACGCTGTACTATAAATCAGCAGCAAATAATTTTGAAAACTTTATAGACGACTACCCTGACTCTAATTACCGAGAGGAAGCTTACATGTATCTAGTGAAATCTAAAGCAGAATTGGCTTTGCAAAGTGTGTTTGATAAAAAAGAATTAAGATTAAAAGAAGCTATAACTACCTATCGTTTGTTTTCTAGAAATTATCCGCAATCTCAGTATGCTAAAGAAGCCGCTGATTATTACAAAAAAATAGAAAACGAGTTAGAACATCATCAAAAAATCCTAAAAAATAATCAATAAAATATATGAGCACAGATTTTAAAAACGTTGTAGCAGATGCTTCAACAAAGACATATAACCGAGCAGAAATTCAAAAACCAACGGGCAATATCTATGAAGCCATCGTCATCATGGGGAAAAGAGCAGAACAGCTAAACTCAGAGATAAAAACTGAACTCTTAGATAAATTAGATGAATTTGCTTCTAACAATGATACATTAGAAGAAATTTTTGAAAACAGAGAGCAAATCGAGGTTTCTAAATTCTATGAAAGATTACCTAAGCCAACCTCTATCGCCGTGCAAGAGTGGAAAGATGGTGAAATCTATTTCCGTAAACCGGAAGAAGAAAAGTAAACATGTCTCTAGCAGGTAAAAAAATTCTCATAGGCGTTTGTGGCGGCATTGCAGCCTATAAAATCCCTTTACTTGTTCGTTTATTAAAAAAAAATAAAGCCGAAGTTCGTGTAGTGATGACTGCTTCGGCTATTGAATTCGTTAGCCCTTTGACTTTAAGCGTACTATCAGAATCAAAAGTTTTATATGAATTTCAAGATGAAAAACATCAGTGGAACAATCACGTAGAACTGGGGCTGTGGGCAGATGTTTTTTTAGTTGCACCCGCTACAGCTAAAACAATTTCTGCTATGGCACATGGGTATGCAGATAACTTGTTGCTGACCACATATTTGAGTGCAAGATGTCCTGTTTTTGTTGCACCAGCCATGGATTTGGATATGTATTCTCATCTTTCTACAAAGAAAAATCTAGAGAAATTAGCACAGTTTGGAAATCACATCATAGAATCAACTGAAGGTGAACTAGCGAGTGGATTGGTAGGTAAAGGAAGAATGGAAGAACCAGAAAAAATTTTTTTAAGCCTTCAGAAATTTTTTGAAAATAAAGAACGCCTCAAAGGAAAGAAAATTTTGATTACCGCAGGTCCCACGCACGAAAAAATAGATCCAGTCCGTTTTTTTGGAAACCATTCCACAGGTAAAATGGGCTATGCCATCGCTAAAGTCGCTGCTGATAATGGAGCAGAGGTCAAGCTAATTTCAGGTCCCGTTCATTTAAAGTTAGAGCATAAAAACATAGAAATCATTTCGGTAGAATCTGCTTTGCAAATGTATGATGAGGTGGAGAGGAACTTTGATTCTTGCGATGTAGCTATTATGACAGCGGCTGTAGCCGATTACCGTCCCGAGCAGGTTGCTGCACAAAAAATCAAAAAAGAAGACGAACTGCTGAATCTTAAATTGATAAAGAATCCTGATATTTTGAAAGAAATGGGCAAAAGAAAAAAGCATCAATTGCTGATAGGTTTTGCCTTAGAAACTCAAAATGCTGTAGAAAATGCCCAAAAAAAGTTAACTAAGAAAAATGCTGATTTAATTGTACTTAACTCGCTAGAGAACCAAGGCGCTGGCTTTGCACATGCGACTAATCAAGTGGATTTTGTAACCCCCGATGGCGTGCAACATTTTGATTTAAAATTAAAGTCAGAAGTTGCAGAAGATATTATTAATTTCATAATAGAAAGCATGTAGATGAAACCCATTTTTTTGATTTTATTGTTTTTTTTAAGCCTTAAAAATTTTTCACAAGAAATTTTAGCTGAGGTGAATGTGGATTATTCCCAAATTCAAACCAGTAAAAGATCTAGCTTTGTAGAGTTGCAAAAGAGTTTGAAAAACTTTATAAATACAACACAGTGGACCAAAAGAAATTTAAAAGCTTTTGAAAGAATTCAAGTAAGTTTTTCTTTGATAATCACCGAGCAAATTCAAAATAACACTTACAAAGCTCAACTTCTCGTGCAAAGCCGACGTCCCGTTTATCACTCCGACTATTTCTCACCGATAGTGAATTTGACGGATAATGATTTTACGTTTAAATACATTGATTTTCAACCATTAATCTTCAATCAAAGAAAATTTAGTGGAACAAATTTAACAGATGTGATTGCCTTTTACATTTATTATATTCTGGGGGCAGATGCCGATACATTTAGGCAAAACGGAGGCAAAGAATGGTATGAAATGGCTCAGCAAATTACTAATAATTCACAAAATCAAGATTTCTCTGGCTGGAGTCGTACCGATGGAATAAGAAATCGGTTCACACTGGTGAATTCAACCTTAGCTTCTCAAAATACCCCAATTCGCTTGATGATGTACCAATATCATAGAAAAGGTTTGGATATTATGCATGAAAATCAAATTTCAGCTAAAAAAAATATAGGAAATGCATTGTTAAGCTTAGATAAACTAATTTTTTCTAATAACTACACACAAAATTATTTTTTAGACAACGTGTTACAAGCTAAAAACAACGAAATTGCACAAATTTTTAGCGGAGGAGAACCAGCCGTGTTCCCGATTGGAGATTTGAGAAACTTACTTCATAAAATTGCCCCGAATTATTCTGATTCTTGGGAAAAACTGAATAAATAACCTATGCTTAAACATTTATTCATCAAAAATTATACACTAATCGATGAGTTGAATTTAGATTTTGCTCAAGGTTTTACGACGATTACGGGAGAAACTGGAGCAGGGAAGTCAATTTTGCTCGGTGGGTTAAAGTTGGTATTGGGCGAAAGAGCAGATTTAAAAGCCTTAAAAAATTCTGAAGAAAAATGCGTCATCGAAGCAGAATTTGATATTTCTAATTTGGGTTTGCAGTCCTTTTTTTTAGAAAATGATTTAGATTATGAGCCATTGAGTATTCTGCGGAGAGATATTTTACCCTCTGGGAAAACCCGTGCTTTTGTGAATGATGTTCCAACTACGCTGAGCGTGATTTCTGAATTGTCTAATCACTTGATTGATGTGCATTCACAGTTTGATTCTGAGAATATCATCACCGCTGAATTTCAATTTGATTGGCTAGATACACTTGCTAACCAGCTGAAATTAAGAGAAGAATATCAAACTTTACTTTCAGAATTTCATCAAACCGAAATGGAATTAAAAGAATTTATTCTTCAGCAAAAAACCTGGGAAAAAGAAAGAGAATTAAATGAGTTTATTTTCACAGAATTGGATAGCATTGCGGGCTTAGAAAACATCGTTTTAGAAGATTTAGAAGCAGAATTAAATCGTTTAGAAAATGCAGAGCAAATTATTCAGAATTTATCACAGATGGATGTGCTCATCAGCGGAGAGCCAGGGATAGAACAGCTTCTGAATGAATTGTTTATGAAAATAAAAGAAGTTTCAACTTACTTTAAATTAGGGCAAGAAATTCAATCAAGGATAGAAAATGTCAAAATTGAAATCAATGAGCTAAGCAGAGACATCAGCCATAGTGCTGATGATATAGAACCCAACCCAGAGTTGCAGCAAGAAATAAAGGAAAAAATAAATAAAGTAAATGCTTTGCTGCAAAAGCATAAAAAAAATGATATCGCAGAACTAGTTGATTATAAAAATGAATTGTCTGAGAAATTACTGCAAGCAGCTGAGTCAAATGAAAATATTCAACGTCTTGATAATAAAAGAGTTGAGTTGCTTCAGCAACTAGAGAACCTCAGTGAAATCTTGATTGAAGGGAGGAAAAAGGTTATACCCAATGTAGAAAATGAAATTTTAGAAAGCTTAAAAAAAATGGGGATGGGTAAATCTAGAATTTCCATCCAAATAGAAAGAATTTCTCATTTTAATCAGTATGGGAAGAATCAAATACAATTTCTATTTTCTGCCAATCCGGGCTTAGAACTTACGCCGATAGAAAAGTCAGTTTCTGGTGGTGAGCGCTCTAGATTGGTTTTAGCCATCAAAAAAAGTTTGTCGCGCTATCGTTCATTGCCCAGTTTGATTTTAGATGAAGTAGATACAGGGGTTTCGGGGAAGATTGCCGGGCAAATGGGGCAGATGATGAAAGAAATGAGCCAAGATCTTCAGGTTATTGCCATTACGCATTTACCACAAGTGGCAGCTTTGGGGGAACAACACCTGAAAGTAGAGAAAAAGATAAGTGGGGAGAAAACAACAACGAATGTCTCTAAATTGTCTGATAATGAGCGTTTAAACGAAATAGCTCAAATGATTAGCGGAGATGAAATTAGCGAAGCAGCATTGAATCAAGCTAGGGAACTCATTTCATAAACTATTCTTGCATAGCAAATAATATTTTGTATATTTATGCTTAAGTTTAAAGTAAATAGATGAGAATATTAGTTTGTATAAGCAGTGTTCCAGACACGACCTCTAAAATAAATTTTACCGAAAATGCTAAAGCTTTTGATAAAAATGGAGTTCAGTTTGTTATCAATCCATACGACGAATATTCTCTGACTCGAGCCATTTGGTTTCAAGAAAAGCAAGGTGCAGAAGTTACAGTTTTGACTGTGGGAGGTGCAGAAGTAGAACCTGTGATGAGAAAAGCCTTGGCTATAGGTGCTAATGAGGCGATAAGAGTAGATTCACAACCAGTAGATAGTTTCTCCGCAGCAAAGAAAATTGCAAAAGTAGCTAAAGAGAAGAAATTTGATTTGATATTAACAGGTATAGAATCAATTGATTACAATGGTTCAGCGGTGCCAGGCCTGTTGGCGGCAATGTTGGATTATACGTTTGTGAATAATTGTATACAACTGGAAATCGAGGGGAAAGATGCTCATGCGACATCAGAGATAGATGGAGGAGAAGAAAAATTGAGTTTTATGCTACCAGCAGTGATAGCAGGTAAAAAAGGTATAGTGAATGAGGCAGATTTGAAAATTCCAAATATGCGCGGAATTATGCAAGCTCGTTCAAAAAAACTAGAAGTAATAACTGGCATTAATGTAGAAACTCAAGTGAAATATCAACGTTTTGAAAAACCAGAGCCTCGCTCATCGGTTCGGTTGATAGATAAAAATAATGTAGAGGAACTTGCTCGTATTCTGCATGAAGAAGCTAAAGTGATTTAAAAAAAGTTAGAAATGTCTATTTTAGTTTATACAGAATCTCAAGAAGGAAAATTTAAAAAACATGCACTTGAAGCGGTAAGTTTTGCAAGAGAAATTGCAAATCAGTACGGTACAGACGTCATAGCCGTTAGCGTAAATGCTGAAAATCTAGAAGAATTAGGTAAATATGGTGTAAATCAGGTTTATTCGCTAAAAGCGAAAGAAATCAACCATAGGGCTGTAGCTCAGTTTATTGCAGAAAAAGCAGATGGAGCCGTTGTTTTCTCGCATAGTGCTGAAGGAACGAGTATTGCGTCGCAGGTCGCAGTGAAGCTGGAGTCTGCAATAATCACAAATATTTTAGAAAAACCACAAGGAATACACCCGCTGGTAGTGAAAAGAACATCATTCTCAGGCAAAGCCTTAGCTTGGGTAGAAACTAGGGATGAAACTCCAGTTTTAACACTAGCTGTAAATGCTTTTGGCTTAAAGGAAAATCCAATAGAAATTGAGGTGAAAACAGCGGATTTACCTCAAGTAGAAAATAAAATTAAAGTAGAGAATATAGTACACGACAATGGTCAAATTGACTTGAAAGAAGCAGAACGAGTTGTTTCTGGAGGTAGAGGCCTAAAAGGACCAGAAAACTGGGGAATGATAGAAGAATTGGCGCAAAGCATAGAAGCAGCTACAGCATGCTCTAAACCAGTCTCAGACATGGGCTGGCGTCCACACTCAGAGCATGTAGGGCAGACAGGCAAAGCGATTGCCCCCAATCTTTATTTGGCAATAGGCATTAGTGGAGCTATACAACATTTGGCAGGAGTTAACTCCTCCAAAACGATTGTTGTTATAAATAATGACCCCGAAGCACCTTTCTTCAAATCAGCTGATTATGGAATTGTAGGAGATGCATTTGAAGTTGTGCCAAAACTCACCGAAGCTATAAAAAAATTAAAGGCTTAAAAAAAAACAATAAATATCATAAATTCTTACTTAAAGTTTTTAGCTGGTAAATTGAATTGAATATTGAAGTTTAAAAGGGATTAAACAGATATTTAACTCGCAGTAGCAACCACTAAACAGATAGCGGCTTCTTATTTTGAATAAAATTTAGGTGAAGCGCACTAAAAATAGTATTTTTACTTTTTAATTATGAATTATATCAAGCTAAACATAAGGGGAATTTCATATAGCCAGACTCAAGTAGGAGCTTACGCATTAATATTAGAAGAAGAGTTCGGTGGTAGAAAATTGCCCATCATTATTGGTAACTTTGAAGCTCAGGCCATTGCTTTAGCTTTAGAAAAAGATTTAACGCCACCTCGCCCATTGACTCATGATTTGTTTATGAATTTTTGTCATTTACTAGAGATAGAGATGAAAAATGTGCTGATTTATAATTTAGAAGAAGGAATCTTTTATTCCAATATCATCTTTGAAGATAAAGACAATATCTTGCATGAGCTAGACAGCAGAACGAGTGATGCGATAGCATTAGCGGTTCGGTTTAATTGCCCGATTTATGTGAAAAAAGAAGTGATGGATAGGGCTGGAATAAAAATGGAAATTATTACCGAAGAGGATTCAGAAGAAATAAAAGCAGCTATTCACGAAATTGAGAAAGAATTGACGAATGAAAATAAATCTGAAGAAGAAAAACTTTTAAATTTCACAATAAAAGAACTCGAAAAACAATTGCAACAAGCAGTAGAAACAGAGAATTATGAATTAGCAGCAAGCATCAGAGATGAACTGAGCAAAAGAGAAAAAGAATAAGTAAAATATTAGACATCAATGGAAATCTTAAGAGGGGTTTTAGGTATAATTGTAATTTTAGGAATTGCTTTTTTATTTAGCAAAAAAAAATCTTTTATCAACTGGAAAACTATTTTCGTGGGTTTAGTGATGCAGTTAATATTAGCTATAGGGATTTTAAAAGGAGATACCATCGGGTTTGATGTCGGGAATTACCGATTTGACTTTGGTTTCATTGGTTCTTTTTTTGATACTGTAGGGAAAATTTTTATCGAAATATTGAATTATACCAAAGCAGGAACCTCCTTTTTACTTGGTAACTTGTTAGATGACAATTCGTTCGGGTATATTTTTGCTTTTCAAGTTTTGCCAGTGATTATTTTCTTTTCGGCATTAACTTCCGTTTTATTTTATTTTGGAATCATACAAGCTGTTGTAAAATTTTTTGCTAAAGGTCTAAAAAAAATCTTAGGAACATCTGGGCCAGAAAGCCTTTCTGTTACTGGGAATATCTTCTTGGGGCAGACTGAGGCTCCGCTGATGATAAAAGAATACCTCTCTCGCATGACGAAATCTGAAATCCTATTGGTGATGATAGGTGGTATGGCGACAGTAGCTGGGAGTGTTTTAGGTGCGTATATCAATTTTTTGGGAGGGAATGACCCCGTAGAAATGCAGAAATTTGCACGTCATCTACTGGCAGCATCAGTCATGGCAGCACCAGGAGCGGTAGTTGTAGCTAAATTATTGTATCCACAGATTGAAAAACCGACTGAAAATTTGGAAGTGAAAATGGAAAATGTCGGGACTAATTTTTTAGAGGCCTTGTCAAACGGAACCTCAGAGGGATTAAAGCTTGCCGTCAATGTAGCAGCAATGCTTTTGGTATTTATTGCGATGATTGCCATGGTAAATGGCATATTGGGTTGGGTAGGGGAAGTCACACATTTAAACGAAATTATAGCAGCTCACACTATATACAAAACCTTATCATTAGAAATGATTTTAGGCTATTTATTTGCTCCGCTCATGTGGCTTATTGGCGTACCGACCACAGATATTAGCTTAATGGGGCAGCTTTTAGGAATCAAATTAGTAGCGAGTGAATTCATCGCATATGGGCAACTTGCTGAACTGAAAAATACCAGTACAGGCTTAGCACTGACTTCACAAAAATCGATCATCATGGCAACGTATATGCTCTGTGGATTTGCTAATTTTGCTTCAATAGGAATCCAGATTGGTGGCATTGGCTCATTGGCGCCTAGCAAACGTGTAATCTTATCTGAATTTGGTTTGCGAGCACTTTTGGGCGGAACATTGGCATCGCTGCTATCAGCTACCATTGCAGGAATTTTATTAAGCTAAAAAAACACTTTATGGAAAATTTAAATCAAAGAGAAAGAACAAATTACTTACCGCTCAGTATCATTTCAACATTATTGGGCTGTTTTTCACCATGTTTTATTGGTTTTGTGCTAGGTATTATAGCTATTGTTTTTGCAATTCAAGCTAAGAGCAAAGTAGCTAAAGAAGACTTCTTAGGAGCAAATAATGCAGAGAAATACGCTAAGATTCTATCATACATAGCCATTGCTATAGCTGTAGTTAATATGATTTACGTGGCATATTTGTATAAAACGAATCCTGAATATTTTCAAGAAATAATGGATGAAATCCAGCGAAACATTGAAAATTCGCAGCAGAAATAAAATTTTAAAAGGAATTTTGCTAGTAATTTTACTATTATTAGCAGGATTTCTTTTACAGCATTTTTATAAGCACAATCCAGAAGAGAACCCTGGCTTGTTCTATCCAGTGTGTACGTTCAAGGCAGCAACTGGCTGGGATTGTATTGGCTGTGGCGGGCAAAGAGCTTTGCATAGTCTGTTGCATTTAGAATTTTATAAAGCCTTTAAATTTAATGCTCTATTTGTTTCTCTAATTCCAGTAATTTTATATTACATTTGGTATTATTTTAATTTAATCTTTTTAAATCGAAAACTGAAAGAAAATTTTTTATTTTCTATCACTTTTGGGAAGTTCATTCTCGTGTCGGTTATTTTATTTTTCTTCCTGAGAAATATTTTCCATTAATATATTATATTATATACCCGTAGTGCATTTCTAAAAAAGTAATAAAAGCTTGTTCCAAGACCTTAAATTTTGGCATATTCAATTAATTATAAGTTAGTTAAATATCATGAACAGCATAATGCACTACGAGTAAGATAAATTAACTATGTATCGCTCGCTTTTCGGTGGCATCTAAGGCGGCCTCTTTCACGGCTTCCATATAAGTAGGATGTGCGTGGCTGATTCTTGCAAGGTCTTCGGCAGAAGCCCTGAATTCCATCGCCGTCACAGCCTCGGCAATCATATCTGCAGCACGGGCTGAGACCATGTGTACACCCAAAATTTCATCTGTTTTCTTATCAGAGAGGATTTTCACAAAACCATCAATATCACCACTGGCTCGTGCACGCCCCAAAGCTCTCACCAAGAATTTCCCCGTTTTATAATCCACCTTTTCCTCTTTCAGTTGCTCCTCAGTTTTGCCCACACCAGCAACTTCTGGCCAAGTATACACAACACTTGGTATCAGATTATAATCAATGTGCGGCCGCTGCCCAGCCAATTGCTCCGCCACCAGAATACCCTCTTCTTCCGCCTTGTGAGCCAGCATTGCACCACGTATCACATCGCCAATGGCATAGATATTCTCCACATTAGTTCTCAAATGCTCGTCCACCTTTATGCGCCCTTTTTCGTCTAATTCTACGCCCACATTTTCTAGGCCGAGCCCCTCGGTGTAAGGTTTTCGCCCCACGGCAACTAGGCAAATATCACCTTCTATACTTTGGCTTTCACCCTTATTATTTTCAAACTGCACTTCAACTTTATCGCCCGTTCTTTCCACGCTCGTCACTTTTGACTTCAGTTGAATATCCATACCCTCTTTTTTTAGAATTTTTCTCAATTCTTTAGAAAGATCAGCATCCATACTAGGGATCAGCCTATCCATATACTCTACCACGCTCACCTCTGCCCCCAAGCGTTGGTATACCGAGCCCAGCTCTAGCCCGATGACTCCACCGCCGATTACTATCATTTTCTGTGGAATTTCCCGCAGCTCCAGAGCCTCTGTAGATGTAATGATTTTTTCCTTATCAATCTTGATGAATGGGAGAGAGGCGGGCTTAGAGCCAGTAGCGATGATGAAGTGCTTTGAGCTAATTTCCCGCACCTCTTCGCCTTTGATTTCCAATGTATTTTGGTCTTTAAAGCTCCCCAAACCATGGAAAACAGTGACTTTATTTTTATCCATCAAGAAATCAATGCCCTTAGTCGTTTGCTCCACAACTGCACGTTTTCTTTCAACCATGCGGTTTAGGTCTACAGACAAATTCCCGACATCAATGCCGTGCTCGCTAAAGTTTTCTTTGGCATTGGAATAATGCTCAGAAGAATCCAAAAGCGCCTTTGACGGGATGCAGCCAACATTGAGGCAAGTCCCGCCCAATGTATCATATTTTTCTACCAAAGCTGTTTTGAACCCCAACTGAGCCGAACGTATTGCCGCTACATAACCACCTGGCCCAGAGCCAATAACTGTTACATCAAATTTTCCCATGAAAATACTTTTTGTTTCGAAATTTAAATAAAAAGATTAAATATAAAAATTTTCTAAGGCTTAAAAAAAATCTTTTAGAAAAAAATGCTAACAAAAAATTTAAGGCTTGAAAAAAAAATCTTGATTATAATTTATAATTTTCTTAAATTAAAATAGTTATAACGAATGACTTAAATTTTAAACTGCATTTAATTTGAATTTAAATAAAATAAACTTAAAGATGAGCGATAAATTTGCATAATTCAAAAACGTAAAATACATTTGCGGGCAGGTTGAGAAAAGTGAAAAAATCTCAACGGAAATTTTTAACAAAAAAATAACGAAATTTTAACAAATGAAATTTGTGAGTTTCAAAATAAAGTGTAAACACACACACACACACACAGATAATAAGCTAAACAACTCATTATCAATAACTTATAATAATTTTTTGCTTCCCTGCGGGAGCGAACCGCAAAACCGTGCAAGAAAATCTTGTGCGGTTTTTCTATTTTCACCTGTGTGAGAATAGTAATTTCTTCAAAAAAGAAGAGCCTCACGGGTTGGGGCTCTTTCTAAAAGAAGAAGTAAAAAAAAGTTGAATAAAAAACAGCAAAAATTTAATCAAGAAAAGAATAAATCAATAAAATATTAACCAAAAAAATTAAAACAAATGAAGAAATTATTACTTTCTTTCGTTGTATTATCAGCGGTTGCGGCCACCGCCCAAGTAGGCGTTAATACAGATGAGCCACAAGCCACATTACAGGTGAAAGCAAAAAATACTAATGGCAATACGCCAGAGGGTATACTGACCCCGCAAGTAACGGGCGAAGCCCTTACAGCGATGCTGGCCAACTTAGGGGCAGAGCAAAACGGGATGCTTGTCTACGTAACTTCCCCTGCCGTGGTTATAACAGAAGAAAATTTAAAGCAATTACCAGACCCTACAATAGCAAATGTGACTACACCAGGCTATTACCGCTTTAATTTTGATGGCACCACTGGTGATAAAAGCTTTGTGAAACTGGAACCCAGTGGATTGCAAAAAACATTGGATACTACCGTATTAGATGGTGTTACTAGATACATCAGCTATGGTTTTGTAGATGCTAAGAGGAGACCATTAATTACATATAATGCAGATGGTGAAGGTGAAATTTATGGCGGCAATATAGGAGGTATAGACATGACGATACCTCTTGAGTCTACTGCCGATAACGTTGGAGTATTTGGCTTGAATAGTATAGGCATAGGGCATGATGTAAAACTAAAGGGTAATAGGTCTGTAGCCATTGGCTATGGAGCAGAGGCGATTGATAATACTAATACAGCGAGCTATAATGGTCTTATGGCTATTGGGGCAAATTCTAAAGCTTATGGGAGGAATTCTATTGCTATAGGACTATATACCACCGCAGGCACTGAAAACTCTACTACAGATCATGGATCTGTTGCTATAGGGATAGGATCTCAATCTACAGGGGCTTCTTCTTTAGCTATACATGGAGAGGCTAAAGCTAATTTTAGCATTGCTATAGGGGGAACTACTGATACTAATGCTATTAATAGCATTGCTATAGGGAGTGCCTCTCGTTCAGAAGTAGCGGGCGGAATAGCCATAGGATATAGAGTCATAGCTACCGAAAATTTCCCTATAGTGATAGCTGCTGACTCACCTAACTCAGCAGCACTTGCGATGAGTAAGGATGGTGATTTGCATGTGATTTCAAATGAAGTAGCAGGTAAGTCCGAGAATACTGGCATTGTTCTAGATTCCCCAGATGGAACAGCTTGGAGAATAACGGTAAGCGATAGCGGAGAATTAGTTGTGAAAAAGCACGAGGGAGTAAGGTAATAGGTGATTTACGGCTAAGTGCATTGGTTTTGTATACTTGGGTGCTAAATGCTTTTGGGTAAATATGGCACGGATGATGTGCTAAAACTGCGGCACGGATAGGAATGGAAATCCCGCAAAGGCAGATGCGGCTACAAAAAATAAACGCCAAAGAGTGGAACACGCAGGTGTGAACTCTTTTGGCGTTATTTTTTTGTAAGCAGATGACTGCGGAATTGGAATGGATAGCCGTGAATGCCGCCCCCCCCAAAAAAAAATCTTCAGGAAAAATTGTTGGTAAAATTTTTTAAGGCTTAAAAAAAAAATCCTTACTTAGAATTTACTATTTTTGGCAAGGCTTTTAAAAAAAATTTTAATAATAGATGACTGATTTGAATAGACTTTATAGCGACCAGCGAACTTGGGCAACGGGGCAGGGGGCAAATCAGGATTATAGGACGGCATTTCAGCGGGATTATGATCGCATTATTTTTTCGCCAGCGTTCAGGAAGTTGCAAAACAAGACACAGGTTTTCCCGTTGCCGGGCACCACTTTTGTTCACAATCGGCTTACGCACTCGCTGGAGGTGGCGTCTGTGGGGCGGAGTTTGGGGCATTTGGTTGGGCATTTTTTTGCCTCGCGGTATAAGTCTGAGCTGAGCAAGGAGAGCAGGTATTTTTATAAGCATAATTTGGCATACGTTATCTCGTCGGCTGCTTTGTGCCATGATATTGGGAACCCAGCGTTTGGGCATTCTGGGGAAGATGCTGTGGCGCAGTATTTTGTGGAGAATGAGGGGTTGATTCGCCCGCTGCTGAGCGAGGCTGAATGGCAGGATTTGACTCAGTTTGAGGGGAATGCCAACGCGATTCGTGTGTTGACGCATGCCCAAAGTGGGAAGTCTAAGGGCGGAATGCTATTGACTTATAGCACGCTTTCGGCGATTGCTAAATACCCGTGTGAGTCTTCGGCTAAGGATAAAAATTTTTTAAGGCTTAGGAAATTTGGGTTTTTCCAGTCGGAGAAAGAAATTTTTGTGAGAATGGCGGAGCAAACGGGGATGAAAAAAATTCAGGATTCGCCTGTTTCTTTTGCTCGGCATCCGTTTGTGTGGCTTACAGAGGCGGCGGATGATATTTGCTATAATATTATAGACTTTGAGGATGCGCATCGGCTTCAGATTATAGACCACGGGACTTGCCTTGAGCTTTTGAAAAATATAGTGGTGGAGCTGGGCGAGGTGCAACCTGAAGAAATTGAACGGAAGCTGAGTGTGGTGACTGATAAAAATGATGCGATTGCTTACCTGCGGGCAAAGGCGATTAGTGTTTTGACGCAACTGGTGTATGAGCGCTATGTGATTCATCATGAGAAGTTACTGGCGGGGGAGTTTGAGACGTCGTTGTTTGATTTAATTTTGAATAAATCGGTGGCGTTGCAGCAGATTAGGGATTTCTCTTTTGAGCATATTTATCGCCACAAAAGTGTGATGGAAATCGAGTTGGCGGGTTATCGGGTGATGGGGACTTTGCTCAGCTATTTTGTTCCTGCAGTGGTAAAAGAAAAAAATCAACGAACTAAAGAAGAAAGCTTAACTTTGTCTCTACTGCCAGAGCCACATCGCTATGAGGGGAAAGATGTGTATCATCAGATTTTGGGCGTTATAGATTTTATAACGATGATGACGGATGATGAGGCGCTGGAGTTCTACCGAAAAATGACGGGAATACAAATAGGAATAAATTTATAAAAATAAATAATTATGGATAAAATTTTTGATTTAATTCAAAAGGAAAAAGAGAGGCAAACGAATGGTATAGAACTGATTGCATCAGAAAACTATGTGAGCGATGATGTGCTGAGGGCTTTGGGTTCTGTGCTGACGAATAAATATGCGGAGGGCTACCCTGGGAAGCGCTACTATGGCGGCTGTGAGGTTATAGACGAAGTAGAGCAACTCGCGATCGACCGCCTGAAGGAACTTTTTGGTGCAGAATATGCGAATGTACAGCCGCATTCTGGTTCGCAAGCCAATGCGGCAGTTTATTTAGCTTGTTTAGCTGCGGGAGATAAGATTTTAGGTTTAGATTTATCTCACGGGGGGCATTTGACTCACGGTTCACCCGTGAATTTTTCAGGCATTCGGTTTGAGAATTATTTCTATGGGCTAGATAAAGAAACTGGCTTGATAGATTATGATGCGATGGAAGCTAAAGCTAAAGAAGTGAAACCAAAAATGATTATTTGCGGGGCATCGGCATATTCTCGAGACATTGACTATGAGAGATTTAGAAAAGTAGCTGATGAGGTAGGAGCTGTGCTGATGGCAGATATTGCACACCCAGCGGGGCTGATTGCCAAGGGATTACTCAATAACCCAATGCCACACTGCCATATTGTAACTTCTACCACGCATAAAACTTTACGCGGGCCACGGGGAGGAATCATCATGCTAGGGAATGATTTTGAAAATCCATTTGGCAAGAAAAGAGCAGGGAAACCTAAAATGATGTCTGAATTACTGAATTCAGCTGTTTTCCCAGGAAATCAAGGCGGCCCATTAGAAAATGTGATTGCCGCAAAAGCCATTGCCTTTGGCGAAGGCTTGAGCCCAGCATTTAAAACCTATGGTGAAAATGTCATCAAAAATTCTAAAAAATTAGCAGAGCATTTGATGGAAATGGGCTATGAAATCGTATCTGGCGGAACGGAAAATCACTGTATGCTGATTGACTTGAGAAATAAAAACGTGAACGGGAAAATAGCCGAGAAAGCCTTGGTAGATGCTGACATTACGTGCAATAAAAATATGGTTCCGTTTGATACCGAGTCGCCGTTCATCACCAGTGGAATTCGCTTGGGTTCGGCCGCCGTGACAACTCGTGGACTGAAAGAAAATGATATGGAAACGATTGCTAATTTCATTAACAAAGTGATTGAAAATCATGATAATGAGCAGGTAATAAAAGAAGTCCGCGCCGATGTAAATGACTTGATGAAGAGTAAACCACTATTCCAAATGTGAAAAATTTTTTAAGCCTTTAGAAAAAATAAAGGCTTAAATTTTTCTCAATTAGTTATTTAAGATTTATTTATTATGCTTCAAAAAAATATTTTTGCTCTTTTGGTATTGGTATTGCTAGCCTCTTGTTCCGCAACGAAAAGAATTCAGGTAAAAACCGTTGAAAAAACCATTCGAGATACGGTTTACATCAAAGAAATCAGCAAGGTAGAAGACCGAGTTTACCAAGCGGCAGTTTTGAAGAATTATAACGTCAATGCAGATTCTTTACCCTCAATTGGGCAAGATTATCGGGTGAAATTTTTGATTTTGCACTACACGGCTCTTGATTACCCCACTTCTATGCGCGTTCTGACCAAGCAAGCGGTGAGCTCACATTATTTAATCAATGATAAAAATGATAAAGAAATCGATATTTTGGTGAGTGAAGATGCGAGAGCTTGGCATGCGGGGGTGAGCTTCTGGAGTGGACGGACGAATTTAAACGATTCAAGCATAGGGATTGAAATCGTGAATCAAGGTTCTACCGAATATGATGGGAAAAAATATTTTTTTGCTTATCCTGATTATCAAATAAAAAAAGTAGCCGCTTTGGCTAAAAACATCATCGAGCGTTATGAAATTGCACCTGATTATGTTTTAGGGCATAGCGATGTCGCCCCACAGCGGAAAAATGACCCTGGGCCACTATTCCCATGGGAAAAATTGTATAGAGATTACCAAATCGGTGCGTGGTATGAGGAATATGATAAGCAATTTTATGAAGCACAATTCTTACCTGAACTTCTCAACGATTCTATTTTTATAAAAACCGTACAAGAAGATTTTGCTCGCTACGGTTATGAAATTGAAGCAAATGGTGAGTGGACTAAAAAATCGAAGAGAGTAGTCAGTGCTTTTCAAATGCACTTTCGCCCAGCGAATTATGACGGCGTTTTAGACCGAGAAACTTGGGCGATTTTAAAAGCTTTGATAAAAAAATATAAAACCAATATCTAATCTCAGGGAATCGCTTTAAAAATACTTACATGAAGTTATTTTAATCTTTGATTAATTCTTTATTTTTGTTAAAATTAAAATCAGAAGATCATGACGATTTCAATTTTAGGATCGGGAAATGTAGCACATCATTTGGTGCGGGCAATGATTCAAAACACGATTCAAGTAAAGCAAATCTACAATCGCTCACTTGATAAAGCTGCGGAGTTGGGCGAAGCAAATCATATTGAATATACGGATGATATTAAAAAGTTACAGCGAGCAGACGTGTTCATCATAGCAACGGCTGATGATGCGATAGAAGAATTGAGTCAGCAAATTCCTTTTCCTGATGCGATTGTGGCACACACCAGTGGCACGTCAAGTATTGAGAGGCTGAAGGGGAATTTTAAGAAAGGGGTGATTTATCCGCTACAAACTTTCTCCAAAGATCGTTATGTGAAATATGATGAAATTCCTTTCTTCATAGAAGCAGAAAATCCTGAAATTTTAAAAGCCTTAAAAAATTTAGCTAAAAAAATAACGCATCGGGTTTATGAATTAAATTCAGAAAAAAGAAAAGAAATACATTTAGCAGCAGTTTTTGTATGCAATTTTGTTAATTATTTATACGGTATTGGGAAAGATTTAGTCGAGAAAGAAGGTTTGCCGTTTTCAGTTTTGCAAGCATTGATTCTAGAAACTGCCGAAAAAATCAAGGAGCTAAATCCATACGAAGCACAAACTGGGCCAGCGGTGCGCGGTGATGAAAAAACGATTGCTCAGCATTTGGAATTGCTAAATGATATGCCCCGTAAAAAAGCTATTTACGAGCTTTTGACGAAATCCATCCAAGAAAAATATACATGAATTATAACCGAATTATAGATGAATTATAACATGAGTTACAAGGAGAAATTAAAAGAAATTAAAGCTTTGGTTTTTGATGTCGACGGTGTCTTTACCAACGGCAAAGTTTACCTAGAAAGCGATGGCAGCTTGGGTAGAAAGATGGACGTAAAAGATGGTTTTGCGGTGCAATATGCGGTGAGAAAAAATATACCAATGGGGATAATAAGTGGTGGGAAAAATGAAAAAGTGAGAACCCGTTTCAAGGATTTAGGCATTACGGATGTTTATTTAGATTCGCAGGATAAGCTTGATGATTTCAAAGATTTTTATTTCAAATATGATTTGAAGCCGACAGAAATTCTATACATGGGCGATGATATTCTTGATTTGGAAGTGATGAGAAATTGTGGTTTAGCGGCGTGTCCAGCTGATGCTGTACCAGAAGTAAAAAGAGTGGCACACTATATTTCGCCCAAAAACGGGGGAGATGGCTGTGTGCGAGATGTGATAGAGCAACTTTTGAAAATTAAAAACTTGTGGGTTTAAAATTTGAGATGAAACTCATCAGCATCTTTGAGGAAAGGGAATTTTTCTCGAATTTTTTTAAGGCTTAAAAAATCTAAGCTAAATTGTAAAACGCATTCGTGTGGTTGGAGTGGTTCTATTTTTTCACCCAAAGGATTGATGACTTGGGACTTACCGTTGTAGGCAATCCCATTCCCATCTATTCCAGTGCGGTTAACTCCAACTACAAAGCATTGATTTTCAATAGCTCGAGCTTTTAATAATTGATTCCAAGCATTGATTCGAGATTTGGGCCAATTGGCAATGTAAAATAAAACTTCATAATCATTTTTATTTCTTGCAAAAACTGGAAACCTCAAATCATAGCAAATCTGTGGCAAGAAACTCCAATTCTGGTAACTGAAAATTTTCCGACTTTTCCCTGCTGAATAAAATTTATCTTCTCCTGCAAAGGAAAAAAGATGTCTTTTATCATAGATTTGGAAAGTTTCGTTGGGTTCCACCCAATACATTCGATTGTAGAAGCTTCCTTTTTCTTCCACAGGAATGCTACCTACGACAAGCGCATGGTGTTTTTTGGCTAATTTTTGTAGAAATTGGAAGGATTCTCCGAATGTTTTTTCTGCTATTTTTTCTACATTCATACTAAATCCCGTAGAAAACATTTCGGGCAGGAAGATAATATCTGAATCAGAGAAATAGGATTCAAGAGCCTGAATTTGTTGAAAGTTTTTAGCTGGATTTTCCCATGAAATATCGTATTGTAATAAGTTGATATTTAGCGTTTTAATCATGTGAGATTCGTGAAGTTATTCTTTGTTTTTCAGCTTATTTGGGGAGAAGATTCTTCTTTGCAATGCGTCGCAGTTAATTCTATTGACGATAGCATAGCTGATAAAAAATGCGCTAACGCCCAACATTCCGCCTGCAATGGTGTCTTCTATAAAATGCTGAGACAAATAAACTCTAGAATAAGCTCCTAAAATGCCCATGAATGCAAAAAGAATTTGGAGATATTTATTTTTGTAGAATAAATAGGCTAAAAAAAGAAAAAAAGCAATACTTGTGGCAGAATGCCCTGATGGGAAGGAATAATGTGAGTTTAAAGAAACGCCCTCGATAAGATGTAAATCCTTTGGCGTGAAATAATTAATAGGGCGAAGTATATCTCCTATGATTATTTTTTTAAAGAACTGAACGCTAAGCCCTGCAATCAAGAAATTTAGGATACCGAGAAGTAAATTTTTTAGAGATTTTTTGTATAAAACGTACGGGATGAAAATCAATGAAACAGCTCCGTAGCCGATGTGTGTATAGTATTTGAAAAAAAAGTCTAGAGCAGGTGTGTTAAAGGTATTTAAGAGCTGATGCAATTCTACTTTTGAATAAAATTGTGTGAGAATTGTAGCTAAAATAAAGTATAAAAATATAAGGCTTAAAAAATATTTTAATTTACTGAAAATCATCATACAAGTTAATATTAACTGCCCCAATTATAAATTTTCACAATTAGGGCAGTTTGAATTTAAATTTAAATGAATAAATGAACTAATGAACTCGCGAAATTAAAAACTTTTTGATTAATCTACAAAATCAAGTTCATTGATGATTCTATTGGCACCAGATAGTTGCTCGATGATAAACATCACATAGCGAATGTCTACATTGATGGTGCGTTGCAAATCTTTTTCAAACTCAATGTCACCACTCATAGCTTCCCAGTTTCCGTCAAAAGCCAAGCCCAGTAATTCGCCATTCCCGCCAATCACAGGAGAGCCAGAGTTTCCACCAGTGATGTCATTATCAGTCAAGAAACAAACAGGCATGTTCCCATTTTCATCTGCCCATTGCCCAAAAGTCTGAGTGTTATAAAGACGAATGAGTTCGGTTGGCATATCAAATTCAGAATTAGGCAAGAATTTTCTCATACCGCCCTTCAAAGTAGTGTAGTAATTTGAAGAAACATCGCTTGGCCGTGTAGGATTCTCTGGCAAAGAAACTACTTTCCCCGTACTCAAGCGCATAGTGAAATTGGCATCGGGGTAGAACACTTTGTTTGGTTGAGATTCTCTCAAGGCTTGAATGAATAAACGATAGGCTTTCTCATATTTTTCTTCCGCTTGCCTTACATTTTCTGGCACATTTTGATAAGAATGAATCAAACCAGCTGAAATCTTAAAAATAGGGTCATTGTTAAACGCTTCTAAATCATTGTTAGCAAAAGCTTGCTTGAGCGCTGTAGCATTTCTGAAAATTGAATTTTCATAGTTTGCTTCTACAAATTGACTGAAGTTTCCATATTCTTTTAAAGCATCTTTCAAGGCTTTATGATGATAAATTTCAGCCGTATTTTCATAATATTTTTGAAGCAAAACGGCTAAAGCTTCTCGCTCCAGTTCAGTGCTAAAGTTCTCATACTGAGATTCGATTCTTTCATGAACTTGAGGTAGCATATTCTTTTGATTTTCGGCATCTTGACGGTGATAAGTATCAAAAAGATTTTTCATTCGGTAAGCAACCAATACCAGAGAACTACCTGGCAATACTCCACGAGAAATATAAGTTTGGTTAGCTATATAATCATTAGAGATTTGATAATAATTTTGAATATCTTTTAGCACATTGCCGTATTTAGCTTTTCGAGTTGGGTCATTATCAATCCATTGTGTTAGATTTTTTTCAATTTCTTTTTTCTTATCATAAGTTCTTAGCTTATTCAGAGCCTGGGTCATGCCAATACGATTTTTCCAGTAGTTATCGATGCTTGCATATTTAGAAGCATAATTTAAATTAATTGCATTATCACTATCCATATATTTTTTTAGAACCGCTCTAGCATTAGCCGCCGCATCAATCCATGCAGGAAACTCGATATCTAGCGCTTGCTGAATTCCAAATGAAGACATATAACGCTCTGTACTACCAGGATATCCTATAGTCATAGCAAAATCGCCAGGCTTCACACCACCTTTTTTGATGGGCAAATGATGTTTTGGCTTCAAAGGAACATTAGACGGAGAATATTCAGCTGGATTTCCGTTGGCATCTGCATAAACTCTAAAAATTGAAAAATCCCCAGTATGTCTTGGCCACTCCCAATTGTCGTAAGTTCCACCATATTTTCCTACCGATTCTGGTGGAGTCCCAACCAATCTGACATCATGATAATCTTGATATACAAAATAATAGAACTCATTACCTCCATAGAAATCTTTCACAACAACCTCATACCTACCATTTTCATTATTTTCTCTCTTAATTTTTTCAATCTCAGCATTTATGATTTCTCCTCTTTGTTCTGACGTCATCTTGTCATTCAACTGGCGCACGATTCTGCTGGTCACATTATCCATTCTTACCAAAAAACGAACATAAAGATTGTCAGGCTTTAATTCTTCTTCAAAGCTTTTTGCCCAAAAACCATCATGTAAATAATCATTTTCTGGCGTAGAAAGCTGTGCAATAGCCCCGTACCCACAGTGGTGATTGGTAAAAACTAAACCTTGATTAGATACCACTTCACCAGTACAATAGCCCCCAAAACTGACGATAGCATCTTTTAAACTTGCTTGGTTAACACTATAGATTTCTTCGGGCGTCAAATGTAAACCTTCTTTTTGCCAGTCAGAATATTTTAATCGGTCAATAAAAGCCATTAGCCACATTCCTTCATCTGCAAAAGTGAAAACACCACTAAAACACAAAATTAGTGATAGAACAATTCTCTTCATTATCTATAAAAATTAAAATTTCCCCAAAAATAATAAAACCTAACTGGCATTTAAAAACTTAACTGAAATAAATAATGCATATGATGAAAATAAGTCTATCTTTGCAAAACGTTTAAAGTGGTTTTTCTATCAAAAGTTTATTTGTTGGCATTCCATTTTGGCCGATTAAATAAAAAAATAAATAGATTATGAACATTTTTGTAACAAAATTAAACCGAGAAACCACTGACGAAGATTTAAGAGAATTATTTGAAAACTACGGCACTGTAGACTCTTCAAAAATCATCATCGACAGAGAAACTGGAAGATCCAAATGCTTTGGCTTTGTGGAAATGCCCAATGATGATGAAGCTAGAGAGGCTATAGAAAATTTAAATGAAACTGATTTTCAGAATTTTAATATCGTTGTGAAAAAAGCAAATCCAAAACCTAACAACGAAGGTAGAGATAGTAGAAATAACTACAGGAGATAAAAATTTTTAAAGCCTTAAAAAAATCCGAATTTTTAGACCGTTGTCAGAGAATTCGGATTTTTTCTGTCATATTGGCATCAAAAAAGGAATGGCAAGCAATTTGTTTTTTTAGAGTTTTTAAAAGTAAAATAAAATTAATATGAGCCAAGAGCAACAGAATAAACATCAAGAATTAGATGAAAATGAAGAATTGACCACTGATGAAGCGACTGAAAATCAAAATCAAAAAAATAAAGTTTTGAAAGAACCGAGCATTCAAGAACAACTAGAAGAAGAAAAAAATAAGTACGTAAGGTTGTACGCAGAGTTTGATAACTTCAAAAAAAGAAGCCTAAAAGAAAGAGAAGAGCAACGTTTTTTGGCTAATCAATCCTTGATGGAAACCTTGCTTCCTGTTTTAGATGATTTTGAAAGAGCCATTAAAGAACTCAAAAAAGAAGAAGAAGAAAATATGCTAAAAGGAATTGAGCTCATTCAGCAAAAATTAGTGGAAAGCTTAGAAAAAAAAGGCTTAAAAAAACTAGAAGTTGAAAATGGAAATGAATTTGATGCAGAATTACACGAGGCTGTGACACAGGTTGATTCACCAAATGAAGAGATGAAAGGAAAAATCATTGACATTATAGAAACAGGATATCAATTAGGGGAGAGAGTGATTCGTTACCCCAAAGTTGTAGTCGGTAAATAAAGATTTATGTCAAAAAGAGATTATTACGAAATTTTAGGTGTAGAAAGAACAGCCACACAAGCTGAAATCAAAAAGGCTTATCGTAAAATAGCCCTACAAAACCACCCTGATAGAAATCCAGGGAATAAAGCTGCAGAAGAAAAATTCAAAGAAGCGGCAGAAGCTTACGAAGTCTTGAGTGATGATAATAAACGCCAGCGCTACGACCAGTTTGGCCATGCAGGTATGGGCGGTGCTGGCGGCTTTGGCGGAGGTGGCATGAATATGGAAGATATCTTTGCTAATTTTGGAGACATCTTTGGAAGTGCCTTCGGTGGCGGAGGTTTTGGATTCGGTGGTGGAAGAGGCCAACGCCAACCCAGAGGTTCTAATTTGAGAATCAGAGTTAAGCTTAATTTGCAAGAGATGGTGGAAGGCGTGACCAAAAAAATGAAAGTGACACGAATGGTCTTAGCTGATGGAGCTACGTTTAAAACTTGCCCTACATGTAAGGGTAGTGGGCAACAGGTGCGTATAATAAATACGCCACTCGGGCAAATGCAGACTGCGACAACTTGTGGCACTTGTAGCGGAACGGGCAAAATTGCAGATAAAATTCCAAATGGAGCTAATAAGCAAGGTTTAATCAAAAAAGATGAAACCGTGGAGGTGAAAATCCCAGCTGGAGCAAGAGAGGGAATCCAAATGCAGGTAAGAGGCAAAGGAAATGAGGCAGCTTTTGGCGGCCCAGCAGGTGATTTGCTGGTAGTGATAGAGGAGGAGCAACATGCTGAAATTCACCGTGATGGGAATAATTTGCATTACGATTTATTCGTTGGGTTACCAGATGTAATTTTAGGAGCAGATGTAGAAGTTCCTACTGCCACAGGAAAAGCAAAAATTAAAATTGAACCAGGAACGCAATCAGGTAAAGTGCTTCGCCTGAAAGGTAAAGGTTTACCGAGTTTAGAAGGCTATGGCACGGGGGATTTGTTCATTCATGTCAATGCCTTTATTCCTAAGAAATTAAGTTCAGAGGAGATGAAATTTTTTGAAAAAATGCGTGGAAATGAAAATTTTGAACCTGACCAAGAGAATAAATCTAAATCATTTTTTGATAAAGTTAAAGAAATGTTTGACTAATTAATTCTATAGAAAAAAATTAGGGAAAAAAAGTTAGACAGAGACAATGAAAAAGCCACTTCAGTAAAATTGAGATGGCTTTTTTTTAAGGCTTAAAAAAAAATAAAAATTTTAATCAAATTTATTCAGCAACAACTTCTGTGGGCTGAATTGCTGTAGAGTCAATCCCTAAACTATCTGCTGGAGCTAGAATTTGTATGTTGTCTTGTTCTACTTTGTTTTCATGATGGATTTCCTCTACAATAGTATGATTATCAATTGCATTTGGGTCTGCTGGTAAGACCATTTTGTTACCATTTTCGTTGAATTTGCAACTTGTTGCTAAAGCAAATATGGGAATGAAAAGTAATAATTTTTTCATGGTTAAAAATTTTTGAAAGTGCTAAAGTAATTAAAAATATAAAATTTAAGTAAGTCTAAGATAAAAATTCTATCAATTTTTCTAAAGCTAAGGCACGGTGTGAGATTTTATTTTTTTCTTCAGCACCGATTTGGGCAAATGTTTTTTCGTAGCCGTGGGGTACAAAAATAGGGTCGTAGCCAAAGCCTTTTTCGCCACGAGCTTCTGTTATTATTTTCCCATGTATTTTCCCTTCAAAATAGTGAGGTTCAACATTTTGTATTAGGCAAATCACAGTCATGAAAAATGCGTCAGCCGACTGCCCATTAAGTTTACGGATCAATTTTTCAATGTTTTTTTTATCATTTTTTTCCCCAGAATAGCGAGCAGAATAAATGCCTGGCTCCATATTTAGCGATGGAACGCACAAGCCAGAATCTTCTGAAATTACGGGATGTTGATATTTATTGAAAAAATATTTAGCCTTTAAAAAAGCATTTTCTCTAAACGTATTTCCCGTTTCTTCCACATCATCTTTATCATTTAAATCATCAAGACTTTTGATTTCCCAGTGGGGTAGAATTTTCCTGATTTCTTTGGTTTTATTTGGATTCTGAGTAGCGAAGATGAGCATGTGGAGTAATTTTAATCATGGTATAAATGAGTATAAAAAAGAGGAGCAAAGAGCTGCCTATCAATAAAAAATTTTCTTCAAAAAAAGGTTCTTCTACATTTTGACTTTTTAGACTGTAAACAAAGCTGATAAAATTATTGATAAAATGCAAAAAAATGCAAAGTAGTAAAGAGCCTGTGCGCCAGTAAATAAATCCGAAACAAATGCCTAAAATCCCTGCTCCTATGAATTGCCAAGGATTGAGATGGGCGAAACCAAACAAAATTCCGCTAAAGAAAATGGCCCAAATAGGATGTGTTTTGGAATTTAATAAGCCTTGTAAAATAAAGCCTCTGAAGATGCTTTCTTCTAAAATTGGAGCTAAAATACAAATGGTAATGAATGCAGAAATGGGTTTGCTTAAAATGGATTTGAATGTCTCTACAAAATCTTGATAAATTTTTTCTAAAAATGGAATGCCTTCGGTAGGGATTAAATTCGCCGTGTATTCACTAAAGGGCAAAATTGAAAGGTAAATTCCAATGGCGAGCAGCCACAATTTCCACTTCAACCCCGTAAGTAGCATGTCTTTGTAGACTTGAAAGGGTAATTTTTTTAAATAAAAAAGTAAAACTAAAGCTAGGCTGAATCCTGTAAAAAATGATAAGATAAAGCCTAAGTCTTCGAGCCCTAAGTAGTTGAAAATAAACCCAACGATGCCTCCAGCAACTTGAGCGATTAATACGAGAATAAAACAGGCGATAACCTCCCAAAAACTTAGGCTGTAGTTGTATTTTTGATTAAGAAATTTATTCATGATGATATTTTTTGTTGGTCAAAATAGAGTAAGCTCGGTAAAGTTGTTCAATGAAAAAAAGACGAATCATCTGATGTGTAAACGTCATTGCCGAGAGAGAAACTTTTTCGTTGGCACGTTGTATTATTTCATCTCCAAAGCCATAGGGACCTCCGATGATAAAAACGATGCTTTGTTGATTAGAAATTAACTTTTGATTGATGTAGTTAGCAAAATCTTTTGAAGTAAATGATTTTCCTTTTTCGTCTAGCAAAATGATAAAATCACTGAAGTTGATTTGCTCTAAAATTAACTTTGCTTCTTGGTTTTTTTGTTCAATTTCAGAAAGAGAACTTCTATTTTTGAGCTCCTTTATTTCAAGGCTTTCAAAATTAAAAATTTTAGGCAATCGCTCTTTATAGTAGCTAAATAAACTTATAATTTCTTTTTGGCTGGTTTTGCCAACTGATATTAATTTGATTTTCATTCTTCTAATAATTCATAGCCACATCGGTGGCAGTGTTTAGCATCGGGCAAGTGGTGTTCTTCGCCACAGTTTTTGCAGACTTCAGTTACTAAATTTTCCTCTTTTTGTATCTTTCTTGTCAGCTCAGAGGTAACGATACCAGTAGGCACGGCAATGATTGAATAACCTAAAATCATGATGCAAGAAGCTAAAAATTGCCCCAATGGAGTGATGGGCGAGATGTCGCCATAGCCTACCGTAGTCAAAGTAACGATGCACCAATAGATGCTAATGGGGATGTTATCAAACCTAGACTCAGGATTGCTGCCTTCAACCAAAAACATGGCTGTCCCAATGACGCAGACAATTAAGATTAAAAATAATAAAAAGTATGAAATTTTGTACCAACTTGCGCGTAGGCTATAAGCTAAAGTGTTGCGAGCATCTAAAAAATGTACTAATTTAAATATTCTAAAAACTCGTAAGAGCCGCATCACCCGAAAAACCATAAAAAATTGAGAACCGTGGATGAGAAATTCTAAATAAGTAGGCAAAATGGATAATAAATCAATAATACCATAAAAACTCTTAGCATATGAGCTTGGTTTTTTGACGGAGTATAGACGAAATAGGTATTCTAGCGAAAAAAGAAAAGTTAAAAACCATTCGATGGTCACAAAAATATTATGATATTTGAATTTGTAGGTATCAACGGAATCTAGCATCAGCAAAACGATACTGATAACGATGACTATGAGTAAAGCGACATCAAAAAATTTACCCCAATAAGTATTGGATTCAAAAATGATGCTATGTACTTTCTCTCTGAAGTTTTCTTTTTTTTTAATAGATTTTTTAGTCACAAAGCCAATAATGAGAATATTGATATGCGAAACTACTAAATTTTACATAAAAGTTGGGGTTTAATTTTAAGTTTCAAAAATTAATTATTATTTTAGTGAACTGAATAGAAGGAAATATTATAAAGAAAATTATAAAAATAATGAAGAAAACATTAATTTTAGCCGGGTTTTCAGCTTTGATGATGACGAGCTGTGTAAGTAAGAAAAAATATGACGAGTTGCAGTCAGAATTTGAAAAAGTTTTTGCTGCTCAGCAAACTTGTAACAATCAGTTGACGCGTTGCGAAAGTGATAGATCATCTATCCAAGCACAATTGGATGCCTCTAAAGCAAATTTAAATTCACTACAAAGTGCGCTAGACCAGTGTTTAAATGCCCAAAGCACAGGAAATGTAAACATTACTAAATTAATTGAGCAAATTGACGCATCAAATTCTTATATCAAACAATTGATTGCTAGTAAAAGTAAGAGCGATTCACTAAACATGGTCTTGACTAATAATCTTACAAGATCTTTATCTAGAGATGAGATGAGAGATATTGATGTGCAAGTGCAGAAGGGAGTTGTGTTTATCTCACTGTCTGACAACATGTTATATCGTTCAGGAAGTTATGAGATTTCATCTGAGGCTAATGAAGTTTTAGGTAAAATTGCTAAGATTATCAAAGACTACCCAACTTATGATGTGATGGTAGAAGGTAATACTGATAATGTGCCAATTTCTAAAACTAATATTAGAAATAACTGGGATCTGAGCGCGTTGCGTGCTTCATCTGTCGTGCAAGCTTTGCAAGAGCAGCATGGAGTTGATCCTAAGCGTATGACTGCTGGTGGTAGAGGTGAATACAATAGTATTTCATCTAACGACACCCCAAGCGGAAGAGCAGAAAATAGAAGAACAGAAATTATTATTCTTCCTAATTTAGAGCAATTTATGGAATTAATTGGTCAAGCACCAAGAGGTTAATTTCAATCAAAAGAATTTTGAATAATGAAAATGGCAGGCCTTTTATGAAGGTCTGTCTTTTTTTTACGCCACTCATCAACACTACAAGTCTCAATTAATTGAGTAGGTAACGTGAGATCGCAACTTATCGAGAGAATGGTGCTTGGCTTAAGAGTACTCAAAATATCTTTCAGTAACTGATTATTGCGGTAGGGAGTTTCCATAAAAATTTGAGCACTCCCATTTTGCTCACTTAGTTTTTCTAAATTCTTTAAGTTATTTTTACGTTCACGTGAATCAATAGGTAAATAGCCGTTAAAACAAAAATTTTGACCATTCAGCCCAGAGGAAACCAATGCCAACAAAATGGAGGAAGGGCCAATGAGCGGCTCAACACTAAAACCTAGTGAATGTACCAACTGTAGAAATTGACTGCCAGGGTCAGCAATTCCAGGCATCCCAGCTTCAGAAATAATACCGATATTTTGTTGATTTTTTAAAGGCTTTAGAAATTCTGGGATAATTTCTTTTGGAGTTTTTTTGTTTAAAATTTCAATTTTCAAATCCTGTTGAGACTTATCTGGGCAAACTTTTTTGATAAATCGGCGTGCAGATTTCTCATTTTCTACCAAAAAATGAATTAAATTTTGGATAACTTCTATATTATAAGGTGGGAAAACCTGAGAAGATATGCTTTCATTGCCCAAAAAATTAGGAATTAAATAAACGATAGGCTTATCCATTTCTTCTGTCGTAATCTTCTATAATTTTATCAGTTGCATGATCTAGCATTTCAAAAACTTGATGAAAACCTTGCGTTCCACCATAGTAAGGATCAGGAACATTTTGATTCATTCCAGGTGAAACCAAATTCATGATGAGTTCAACTTTGTACTGGTCTTTATGATTTCTAGCTAAATCCATCACGGTATTGTAATTCCCTGAATCCATTACATAAATGGCATCAAAAGTATCAAAATCCTCTGTTGTGAATTTTCGACTTCTTTGGTCTGTTATATCAATATTGTTTAGTTCTGCAATCTCAATAGAGCGAGGATCGGGCAATTCACCAACATGTAAACCGTTGGTACCAGCAGAGTCAACTTCTATATTACGATTACCAATCTTATTTCTTAAAATTCCCTCTGCGAGAGGAGAACGGCAAATATTTCCTAAACAAAGCATTAAAATTCTCATTCCGCAATACCAATTTTTCTTCTTAAATCATCCACATAACCTTTAAAAACTTTATCCGTTTCAGCTAGATTTTTCACTGTTTTGCAAGCGTGTAAAACAGTAGCATGATCTCTTTTACCAATTTGTGTGCCAATGCTTTGCAAAGAAGCATTGGTGTATTGTTTAGAGAAGTACATAGCCAATTGGCGTGCTTGTACAATATCTCTTTTGCGAGTTTTGGATTGAACTTTCTCAATAGGAATTTTAAAGTAATCACATACCACATTTTGAATATAATCAATTGAAATTTCTTTTCGCTGATTTTTGATTAAATCGCTTAAAACCTTTTCAGCTAAATCAACTGTAATTTCTTTTCGGTTCAGCACAGAACGAGCCACCAAAGAGTTTAAAGCGCCTTCTATTTCACGGATGTTGGTTTTAATGTTTTTAGCAATATAAGTCGTGACTTCAGGGTCTAATTCAATGCCACCTTTCTCCAACTTACTTTTTAGAATTTCTAGACGAAGCTCATACTCAGGGATTTGCAAATCAGCAGAAAGACCCCATTTAAACCTTGAGATCAATCGCTGGTCTACATCTTGTATATCTACTGGAGCTTTATCAGAAGTCAAAACCAATTGATTCCCACGCTGATGCAAATCATTGAAAATATGGAAAAAAACATCTTGAGTTCCCTTTTTGCCCGATAAAAATTGAACGTCATCAATGATTAAAACATCAATCATCTGATAAAAATTCACAAAATCATTTCGATTGTTGCTACGCGTGGCACTCTGATACTGATTAGAGAATTTTTCCATAGAAACGTATAATACCGTTTTCTCAGGGTGTTTTTCTTTGACTTCAAGTCCAATGGCATGCGCCAAGTGTGTTTTGCCCAAGCCAACTCCCCCGTAAATAAACAGTGGATTGAAGGATGTTCCTCCTGGGCGTTTAGCAATTGCTTTCCCCGCAGAACTTGCCAGTCGATTAGTCTCACCTTCGATGAAGCTATTAAAACTATAATTAATATTAAGTTGGGAGTCAATTTTCAACTTCTGAATTCCAGGAATTGCAAACGGACTCTTGATTTTATTACTACTCAGAGGAGCATCCAGCTCTTGCTTTAGAACTTTCTCTTTATTACTACTCGGGATATTAACGGTGTAAGGATCTTTATTCGTTATTTTTTTCTCCATCACTATACTATAGATCAACTTAGCATCTTTACCCAATTCCTTTTGTAAAGAAGCCTTTAGAAGCTTGATGTAGTGCTCCTCAAGCCATTCATAAAAGAACTTGCTAGGAACTTGTACCGTTAAAATATTACCATCTAATTTAGTGGCTTTAGTCGGTTCAAACCAAGTATGAAACGCTTGTTCAGATATGTTGTCTTGTATGAATGATAAGCAATTGCCCCATACAGAAGCTGCTGTTTTTGACATTGAAAAATACTATTTTGATTAAACAAAAAAATGCTCTTATTTTTGAGCTTGATTGGAGCAAAATTGTGAAAAAATATTGAACTAAAAAAAGTGATTTGCTATTGACTTTTTAATTTTTTTTCCTTATAAATGTAATAAAATATGAATAATTTACAACTAAGCATTTCAACCCGAGTAAGATACGCAGAAACAGATCAAATGGGGTACGTTTATCATGGCAATTATGCTACTTTTTTTGAAATGGGGCGAGTACATTTTTTGCGTGAAATAGGATTGAATTACAGTGATTTAGAGCATTCGGGAATTATGCTTCCTGTTTTAAATCTCGCCTGCCAATATCATGCACCAGCTTTATTTGATGATGAGATACAGATTATCACAGAATTAGCTGAACTACCGAGTGACGTTAGAATAAAATTCAATTATAAAATCCTAAATCAAGCTCAAAAGTTATTAACAACAGGAAGCACAGAGCTGGTTTTTGTCAGTACCACAACCCGAAAACCAATACGCTGCCCTGAATTTTTCCGTGAGAAAATTCAAGATTTTTTTAAGGCTTAGAAAAATTAAACTTTTTTCAAATCTATCAAATGTTGAATTTCTTCAAAAACATTTCGTTGCATCAATTCTTTGCTTTTGGGGACTTCAAAATGAAATTCAACGAAATCAATGAAATTTTGCTGCGTGATTTCAGCATTTATACTTTCCAAAATTTTTTGAACTTCGTTTTGTTGAGCATATTCAAATTTGATGAAATATTTTTCTTTTTGAATAAAGCTTATTTTTTCAGCTTCAGCTAAAGTCAGTTCAGCAGCTTTTTTATAAGCTTGAATTAGCCCTCCCACGCCCAGTTTTGTGCCACCAAAATAGCGAATTATAACCACAAGGGTGTAAGTCAATTCGGCAGAACGAATTTGATTGTAAATAGGAATACCCGCCGAGCCACTGGGCTCGCCATCATCATTAGCACGGTAAATTTCACCATCAAAACCCAAGCGATAAGCATAGCAATGGTGGGTCGCATCGGGATAGATCTCTTTTAATTCTAGAAGTTTAGCATTGATTTCATCTTCATTTTCAACCGAAAAAGCAAATCCAATGAATTTACTTCCCTTTTCCTTCATCAGAATTTCTTTCACATCATTTTTGATACTCTGGCAGCTTAAATTCATGATTAAAATAGGTAGTTAAAGTCTCTTTTTGAATTAAATTTATTTTTTGTCTTTTGCTGAAATTTGTAATTTCGGGAGCTTTAATGCCTTCTTGCCAAATGGAGGGGGAGGTGATGATTCTTGCTTCATCCCACAAATTAAAATCGATAAAGCTTTGTAGTGTTTTGGCTCCTCCTTCTATAATAAGAGAGCTAGTTCCGTTTTTATATAAAATTTTTAAAGCTTTAGAAAATTCATCTTTATCCAGCGCTATATTTTCTTTGAAAAAAGACTCAAATTCATCAAAACTTTCATTGTTTTTTTTAAGGCTTAGAAAAAATTTTTTAGGATTCAGCCCCGCCCATAATCTCACATTTAATTGAGGTTGGTCGATTTCTAAAGTTTTTCTGCCAACTAAAATACCATCTTCTTGGCTTCGCCAAAAATGGACTAGTTGCTTTGCATAAACTGATGAAATCCATTGTTGGGAATCATCAATCGGTGCAAAAAAATGATTTTGCGTCTGTGCCCATTTTAAGATGATATATGGTCTGGATTTCAATTGATTGGTGAAAAATCTCCGATTGAGATGCAGGCATTCGGAAGATAAAATACCTGTTTTTACTTTGGTGTGATGATTTTTTAAATATTCAATTCCTTGCCCATTGACATGGCTGGCAAAATCAGTTGTTCCTATATAAACTCGAGGGATTTTGTGCTGAGCAATTGCATGTGCACAAGGCGGCGTTTTACCAAAATGAGAACAAGGTTCTAAATTGACATAGAGACTGGAGAATGGCAGTAAATCTTTATCTTCTACGGTGTTAATGGCATTGATTTCAGCATGATTTTCACCAGCTTTTTGATGCCAACCTTCGCCAATAATCTTGCCTTCATGCACAATCACGCAGCCTACCAACGGATTGGGGTAAGTTGTTCCCAATCCGTTTTTGGCTAATTGTAGGCAGCGTTGCATCATGCTTTTGTGGAAGCTCATTTTATTCCTCCTCAGCTTTGGCTCCTGCGATGGCTTCTAAGTTGATTAACTTAAGGTCATGAAACTGAGCTTTTAAATCTTTGAGTTCATTTTCCTTTTTATCAATACTATTTTTAGCACTTTTAAATAGAGGATTGCTTTCATCAGCATTAGAGAAAAAGGATAAATTATTTTGTAATTGAGTTACTTCTTTTTGCAACTCATCGATTTGTTTTTTCAGGTCAAATTTTAATTTTTTCAGGTGAGCATCATCCAGATTTTCTTTAATATTTTCTATTTTTTGATTCCATTGTGCATTTTTTATTGCATTTTCATTCAAGCCAGCCTTTTTCAATAACTGTCCTGAAATTTTCTGAAACTCTTTATTAATATCTTGTTTACCGTTGGGCACAAAACCAATGGATGAAAACTGAACGCTGAAATTATTGACCCAAGCAAGCAGTTCATCTTTATCTTTTGGCGGAGTAGCCTCTTTCATTTCTTGAATGATTTGCTCTTTTTTATCAAGATTTTTTCTTTGCTCCTCTAGTTTCTCGTTGTTTCGATTTTTATAACGCTCAAAAAATTCATTGTTGGCGGCGCTAAACTCTTCCCATAATTGGTCAGATAATTTACGCGGAACATGCCCGATTTTTTTCCAATCGTTTTGAATTCTTTTTACCACATTCACAGACTCAGCCCAGTTGGTGCTATAGCGGTGTTCCTGAGCGATTTCAATTAATTTTTTCTTAGCCTCAATGTTTTCAGATTGCTCTTTTTTCATATCCTTGTAGTAGGCATTTTTCTGCTGATTAAATTCTCTACAAGCTTCTTTAAACTTATCCCAAGTAGGCTGATTTTTATCCTTTGGTACCCGCCCAATTGCAAAGAAATCGTCGCGTAATTTTTTTAAGGCTTTAATTTTTTTCTGCCAAAGATTATGCGAATTGATTTTTTCTTCAGTAGTTAAATTTTTGATACTTTCAATTACATCAAGCTTCAATTCTAGATTTTCTTCTTGTTTTTTCTGAATCTGTTCAGCCAATTCATTTTTTCTATCATGAATTTGGTTGGTTAAATTTTTAAATTCTTGCCAAGTCGGCTCACGATGCTCCTCTGCTACAGGCACAGCCTCTTCTTTCCACATTCTATGCAGGTATTGTAGTTCATTCAACGCCTTTTGAATGTTATCTTCTCCCAGCAGATTTTTAGTTCTTTCTATGATAGATTTTCTCACGCTCAAGTTATGGTCATAGTCCATTTTTCTCAATTCTTGATTTAAATCCAAAAACTCATAGAAATTATCTAAATGATGGTAATAGTTTTTGAAGATATCATTAGCATTTGATTTTGGGATTTGGCCAGCATTGTGCCAACGGGTTTTTAATTCCCTAAATTTTTTAAAAATATCTTGATTGCTATCTGCGGGTTCTATATAAAGGGCTTTGAGTTCAGCAATGATGTTTTCTCGCTCCTTTAGATTTTTCTTTTGCTCTTGCTCTATCGATTCGTAATGGTTTCTCAATTTACTTTTATGTTCAAAAAATAATTTATCAAAATCCCGTTTATCCTTATTTTCAAAACGGAAATCTATCTCATTTCCACCTTGTTCCAAGAATTTTTCTTTTGCAATTTGCTCCATTTCCTCAAACTTTTGAGTAAAAGTATTTTTCAGCTGTTGGAAGCTTTTTTTAGTATGAACCACAGCATATTTTCCTATCAGCATAGAAGCCTCACCCACAAGCTGAGCCAAGCTCATATCATCGTAATCTTTCTGTTCAGGAATTTTGTTAGCGTCCTCATCATCAGCAAAACCTTCATTCTCCTCTTGGCTATTTTCATTTAATTCTTCAGCGTGTTGGTCTAAGTCTGCATTTTCATCAAAATCATTTTCAGTAGCCGTAGAAACGTCCGCTTCATTTTTAAGACGAAGTTCCTCTTTTTGGGGCGTATTTTCCTCGGTAGATTTCACCGAATTTCCTTCATGATTACTGAGTTGCGCATTCAAATTTTCTTTTCCATCTGCATTTTGCAGGTTTTGATTATCGTTTGACATGGTGTTGAATTTTATTAAGCTGTTGAAACAAATCTAATGAATATCTTTAAATTTACATAAACTTATTATAATTTATGAATCAAAAAAGTACTGCTCAAGTTACATATTTGGGCGAATTGAGAACTGAAGCGACGCACACCCACTCGATGGCAAAAATCATTACCGATGCACCGACAGATAATCATGGCAAAGGAGAAGCTTTTTCACCAACAGACTTGGTTTCTGCCGCCTTGTGTAGTTGTATGATGACGCTCATGGGCATCAAAGCAGGCGGCAACGGGTGGGATTTAGGAGAAATCAAAGCAGAGGTTTATAAAATCATGGAATCTTCGCCTCGAAGAATTGCTAAAATTAAAATTAATTTTGAATTAAATTCTAATTTGGATGAAGAGCAAAAAAAAATCATCGAAAAAACAGCACTGAATTGCCCTGTAGCTAAAAGTCTATCGGCAGATTTAGAGCAAGAAATAGATTTTCATTGGCTGTAATTTTGCCAAATGGCATAGGAAGCTTCCGCCTGAAGTTCCAGCATTTCAAGCCCATTTTTGATTTGCGCTCCATGTTTTTTTGAAGCCTTTAAAAATAAAGACTCAGCAGGATTGTAAATCAAATCATAGCACAAATGATTTTTATTTAAGAAATGATAAGGAATCTCAGGTTTTTCTTCGGGGTAATGTGCTGAACCCAGCGGAGTGGTATTGATGATAATTTTGAATTCTTCTATGATTTCTGAACTTAAATCTTGGTAAGAAATGATGTTTTTTTGAGAATTTCGTGAAACGATTTGAGACTTGATATTCAGCTGATAACAAGCCTCTTCTACAGCAGCTGCTGCACCGCCATTGCCTAAGATAAGAGCCTTGGTGTGGTGTTTTTTTAATATTTTCTTTAAAGAATCACGGAATCCGATGACATCAGTATTGTACCCGATTTTCTTTTCGCCATCAAAAGCGATGGTATTCACAGCATTGATTTTTTTGGCTATGGGGTCTAGTTGATCTAAAAATGGGATCACAGTGTGTTTGTACGGAATCGTTACGTTGCAACCCTTGAGATTTTCTTTTTTGAAAATCTTTTTAACTTGCTGAATTTCTTCTAAATCAAAAATGAGATATTCTGCATTTTTTTTTAAGGCTTTAAATTTTTTTTCAAAAAACTTTGGTGAGAAAGAGTAAGAAATATTTTTACCTATCAAGCCATAAGTTTCAAAATTTGGATGCTTTTTTCTCATAAAAATTGAAAATAACAATGGATAGGATTCCTAAAATAATTACCCCAATTTGGTAATAAAATTCTAAACCAACCTCTGGCATATAGCGTGTGTAGCCTAAAAGCTGCTGCTGCTCATTCAAATCTTGTGATTTCCAAGGCCACGCAGCTCCTAAACTGGCTATGATAAATCCCATAAGCCAACCTAAGACAATGTTGTGATAATTTTTGAGCAAATAACCCATGATTTTAGAAAAAGAAACGAGCCCTACCAGTGAACCTATCGCAAAAACAGCCATGATTTTTAGGAGATGAACTCGTGTGGTATATTCCTCTGGTGTTACTGTTCCTAAATTTTGCCAGTCATTGTTGAAAATGGCTAAAATGGTGTAAAATAAATTGTTAACAGATTCAACTAGTAATAAATTGTAGTTTCCTAAAATGATTAAAATAAAAGAGCCAGAAAAACCAGGTAAAGTCATTCCACTGACGCTGATGATGCCGCACAAGAGGATAAACCATAGATTTTCGTTAGGCAACATGGGGTCTAAAAAACTGATGTATAAACCGATGGAGACTCCGATGATGATTCCCAAAAAGACATTGCGGCTAAAGCGCGTAATTTTATCCCAAACGTAGTAAGCAGAGCCGATAATCATTCCAAAGAAAAAACTCCAAACACTGATTTGGTATCCCAGTCCATTTTGACTCACAGGTCGCATGATGTAGTCTAAAAGTAGTGAAATGGTGAAAAATGCAGAGACAGAGCCAAAATTGACGGCAAAAAGAAATTTGAAATTGATGTACTGCAGAAATTGACTCCAGCGCCTGTTCCAAAGGAGCTTCCATGCTTTTGAATTAAATTTTTGGAAACTGTAAATTAATTCCTCATAAAAACCAGTAACGAGTGCTACCATTCCGCCAGAAACGCCTGGGATTTTATTGGCAGTACCCATCAGCAAGCCCTTAAACCATAGAATGAAATAACTCAGAAATGTACGATTACCCATTTTGTTTTTTTGCGATAAATTCTATTGTGAATAAAATAGAGAATCCAATGATAGCAAAAATGATGCTGAAAAATAGTTGATTGGATACTTGTGGATTGATCTGCTCGTAGAAAAATGGAGAAATATTTCTCTCGATGTAAGACATGGCATTCGTATCAGGATTATTTGAATGAGAGAAGTAAGCCGTCAAACTACGGTATGGAGCTAAAAAATTTTCTCCTGCCTGGATACCTTCTTCTTTTACAAAAATTTGTTCATCAACTTTCCAAGGCCAAATTTTCCAAAGTGAACCAATTAAAAAGCCAACCAAAATAGCGATAAACGGATCGTGAAATTGGGCTAATAAATAATTTAAAAGTTTAGAAAATGCTAAAAGCCCCGTAATCGCTCCTAATGCAACGATGGTGAGCAAAAGTAAATTTCTATCTGCAATCCCTGCAATGATGATGGAGTAAGCTCCTAAAATTAATAAGATAAAACTGCCTGAGATTCCAGGTAAAATCATGGCGCAAGCTGCTATAGCTCCTGCAAAAAATAAATAGATATAATTGTCGTTCGATGCTAAAGGGGGTAAAATGCTAATCCAAAAAATAAAAGCAGCACCTAAAAAAAGCATAATAAATTCTACCCAACGCCAGCGTGTGATTTCTTTGGCAACATAAAAAATGCTAGCCACAATCAATCCAAAAAAGAAACTCCAAAGTTGAATCGGGTAGTGATGCATCAAATAAGTTATCAATTTGGCTAAAGAGAGAATGCTGGTAGCAATTCCTGCTAGTAAAACAATCAAAAAATTTCCGTTGATTTTTTCCCAAGCCTTAGCAAAACCTTCTTTTTGCAAAGTCTTGATGAGCTCAAGATTGATGTTGCTGATGCTGCTTAGCAGATTGTCATAAATTCCAGTGATGAATGCAATAGTTCCGCCCGATACGCCAGGGACGACATCAGCCGCACCCATGGCTATCCCTTTCAAATAAATCCAAAGATGCTTTTTCATAGAAATTTTTATTAAAATTTTTTAAGCCTTAAATTTTTTTATTCAAATCTTTTAATTTCGGCACCGATTTTTTGGAGACGTTCTTCAATATTTTCATAGCCACGGTCAATTTGGTCGATATTATGAATGTAACTTTTTCCTTTGGCAGAAAGAGCTGCAATCAGAAGTGCTATCCCAGAACGAATATCAGGCGAAGTCAACGTCGTTCCTTGCAATTCAGTTTCATGATTTAAGCCAATTACAGTAGCTCGATGCGGGTCGCATAAGATGATTTGCGCTCCCATATCTATCAATTTGTCAACAAAAAAGAGTCGACTTTCAAACATCTTCTGGTGAATCAAAATGCTCCCTTTGGCTTGGGTGGCAATGACTAATATGATACTCAATAAATCAGGAGTGAAGCCTGGCCAGGGTGCATCTGAGACGTTGAGAATAGACCCATCCATGAAGGTTTCTATTTCATAATTTTCTTGGCGAGGGATAAAAATATCATCATTTATTTTCTCGAGTTTGATGCCTAATTTCCTGAAAACAGAAGGAATGATTCCTAAATTCTCCCAGCTCACATTTTTGATGGTCACTTCAGATTTTGTCATAGCAGCAAGCCCAATCCAGCTACCGATTTCTACCATGTCGGGCAAAATACGATGTTCTGTCCCATTCAATTTCTCTACACCTTCAATGCTAAGGTAATTGCTTTTCACGCCACTGATTTTAGCTCCCATACGATTTAGCATTTCACAAAGTTGCTGAATGTATGGCTCACAAGCTGCATTGTAAATTTTTGTAGTTCCTTCGGCCAAAACGGCTGCTAAAATAATGTTAGCCGTTCCAGTAACGGAGGCTTCTTCCAAAAGCATTTCAGTTCCTTTCAGTCGTGCGCCATCAGGTACACGCAGCGTGTAGAAGTGATTTTCTTTTTCATAACTATATTCAGCACCGAGCTCCATAAAGCCTTTAAAATGTGTGTCTAATCTTCTTCTTCCGATTTTGTCTCCGCCAGGCTTGGGCATGTGTGCAAAACCATAGCGAGCGAGCAAAGCCCCCATCAACATTACAGACCCACGCAAAGCAGCTCCATCTTTTTTGAAACCTTCAGATTCCAAATAATCTAGATGCAAATCTTTGGCTTGGAATGTGTAATCTCCTTTGCTATTTTTGGTTATTTTAACGTCTAAATAGCTTAAAATCTCTATCAGACGATTGACATCTTGTATGTCTGGAATATTGGTAATACGTACAGGTTGATCCGTCAACAGCACGGCACATAAGATTTGTAAAGCTTCATTTTTAGCTCCTTGAGGGGTGATTTCTCCTTTCAAGCTTTTACCTCCTTTAATTTCAAAATAAGCCATAAATTAATTTCTTCTTTTTCCTCTTTTTGGTCTTCTGAAAGTGGAATAATTTTTTTTGCTTCGCCCGTTGGTCAAATCATTTTTAGAAGAAAGATTCACATCATAATCAGAGGCTTTCTCCATTTTTTCTAAATCCAATTTCCCGTTAGATAAATCTTTTAATTGATTGTAAATAACTTGATCGTCTACCTGATCTTTGTTCCAAAGTAGGTAACTCTTTTTCATTTGGTTAGCAATATTTTTGACTAAACCTAATTTCTTATCACCTTCTTCCCATTCTATAGCAACATCAATCATTTTCTTTATATTTTTACCATAGTAACGATATTTGTTAGAGTACTTAGGGTATTTCAGAGGCTGCGGAGGCGATTGAAATGTTTCTTTATCTGGGATAGGGAAAGGCGAATCTACGTCTAAATCAAACTCAGCCATGATGAATAATTGGTCCCAAAGCTTGTGCTGAAAATCAGAGACGTCTCTCAAATAAGTATTGAGATTTCCCATGACTTCAATGATGGCTTCTGCAAATAAATTACGCTCTTCTCTGTCTTCTATCGTTTTACAATAGCCGACCATGCGGTGAATGTGCCTGCCGTATTCGGGTATGATTAAATCTTTCTTTAGCGTATTATATTGCATGTTTTATTTTATAAATTATTGCGGCTGTAAAAGTATGATTTTTAAACTAAATTTTGAAATAGATTTTTTTTAAGGCTTAAAAAATTTATCTAAATATTTTAAAATTTATTCTACAATAAATTTACAGCTCATAGAAGCTTAGGAACAAACAAGTTAAGATTAATGCTAACTCTTTGAGTTTTGTTTGTTTAAATAAGTGTTATAAGTTATTTTATATTTTTTATCACTTCCTGCTTTAGAATCGACTAGCTCCCAATCTTTTTCTTTAATTTCAGGAAAAAAAGCATCGCCCTCAAAGGTTTCATGCACTCTTGTAATTTCTAAACGGTCAGTAATATTTAATGTTTGCTCAAAAACCTTACCACCACCGATGATGAAAATATCTTTACTTTTAGACTTAGCAACCTCTAAGGCTTCCTCTAAATTTTGCACCCAAATTACATTTTCTGTATTTCTTTGATTTTGAGAGCTTAGCACAATATGTAAACGCCTTGGCAGTGGTGAGGGGAAAGATTCAAAAGTTTTGCGACCCATAATCATAGGATTTCCTAGTGTAATTTTTTTAAAGCGTTTTAAATCCTCAGGGATATGCCAAATTAAATCTCCGTCTTTTCCCAAAACATTATTTTCTGAAATGGCTGCAATTTGGATGATCATGCGTTTTGATTTTTTTTCAAAGAAACAAAAATACCAACTAAAATACAGAAAACAATAAATCCTAGGGACAAAAACTCTGGGATTTCATAATGATGCATCAAAATTAATTTTATACCGATGTATAGTAATATGGCAAATACACTATACTTCAAGTAATGGAATTTTTCGAGCATATTGGCGAGAAAAAAGTACATAGACCTCAGCCCCAATGTTGCAAAAATAGTAGCGCAAAAGACAATCAGTGAGTCTTGTGAAATGGCAAGAATAGCAGGAATGCTGTCTACGGCAAAGAGTAAATCGGTAAACTCAATCATAATTAAAGCCCCAAAAAGAGGAGTGGCAACTTTTTTCCCATTTTCGATGGTAAAGAATTTATTTCCGTCTAAAGTTTTACTGATGTTAAAGTTACTTTCCAGCCATTGAGCGAACGCTGAAGGCTTCTCTTCCTCGTTTCCGTTTAGTTCATCATACAACATTTTAAAGGCTGTAAAGATGAGAAATGCCCCAAAAACATAAACAATCCAAGAAATTTTGTTGAATAATACGACGCCAACGGCTATCATCAAACCTCGGAAGACAATAGCTCCAATGATCCCCCAAAATAAAGCTTTGTGCTGGTATTTCAGTGGGATTTTATGGCTAGCAAAAATCATGGCAATCACAAATAGATTGTCAACGCTCAGCGATAGCTCAATGAGATACCCCGTGACGTATTTTAAAACCGCTTGGTGAGGGGTTAAATCAGTTGGGTTATGAACCCAATTATTTTTGTAAATCAGGTAAATAACTCCACTAAAACTCAACGCAATGAAGACCCAAAAAATGGTTTCTATGGTGGTTTTTCGGTTTGAAATTTGATCGTTTTTATGTAAAACTAAAAGATCAAAAGCTAAAAGACTTCCAATGAAAATAAATAATAAAGCCCAAACAATAAAATGAATATCCATAAAAAATTATAAAGCAATTATTACACCACTAAATGTGTTGAATGGAGAATTAAAAATACTTTTATTCTCATTATAAAGCACATTATACATCAGCCCAATTTGGTAGCCAACCCTTCCGTTTGTGCGGTAGCCACCGCCGAGCCACAAAGCTGCTTCTTCATCATTCACTTTTTTTTTATTCAATCCATCCATATAAAATTTTCTTGTGCCATTAAAATATTCTAAATGAGCATGTGTAAATACATTTTGTAGCAGATTATAGTTGAGAAAAGGACCGCCTGAAAACAAATTATTTTTAAAATAATTGCTCTTCTGGTAAGCATAGCCTAAACTGGTTCCTAAAAGGAGTTTTGGGCTGACTTGGTAACCTATATTTGGGGAGATACCAAAGCTAAAGTAAGAATTGTTTCCAAAATTTAAACCGATGTTTCCACCCAGTCGCCATGCACTTTTTGGCGGTGTTTCTGCCTGTGTTGCCTGAGCCTGAACTGAAAGACCGATGGCTAGAAACAAAAAGTAGATAAATAAACTTCGTTTTTGTATCATTAGTTTTTATTAATTTTAGTATTTGAAACCAAAAATAAGACTTACGAAAGAAATATCATGCAAAATGAGATAGAAAAATATGAAATAGCTCGTCGATACAAGGATATGCTGAGAAATACATACCGAAAACTTAGCGATGAGGACAAGGATTTGATTCGTAAAGCTTTTGATTTAGCGGCAGAAGCTCATAAAGAGCAAAGAAGGAAATCAGGTGAACCTTATATTTTTCATCCGATTTCTGTAGCTCAAATCGTGGCAGATGAAATTGGGCTAGGGGCAACAAGCATTGCCTGTGCGCTGATGCATGATGTTGTGGAAGATACAGAATATACTTTGACAGATATTGAGAGATTATTTGGCAATAAAATAGCAAAGATTATAGATGGTTTAACTAAAATTTCGGTCTTAAATAATCAAGAATTATCTATTCAGTCAGAGAATTTCCGTAAATTATTACTTACGCTTTCAGAAGATATACGCGTTATCATTATCAAAATCGCAGATCGCCTACACAATATGCGCACACTGGGTTCTATGCCCGAAAAAAAACAACTTAAAATTGCCTCTGAGACAACATTTATTTACGCCCCATTGGCACATCGTATGGGGTTGTATAATATAAAAAGTGAATTAGAAGATTTAAGCCTAAAGTACACCAATCCCAAAGATTATTTTGATATTGCTCGTCAGCTTGAGGATACTCAAAAAGAAAGAAGAAAATACATTCAGGAGTTTAGTGATAAGATTTCTAATGTACTGAACCAAGAGGGTTTAAGCTACGAAATCAAAGGGAGACCGAAGTCGATAAATTCTATTTACCGAAAGATGAATAGCCAAAATATTTCTTTTGATGAGGTTTACGACAAATTTGCCATTCGAATTATTTACAAATCTGAGCCAAAGGATGAAAAATTTATAGCTTGGAAGATTTATTCCATCATTACAGATATTTATAGCCCCAACCCACGCCGTCTAAGAGATTGGATTATCCAGCCGAAATCTACTGGCTACGAGTCTTTGCATATCACCGTTATGGGACCTGGCGGTAAGTGGGTAGAGGTACAAATCCGATCAGAAAGGATGGATGAAATTGCAGAAAAAGGCATTGCGGCACACTACAAATATAAAGAAAATTATAAGGTAGAAGAAAATAAGGTTGACCGCTGGATAAACCAAGTGCGAGAAATTCTAGAGAATCAAGACAATCAGGAGACTTCAGAATTTATAGATAATTTTAAATTAAATCTTTACTCCAAAGAAATTTATGTTTTCACCCCACAGGGTGATGTGATTTCTCTGCCCAAAGGCTCTTCGCCCCTAGACTTTGCTTATGCTATTCATACTAATGTGGGTGATAGCTGCTTGGGAGCTAAAATCAATGGAAAACTTTACCCACTTTCGCATGAACTAAATAGTGGAGACCAGATAGAAATTATCACTTCACAAAACCAAAAACCTAAAATGGATTGGCTGGATTATGTGAAGACAGGAAGAGCGAAAACAAAAATCAAGGCATCGCTCAACGCTGAAAAAAGACTTATATCAGAAGAAGGGAAAGAAATTTTAACTCGTAAACTTAGAAGTTTAAAATTAAATTTAGATGAAAGCTTAGTAAATGATTTACAAACCTTTTTCAATGAGAAAAATAGTCAAAATTTATTTTTACACGTTCAGAATGGTGTAATTACCAATCAGGATTTGAAGCGTTTCGCTGATAAAAGAACAGGAGTTGCTGGCTTTCTCAATCGATTTAGGCAAAAAACAAATGCTAAAAAAAAGGAAATAAATGTAAAAAAAGGAGATATTTTAGTTTTTGGTGAAGAAGAAAAAAAATTAGATTATACCTTGGCCAATTGCTGTAATCCTATTTTGGGAGACGATGTATTTGGATTTATAACAGTAAATAGAGGCGTGAAAGTTCATAAAAAAAACTGTAGCAATGCAGTAGAGTTACGCGCCAACTACTCGTATCGGATTTTAAAAGCTCAGTGGGTAGACGGTGAAAAGCAAGAGTTTGAGACAGATATTTTAATCAAAGGAATAGACCGCAAAGGCTTGGTGAAGGACATTACAGATTTTTTGTCCAGCAATGCCAATATTGAAATGAAGGGTTTGAACTTCAAATCAATAGATGGAGTTTTTGAAGGGAATATTTCAATGATTATTGATAATAAATCTCACCTAGAAAAAATTATACACGGGATTAGCCATATTGATAGTGTAAGAAAAGTAAAACGTTCTAATTAAAAGAATTATTTTTAAATTTGTAATAATTAAAGAAGAATGGAAAATCAGCAGAGTTCAAACAAAAAAAATAATTTTGAAATTGTAAAAGAAGTTTTGACGCATTTTTTGGATGAAAATAAACACCGAAAAACTCCAGAACGCTATGCTATTTTAGAAGAAATTTATTCTACCGATGAACATTTTGATATCGATGAGCTTTACATGAAAATGAAAGCAAAAAAATATCGTGTGAGTCGGGCAACTTTATACAACACGATAGAGCTTTTGATTGATGCTAAGTTAGTGCGCAAACATTTGTTTGGTGATTCACAACAAGCACGTTTTGAGAAATCCTATTTTGATAATCAGCACGACCACGTCCTGTTGACTGATACGGGTGAAGTTTTAGAATTTTGTGACCCTAGAATTCAAAGTATTAAAAATACGATAGAAGAAGTCTTTAATATCAATATAGAAAAACACAGTTTATACCTTTACGGAACTCGTAAAAAACCTTAAATGAGAGTTTTTATTCTTCTCTTTTTATTTCTAAGTATTTGGGTAAGAGCGCAGCAAAAGCAAGGGAAAATACAGCATATCCATAGTGATAAAATCGAGCAGTTTCGAGATAAATACCCAGGGCAAATTCTATTATCTGGAAGCGTTCGGATGGAGCACAATGGGGCCATTTTGGAAGCTGATAGCATTCTCTTTGATGAGAAAAATAATTATGCAAAAGCTTTTTCTAATGTGCACATGATTAGCTCTGCCAATGACCTCACAGCAGATCAGGTAGACTATGATGCTAATCTACAATTGGCAGTAGCTGAAGGAAACGTCGTTTTACGAGATGCTGAGCAGACGCTCTATACCGATCAATTGAACTATGATCGAAAATTAAATAAAGCCTATTACACCACAGGCGGAACGATTGCTAGCAACGAAAGCATCATCAACAGCCGCTCGGGAGAATATGATATCAATAAGCAGATCAATAGCTTTGATTCAGATATTGTGATTAATAATAAAGATTACCTGATTACCAGCAAAAGTTTAAAGCATTATTCTAAAGGTAAATATGTTGAATTTTTTGATGAAACCTTTATCCAGAGTAAAAACAACCCGACACGTTTTATTAAAACATCTAAGGGGACCTATTATCTAGATGAAAAGAAAGCATATTTGGAAAATAATAGCTCTGTGCATTCTGATGGAAAAATGTTGCAAGCAGATAAACTTTTCTACAATCAGTTGACGGGTTTTGGCAAAGGAGAAGGAAATGTTTTTTTAAATGACCCAAATGAAAAAAGATTTATTAAAGGCGATTATGGTGAGGCGTTCAAAGAATTAGATAGCGCTTTTGTGACGGGAAACGCCTTGGCCGTAAGAGCATTTGAAGAAGATTCACTTTATCTCCATTCTGATACACTGATGGTTTCAAAATCAGATTCATTGAGTTTGATTCGGGCTTTTCATCAAGCTAAATTTTTCAAAACCAATATGCAAGGCAAGGCAGATAGCATTGTACTTTCAGAAAGCCAAGGAAAATTAAGCTTCTTTAGCGACCCTGTAATTTGGAGCGGCTTGCATCAGATTACGGGCGATACCATTCATGTTTTCATCAATACAGCACAAGAGAAATTAGACTCCATACAAGTTCGTTCCAACGCTTTTGCAATTTCTAAAAGAGATTCGCTCAGCAAAGAAGAATTCCATCAAGTCAAAAGCAGACAAATGCTCGCCATTATTATCAACGAACAATTAGATTGGGTGCAAGCAGATGGAAATGCTCAATCACTAATCTATTTAGAGGAAGAGAAAAAAGATACATTAACGCAACAAGCACTTGAGAAAAATTTAGTAGGAATCAACCGCTCAGACTGCGCCACGATAGAAGCTAAGTTCAAAAAAAGTGATATACAAATTATTTCATGTTTAGGAGGCGCAAACTCCAAGATTGTCCCTCCGCACAAATTCAGTGAGATAGAACTTTTTTTACCCAAATTTATCTGGCGAGAAAAAGAACGCTTTAAATCCTGGCAAGAAATCATGCCAACGCAGCTTAAGTTAAATGACTGAGCTGTAATAACTTTTTTAAGATGATAACTTTATTAATCCATCAAGATTGTAATTTTCAAAAAAAATAATCATAGACAACGAATAATTATCAAAAATTTTTTAAGCCTTAAAAAAAAAATTAAAAACTGAGATCAATTAAAGATTTTATTCAAATCTAAAATTTTTGAGTCAAAAAAAAGCATCAAATATGAATTTTAGTTAGCTTAAATTTAATAGATAATAAGTTGCTTTGAGAATCTTTCAGAAAAACTTTAAATTATTCCCATAGAATGTTTTTGATTTCATATATTTACTTCAAAATAAAAAAATGAAAAATATAGCCCTTATTTTACTTATTCTCATTGCTCTTGTTATGATTTTACTTGGTTATCAAAATCAAATGCTACCGCCAGCGCTCACTGGTATAGGATTTATACTCATTGCTTATCTTTTGTGGAGCGATAAAACTAAGGTTTAAAAATTAAAAAAGAATGTAAATGGCCGTCCTTAATTGCGTCGGTTTTTTTTGGCTTCACTTATTAATTTTTTAAGGGTCATAAAACAAAAAGTACATAAAATTAACGTGAATAATGGATAAGAAAAAGTTGTAAAAAAGGAGTAAGATATTTATATTAGTGGTTGAATAACAGTTAATTACAATAAACACTTACTCCTATATGCAAAGATGAAATTACAGGAATTCATGTAACTATCGATGATTTTAACCAACTTTTTGAAAAAGAAATTAAGCAACTCCATATTATATAAATTTAGATGATGACCCCATTTAAACTTTTTTTGGAGTGAATTTTTTAATAGCTATAACCATAAAAGCAAGGTAATTAAACCCTAACCAATCAAACTTGTTAAGCGGTTATCTCAAATTATCTAGCCAAGCATTTGTTCTTTCAATACGAAAATAAATCAGAGTAATTTAAAAGAAATAACAGCTACCCTTAAAAAATAAAACCGTCGAAAATCAAATGATTAACAACGGTTTCAGTACCCGAGGCGGGACTTGAACCCGCACAGCCTAATGGCCACAGGATTTTAAGTCCTGCGTGTCTACCAATTCCACCACCCGGGCGGCTATTGACCTGAAAATTGGAGCGAAAAACGGGATTCGAACCCGCGACCTCAACCTTGGCAAGGTTGCGCTCTACCAACTGAGCTATTTTCGCATTTCTCTCCTTGGAGTTGAATTGGATGGCAAATATAGAATAGATTTATATTTCCACCAAATTTTTTGACTATTTTTTTTTAAATTTAAGTCTGTAATGTATTATGAAAAAGTTACTCGAATACTAAATTCTATCATATTTAATTGATTACCAATAAAGTGAAGTTACAAATAACTTTGAGGGAAATAGCAAAATAGTTTTGAATGAATAAAAAATATCAAGTTCAGAAAGCTTTATATTACTAATCTAAGGGGCGTAAAACAAAAAGTACAGAAAAGAGAAATAGAAAAAAGCTGATGAAAACGGCTTAAATAAAGGGATTGAGGACATTTTGCTCTCTTTTTTTGCTTTAAATTCATGATTATTAAGGCATAAACATAAGTGTGTTAAAATGTGCTAATTTTCTATCTACCCATTGGCAAAACTTGGCGTTATCATCGCCTCAGCCTTCTGAACTTTGTCCCCAGATAAACGATAAAATTAGAAGAAATGAAATTAATCACTATTGAAGAGAACCAATGGCTACAATTACGCCAAGAAATCCAATTTATAAAAGCGTACCCAAAACAATAGTCGCACGAAAAACAAAGACTAAATATTCTCAATAAGCTTAGATACTTAACACAAAGCCTTATAGAATATTGAAAATATCTAGTCTCCAAATCGTTTTAAGACACAAAATTTAATAACGCTTAATGGCGTATAAATAGTTTTCAAGCCATGGTTCTGAACCTCTTCCACCTAGACTTGCTAACCAACCCTTTGCATTGTTAGAAAAATTTTCCATATAATCATAGAAAGCATGCAAGTAAATGGTTTTAGTTTCTGTTAGAGTAATTAGAAAAGTGCCATAAAGAGGTGTATGACCACCTGTAAAAGTTAATTCTACTGAGTTATATATAGGAGAAGCGTCATCAACCGGAACAATAAGTGGAGACACGCCAAAATCTTGTGGCTCTTTAGTTTCAAAAAACTTTGTTCTTATCCATACAGTAGGTTGTTTTACTACACTGATTGTTTTTCCACTCGGGGTATTAACTTGCTCTACTAAAGCATTTTCTATGCTCTTGATAAATAAAGATCCATAATAAATAACCCATTTGCCGGGTGGTAGTGTAATGGACTGCCCCATATAGCGAGTTAAATCAGGATTTCCTTCAGCAAGATATTGTTTATAATCATGGAAGTATATTATATCATTTGGAAAAGGTGCTTCTTTTGTTACTGTGTTGCCTTGCACTAATTGTGTGGTTCCCAGTACGGTAGGGTCAATTCGGGGTACATAGCCCAGATTTCCATTTGCATCTGCCACTATAGAGCGAGTATATTCTGTATCACTTACATTGCCTTTGAGTTCGCGTACTCTTGCTGTTCCGTTGATGTCCAAGGTTGCGGTAGGATTATCAGTACGGATTCCCAATCCACCAGCATTACTCACCGTGATTAGCGGATCATTATCACTATTTTTGATTTTGAGTGCGCTGGTGGCGGCACTATTTTCTTTGGATACCACCTCCAAAGTCGCTTGCGGTGTATCTGTATTTATCCCTACCTGTGCAAAGGCAGATACGCCAAATGTGAGAGATAAAATAGTTAATTGTTTTTTCATAATGGTAACATTTTAGATGGATTAAACTTTTGAATCGCTTTGTTCTTTTTTTGTCGCAATTCGTTGATTTTTAAAATGTCGTCCTAAGGTTTCCTTGGGTATGGGCATAAAAAAAGGTGTGGATGACTTTTTTGTAGTATACCAAAACCTAGGTATCCCCATACCCGAACTATCAATACACCAAGTCCCACACCCGATAGGGTGTAGTTCCTGTATGTTTCTGATAGTTCTTAAAATTGGGGAATTTCAGGTTTTAGAAATCATACAATTACACTATTTTTATGTTATGTTGCCCGTTGGCGCTATGTCATAAGTTTTTGTTTTTTCGTGATTTAACTTAAATTAAAAACAGCCGTAGCTATTTGGGGTCAAAGATACTAAAATTCTTGTTTTTGGAGATTTTTTTTGGAGAAATTTTTTAAGGCTTGTTCTGAAACTTCATCTTTTGATGTGCGTGTAAGATGTTATGGCGGTAAAGTATCTTGACAATCTGGTTATAATTGACGTCTATTTTTCTAAATTGAGCGTTTAACTCGGTGAGTTTGGTATAAAAATCAATGGCTGTTTTATCAATTTTTACTGTTTTAATTTCTCTATTGAAAAGAACTGAAGTAATAAAATGGGCTTTGTATTCCATACCTGATTGTGCTACTAATTTTATGGCGTTTAAAGCTACTTTAAAAAGTATTTAAAAACCATTTAAACACATTGGACATGCATTTTGTTTTGAGGATTATAATTTATTCAAATTTTTGAATTAAACTTATTCATCAGCAAAATTTCCCAAAAAAAATTAAGCCTTAAAAAAAAATCATCAAAATCTCTTCTTCTTCTTTCATTCAAAGGAGATTTATGCACATTGGGAATCATCATTCATCAAATTATAATTAGCTTTGCAGTAAATCAACTGATTTATGTCTAAGAGTTTAAATTCCATCAAAAAAGAAAACGGAGAAAATTTTGAACAATGCTCCATCTGTGAGAAAAGCTTGATAAAGGATTTGTTTTTTGTAGAAAAAGCTTACCAAAGAAATTTGAATGGAGAGGGCTTTTTCATTCTATTTGAATTTGCTATTTGCCAAACTTGTAAACAAGAATTGGGGCTTAAATTATCAAAGGAATCGTTCCAAAAGATGCAAAATTATCTTTTAGCACATCAAGCTCAAATACAGAAAAACACCCAAAAAGAATCAGCAGAAATTTGCTCTTTCTCAGGGCGAGAATTAAGCGAAGGAGAAGCTTTTCATCAAGTTTTTATGATACAAAACGGGACTCCACTGGGAGCTCCTATTTCTATGAGCGATGTAATTATGGAAGAATATCAAGCACTTTTGTCAGAGAAAACCAAAGATTTTTTTGAAGAATTTTATCATGAGTATATTGATGTTCCACCAGCAATGGCGAGATTACTAAACTCGAAGCAAAAAACAGTCTTACTATGAGTGGTAAAAACAAAGAAATCTTTATTCGAAATTATAGAGATTGGGAAAATTTTTTAAGCCTTCAGAAAAATTTTAAGCAAGTTTTTGTACAAGATATTGATTTTAGAGAAAAAGGAATAGATTTTTCAGGCCTAGCACTCAAGAATACCACTTTCTTTGGCTGCCGACTGAATCGCCAACAAACCAAAGACTTAGTGGAGGCTGGTGCATTTGTTTACCCTAAATTTGAACACTTGCCATATAATCCCAATCGGCAGAACTTGTACACGCATCAAGAGCTTTTGGGTAAATTTGACCAAGAAAGTGAGGATTCTGTTGATTTGAAAATTTATGAATCTTTTAAGGAAACTCGCTACACGCCAAGTATTCAAGATGCAATGGCTCAACGCCTGCATGATTTCAATATAGATGAAAGTTTAAGACGGCTTATTCTTTACAATGAAAAAGGCATGACAGAAAAAAAGGCTGTGGGCTTTATGGGCGGGCATGGTGCACGAAGAGGCAGTGAATATTATGTGAAAGTAGCACAAACCGCCAAATTAATGACAGAAAATGGATACTATATCGTTTCTGGTGGAGGGCCGGGCATTATGGAAGCAGCGAACTTGGGTGCTTATTTTGGTGGGAAAACGAATGAAGAATTGGCGGATGCCATTGAAATTTTAAGTGATTTAGATTTTCCAGTGGATTTAGCAAATCCGAAAGATTATTTAGCTCAAAATTATGTAGCTCAGGCTCAGAAGGTTCTAAAGAAATATCCTGACGGGAAAGAGAATTTAGCGATTCCTACATGGTTTTATGGTCACGAACCGACGAATGTGTTTGCTTCTCATATTGCTAAATATTTTTCAAATTCTATAAGAGAAGATACTTTGCTGGCTATTTGCCTTTACGGTGTTGTATTTGCTCCAGGAAGCGCAGGGACAACGCAAGAAATCTTTCAAGAAGCGGCTCAAAATCATTATGGTACATTTGGCTACATTAGCCCAATGGTATTTTTGGGCAAATCAAGGTATGTAGAGGAAACTTCTTTGTATTCTGTTTTGCATCAATTGGCTGTGGGGAAAAAATATAAAAAACTCCTGTACCTAGCAGATGAGCCTGCCTTGGTACTGGAGTTTATTGAAAATCACCCGCCACAGCCAGTAGAGGATGGGTTAGATTATATTCATGAACTTTAAACCTAATAGCCATAGAATCGTTAAAATCGGGCCTAAAAATCCAATACTGATTCCTCCATATTTGAAGTCACTTTGTTCTAATTTCCCTGTGCTGTAAGCAATGGCATTTGGTGGGGTAGAAACAGGTAAGAATAATGCACAAGAAGCACTTAGCCCGATGACTAAAGCCATTTCTAATGAGCCAACTCCAGGTAAAATAGTAGCTACTGGAATCAAAATCGTAGCTGTTGCGGTGTTGCTCATTATATTGGAAAATAGAACGGTGGCAAAGGCAAATATCAGCATAATAATGATAGGATTGAATTCTATACCGTCTAATTTACTGACGAATAAATCAGCCAGGCCACTCAGCTGAATAGCTAAGCCTAAAGATAATCCACCTGCGACTAGCATCAATGTGTCCCAAGGTAATTTGCGCACATCTTCACCAGTGATGATGCTGACCATGGGTAGTAAAATGATGGGAATTCCTGAGACTGCCGCTGCTGGAATCCCATGCCAAGAACTGGTTAACCACAAAAGAATAGTAATACCAAGTACAATAAGTACAAATTTCTTATTAAACTTATCTAATTTGCTTTCTAAATTAGATTGATTTAAGAAAGATAAGTCAAGTTCAATGTTTTTTAACTTAAAAATTTGAGTTAAAACTAGCCAAAATATAACTATTAAAACTAAAGAAATGGGTATACCATAAATCATCCAATCAAGGAAAGTAATTGGTTTTATATTATGATGAATTTCAGATAAAGTATTGATGGCTTCGACGGCAATTGCATTGGGAGGTGAGCCAATAATGGTTCCCATACCTCCGATGGATGCCGCTGCTGGAATCCCGATGAGTAGAGCCTTTGCCATACTGTTTCCTTTAGGTAAAGTGTTGATAAAGGGCATGATGGAAGCAATCATCATGGCTGTTGTAGCTGTATTAGACATAATCATAGAAGCAATACCCGTTGCTAACATTAGCGCAAACAAGATATTTTTAGGTTTTTTGTCCACCACAGAAATACTCATTTTGAAAAGATCATAATCTAATCGCGTCTTTCTCAAGCCTTCTGCTAAGAAAAAACCTCCTAACATTAGCCAAATAACAGAGTTAGACCATGTCTGCACAAATTGTCTTACGTCAATATACCCTTCTTCCCCCATGACATTGGTGTCTTCTCGGCCAATTAAGAAAATCAATAGACCAACAATCAGCAACCCGACAGCAAAGGGCGGAATTGCCTCTGTGACCCAAAGAGCAATAGCTAGGAATAAAATAAAAACCACATAAGTTTGAACCGTCGTTAAATTCGGTTCATAATTAGTGATTAAAAACGATAGTCCAGATGCAAAAATGATACTTAATAAGAAAAAGATAACCCTTTTTTGAGCATCGATAATTTGTCTCATTTTGTGGCCAACAATTTGTGCGGCTCGCCTTGAATCTCCCATAAAAATTTAACTTTTATAAATTTACTACGTTTACAAATATGATAGACTTTTTTTAAAATAAAAATGATAATTCTTACTTTTTTGATAATCTTTTAATAACCTGTTTAAAATAAGGCATAATACAATTTCTAAAAAGAATATTTAACTGAAATTTAATAACTTCTATAAGCCATAAAATATTAAGAAACGTTAATCTTCGGATGTGAAAGAATATTTTTTTAAATTGCAACAAATTTCAGAAATATGTCAAGAGCAAGTGATCGAATGTATCAAAGCCGCCTGCGGTCTTCCAATATCACCGTGGTAGTAAGTATTGCATTGGTTTTGTTTTTATTGGGTTTATTTGGACTTATTGTAGTTAATTCAAATGACTATGCCGAACACCTCAAAAATCAATTTGAAATCGAAGCTTATTTCAAAGAAGCTAAAGACCAAAGAGATATAGACAAAGAAAAAGAAACACATCAAGCTTTTGTAGATTCTCTGAGACAAAGAGCCTTTATCAAATCAGTAAAATATGTGAATAAACAAGAGGCTTTGTCGATTGCTAAAAATCAATTGGGGCTCAAAAAAGAAGATGTAGATTTATTCGAAGAAGGGCTCTTTCCGCCCAGTGTTTTAATGACTATTAAACCCCAGTATGTAGACAGTGCCCAAGTTGATAGCATTACAAAAATAATTTCTGATTATGAGATAATTGATAGTGTAAATGATACCTCTAGCTTAGCAGGAATTTATCAACGGATAGACAATATTATTTACTGGTTAGTGGGCTTGGCAGCTGTATTTTTAATTATTTCTATTATTTTGATTAATAATTCTTTAAGGCTTAAAATATTTGCAAAAAGATTCACAATCAAAACCATGCAACTGGTAGGAGCCAAACGTCGATTTATCATAGCACCTTTTGTTATGCAAAGCTTTTTATTAGGACTTTTGGGTGCTATACTAGCACTTTTAGCCTTAGGTATACTTTGGTATTATGCAGCACCAAAGCTGCATTTATCCACTTGGCATAATGACTTCATTTGGATTATCATTGGGATTTTAGCTGTAGGGATTTTGATTGCCGTAGTCAGTACATTCTTAGCCTCTTGGCGATATTTGAAATTGAGAACAGATCAACTTTATTACTCATGATGAAACCAAAAACACCTTTACCTAGCGAATTTTTATTTCGTAAACAAAATTATGTTTTAATGTTGGTAGGTCTCTGTGTCATTGCTTTAGGCTTTTTTTTGATGACAGGACACGATGCCAATACTCGCCCTGATGGTACTTTTGACCCTAACTATTGGAACGAAGATATATTTTCTTGGCGAAGAATTCGCTTAGCACCTTTCCTAGTTTTATTAGGATTTGTGATAGAAATTGCAGCCATTCTTTATCCCTTTGATGGATTGTTGAAAAGAAAACAAAATCAATGAATTATTTAGAAGCAATCATCATTTCTATTATCGAAGGTTTAACGGAATATTTGCCTGTTTCATCCACGGCACATATGATTTTCACCAGTTCCATTTTTGGAATTCAAGAAGATGAATTTGTGAAAATGTTCCAAGTCAGCATTCAATTTGGAGCCATTCTAGCTGTTGTTTTTCTTTATTGGAAGAAGTTTTTTGATTTCTCTAAATTAAACTTTTACATCAAGTTAGCCACGGCCGTTCTCCCAGCTTTGGTTTTTGGTTATTTATTTGATGATTTAATCGAGGAAATTATGGGAGATCCTGTGCCGATTGCCATAGTTTTAATTTTGGGTGGAATAGTTTTACTTTTTATTGACCAGTTTTTTAACACCCCAACGACTTTCCGTGAGTCAGAGATCAGCATCAAACAAGCCGTCACCATTGGCTTTTGGCAATGTTTAGCCATGATGCCAGGCACGAGTCGGTCAGCGGCATCCATCATTGGAGGTATGCAGCAAAAACTAAATCGAGAGACCGCAGCAGAATTTTCTTTTTTTTTAGCCGTCCCGACGATGTTGGCAGTGACAGTATATTCAATTTTTGTGAAAAAATGGGGTGAAGGTACAGCAATAGTGAAAGGTTATGAGATGATATTCGCAGACCAACAGCACATGATTTTATTTCTAATGGGGAATATAATAGCCTTCATTGTATCCATATTTGCCATTAAATTTTTCATTGAGATGATAAAAAAATACGGTTTTAGAATCTGGGGCTGGTATCGTATCATTGTTGGGATAATATTATTGATTTATTTCACACAATTTCAATAAAATGGCATTCAGTTTAGACGAATTGAGAGAAGGGCAGGTTTTCATTATCGATAAACCCTTGGATTGGACGAGTTTTGATGTTGTGAAGAAAATCAGGTACAACATCCGTAAGACTCATCAATTAAAGAAATTTAAAGTAGGGCACGCTGGCACGCTTGATCCTAAAGCCACGGGGGTTTTAGTTATTTGCGTAGGTAAATTCACAAAACGCATCACCGAATTTCAGTCGCAGACTAAAACCTACCGAGCAAAACTCAAGCTCGGTGCCACTACTGAAAGTTATGATACCGAGCAACCTGAAGATCAAACATTCCCAATCAAACATATTACGTTAGAAAAAATTTCTAAAGCTTTAAAAAATTTTGAAGGAAAAATTACTCAAATTCCACCAGCGCACTCAGCCATAAAAGTTAATGGCACACGAGTTTACAAATTGGCAAGAGCAGGAGAGGAGGTAGAAATTCCTCCACGGAAAGTCCATATTCACCGCATCGAAATTCTCCATTTTGAAATGCCTTTTCTAGAAATTGAAGTCGTGTGCGAGAAGGGAACTTACATTCGTACATTAGCTCATGACATTGGTTTGGCGCTAGATTCAGGAGCTTATTTGACGCAACTTTGCCGAACACAATCAGGCGAGTTTAATTTAGAAAAATCAGATAATGCACCGCTGGATCTAGATTTTTTCAAGCCTTAAAAAAAAATACAAAAAAATTAAGATTTTTAAATTTCATCTAAAAACTTAAGGATACTAAGTTGAAACCTAAGCATCTTTATGTCGATTTTTTAAAATTAATAAAACATCACGTAGAGAAAAGCCTCTATTGTGCAATGCCAGTAAGTAGTAATATAATACATCGGCAGATTCTTCCAAAAAATCCTCATCAGATTCTTCGCCAGAAGCGATGACCATTTCTACCGCTTCTTCACCCATTTTTTTTGCAATTTGAGCAGCTCCAGAGCGGTATTTTTTTCTAATCCGTTTATACTCAGAATCATTGAGCTTGGCTTCTTCCATTTGGTGTTCCAATTTTTTAAGAAACGGAAATTTTTTTGACATAGAAAAATTGATTTTACGCAAGCAATTTAAAATTTATAATTAGAAATACCATCCAAATCTAGACTGAATCTGAAATGTTTTTTTTGAGGCTTAAAGTTGATTGTATTTTATGTTGTTTAATAAAAATTTCTAAAGCTTAAAAAAAAACGGGTAAACTAATTATTTACCCGATTTTCTATTAAAAATTTTCAAGCCTTTAGAAATTATTTTTTAATTCCTTCTAGCTTGAATAAGAAAGCATACTCTAAGGCTAAATCTTTCAGGTAATCAAACCGACCAGAAGCACCGCCATGGCCATAATCCATCTCTGTTTTGAAGAGGATAACGTTCTTGCCCTGCTGGTGGTCACGCAATTTGGCTACCCATTTTGCTGGCTCAAAATACTGTACTTGGCTGTCGTGTAAACCAGTCGTTACTAATAAATTAGGGTAAGATTTGTTTTCTATATTTTCATAAGGCGAATAAGATTTCATGTAGTCATAAGCTACTTTTTCATTGGGATTTCCCCACTCGTCATATTCATTGGTTGTGAGAGGGATGCTCTCGTCTAGCATCGTGTTGACCACATCTACAAACGGAACTTGAGCAATTATCCCGTTCCACATATTGGGTTTCATATTGATGACCGCCCCCATCAGCAATCCGCCAGCACTACCGCCCTGTGCATACAAATGCTGAGGGGAGGTAAATTTTTCTTGAATTAAAAATTTACCAGCATCGATGAAATCAGTAAAAGTGTTTATTTTCTTCATCATTTTCCCGTCTTCGTACCATTCTCTTCCCATTTCTTCGCCCCCACGAATATGTGCAATGGCGAAGGCGAAGCCACGGTTGAGCAATGCTAATCGGCTAGAACTGAAAGTTGCCTCCATTGATGCTCCGTAGCTGCCATAGCCGTAAAGTAAAAGTGGATTTTTTCCATTTTTTTCTAAACCTTTTTTGTAGACCAAAGAAATAGGGATTTTGGTGCCGTCTTTAGCGGTAGCGTACAAATATTCTGAAACGTAATTATTTTTATCAAAATCACCCAAGACTTCTTGCTGTTTCAGTAATTTTCTCTTGCCTGTACGCATATTTTGTTCAAAAATAGAGGCAGGAGTTACCATTGAATTGTAGGCAAAACGGAGTTCTTCAGTAAAATACTCAGCGTTGCCTGTGGTGTAAACTGAATAAGTAGGCTCGTCAAAAGATAAAAGTTTCTCTTGCCCAGTTTGGCGATTTTTGATGACCAAACGCATTAAACCATTAAAACGTTCTGTGATGACTAAATAATTTTTGAACTCATCAACACTTTCTATCAAAACGTCTTCACGATGCGGAATAATTGCTTTCCAATTTTCTTGTCGGGTGGCATGGAGTGGTGTTTCCATGAGCTTGAAATTCAAGGCATTTTGATTAGTTAATACCAAAAAACGATCTTCTAAAGGTACAACGCTATAGAGTACATTTTTGATTCGAGGCTGAAAAACTTTAAATTCATCCATCGGTGCATTAGCATCTAAATATCTCTCTTCTGAAGAAGTGGTAGCTGATGAGTGAATGAAAATATATTGATTGTTCTTTGATTTATAAACACCGATGTAATTGGTATTATCTTCTTCGTGGTAAACGACAATATCTTTGGACGCATCTTCACCCAAACGATGGCGCATAATGTTCTCGGTCAACAATGTCGTTTCATTATTTTTAGTGTAAAAAACGGTTTGATTATCATTCGCCCAAACGGTAGAACCAGTCGTGTTGCTAATGCCATCACTGTAAACTTTTCCAGTTTTTAAATCTTTGAAGTAAATTTGATATTGGCGACGAGAAACTTCATCTACACCATAGGCAAGCCAATGATTATCAGGGCTAATAGAAAAACCACGCACGCTAAAGTAAGCTTTACCTTTGGCCATTTCATCTACGTCGAGCAGAATTTCTTCTGGCGCATCAAGACTACCTTTTTTTCTACAATATTTGAAATATTGCTCACCATCTTCGGTGCGAGAATAGTAATAATAGCCGTTTTTGAAAACAGGCACACTTTCGTCTTTCTCTTTGATGCGAGATTTCATTTCATCAAAAAGCACTTGTTGAAAATTTCGAGTATCTGCCATCATTTGATCTACGTATCGATTTTCCTCTTCCAAATATTGAATGATTTGTGTGCTATCTGCTGTTTTTTTGAAGTAAGCATTCATCCAATAGTAAGGGTCGTTGACTTGTTCACCGTGGATATCTCGCAGATGGTTTTTCTTTTCTGCATCAGGCGGATTGACCGCAGGCCATTCTTGTGCTGTCATAAAAATTTTAAAGCTTAAAAATATTAAAATAAAAATACCTTTCTTCATTGATAAGATTTTCACAAATTTACACAAAAATCGAGGAAATGTTGCATCAATTGAATCATGAAGAAATTAGAATTAAAGAAAAAGAGTTTGAAATTATTCTCGTGCTGTGTAATATCGAGAAAACACAAAATGTAGGCATGATATTGCGTTCAGCTGTAATTAGTGGAGTGGCTGAGGTTTATACAATGGGAGAGAACAATTACCCGACTCATAAATTGAAGAAAATTAGTAGAAATGCAGAAAATTTTCTAAGCCTTAAAAAAAATAGTATAGAATGTTTAGAAGAAAATTTTCCACGAGAAAAATTTACATGGGCTGCGTTAGAATACACTGATGAGAGTTTAGCGATAGAAAATTTTAAAGCCTTAAAAAATATTTTGCTATTTGTAGGAAATGAAAAGCGTGGAATACCTGAGGAGATATTAAATAAAACTGATGTTCACCTGCACTTGGAAATGTATGGGAACATCAGTAGTTACAATGTAGCAGTAGCAACTTCTATTGCACTGTATCAATTAAGATTATGAGACTTCCTTTTCGCTCAATTCAAGTTCTAATTGTTGTAGCTGCTCTTTATATTCTTTTAGTTGCTCCAAGGACTGATTTTTGACATTTGAAAAATACTGATTCACAGTTTGAAATAAGTTTTCATAATAACTGATTCCGCTGTGGAGATTTTTCATGTATTTATCAAAATAACGTAAATCTTTTTTAGAGATTTCTTTTCCTTTTTTTATAATTTCTTTGTGCAGATGCTTTATATAGCATTGCAATTCTTTGATGAACATATGCGGGCGGTGGGGGAAATTCATGACATTATTTCGTCCGTAGACATGCCCCACCATTTCTTTCAAGCTCACAATGTGGTCATAATAAGCCATATTGGGGCCAGGGCAAACGGATACGCCTGGGCCCTCTACCTTGTAGTCTAAATCATACTTTAGCAGACTGCTTGTCCCCAGCCCAACGCAAATGCAACTCTTTTCGGTAATTTTAGCATATTCACTGGTGATTTCAGCTTCATTTTTTTCAGCTGAAACAATTGCTGCTAATTTTTTGCTTTGGTATTGGCGAGAAGCGGTACAAATAGCTTTTTCGGTAAATTCTGTATTGGAAACCAAGTATTTTTTGGGGCAAGGACTTCCTGGGCGGCCAGCCGCAATTCTATCAGCTTTTTCTACATCTTTGGTATTTCCTTTCAAATTATTGAATGGAACCCCTAGAGGTGAAATATCACTTGTATATAAATCTTCTTCTTTTGCTTGTGCTAATTTTTCTAAAGTTTCATCATCAACGGTAGATGCCTCTGGGCAAAGCAAAAAAGGTGTTCCCCAACCCACAGCATCGATGTTGTAATTATTTCTCAAGAAATCATGTTCTTCATTGGTTCCTACACCACCTTGTGCTGTGATTTTAAAATCTAATTTGTTCAGAGGAATGGTTCTCCCTGCTTCTTCTAAGCCTTTCTCAAAAACTTTTCTAATTTCCTCTAATAGAGCTATTCTATTGTTTTTAAATTCTTCCAAAATAGGCCCCATCAAGTAGCCGTCGGTAGCGAAAGCATGCCCGCCGCAGTTCAAACCAGACTCGATGCGATATTCTGATACCCAAAGTCCTTTTTTAGCTAAAAATTTACCTTGAATCAAGGCCGAACGGTAGTCACTTACTTTTAGCACAATTTTCTTTTTTAAATTTCCTTCAGCATCAGGGAAGAACTCGTCCAATTCTGCCATGTAGCCAAAAAGTTTGGGATTCATGCCAGCAGATAAAATTAAATTAGACTGTACTTTACTCTTGGCAAATCCACGTACAGCGGCATGAGCATCGTTGAATTCATCAGGCAAAGCTTTATTTTTTTTATAATTAATTTTATCCAGCTTTGTCATGACATTGACGTCAATGCTACCAGGTTTTAGATGCTCTTTTAGCCAAAGAGAAATTTCCTCTTTAGAGATTTTCATTAAATCCAAGTCTGAGAATTTTTTCTTTAATTCAGAATAAGAGGGGAGAAGTTCAAAATATTTAAAAACTTCAGTTTTTGTTTCTTCATTGAATTGATGAAAAGCTTGAATTTTCTCATTCACCAAATCATGAATCAGGTCTAAATAAAGTGTAATTCTTTTAGCACGAGGGTCGTCATGATTATCTTCTACAGCCTGAAATGGTTTATTAAATTTTTTAGAATAAAATTTTCTAAGTTTCTCGATGAGCATATCATCGCTCAACGACATTACAGAATCAATTCCAAAAGGAGCTAATTTGAGAGGGCTGTCTAGCGTGAAACCGATGCCCATAACGGGAATATAAAAACTATGTGGGTAATTCATAAAGATAAACTTGACTAGTACTTGACTGGTAAATATACAATTTTAATGCAAAAATGTGTTTTTAATCTTAATTATTCCAATTTAAGCGATCTGAATTGTTGAATGGCCATGGAGTGCCTTTATTTTCAACGTTTTGCATCATCAGATTAATTTCCATGGGTGCCTCAGATTTTTCCATGACTAAAAATTGGCGAAGCTTAATAATAATAGATAAAGGATCAATACTAATGGGGCAAGCTTCTGTGCAAGCATTGCAACTGGTGCAAGCCCAAATTTCTTCTGATGAAATGTAGTCGCCAAGTAGTTTTTTATTATCGTCTTTGAACTGACCATTTCTATCTATATTTTTGCTAACCTCTTCTATACGATCTCGGGTATCCATCATGATTTTTCGCGGAGATAATCGTTTACCTGTAATGTTTGCGGGGCATTCTGCTGTGCAACGGCCGCACTCGGTGCAGGAGTAAGCGTTTAGTAGCTGGACTTTATTTAAATCAAAAATATCTTGTGCTCCGAACTTTTCTGATGCTTCATTTTCATTATTGGGCGAAGCGGCAAAAGGGTCTACCTCGGGGTTCATCATCAATTCAACTTCCTTTTTGACGCTGGCTAAATTCTCAAGCTTAGCCTTAGGGGTGATTTTAGAATACCAAACATTGGGAAAAGCGCTCAAAATGTGAAAATGTTTAGAATAATAAAGGTAGTTTAAGAAAAATAATATCCCCAAAATGTGAAGCCACCACATCGCACGTTCTACCACATGCAAAGTAGAGGGATGAAAATCTTGAAAAAATGAAAATAAATGTTGACTGATGGGGAAGCTCCCAGCTAATTCTAAACCTTGGTTGGCATTATTCCAATAATCTGCTCCGTTCATAGTAAGAAATAGAAGCATTAAAATTAACTCGATGTAAAGAATTATATTTCCATCTTCTTTGGGCCATCCATTCATTTCTTTTTTGAAAAAACGTTTGACTTTTTTAATATTTCTACGACACCAAAAGATGAAAACACTCCCTATGACAATAAGCGCCAATACTTCGAAACTGCCAATTAAGAAATCATAAAAAAGACCGAGGAAACTAAAAATGCGATGGGTGCCAAAGATTCCGTCGATGATAATTTCTAAAACTTCAATATTGATGATAATGAATCCTAAATAAACCAAAATATGGAGAATCCCTGGAATTGGCTGAACGACCATTTTTGATTGCCCCAAGGCAATGCGAGCCATTTTTTTCCAGCGAATAGATTTATTGTCTTGTGGTAGGTTCCCTGTCCCAAGATGAATGTTTCTAATAACTTTTTTGATGTTAATGACAAAAAAAGCAATAGCACCAATGAACGTGATAAGAAAAAGAAACTGAAAAAAATAAGACATGAATGAGCTAAGAAATTATGAGAATAAAATCATTCTATTGGTTCTTTTATTTTTTTACCAAAAATAGAAAATTGCAAATACCTGTCGGGTCTTTTTTGTAAATCTTCGATTAAAATATCTAATTTCTGTGAAGTGGATTCTAAATTATTGTAGAGGTGAGGGTCATTGATTATTTTATTCAAAGAACCATCTGAGTTTTCAATTCGATTGATGATAGATTTTAAATCATTGGTGGCTAGATTTAAATTTTTTAAGGTTTGGTCAATTTCAGATTGGTCAATTCTATCAGCAACTTTTCCGTATTTATCCAAAGTTTTATCTGCGGTAGCCAAGGCTGAATTAGCTGTTTTAGTTAAGTCTGAAATTTCACTGTTAACCGTACCGATTAGCTTATCGGTACTTTTAGAAAGAACTGAAACCGATTTAGCAGAAGCTTCTATCGCTTTGATGGATTGGTCTAAGCTTAGAAGTACCGTTTTCAAACTTCGGTTGGTTGTAGAATCAGCCAAAGCACCGTAATTAACTAATGCATGGTTCAAGGTAATTAGCACACTATCTAGGCGATTTTGTGTGGGTTTTAATTTGTTTGAAAGCATAGTCATTAATGACTCATTGGTAGCGGCAATCAATGTGTCTCCACTTTTTGCTTTAGGGCCATTGTAGTTGAGGTTTAATTTTATCATTTTACCCTGCATCAGCCCTGGCTCATAGATTTCGGCAACAGTATTTTTAGAGAAGTCAATATCTCGATTTATGACCATTTTTACTACAAAGTAAAGACTATCAGGTTCTTCCATGATTTCAATATCCTCTACAGCTCCGACTTTCAGACCATTTATATTGACAGGTTTTGTAGCTAATAGACCATCTACATTGCTGTATTTTACATAGAAAACTCTACCAGATGTAAATAGATTTTTCCCTTGTAAAAAAGTAAATACCCAAAAAAAACTGAGTAACGCGACAACTGCTATGATACCAATTTTTACTTCTTTTGTTAGTTTCAATTTGAAAAATTTAACGCCAAAGATATTAAAAAAATAAATTTAAATTCAGAATGTGATTAAATTTTAGCGAAATATTTACACTTATTTTGCTTAAATTTTTTAAGCCTTAAAAAATTTTAAAACTATTTAGAGTAAATACAGATTTTCATTCTTTTTTTCCATTGATGAATTTTACAATAAAAGCATCTTGAAATCCCGCTTTTTTAATCTTAGGCAACTCTTTTTCGGCCTCGCTTTCAGAAGAAAACTCCCCATAGTAGTAGCGATAAAGCTTATTTTCTTCATATACATCAACGGGGGAAATCCCTTTCAGCTGAGGTGCATTATCAGAGAATTTTTTGCTAGAAGTGAGAATTTGTATACGGTAGATGTTTTTTTGCTCTTGAGTTTCTTTTTCTTGAGCATTTGTATTTATAGGAACTTCAACCACAAAGGCATCAGGGAAGCCTTTTCTTTTGACGTAATTAAGAAGTTCCTCTCTTTTGGATATAAAAGAAGTTTGACCGTAAAAATATTTGTATAAGCCGTTTTCTTCTAAAACTTCTACGGGGTCTAGCCCTTTCAGTTGAATAGATTTTGCACGCAGTTTCTTATTGCTGGTGAGGAATTGAATTTTGAAATATTTATCTTCTACTGGTTTTTCAATTTTAGGTTTTTCAGTAACTTTTTTTAGTGGTTCATTAGCTCCCATTTCATTTCTTTGCCGTTTATCCCATTCCGTTTTATAATATTTAAATGCATTGAAAATTGATTCAGCTGAGTTTTTTTTCCCCTCTTTACTCGCTAGGTATTTCCCCTCGGCAGGGTTGCTAATGAATCCAACCTCTATCAAAACAGAAGGAGTTGCCGTACGCCATAAAACCACGAAACCAGCTTGTTTTACACCACGGCTTAGTCTTTTATCTTTATTGATGAAATTATCCTCTACAGCTTTTGCGAAAAGTAAAGAGTTACTCAAATGCACATTTTGCATCAAAGTCAAACCAATCAGAGATTCGGGTTTATTGGGGTCAAAATTTGAATATCTTTCTTCATGATTTTCTTCCAACAAAATAACGGAATTTTCTTTTTTTACGACGTTTAAATTAGCACTAGAGCGGTGATCTTCAGTTCCTAAAACAAAGGTTTCTGACCCATATGCCGTTGGCCTAGCCGAGTTGCAGTGCACTGAAATAAAGAAATCTGCATGATTTCGATTGGCTACATCAGCGCGACCAGCTAGCGTCATAAACGTGTCGTCCTCTCGTGTGTAGATAACTTTTACATCATCAAAGTTTTTCTTGATAAGTTTGCCTAGCTCTAATACAATATCTAAAGTTATATTTTTTTCAACATCGGCCACTCCGGCAGCGCCTGAATCATGCCCACCATGCCCTGCATCTAAAACTAAAACAAATTCTTTCTTTAAATTCTGAGCCAAGATAGGATTTATCAGAGCTATCAGCAGTACAATGAATAATTTTTTTAATACGTTTTTCTTTTTCATATTCATTCAGGCATTTATTTTAGTATTTTTGTCAAAATTTCTCACAAAAATAATAATTAAAAGAAATTGAAGTACAAGGTCAAATACAAAATTATTGTTATAATTTTCTTATTGATTTGGGATTTTACAAAATCACAAACCCAAGATTCAATTGCTGGAAATAATCCCGGTAAGGCTATTCTGGATACGATTGCTACAGATACAATTCCCCAGAGGAATGGTTTTTTGGATGTCGTAGAATCTACATCTGATGAGCAATACCAAAATGCGAAAGAACGATTTACACTATTATTAAAAAATGCCGTAGTCACTTATACAGATTTGAAAATTGAAGCAGATTACATCAAAATGATGTGGGATAGCGGTAATATCTATGCTATTGGGAAAAAAGATAGTACAGGTAAAATAGTGGAACCTAGCATCTTTACACAAAATGGGAAGAAAGTTGAATACAATAGCTTTGTGTACAATGTGAAGACAAAAAAAGGAAAGGCTTTTAATGTGCGTACGGAAGAGTCTATGGGTGGCGACCAAGGTGTCGTAGTAGCTGAGATTGTGCGCCAATACAGCGATAGCGTTTCTGGAATGAAAAATGTTGCGTACACGACAGATGAATATTTCATTAGCAAAAAAGATAGTGTAGCAGACTACCACCTGCAGACACGTGTTGCGAAACTAATTCAAGGTGAGACAAGGCGTGTTGTTACTGGCCCTATTGTGATGAAAATATATAACGTCACCACTCCATTGGTTTTACCATTTTCCTACCTACCTTTAGGGACAGACCGTAGCACAGGCTTGCTCATGCCTAGTTTTGGTGAGAGAGAAAGTGTGGGCTTCTATATAGAAGGTGCTGGGATTTATTTGCCACTTGGTGATTATATGGACTTGAGCTTGACTGGAGATATTTATACCAAAGGAAGTTATGGACTGCACGCCGTCTCACAATACAAAAAAAGATATAAATTTCTAGGAAACTTTCGTTTAGATTGGGAGAAAAGAGTGACAGGAATCAAAGGTTTGCCCTCTTATTCCACAGGTAAAATTTATCGAGTCTACTGGAGTCATTCACAAGATACAAAAGCCAACCCTAACTTTCGTTTTGCAGCCAATGTTAACTTCAGCAGTAGTAAATATTACCGAAATAGTATCAATAATCTTAACTCATTAAATGGTGATATTTTAACCAACACTACCAGTTCATCTATTTCTCTTAATAAAACTTGGCCAGGAACACCTTTCTCTGCTTCCATGACTTTACGGCATTCTCAGCAAATGAATGCAAGCAGGGACCAAGCCAATCCTGTGACGCTCAATTTACCGCAATTTACATTAAACATGAACCGTATTTACCCGTTTGCGCCACGCACGGGAACAAAAAAAGGTCTTTTTCAGAATTTAAATTTTTCTTATAATTTCAATTTATCTAATACAATTTATACCAACGACGAAGATTTTTTTAGTAAAAAAATGTTTGATAATATGAAAAACGGAGCAGAACACGTTATAAACATCAATACAGGCACAACGATTTTCAATTATTTCCCGCTCAATTTTTCTGCGGGCTATAGAGAAGTTTGGTCATTAAAGAGCCTGAGAAGATATTATGACAATGCTCAAAATAAAGTTATAGATGAAGAAGTGAATGGATTCAATACATTTCGAGTTTTTAATATTTCAACCAATACGCAAACCACACTATACGGTCAGCTGAATTTTGGGACTAATGAAGATAACAAATTAATCAAAGCGATTCGCCATGTTATTACCCCCAGCGTAGGATTTAGTTTCACGCCAGATTTTTCTAAAGATTTCTGGGGTTACTATTCCAATTACATAGATAAAGAAGGAAATGAAATCATGTATTCTAGATTTAGTAACGGCATCTATGGCGGGCCCTCACGAGGTTTGAGCCAAAGCTTAAACTTTAGTTTAGACAATAATTTAGAACTTAAAGTTAGATCAAGAAATGACTCAACTTCTGTGAAAAAAATTAAAATATTTGATTATTTAAACATCAATGCCAGCTATAACTTTGCCAGTGATAGCATGAAATTATCTCCAATATCAATGCGAGGAGCTACACGAATTTTAGACAATAAAATGACGCTAAATTACGGGGCAACCATCAACCCTTACCGAATGATAGTGAACAATGCAAATCCCAACGGGCTACTAGTAAATCAAATTGGTGGCTTTACAATTTCTAACTACAATTTCAATACGAGTTATAGCATAGGTAATACCACTTTTGGCGAGAGAAAAATGGATTTTGACAGGCGAGGGCGTGTACGGCAAGACGTGTATTATTTTGATAAAAATGATTATGCACAATTTCTAATGCCTTGGAATGTCAACTTTGGCATTACGCACAACGTATCTAGGACGGGTGCTGGCAAAACACGAAAGTCAACATCTCTTAATCTGAATGGAACCATTTCACCGACGCCATACTGGCGCATTTCTGCCAACACCAACTTTGATTTGCAAACAGGGAAGATATCCTACACCACAATAAACTTTAATCGTGACTTACGTAGTTTCAATATCAATTTCAGCATGGTACCTTTTGGGCAATATAAAACATGGAACTTTTTTGTCGGCATTAAAGCGAATTTCTTGAGCGATGCGCTTAAATACGAAGAGCGAAATTTTAATACTAATTTAAGTGATTTTTAAAAATGAAATACATTTCAACAAAACAAGCACCACAAGCCGTCGGGCCATACAGCCAAGCAGTTATAGCCAACGGGATTTTGTACATTTCTGGCCAGATTCCCTTTCATCCCGAAACAAATACTTTAGTTTCAGGCAATGTTAAAGAGCAAACGCAACAAGTAATGGAAAACCTAAAAGCCATCTTGGCTGAAGCAGGCTCAGCGTTCAGCAAAGTCATCAAATGCAGTATCTTCCTGAAAGATATGAATGATTTTGCCGTAGTCAATGAGGTTTATGGGAGCTACTTCGATTCAAAACATTTACCAGCACGGGAAACAGTAGAAGTCAGCCGTTTGCCCAAAGACGTTTTGGTAGAAATATCTCTAATAGCGGTAGCGTAATGACTGAAAATCTGATAAAAAATACTTTAGCCATTTTAATTGGGCTTAGTATAGCAATGACAATCATTCTATTAGGTGCCACAGCAAATAAGCAATGGTTTGATGAGCTTAACAATATAGAAATACAGACAAAAAGCGACATCTTCCTCTATTGGAGAGACGTCGTAGCTCAGGCGCCGCCCAACTTCTTCATCGCATTGCTCACCGCTTACGGCATAGGTTCGATTGTAGGCGGAGTGGTCACAGCCATGTTTGTTCCGCAAGCCAAGCAAGCCTATGCCATGCTTATTGGGTTTATTTTGTTTGGAATTGCAGTCTTAGACTACTTCTTTATAAATCAGCACCCGACTTGGTACTTCATCAGCCTTTTGTTTGTGTTTTTCCCATTCTCTTGGCTAGGTGGAAAAGCGGTAGATGAAATTCAAAAAAGAAATAAAATTTTATGAAAATTTTTTAAGCCTTAAAAAAATTCATTTTCGTTCTAAAATCACAGCACTTTTAGTTTCATAAACTTTTTGATAAGCTTTATAGAATCCGAAAAAAGGATTGTTTGGATTTTTATTTCTTTCTAAATAATCTTTTTTCTCGATAATGAATTTCGGTTGTAAATCATTGAAAATGTAATTTAATTCAACTGCTGGTGATTTTCTTGGTGATTTCAAATATAGATAAGCTGTCTCTCGGTACACATTTGTAGGGTGCGTTACCACGGGTGTGGGAGGTTGGGTTTGGGTCAGCCAATAGCCCAAATGACTTTTCATGAAAAATAAATTTTTCTCAAGAGGATGATTTTTTTCTAGCCAATCACTGATTTCAAAAGCATCACCCATCAACCAAGAAGATGTAGTATACTGATGCTGAATCAATTTGAAGTATTGAAAATAACTTTCACTGGCAGCTAGGATGAAAAATAGGGCAATGAATTTTTGAACTTTTTGATAGCGAATTTTAACAAAATAATTTTTAATCAAATAAACAAAAATTACACATAAAAAGGGGTAAATCTGAATCAAATAATGCCCGTTAATTTTCCCACTTTTCAAAAACATGAAAATCATTCCAAATAAAACGCCGCTCAAAAGGATGGCGTTTCGCCCAAAAGATTTTTTCTGAAGATTTAAAAAAATGAATGAAAATGTAAGGCTTAGAAAAATAAAAATCGAAGGCAATGTGGAAATAACGGCCGCCCAATCTGCATTTGAATAAGCGAGTGAAGCTTTAATGACTGTTTGGTAAAGAAAGTGTAAATCATTTTTTAGAAAATAAGGAAAGGCTGCTAAAAAAAGTACTGAAAACCCGCTAATTATAATGATGAAATAATTTGATTTTTTTTTAAGGCTTAAAAAATTTTGCTCAAAAAAATAGGAGAGAAGCAAAACCACTACGGCTGGGTAAGCTAAGTTCAGTCGGCAAATGAATGCTAAGCCAAACCCAAAACCGATGATGATAGTGTTTTTCCAATTCAAAGGTTTTAGCAAATAATAGAATGCTAATAAAAAAGGTAAAATCCCGATGTGCTCTGACATCACACCTTGCATCGTACCAAAAACCGAGAGTAAATAAATACAGAGAATTCCTGCCCAAAAAGCTGATTTTTTCTCTACAAAATTTAGACTAATTTTATAGCAAAACCAAGCTGAAAATGAGACTAAAATAACACCACTTAAGCGAATGAGCCATAATTTTTTACCAAATAAACTGAGAAGGGCTCCGAAATAATAAAAAATTCCTGGTGGTTTTAAATCCCACAAATCGTAGTAAGGCAAAAAGCCATCTGCCAAGTGTTGCCCTACCAGAATGAATGTACTCTCATCATGATCTATTGCATCTAAAAAGAAAAAGGGAAATCGAAGCAAAAATGCAATGATGAAATAGATTAAAAAAATCTTTTTTGAAACAAAGCTTCTCATCTATCGGCGAGTGAAAACCAAAGTTTTTTCGGTAGATAACTCATCATTGAAGAGATAATCCATACCGTTGAAAGCTTTAATTCCGTCTAGATTTTGAATGTTATTTTCGGCACAATAACGTGCCATAGCTCCTCGTGCTTTTTTGAAATAAACGGTGATTTGTTTATACTTTCCGTTTTTGAAATCCATGAATTTCAAGTCATAAACCCTTCCTTTTAATTTTTTTTGGTTCAAAGATTTCATGTATTCCATGCTTGATAAATCAAGTAGAATTTCATCTTTTTGGGTGTTTTGATTCACAAAATCAGTCAGTTTTTCTTGCCAAAATTGGTCTAATCTTTTGTCGTCCCAGAGCTTGGTTCCCATCTCTAGCCGATAAGGCATCACAGTACTGTGGGGCGATAAAATTCCGTATAAGCCAGATAGGATATAAAGATTTTTTTTCAAGTATTCTTTTGCTGCATCGCTCAATTTCTCATCAGTCAAGCCTCGGTAAACTTCTCCATCAAACATTTGTACAGCGGTTAATTTTTCTTGAGGGTTTGAACTCCATACTTGATTTCTTTCGTAGTTCATCTCAGCAATATCACTTGAAATTCCCATTAAATTTTCTAATTTTTGTGGGCTTTTTTCTCGTAATTCTTGCATGATTTTTTTAGCCTCATCAATGAATTTTGGTGTTTGTAGAGAGCCCCATTCATTGCTGAAATCAGTTTGAAGACGCTTGGCAGGGGAGAGAAATAATTTCATAAAGATAAAAGTATAAGGTTAATCATTGTGTCAGATAAAATTAGGCTCAAAAGGTTACCCTTCTTCTTAGTAAGTTTAAAGTTCTAACAAAGGGCAAAAATAGTCATTTTCCATGAAAAGAGTCTGCAATGATTAATATTTCTATCAAATACAAATTTATCAAGCAACTGAATTTTTTAAGCCTTATAAAATTTTAGCCATAATTCTAGTTTAAATCCCTTAAAAATTTTGGTGTAATTTCTTCTAAAGCTGGTCACAGAACTGATGAAATAAGGTTTCAGTTAACTTAAATTTAACTAAAAATAATTAAGTTAATTAATTGTATTTAACTTTAAATCAATATTATGAAATCATTTTAAGCTTTTAAGCAACTGACTTTCTTTATAATGCACTACGGGTTATTTTTACTGAAATTTATCATGGTTTTAAATGCATTACTTTTCAATTAAATTTCTTAAAATTTCTTACTTTTGTCAGTAACACAATTGTTCTATGAATAAAGGAATTTACATTGCAACGCTAGAACCACACAGCGGAAAATCAATCATTACTTTAGGTTTAATGAATGCACTTCTAGGGCGAATGGCAAAGGTAGGCTACTTCAGGCCAGTGGTAAGCTCAGGGGATAAAAACGCTGATAATCATATCAATACTTTTATAGATAAATTCAATATTTCGATTCCTTATGAAGAGATGTATGGTGTGACGCGCGATGTTTTGATTGAGAATAGAAATTCCAATCGTATTGGCGAGTCGTTAGACATCATTATTGAGAAGTACAAAAAAATTGAAAGCCAATTTGATTTTGTGTTGGTAGAGGGAACTGACTTTATTGGCGAAAGCAGCGTTTTTGAGTTTGATTGGAACGTTAATATTGCCAAAAATTTAGGGCTTCCAACCTTGATTGTAAGCAGTGGAGTAGGGAAGGGTTTCAAGGAATTTAATCGAAATTTGGAAATGGCTTATCAAATCTACAACAGCGAAGACGTAGAGGTAGTGGGTGTCGTGGCAAATAAAATTCAACCTGAAAATATTGAGGAATTAAAAGGGTATTTGGATAATTTCCTACCTGAAAAGGTGGAAAAAATCATTATCCCGATGGTTGATAAGCTAAAAAATCCGACGGTAGCAGAAATAGCCAACCACTTGGGTGCGAAACTTTTGTTTGGAGAAGAATTACTTTCAAATCTCACAGGGAAATTTGCTGTAGGAGCGATGCAATTACCACATTTTTTAAATCATATTCAAGAAAATGGCTTAGTCATCACACCAGGGGATCGGGCAGACATCATTTTAGGTTCTATACAGGCACATATTTCTAGCAATTACCCACAGCTTTCTGGTATTGTATTGACAGGTGGTATTTTGCTAGAAGAAACCATAAATCAATTATTGACTGGTTTAGAAAAATTAATTCCGATACTGAGTGTTGAAACGGGAACTTTTGAGACCACGCAACTCATTGGTAGTATTCCATCTAGAGTAACTTCTGATAATCAATCAAAAATTGAAGCTTTAGTCAATGCATTTAATCAATATGTTAACCCAGAAGCTTTAATTCAAAACGTTAACCAGTTTCAGAATAAAATTCGTACGCCAAGAATGTTTCAATATGATCTCATCAATATGGCACGCAAGGAGAAAAAGAAAATTGTTTTGCCAGAAGCCTTAGATGAAAGAATTCTAAGTGCAACGGCTCGTTTGAGCAAAATGGGGTTGGTTGATATTGTTTTGTTGGGGAACGAGGAGGAAATTAATAATAAGATTAAAAATCTAAATTTAAATATTGATTTCAGTTCAGTAGAAATCATAGATCCGCATAACTTTGAGCGTTTTGAAGAGTACACAGAGACATTCTATGAACTACGAAAACACAAAGGAATCAATAAGCAAATGGCAGAAGATACAATGTATGATGTCTCCTATTTTGGTACGATGATGATTTATAAAAATGATGCTCACGGGATGGTGAGTGGTGCGGTTCATACAACGCAACACACGATTCGCCCTGCCTTGCAATTTATCAAAACCAAGCCTGGATGTTCCATTGTTTCGTCAGTCTTCTTTATGTGTTTAGATGACCGAGTTTCTGTGATGGGAGATTGTGCCATCAACCCTAACCCTACAGCAGAGCAGTTGGCAGAAATTGCAATATCTTCGGCTGATAGTTCCAAAGCCTTTGGTATAGAACCACGCATTGCCATGCTTTCTTATTCTAGCGGAAGCAGTGGGAAAGGAGAGGACGTAGATCGTGTACGCGAGGCTACAAAAATTGTGAAAGAAAAAAGACCAGATCTTAAAGTGGAAGGTCCAATTCAATATGATGCTGCTGTAGATGCCAGCGTTGGACTGAAAAAATTACCTGACTCAGAAGTGGCAGGAAGCGCCAATGTGTTGATTTTCCCTGATTTAAATACTGGGAATAATACTTACAAAGCTGTGCAGCGTGAAACTGGAGCTATAGCAATTGGCCCAATGTTGCAAGGTTTAAATAAACCAGTAAACGATTTGAGTAGAGGTTGTACTACAGAAGACGTATTTAACACAATTATATTAACTGCAATTCAAGCACAAGATTATTAAAATTCTATGAAAGTACTCATTATTAATTCTGGTAGCTCATCTATAAAATTTCAACTGATAGACATGCCAGCAGAAACCGTCCTTGCCAGTGGATTAATTGAAAGAATAGGTTTAGAAGAAGGTATAGTTAATTATAAAACCGACCAAAACCAAAAGAAAATTCTACAGCCGATTCCTACGCACGAGTTTGGACTCAAGGTTGTAGCAGATTTGCTTCAAAATGAAGAAGTAGGCGTCATCAAGAATGCTGATGAAATCGAGGCCGTGGGACATCGTGTGGTTCACGGAGGCAAGAAATTTACTCAAACGACTTTAATCAATCAGTCGGTGAAAGATAGTATTCAAGAACTTTTTGACTTGGCTCCGCTGCACAATCCAGCGAATTTAAAAGGAATTGAAGTTGCTGAAAATATTTTTGATAAAGCACAGCAAATCGCCGTTTTTGACACTTCTTTCCACCAAACTATGCCTGAGAAAGCGTATAAATATGCTTTAGCTGATGATTTCTATACCGAAAAAGACATTCGTGTATATGGTTTCCATGGTATTTCACACAAATATGTTTCAGAAAAAGCCATAGCGTATTTAGGGAAAAAAGATAGTAAAATTATTTGTCTACACTTAGGCAATGGTTGCAGTGCGACAGCCGTCCTCAACGGGAAAAGTATCGACCACAGCTTAGGCTTCGGGCCCAATGAAGGCTTCATTATGGGAACTCGTACTGGCTCACTAGACCAAGGAATTATTTTCTATTTGATGAATAAATACAATTACTCTGCCGAAGAATTAAATCGAATTTTCACTAAAGAAAGTGGAATGTTGGGTATGACGGGCTTTAGTGATTTACGCGATATCGAAGACCGTGCAGAGAAAGGTGATGAAAAATGTCAATTGGCACTAGAAATGAATGCTTACCGTATCAAAAAAGAAATTGGAAGTTATGCTGCTGCCATGAACGGGCTAGATGCCTTGGTGTTTACAGCTGGAATTGGTGAAAACAGTGACATCATTAGAGATTTGGTTTGTAGAGATATGGATTACTTTGGGATTGAACTGAACCCAGAATTAAATAAAATTCGTGCAAAAGAAATCAGAGAAATTCAAAAAGAGACTGCGAGAGTGAAAATTATTGTGATTCCAACCAATGAAGAATTAGAGATTGCTAAGCAAACTTTTCAACTTTTGAATTAAAAGCCCCACTTAAGTAATTATCGGTCATTAAAATTTATAGGAAACGATTAATAAAAAATAAGCTAAGCTGTACAAAATTCTCTCATAATAATCTAAATATCAGTAATTTAAAAATCCTAAATACACCGAAGGTAAATATATCAAAATTATTTACCTTCTAATTTTTTTTAAGCCTTAAAAAATTTTATTCAAATTTTAAGCTAAATAAAATCGCTCTGGTTTTCAATGACTTGACAGAACCTGCCCAAATCTGGGGCGTGTCTATATCGTCAGGAATCAATTCGTTGTTTAGTAAAAAAACTCCTTTGACTGAAGGTGTCAACCTAAATCGATTGAAATAAATACTAATACCAGTTTCAATTTGGTAATTATAATTATTACTTTTCAAACGGAAAATTCCATCTTCATTATCATCTTGGGAATTTTGATTGCTTTGCAAATTTGCCATATACCCAAAACCAGCTTGAATATAAGGACGAGTGTTGAACCAGCGGTCACCATGCAGCTGAATGAAAAGTGGTAAATCTAGATAAGTAGATTTGACTGCTCTCGTTTTTGAACCTTCAGTTGCAGTAAATGTTCCTGAACTAAAATGTGGGTCATAAGGATTCTTAGGGTCTGGTTTGTTGTAAGTTTTCCCTACTTCTATGTGATTAAAGTGTAAAATACGCTCAGTGAAATGAATCCCTGGCTGAATGAAAAGATCGAAATATTCACTGACTTTCATCCGCCCCATCAATCCAGCAGAGAACCCCAACTTATTATCAGAATAAACATTGAATTTCCCGTAAGAATTGATGCCAACACCCGTAGGATTTAATTGATTTTGATGAACAGGGTGGACATTAAAATTAAAGTGATTTAAACCAATAAAGTACCCCCAAGAAAAACGCTGCTGGTCTAGCTCAGTAAATTTATCTTTTTTGTCATAATTTACTCTGAATTGTGCCTGAATTGTGCAGAAACAAAAGAAAACCAATAGTGTTATAAAATTTTTCATCTTCATAATTTTGGTGAAGTTAAATTATTTGATTGCTTCATATATACTTGAGATCCCAAAGCTAAGTTTTTTATCTTTGACTTGCTTAAATTGATTTTTCTTCAAAATATTGAGCATTTCTTCACCGTGCGGAAAGGCGGAAACCGACTCAGGCAAATAGGTATAGGCACGGCTATCTCTGGAGAATAATTGACCGATTGCAGGCAAAATACGGTATGAATAAAATTGATACAATTGCTTCATAGGAAATTTCTGTGGTTGAGAAAATTCTAAAATAAATAATTTCCCGCCTGGTTTTAGCACACGGTAGAATTCAGTTAAACCTTGGTCTAAATTTTCAAAATTTCTTACCCCAAAAGCGACTGTTATAGCATCAAAGGAATCATCATCAAACGGCATATTTTCTGCATCTCCCTGAATCATTTCGATGCGATTTTGTAAGTTTTTTTTACTTATTTTCTGCTTCCCAATTTGTAACATACCAGCAGAGAGATCGTAGCCTGTGATTTTTGAAGCCTTTATTTTTCTTGCTAAGGCAATGGCTAAGTCACCAGTCCCAGTGGCGACGTCAAGAATTTTTTCAGGATTTTCTTTTTTGGCTTTACTCACAACTTGGTTTCGCCAAAGCACATCTATGCGAGCCGAAAGCAAGCGGTTTAGGAAATCGTATTTAGAAGAAATATTGTCAAACATTTCTTCCACTTCATTTTTTTTGGATTTTTGGGTATTGTATGGTTTTATTTTTTGTGACATAATTAGTTTATTCAAAGTGTTCAAAATAAAATTGTTTAAAATCACCTTCACGGAAAATCTTGGTTCGCAAAGTATCATTCAAAGAACTTTTGGTGAGCGAAGGGAAATTTTCATTCAAATTGTAATAAAAATCTTCAATGTAAAAAGAACTATCAATTTTTAAAGGGCCAAAATATTTTTTACCTTGGTAAGTGGTTTTATTATGCTCAAAGATGGAATCTACATTTACCTTAACACCATAAGGCAAGCCAAAGATAAAATATGTTTGATGACCGATATTGACTAAACCTCTTAGTTTCTTTACCTCGATTTTTTGTTGACTGATGAGCGAATCTTTCTCATTTTTCACAATAATATGGTGAATTCCTTTGCCCAAAGGTATAGGCAAAGTTTGATGAGCTGCTAAGGTGTAAACCGTTTGCCCAACTTGAATTTTATAACTCTCATCGGAATTATTATCTAAAAGGTATTCGCTTTTTTTGGCTAAAAAGTGTTGATAAATGTAGACTGAGGCTACCAGCATGATTGCCGCAATAATGAATCCAATAAGATTGGGACTAACTTTTTTCATTTCTTAAAATTCCCCAAATTTAAAAATTAATATGGAAATGCCGTAGCACATTGCCAGGCAAGATTTATTTTTAGGCTATTAATATTTCTGTTAATATTTCTCTAATCAAAAAAAAATTAAGGCTTTAAAAATTTAAATTTTAATGTGAAGAATTTCAAAAGCTTGTTTTTCCAATAATTCTCTATCATCGGGGTGAGCAATAGAAATAAGCAATCTAGCTCTTTCCTTTAAACTTTTCCCAAAAAGATTTATAACTCCATACTCTGTGGCGATATAATGTACATGCGCACGAGTTGTTGTGACGGCTGCTCCTAATTTGAGCTGGGGTACGATTTTAGATTTTCCATTCTTGGTTCTTGCACTAAAAGCAAAAATAGGCTTTCCGCCTTCTGAATGTGCCGCTCCACGTACGTAGTCAATCTGTCCGCCAACGCCAGAGAAATGATAACTGCCAATAGATTCCGCACAAACCTGCCCTGTTAAATCAACTTCCACAGCACTATTTATAGCTGTTACCTTAGGGTTTTGCCTGATGATAGAAGTATCGTTGGTGTAAGCAGCTTCTTTGAATTGAACAATAGGATTTTCATTAATGAAATCATAGAGTTTCTGGCTGCCCAAGGCAAAACAACTGACGATCTTACCTGGTTTGATTTTCTTCTCCTCACCAGTGATGACACCTGATTCCACCAAAGGTAATATTCCGTCAGAAAACATCTCGGTATGAATCCCTAGGCGCTGATGATTTTTCAAATTATCTAAAACTACATTGGGAATAGCACCTATGCCAATTTGCAAAGTAGCCCCATCTTCTATCAATTCAGCAACATTCGCCCCGATTTTCTTTTCGCTAGCATTAGGCTCAGGCAACTTTATCGAGTTTAGCGGCTCATTATGTTCTACAGCCACATCAATTTTACTTTTGTGTATAAAGCCATCGCCATGCACTCTGGGCACTAGAGGGTTAACCAGTGCAATGATTTTTTTAGCAGTCTCTGTAGCAGGCAACGAAATATCAACCGAAGCACCGAGAGAGCAGAACCCATGCTCATCTGGTGGTGAAACATGAATCAAAGCCACATCTATCGGCAAGATATTTTTTCTAAATAACTGATGTACTTCGCTCAAAAAAATAGGAGTATAGGTTGCTAAACTTTCATTAACAGCATTTCTTACATTCTGACCTACAAAAAACACATTTGTTTTAAATGATTGATTATAAGGCTCCATCACATATTTTGCAGAACCCTCTGTATGAATTGAAACGATTTCTACATTTTCTAATCTTTCATACTCATCTGCCATCGCATCAATTAGAGGGCTAGGAGCCATTCCAGCACTATGAATGAACACACGATCTCCTGATTTAATAAGGCTTACAGCTTCTTTTAAACTTTTGTAAATCATTCTCGAAAATTTATGCCGTTAATTTACTAAATAAAGATAATATTTTAAATCATTTTTAAAATTTTCTAAGGCTTAAAAATTTTAGTATTTACTCGTAGTATATCTTATCCAGTTTTTATTTCTCTAGTATTTTTTCCAACAAATTATAAATCCTTACTGAATTATAATATCTTTTCATTTTTATTTCAGCATAGAACATTTTGCCCATAATATATATTATGTTAAATTATAGTTTTATTTCTCTGATTTTTCCATTTTCTATTTTTATATTCTTCCCCAAGACAAAATCTGCCTTCATCCCACGTTGAGGAATTTCATAGCCTAACTCACTATTTCTTAAAATCTGTCCTTGTGCATCAAAAATCTCATAGCCGATGGCCATATTTAAATCACCAATTTCAATTACTTCTGCAATTATTTTCACTTGTTCATCAATGAATTCATCCCGAAATCGGATACCTAATGCCGTGATTACCTCCTGATTATTCTGAATAATTTTCACATTTTTTAAAATTAAATCATAAGCCCCCTCAGAATTTAACGGTAATTCTTGATACGCTTCAAAATTTTTTAAAGGCTTAGAAAAATCAATTTGTAATAAAGAATAAAAAAAATAAAATAATTGCTCCCTAATTCGGTTACGCTGCAAATCATTTAGGCAATACCCTGCTTCAACTAAAATAGTTGGGACGCTTTTCTGAAAATTATCACCCGCAGCTAAAGGGTAAAATGAATCATTAAATTTAGCTAAATTCACATTTGTAAACTCTCTCGTTTTGCTAATAATTGCAGCCAAATATTTTTTAGCTAAATTACAATTTTCATTCATCAAATGTTGACCAACAACTGGTGAAAGTATTGCTATTTCCGTTGGTTTTAAATTATTTTCGGTATAAAATAAATTCCTTTGATCATGTAAATTAAATATACATTTGTAACCTTTCTTAAAAATATATGATTTTAAAATTTTTATTTCTGGAGTAGATTCTTGTATAAAATCTCGATTTAAATCAACTCCACTGGCAGAATATCGATTCCAAACTGTAGCCCCATCAGGGTTAAGCTGTGGAATCCAATCCAATTGAAATTGGTTTAAAAACTTCGGCTGCTCTTTATCTAAATAATGAAATAAATCTAATAATGCTCTTGTGTTTGTACTTTCATTTCCGTGCATTTGAGACCAAAAAGCAAATTTTATCGGCCCATTCCCGAGGCTAACGCTATAAATATCTCTATTTTGTTGACTCTTCCCTAGAACTTGATAATTCCAGTTTTGTCTCTGGATAAATTCTTTTAATTTTTTAGGATTTACGTATTTATTTTCAAATCCTGGAACACGATAATTTAAATATTGAATCATATTCAAAGATATTTATATTTCTAAAAAATAAATGTGGTTTACATTCGTAATACTTAAATTTATTTTACATTTGTATCTAAAGTGCTAACTGTAATTTTGTCATGCTGCTTTTAAAGATTTTAAAAACTATATAATTAAAATTAATAATATTTTGTATTTCAGTTGATTAATGTATTTAATTTAATTAAATAGATTAATTTAACTTTAAGTTTAATGAAATAATTATTTTAAGTATATTTATCGCTTGAAAATAACAATGTAAATGAAGCCTAAGAAAATTTTAGAAAGTATTTTAGAAGTTTACAATATTAACGCAACAGAATTAGCTGAAAAAATAGAAGTTCAGCGTTCTGGTTTATCTCACATTATGACAGGGAGAAATAATTTAAGTCTTGATTTTATTGTGAAGATAAAAAACACTTTTCCCGAGCTGCGTTGGGATTTTTTGATTCACGGGAAGTTACCGATGTTTGAACGTGATGAGAGGAAAAAAGAAAATCATTCTTTAAAAATGAATGAGAATAATGATTTGTTTCAAGAAAAACAGGGAATCGGAAACTCATCTCCTAGCCTTTTTGATGAAATTGGAGAGGAAGTATTGCAGGAAATTCAACCTGAAAAAGGAGAAATTTCTAAAGGCTTAAAAAAAATTGAACAAATTGTTATTTTCTACACCGACGGCAGTTTCACCGCCTATCAAGATAATTCTTTACAATAGCTTTTTCGGGTTTTGTGTAGCGTTGGCTTCAAATCTTTCCAAAGTAATTGAATACTCTTGTTTTCAATTAATTCAGGGTTGGTTTCAATGTATTTTATTCCATATTTTTGAAAGGTATTAAACATTTCATTAAAAACTAAAGCGGTGATTCCTTTGTTCTGATACTGAGGGTCGATGCCAATGAGGTAAAAAGCTGCGGCATCATTTTTCTTGGATGCTTGCATAAAGTGATACCACCCAAAGGGGAAAATCCGTCCATTGGCTTTTTGTAGAGCTTTAGAATAGCTAGGCATTGTAATGGCAAAGGCAATCAGTTTATCATCTTTATTTGCTACGGCTGTCACAAAATCAGTATTGATAAAGCCAATGTATTTTTCTTTGTAATGTTTGATTTGCTCAGGCTGAAAAGGTACATAACTGCTTAATTTTCCGTAGGTTTCATCCATCAAATCAAACATAGAATCTGCTATTTTCAGCAAATCTTTTTTTGATTTAATCTCTTTGATTTTTAACTCATAGCGTTCTTTTATTATGGCTGAAAATTTAGCTACTCGCTTAGGTTTTTCAGCTGGTACATGCATTTCATACTCTACCCAAGTTTTGGCAACTTCATACTGATAATGAAGCAAATGAGATTCATAATAAGGCGCGTTATAAAGCGTCACCATGGTAGGTAACTTGTCAAAACCTTTGGTTAGCAATCCAGCTTTATCTAAATTAGAGAAACCAACGGGACCTTCTATTTTTTTCAAGCCTTTAGAAATTATAAAGTCTTCTGCTTTTTTTAGCAAAGCAGCGCTCACATCATAATCATCAATAAAGTCAAACCAACCAAAGCGCCCTTGCTCCTTCCCTAGCTCATTGACTTCTTTCCAGTTGACAATCGCTGCAATTCGTCCTACTACTTTCCCATTTTTTAAGGCTAAATAATATTCTGCTTCAGCATGTTGAAATACAGGGTTTTTATCAAAATCTAAGGCGGCTAATTCTTCTTGATTTAGTGGTGGTACAAAATAAGGATAATCTCTATAGAGTTTTTTGGGGAATTCGATAAATTTCAGTAAATCTTTTCGGCGGTTGCTAATTTTTATAATTTCCATTCAATTTTATAATGCAAATTCAAAAGTATGATTTTTTTTAATATTTTGAATGAAGAAGCTTCTCTACATTTTATATTCCAAAAAGGCATTATATTTGTAAAAGTATAAATAAATCCAAAAAAAGACCATGAATTTTTATTACGTATTAATAATAGTGATCTCAGCTGTAAGTTACTATGTTAGCTGGAAATTAAAATCAAAGTTTAAAAAATATTCAAACGTTAACCTCAGCAACGGAATGAGTGGAAAAGAAATCGCTGAGAAGATGTTGGCCGATAACAATATTCATGATGTGCGCGTCATCAGTACACAAGGGCAATTGACAGATCATTACAATCCTGCAAATAAAACGGTAAACCTCTCAGAAGTAGTTTATTACGAAAGAAATGCAGCGGCGGCGGCTGTAGCTGCTCACGAATGTGGCCATGCGGTGCAACATAAGGTGGGTTACTCTTGGCTACAATTTCGCTCAAAAATGGTACCGATGGTCAACATCAGCTCACAGCTATCAATGTGGCTTATTATGGGTGGTATTTTCCTTTATTATAGCATGGGGAATCCTTGGATTTTAACGTTTGGTGTATTGGCTTTTGCAGTAGTAACATTATTTACTTTTGTAACTTTACCAGTAGAATACGATGCGAGCAATCGTGCGTTGGCTTGGATGCAACAAAACGGCATTGTACAACCGCAGGAGTACAGTGCAGCTAGAGATTCGCTCAAATGGGCTGCAAGAACCTATTTGGTTGCTGCTTTGGGGTCATTGGCACAATTGATCTACTTCGCTAGCATTCTTTTAGGCGGGAGAAGAGATTAAAAAGTTGCTTTTAAACTAAAAGTCTTGATAAATAATTTCAATAAGTAATTTCATTAAAATTTTATAAAGGCTTAAAAAATTTCTATATGAATTTTAATTTGCAATCTGATTTTCAACCTACTGGAGACCAACCCAAAGCTATAAAACAACTAAAAAATGGTATCTTAAATCAAGATAAATACCAAGTACTACTGGGGGTTACAGGTTCGGGGAAGACATTTACGATTGCCAATGTGGTAAAAGAAGTTCAGCGGCCAACCTTGATTTTAGCACACAATAAAACTTTGGCGGCTCAACTTTATATAGAGTTCAAAGAATTTTTCCCTAATAATGCTATAGAATATTTTGTTTCTTACTACGATTATTACCAGCCAGAAGCTTATATACCCCACTCTTCTACATACATCGAGAAGGATTTAAGCATCAATGAAGAAATTGAAAAACTACGACTCAGCACTACATCTTCGCTCCTCTCTGGGCGGCGAGATGTGCTAGTTGTAGCATCAGTCTCATGCTTGTATGGCATTGGAAACCCAACAGAATTTCACAAAAGTGTCATTCAGCTAGAGAAAGGAATGAAAATCAGCCGTACGCACTTTTTGCATCAGCTAGTCAATAGTTTATATGCGAGAACCACAGGAGAATTTGCACGAGGTCACTTTCGTGTTCAAGGTGATACCATCGAAATTTTCCCAGCCTATGCTGATGATGGACTTCGTGTCCACTTTTACGGTGAAAGCATCGAAGAAATTGAAACCTTCAACGTTCCCAACGGGAAAAGAATCGCAGGTTTTGATAAAATTAATCTATACCCAGCCAATCTTTTTGTTACTTCCAAAGAAACAATGAATGGTGCAATTCAAAACATTCAAACAGATTTAGGGAAACAAGTTAATTTTTTTCAAGAAATAGGAAAAAATTTAGAAGCAAAACGACTCAAAGAGCGAACAGAGTTTGACGTTGAAATGATGAAAGAATTAGGCTACTGCTCTGGGATAGAAAACTATTCCCGTTATTTGGACGGCAGATTACCTGGCTCACGGCCTTTTTGTCTGCTCGACTACTTCCCAGATGATTATTTGATGGTGATAGATGAATCGCACGTAACCGTTCCTCAAGTTCATGCAATGTACGGTGGTGACCGTAGCCGAAAAGAGAATTTAGTAGAATACGGCTTTCGTCTACCAGCAGCTATGGACAATCGACCACTGAAATTTGAAGAATTTGAAGGCTTACAAAATCAAGTGATTTACGTCTCTGCGACACCTGCCGATTATGAATTAAAATTGAGTGAAGGTATTGTTGTAGAGCAAGTTATACGCCCAACAGGTTTGCTAGACCCCATCATTGAAGTACGCCCATCTCTCAACCAAATGGATGATCTGATGGAAGAAATTCAAAAACGTGCTGAAATTGATGAACGAACGCTTGTCACCACCTTGACTAAACGAATGGCAGAAGAATTGACCAAGTACTTGACACGCTATGGCGTTAGAACCCAGTATATTCATTCTGATGTCGATACATTAGACCGCGTACAAATCATGCAAGACTTGCGTGAAGGTTTATACGACGTCTTGGTGGGCGTTAATTTATTGCGTGAAGGCTTAGATTTGCCAGAGGTAAGCTTGGTAGCCATTTTAGATGCTGACAAAGAGGGTTTTTTGAGAAACAATCGTTCGCTAACGCAAACAGTAGGTCGCGCTGCACGAAACGTAAACGGAAAAGCAATCATGTATGCTGATAAAATCACGGCAAGTATGCAAAGTTGTATTGATGAAACAGAACGTCGCAGAGAAATCCAAATTCAATATAATAAGAATCATAATCTTGAACCAAAAGCTTTGGTAAAAAAGATTAATCGCATCAAAAAAGAAGTCGATTTCGAGAATAACCCTTATGTGCAGAAATCTGTGATGAAAATAGCTGCAGAAGACCAAGTGGATTATCAAAATCAAGATTTAAACAAAGTGATAGAGAAAAAAACACAACAAATGCAAAAGGCAGCAAAGGATTTAGACTTCATTCAAGCAGCAAAGCTCAGAGATGAAATCAATGTCTTGAAAGAAAAATTAGGAATAGAAATTTAAAATTAATTTTTTAAAAATTTTCTAAGCCTTAAAAAATTTCACTAGAATTTTACCCCACAAAAATCATAAAAATATCAGTACAATAAAAATGTTAAATTTCATTATATTTGTAACTGAAATTTTAATCGATGGGGAAACAAAATATTAATACAATCGGAGTTATGACTTCTGGTGGAGATGCACCAGGAATGAATGCTGCGCTGCGTGCCGTGGTGCGTGCTAGTATTTATAACGGGCTAAATTGTAAGGGGATTCGCCTAGGCTACCAAGGCCTGATAGAAGATAATATATTTTCGATGGGGCCAAGAAGCGTAAGCAATATTATTAACCGCGGAGGAACAATTTTAAAAACAGCTCGTTCTAAAGAGTTTACAACCAAAGAAGGCCGAAAAAAAGCTTACGAAAACCTAAAGAAAAATGGTATTGACGCACTAGTCGTGATTGGTGGAGATGGCTCTTTTACTGGAGCTAAAATATTCAGTGAAGAGCATGACGTTAAAGTGATTGGAATTCCTGGGACGATAGATAATGATATTTTTGGTACGGATTTCACGATAGGGTACGATACGGCACTAAATACAGTTATAAATGCTATTGACAAAATTCGTGATACAGCGCAATCTCATAATCGTGTATTTTTCGTAGAAGTTATGGGGAGAGATGCTGGTTTTATTGCATTAAATTCAGGGATCGCATGTGGAGCACAAGATATCTTAATCCCAGAGAGAAAAGATAAAATTGAGGAGATGTTTGACTCGATGGAAAGAGGTAGAAAGACAGGAAAACTCTCAAGTATAATTGTTGTAGCAGAAGGTGAAGAATTGGGCGGTGTGTATGATTTAGCTAAATTTACCAAAATAAAATATCCTGACTATGATATCCGTGTGACGGTCTTAGGGCATATTCAGCGAGGAGGAGACCCTAGCTGCGCAGACCGCGTGCTGGCAAGTAGACTGGGAATTGCAGCTGTGGAAGGATTATTACAAGGTAAAACAAGAGTAATGGCTGGGGTCAGAAGTAATAAAATTGTATTTACGCCTATAGAAGAGGCTATTCAAAAACATAACGAAATTGATCAGGAACTCATAAAAGTTTCAGATATATTAGCAAGATAATTTATAAATTTAACATCAATAATTATGGCAAAAGTTAAAGTAGCAATCAATGGATTTGGTAGAATAGGTCGTTTAGCATTCCGCTTAATGGAAGACGACAATGATTTTGATATTGTAGCAATCAACGATCTTACCGATGCAAAAACATTAGGTCATTTATTAAAGTATGACTCTACACAAGGTAAATTCAAAACAGACTCACTAGAAGTAAAAGAAGATAAATTAATCGTAGATGGTAGAGAAATTACCATTTATAGTCAAAAAGACCCTGAGCAACTTCCTTGGGAAGAATTAGGAATTGATGTCGTTTTAGAATGTACTGGTTTCTTCAGAACCAAAGAAGCCGCTGAAAAACACATCAAGGCTGGAGCTAAAAAAGTGATTATCTCTGCTCCCGCCAAAGGTGATATGAAAACCATCGTTTACAACGTAAACCATGATATTTTAGATGGTAGCGAAACCGTTCTTTCTGGTGCTTCTTGCACTACAAACTGCTTGGCACCTGTAGCTAAGGTTTTGAATGATAAATTTGGTTTACTCTCTGGTTTGATGACAACAGTCCACGGCTATACTAATGATCAAAATACACTAGATGGGCCACACAGTGACTTGAGAAGAGCACGTGCAGCAGCAGCTAACATCGTCCCTACTACAACTGGTGCTGCCGCCGCAGTTGGTTTAGTCTTACCTGAATTGAAAGGGAAATTAGATGGAATGGCTCTTCGCGTTCCCGTACCAACTGGTTCCTTAGTTGATTTAACTGCTCGTTTAAATAAGAAAGTAACAAAAGAAGACGTTAATAATGCTATCATTGCAGCAGCAGATGGAGATTTGAAAGATACCCTAGGATATACTGACGAGCCTATTGTTTCTTCAGATATTATAGGAATAACTTACGGCTCTTATTTTGATCTTCTTTCTACAGAAGTTTTAGAAGATGAGAATGGCGAGCAACTAGTAAAAATCATTACTTGGTATGATAATGAAATGTCTTATACCGCTCAATTAGTTAGATTGACTAAGCATTTTGCAGAACTAATTTCATAAATTTTTTAAGACTTAAAAAAATCCCGTAAAATTTCTTGCGGGATTTTTATTTGATTTTTAGACTCCTTTTTTTGCACAGAAACTTAAAAGTCAATGTTTATTAAAATTTATAAAGGCTCAAAAAAAATAAAAACTCCCGCAATCGCAGGAGTTAAACTGAAAATTATAATCAAGATAATTAGTCAAAGTTTTTGCTAAACCAATCTTTAATATCTTCTACTGCTTGACCAGTTTTCTTTTGAATTTTACCAAACAATTCATCTGATTTTCCCTCTTCGTATAATAAGTCATCATCAGTCAAATCAGCCCATTGTTGTTTAGCTTTTCCTTTTAGTTGATTCCAGTTTCCTTTTAACTTTGTTTCAAATGAATTGTCCATAATATTATTTTAAATTGTTATAACTTTTTAATTTCAAAAGGTATTCCATAAATTTATCAAATTTGTTAATTCGTTGTTAATTATATTTTTTTATCTTTGTGAAAAACAAAAGAAAATGCTCAAAGCAGTACTTTTTGATATGGATGGAGTGATTGTCGATACAGAACCATTGCATAGAAAAGCTTATTATTCAATGTTTAATGATTTTAATATTGAAGTTTCAGAAGAATTATTCCAGACCTTTACGGGGAAATCAACGCAACATGTCTGTGAAACTCTGATAGATAAATTTGGACTTAAAAATCAACCTCAAGAGCTGATTAATGTTAAAAGAAAGTTTTTTAAACATTTATTTGATAACGACCCAAATTTTGATTTAATTCCTGGTGTTTTAGATTTAATTAAAAATTTATACCAAAATAATATTACGTTGATTTTAGCCAGTTCAGCAAGCATGAATACGATAAACTGGGTTTTTGAAAAATTTGAGCTCACCCCCTATTTTACTGATAAAATTAGTGGTGCTTCACTCAAAGAATCAAAACCTCACCCAGAAATTTTTGAAATTGCAGCAAAATTAGCCAAGGCTCAAAAATCAGAATGCATCGTGATAGAAGATTCTACCAGCGGGTTAAAAGCTGCTCATGCAGCAGAAATTTACGCTGTAGCTTATCGGAGTAAGAATAGCCATAATCAAGATTATTCTTTGGCTGGAACAGTTATTTCTGATTTCTCAGAAATCGACGCAAAAAAATTGAATGGATTAATTACTAAACATTAATTTTTGTTCTTTTATCTAGCTGATTTTAAATAAAATAAGGGAAATTCTAATACCTATGCACACTGCCGTAGAGATTAAAGAAAAAAATAAAATTGGTTGCCGTTTCTAATCAGAAACCTAAGCACCTTGCCATATATTTCCTCTATTTTTTTCACAATTTCTTTTTTATAAATTTCATTATACTCTTGAGCGGGTACATAGATAAGCCAAACGAAGAATAATTAAGTCAAATCATTAATTAATTTATCAAATTCGCTAATAAATTGTCTTAATTTTAGTAATTTTGATTTAGAACATTATAAAAACAAATAAAATTTAATCTTTATGGGAAATACTCACAATCAAAATTCACAATATTATATAGATTTAGAATATAAGCACGGTGCTCATAATTATCATCCGCTTCCAGTTGTTTTAGAAAAAGGAGAAGGTGTTTTTGTGTGGGATGTTGAAGGAAAAAAATATTATGATTTTTTATCCGCTTATTCGGCTGTAAATCAAGGGCATTGCCACCCCAAAATTATTCAAGCCTTAAAAAATCAGGCGGAGAAGTTAACGCTTACTTCTCGAGCTTTTTACAATTCAGAATTGGGGAAATACGAGAAATACATCACTGAACTTTTAGATTTTGATAAAGTTTTACCGATGAACTCGGGCGCAGAAGCAGTAGAAACTGCATTAAAAATTTGTCGCAAATGGGGCTATACGCAAAAGGGTGTAGACGAAGAAAAAGCTGTGATTATAGTAGCCAAAGGGAATTTCCATGGGCGAACAACCACCATTATTTCTTTCTCCAACGACGATAATGCTCGTGATGATTTTGGGCCTTATACTTCTGGGTTCATCAGCGTGGAATATGATAATGCTGAAGCTTTAGAAAAAATCTTGCAAGAAAACTCAAATGTAGTTGGCTTTTTAGTAGAACCGATTCAGGGTGAGGCTGGCGTCTATGTGCCTTCAGATGGGTATTTGAAAGCTTGCTATGATTTGTGTAAAAAACACAATGTGCTCTTCATTGCAGATGAAATTCAAACAGGAATTGCTCGTACAGGCAAAATGTTGGCGTGCGACTATGAAAATATAAAACCTGATATTTTAACGCTGGGTAAAGCGATTTCAGGGGGTGTTTACCCAGTTTCTGCTGTTTTAGCGAACGATGAAATTATGAATGTCATTCAACCTGGGCAGCATGGCTCTACCTTTGGTGGGAACCCGATGGCCTGTGCTGTGGCAACGGCTGCTCTTGAGGTTATTTTAGATGAAAATTTAGCCGAAAAAGCTTATAAACTAGGGAATTTATTCCGACAAGAGATGCAAAAAATTGTTGATGAAAATCAAAATCTTCTCACAAAAGTTCGAGGGAAAGGTCTGTTGAACGCCATCGTCATAAACGATACGGAAGAAAGTTCTACGGCTTGGGATATTTGTATAAAACTGAAAAACAACGGATTATTAGCAAAACCAACACACGGGAATATCATTCGTTTTGCCCCGCCATTGGTAATTACCGAAGAGCAATTGTTGGATTGTCTTCGTATCATTAGAGAAACCATAGAAAATTTTAAGGCTTAAAAAATTTATTTAATGTCTCTTTTGAACTAAAATAGAAAAAATGCTGTTTCAATAAATTTTGAGACAGCTTTTTTTTTCACACATTTTATCTTAATGAATTTTAATCTCTTTTGGTTTGTGAAACAAGATGGAAAACAGAGATTATTGGATTTTTTTCTTCCGAATTGAATTTTATATTTATAAAAGTATGTTTTTTTTAAGGCTTTAAAAAAAATTTAAAAATTTCATTTAATTCTTCTATTCCCGCAATTGCTTTTTTCTGAATATGATGAATTTTTCGGTTAAAACTAGGGAATTCAATTGGAGAAGGGTCAATCAAATAAACTGGAACATTTGTCGCTACCTCATGCACCAAACCCGCTGCTGGGTAAACTTGCAGAGAAGTTCCAATTATTAAAAGAATATCTGCTTTTTGGGCTTCTTCTATTGCTTTTTGCATCTGAGGGACTGCTTCCCCAAACCAAACAATATGCGGACGCAGTTGCCCGCCATCGCTGTGTAAATCACCCCATTGAATATCTTTTTCGTATTCGAAAGCAATTTCATCATTGAACACGCTGCGTGCTTTTTTGAGTTCGCCATGCAAATGAATAATATTTTTTGAGCCTGCTCTTTCATGTAAATCATCGACATTTTGTGTAATGATAATCACCTCAAAATCATCTTCTAAGGTTTTCAAAAAATAATGAGCTGCATTGGGTTCTACATCTTTGAGTTGTTTTTTTCTTAAATTATAAAATTTTAAAACTAATTTAGGATTTTCTTCAAAGGCTTCTGGCGTTGCAATTTGAGAAATATCATAATCTTCCCACAAACCTCCCGAGTCTCTAAAGGTTTTTAATCCACTTTCTTGTGAGATTCCAGCACCTGTGAGTACGACTATTTTGGGTTTAATTTTCATACAATTCGTTATAGAGATCAATGTATCTCTCTTTGATGTTTTTTCGTTTCATCTTCAGCGTTGGAGTCAATAAATCATTATCAATCGTCCATTCTTCTGGAGTCAAAACAAAGCGTTTCACTTGTTCCCAATGCCCAAAATGCTTGTTTTTGTCATCAATTCCTTTCTGAATTTCATCTATAACTTGTTTATTTTCAGTAATTTTCTTGGGGTCTAAATCTAGATTTAGATTGTTTTTCTCTGCCCAATTTCTGATATAATCAAAGTTTGGCTGAATGATAGCACACGGCATCTTTTGCCCTTCGCCCACCACCATAATTTGTGCAATGAATGGAATCTCTAGCATCTTATTCTGAATCGGTTCTGGAGCAATGTATTTCCCACCACTGGTTTTGAAGATTTGTTTCTTCCGATCGGTGATTTTTAATATACCCTTTGAATTTATCACGCCTATATCTCCAGTTTTAAAATAGCCTTCTGGAGTGAAAGCTTCTTTTGTTTTCGCTGGATTTTTATAATATCCTTTAAAAACACTCGGTGCTTTTACTAAAATTTCGCCATCTTCAGCTATTTTCACATCTACATTTTTGAGTGGTTTACCCACACTCCCAACCTCAAATCCATTTTTATTAAATGAATTTACGCTTATCACGGGGGAAGTTTCTGTCAACCCATAGCCTTCTAAAATTGGAATACCTGCCGCCCAAAACATTCGGTTTAGTTGTTCTGATAGTTTAGCACTACCACTAACTAAAGTCACAATTTCACCTCCTAAACCTTCTCTCCATTTACTGAATACCAATTTGTTAGCAACTTTATATTTTAAATACCAAGAGAGAGGTTTATTTTTTTTCAAAGGGTCATAATCTTCAATTAGATTTAAAGCCCATGCAAAAATTTTACTTTTCACAGTTCCAGAGTTCATACCTGTTTCATAAATTTTCCCATAGACTTTTTCAATAACTCTAGGCACCACCGTCATAACCTGTGGAGAAATTTCTTTTAAATTATCACTAATTTTATCCATATTTTCTGCATAGTAAATAGAAATTCCACTGTATTGATACAAATAAATTATCATTCGCTCAAAAACATGGCAAATTGGCAAAAAACTCAAAGCCTTAGGTTTTTCGCCCAGTGGCGGAATTCGTTCACGAGATGCAATCACATTCGAGACTAAATTTTTATGACTTAACATTACTCCTTTTGGTTTGCCAGTCGTGCCAGAAGTATAAATCAGTGTAGCTAAATCATCCTCTTTTACACTATTTTTGATTTGTTCTACTTCATTTTGGTTTTCATTTTTCTTGCCTGAATCTAAAATTTCTTCCCAATGAGAAAAGTCTTGTAATTTTTCTATACTGTAAATATATTCTAATGAAGGTGTTTTCTTTTGAGTTTCTGAAACTTTAGAGATTAATTCTAAATTTGAGGCAAAACAGACTTTCACTTCTGCATCGTTGAAAATATATTCATATTCCTCGGCAGAAATTGTAGAATATACAGGAACAGAAACAGCCCCAACCTGCTGAATACCAATGTCTAAAAAGTTCCACTCAGGGCAGTTATTATCTACCACGATAGCAATTTTATCACCTTTTTTAATCCCAATTTTAAGTAGTCCTCTACTTACGCTATTTGCGATGTCAATACATTCTTGCGTAGAGTAAGTTTTCCATGTTTCCCCAGTTTTTTTCGCCAAACAAACTTCCAAATTTTGTTTTTCCTGTTGGTTGTATAATATATCAAAAAGTCGTTTAATTTCCATCTGTTATGAAGTATAATGATTGCAAAGTACTAAAAAATTTAAAAATATCTCGGAGTGTTATCAATATCTAAATCAAAAATTTTCTGAAGCCTTAATAAATTTTCATTTTTTTCAGCCATTTCATTAAAAATATCTCGCCGTGATTTGATGTGCTTTTTATCTGAAGCTTCATCCTTTACTTTCTTTAATATTTGAATGTAATAATTATTTAAATTTTCTCTAAAGAAAATCACAAATTGCTCTCTCAAATTTTCAAACTCAATTGCCATCGACTCAGAATCAAAGCTCAATACAATATCATTACTCTTATTGATTTCCCATTCTGCCGTTTGCAAAACGTTAAAAGCTGGGCGGTTATGATTTTTAATTTTTTCTAAAAACTCATTCCAAAGTCGGAGAAAATCATGCTTGGTGAACTCTTCATTAGGCAGCTCTTTCTCCACTTTTGCTATATCGCTCTCCTCTTTTTTTGCTATTAATTTTTCCGCCTCTGCATTAATGCTAAAAATCGGATTTTGCCTGCGAATAGCCATTTTTTTAGGCTCTGTAGGTAGCTCATTGCCACTGGTTTCTGTTTTTGAGATTATATTTTCTTGCAAAACATTTTTCCCAGCTTCAGCCAAATTTTCCTGAGCTGGCATAGCAGTAATTTTTTGCTCTTTTTTAGAAGTCTTAAAAAATATAGAGGGGATTATTCTAAACTTTTTTTTTTAAAGATTGTATTATCCTCTGCCGTCAAACTCGCTAATTGCATTAAAGCTAACTCAACTGTAAGTCTTTGATTTTTAGAGTTTTTATAATCAATATCAGCTTTATTACAAATTTCAATACCTTGCAATAGAAAATTTAAATTACAAATTTGAGCTTGTTTCAAATACTTTTGAGCTGTTTTCTCACCCACATCCAATAGCGATTGCGTCTCAGCATGTTTAGCTACGAGCAAATCTCTTAGATGGCTTCCCAATCCGCTGATAAATAATTGAGCATCAAAACCTTTCTGTAAAATTTCTTCCAATTGGAGCAAAACTTTTGGGATTTCATTTCCGATTAAATGTTGTGTTACAGAGAAATAAGTTTCGTAATCCAATACATTCAAAGTCTCAGTCACCACTTGCATCGAAACATTTCCGTTGCCAAAAGTCACTAAACGGTCAAAAATTGAAAGCGCATCACGCAAAGCTCCATCTGCTTTTTGAGCGATTAAATGCAGTGCATCATCTTCATATTCAATATTTTCTTGAGCAGCAATTTTCTTCAAGTGATTCTTGATGTCAATAATGCTAATTCTCTTAAAATCATAAATTTGGCATCGAGATAAAATCGTCGGGATAATTTTGTGTTTTTCTGTTGTTGCTAAAATAAAAATAGCATGCGCTGGTGGTTCCTCTAGAGTTTTCAAAAAAGCATTAAATGCTTGATTAGATAACATATGAACTTCATCTATTATGTAAACTTTGTATTGCCCCACCTGTGGCGGAAAACGCACTTGGTCAACCAGCGAGCGAATGTCATCTACGGAGTTATTAGAAGCTGCATCCAATTCAAAAATATTGAATGTAAAATCAGAATCTTTGCTGTCATCAGTGGCAGATTCATTAATTTTTCGGGCTAAAATCCTTGCACAAGTTGTTTTTCCCACACCCCTTGGCCCGCAAAATAACAAAGCTTGAGCTAAATGATTATTCTCAATCGCATGCTCTAAAGTCTTTGCAATTACCTCCTGACCAACGACTTCATCAAAAGTTTGGGGTCTGTATTTTCTAGCTGAAACAACGTAATTATCCATAAATCTGACCAAAGATACGTATATTGAAAATTTTTTAAGCCTTAAAAAATTAATTTTCTTTTGCTTGATTTCTAGCTTTTTGTTTTTCAGCGATTTCCACCAAAGATTGAACTAAATAATCTATTTCTTCCTCAGAATTATAAATACTAAATGAAAGACGTAAAGGTGTAGTCGCTTTCAAAACAGAAGCATCATGCAAAGCAGTAATTACCGCACTGGCTTTGCTCGCCCCCGAACTACAAGCACTACCCTGCGAAGCGGCAATGCCCTTTAGATCCAATTCAAAGCCAATCAATGAGTCATGGAACGGCAATAGAACACTTAAAATTGTGTATAAACTTTCCTCTAGATCAGCACTTTTTCCATTATAAATGACATCAGGAAATGCTTGATTTAGTTTTTTTATCGTGTATTTTTTTAAGCTTTTAATTCTTTTGATTTCATTGTCAAAATTTTGATTAGCCATCTCAAATGCTTTCCCCATGCCTAAGATTCCGTGTAAATTTTCGGTGCCTGATCTTAAATTCCGCTCCTGTCCTCCCCCAGTAATTTGAGCTTTTAATCCTGTTCCTTTTTTGATGTAGGCAAAACCTGCACCTTTTGGCCCATGGTATTTATGGGCGCTACTGCTAGCAAAGTGCACTGGTAATTCATGGAGATTGATGGCGAAATGCCCTAAGGTTTGCACCATATCTGAGTGGAAATAGGCTTGATTTTCTTCGCATATTTTCCCTATTTTCTCAATATCATAAATATTCCCAATTTCATTATTGGCATGCATTAGGGTTACTAATGTCTTTTTTGGGGAATCTTTTAAGTATTTTTCTAAGGTTTCAAAATCAAGGTTTCCATCTTTTTTGATGGGTAATAAAAGTAATTCTAAATCTTTTTTGCTACAAACTTCTTTTGTCGTTTCTGCCACACATTTGTGTTCTAAAACACTGGTAATGATTCGCTCTACACCGAGATGCTCGACTACACTTCTGATGATTAAATTATTTGCTTCTGTACCGCCAGAAGTAAAAATAATTTCTGAAGCGTTTACCCCAGTGTATTTGGCAATATCTTTTCTAACTTTTTCAATTTCTGCTTTGCTTTCACGACCAAAAAAATGTGTGGAAGAAGGATTACCAAATTTTTCTTTCATTCCATTTACCATCACATCGATGACTTCTTCGTGCATTTGTGTAGTTGCAGCACTGTCAAAATATACTTTCATCTCATTTGGGGTTTACAATCAGTTGTTTAATTTTTGTAGTATTAACTTTATAAATCAATGTAGAATAAGTCAAAGCCATCATAAGCAAATCATTAGGCCTAGGCGAAAACAAGGTTAAATCTACGACTAAATTTTGATTTTCGATTTTTGGATTTTCTAAAATACCTGAATAGCCTCCGCTTCTTCTCATCCCTAAATCGATGATAATCAATGAGCTTTTATTAAAATCAATATCAGATGAAACTTGATGAGAAGAAATTCTGCGTTTCTGAAGTTCTTTTTCAAATTCTTCTTCGGAATGAATAAGCTTTTGATTAAATTCATTCAACCCATTCTGGTTTTGTGTATAAATTTTTTCTAATTTAAGTTTGCTTTCCTCCACTGGCACATTAAGTTTCTGCTGCATGCAGGAGTGAAAAATTAAAGCACCTTTAAACCTAAAATATTTTTAAACACTAAATTAAAGATTGTAAAATTGAGGTGACTAAAGAGAGCAACAAACTAAAAATCAATGCCCACCAAAATCCATTAACATTGAACCCATCTAGGAAATAAGCAGCTATTAAGATAATCAATGCATTGATAACTAAGATAAATAAACCTAAAGTTAAAATAGTAATGGGTAAGCTGAAGAAAATTAAAATAGGCTTGACGATGGCGTTTAAAATCCCTAAAACAATAGAAAAAAAGATGGCTTGTGTGAAGCTTCCAAAACTAACACCACTTAAAACATTAGCTAAAAAATATGAAGCCACCGCTGTGATTAAAATATTGATAATAATACTCATTATTTTTTTTGGTGTCAAATTTACTAAAATTTAATAAGCTTTTAAAAATTTAGTGAACATATTAATCGTCAGATTTTAATTCTTAGCATGATAAGATCTTATAAATAAAGGTGATAAATAGTTTTTTTTTAGGCTTATTAAATTTTTTTCATATCTCTTTAGAAACAAATAATAAAAGTACTGAGTAACCTGCCTTTGGAAAATAAAATAAAAAGTTGCTCATATCAAATCTTTTGTTTTACTTTGCAAGTACAAAAATGAAACAACGAGTACAAAATATGATAATGTCTATGATGATGCAATTTAATCTTGCAGCGCATGGGTAATGTCTAAATTTTAATAAAAATCCAAGAGCCGCTGCATTATTATATGTAGCGGTTTTTTATTTTTGATTAAATTAAACTAAAAATGAATTTCAAACCAAATATGCCAATGCAAATGATGATGGAGACAATGATGCTCCAACAGAAGTGTATTGCCTAAATTTAAATAACTAATTCTATTTAATCCCTTTGGCAATACAATGTCAAGGGATTTTTTTTAAGCCTTTAAAAAAAAATAATGAGAAAAATTAAAATTTCAACTAAATCAAAAAATGCTGAAATTTTTCAGGTAAATTTATCGTACGAGACGTTTGGCCGCCCGCTGGGGCATGCGCCCATTGTTTTGGTAAATCACGCACTGACGGGGAATTCTACCGTGGCAGGCAAAAAAGGCTGGTGGAAAAGTTTAATCGGCGACAGTAAGATTATTGATAATCAAAAGTTTACAATTTTAGCTTTCAATATTCCAGGCAATGGCTACGATGGTGTTTTGGTAGATAATTATAAAGATTTCACGGTGAAGTGTATTTCTAATTTATTTTTACAAGGCTTAAAAAATTTGAATATCAATAAAATTCACACCATGATTGGCGGCTCATTGGGTGGCGCAATTGCTTGGCAAATGGCGTATGATGCTCCTGATTTGTTTGAAAATTTAATTCCAGTAGTCACAGATTTTCAGACGAGCGATTGGGTGCGTGCACAAAGTTATTTGCAAGATAGAATTTTGAATTTTTCTAAAAATCCAATCCAAGACGCTCGTGTAAACGCCATGTTGGTGTACCGAACACCTTTTTCTATCGACCATCGTTTCCAAAATCAGTTCGATACCGAAAAAAATGAGTTCAAAGTCAATGATTGGCTAGATTATCATGGTAGAGCGCTCGAAAATCGTTTTCAACTAAAAGCTTACCGATTGATGAATCATTTGATTTCTACGATTGATGTAGCACCAAATGCAGCTGATTTAGATAAAATTAAAAGTAATATTCACATCGTTTCAGTAAATACGGATTTGTTTTTCACCGCGGAACGCAACCGAAAAACATACAAAATTTTAAAAGGCTTAAAAAATAATGTGTATTATCACGAAATACAGTCCATTCACGGGCATGACGCTTTTTTGATGGAATATGAGCAGTTAAACCAAATGCTGAAACCCATTTTTGAATAATTGAAGAATAATTTAAATTAACATTTTTTTATAAAAATTAAATAATTATGAAGATCATAAAATTTGGCGGAAAATCCTTAGAAAACGGAAAAGGAATTTCGCAAACTATAAAAATAATACAAAGAAATTACCAACAAAACACTAACTTAGCCATTGTCGTCAGTGCAAGAGGAAAAGCAACCGACGAACTCTTGCATTTGATTGCCTTGGCAAAAAAGGGAGAAGATTTTTCGGCTGAATGGGCTGATTTTCAAGCAAAACAGAATCATTTATCGCTAATTTCACTACAAAAGTATTTTGATGAAGTAGAAACTTTGCTTTCTGGCATCAAATTGCTAGAAGAATGTTCGGACAAAACACAAGATAGAATTTTAGCTTACGGTGAAATCATCAGCGTGAATTACCTTGCGGCTCAATTAGAAAAAAATGGTATTGCGGCTAAGGCAATTGATGCAGGAGATTTATTTTTAACGAATGATGAATTTGGCAATGCAGCAGTAAATTTCGCTATTTCTGAAGCTAAAACTCAAGCATATTTCAATTCACTGGAATCTCATATTTTGCCGATTGTTACAGGATTTATTGCTAAAAACAGCCATGGCGAACGTACAACTTTGGGCAGAAATGGTAGCAATTATTCAGCATCTTTGTTAGCAAATTTTTTGAATGCTGATTTGCTTGAAAACTATACGCACGTTGATGGAATTTTCACTGGAAATCCTGATGAAATTCATGAAGCAGTAAAAATCGAACAACTTTCCTATGCTGATGCTGCTGAATTGGCTCAATTTGGTGCGAATATTTTACACGCCAAAACTATAGAACCACTTCAGCAAAAGAATATTGCGTTGAAGATTTTAAATACCTTTGGCGATGATGCACAAACGGGAACTTTAATCACGGCTAATCCAGAAGATAAAACGGTGCGTGCCTTGGCTTCGTTAAAGAATAAAGCCTTGATTCATTTTGAAGGGAAAGGTTTGCTTGGGAAAGTGGGCGTTGATGGAAGAATTTTTAAAGCCTTTCAAAATAATAACATCAGTGTTGGAATGATTTCGCAAGGCTCTTCAGAGCGTGGTATTGCGATGGTAGTGAGCGAAGACCAAGCAGAAAAAGCGGTAAAAAGTTTGAAACAAGAATTTAAAGAAGATATTGAAAAAGGTGATGTAGATGAGATTTTTGCAGAAAAAGGTTTAGGTGTTTTGGCTATTATTGGGTTGAATCTCAATCAGTTTGATAAGCCTTATCGTTCTTTGGTTCGAAATCAAATCACGCCTAAATTGTTTAACAATACAATTACAGGCAACACGATTTGCTTGCTTTTAACCGAAAAGGAATTGAACAAAGCGATTCAGGTCATTCACGGCGAATTATTTGACCAACCGAAAAAAGTTCATATCGCGGTGATAGGTCACGGATTGGTAGGTAAAACTCTGATTGAACAGATTTTAGTTCAAAGAAAATCTATTTTGGAAGAAAAAAATATTGATCTAAGAATTTTTGCTATAGCCAATTCACAGAAGGTACTTTTGGCCGTAAACGGGGTTCAAGAAAATTGGGAAGAATTAAAGAAAAAAACACCACAAAATACTGATATTCAAAAATATATAATTTCATTTGCTCAACAAAACGCATTAGAAAATTTAATCATGATAGATAATACCGCTAGCGAAAATGTGGCTAAATCCTATGCTTTGTTTGCCGAAAATGGTTTTGATATTGTTTCGTCAAACAAAATTGCGAATACGTTGCCTTATAGTGATTATCAAAAATTCAGAAAAGTATTAAAAAGAAACAACAAAAAATATTATTACGAAACCAATGTCGGTGCAGGTTTGCCGTTGATTGATACCATTAAATTATTACATCTTTCAGGCGAAAATATTACTCGAATCAAAGGTGTTTTCAGCGGTTCGTTGAGTTATTTATTCAATCACTATTCTATTGAAAATAAGACATTTGAAGAAGTAGTTTTAGAAGCTAAAGAGAAAGGCTATACCGAACCAGACCCAAGAGAAGATTTGAGTGGAAATGATGTGGCTCGTAAACTTTTGATTTTGGCAAGGGAACTTAAAATTCCGAGTGAATTTGAAGATGTGCAGATTCAAAATTTAATTCCAGAAGCTTTAAAATCACTTCCAAAAGAAGAGTTTTTTGAAAGAATGCACGAGATGAATCCGATTTATCAACAAGAAAAAGATGCATTGCAAGATAATGAGGTTTTGCGTTATGTGGGTGATTTACAATGGGATAATGAAAATCAAACCAGCAGTTTAGAAGTGAAATTGGTAAAAGCGTCTCAGGCGTCCGCTTTGGGGCAAATCAAAGGTGCTGATTCTATTTTTGAAATCTATACCGAAAGTTATGGCGACCAGCCTTTGGTGATTCAAGGAGCTGGAGCTGGTGCCAAAGTTACGGCTCGTGGCGTTTTTGGTGATGTGCTACGAATTTCAGAAATTTTAGATTAAATCACTTTTAAATTTTTAAGAAAATGTTTGCTTTGAAGTAATTAATTTCATCTTATTTGAGCATTCTCTAATTAAAACCATTCTTTTTTATTTATTTTTGTATTTATGAAAAATATAATTTTACTATTTATTTTATTATCAGGAGTTTGCTGGGGACAAAATTTTAAGCCTTATAAAAATAGCACTTATCAACCTGAAGCCGAAAAAATTAATAAGCTTGTTCACACCGATTTAAATGTGCAGTTGGATTTTGAGAAAGAATTGCTTTATGGCACTGCGGAAATCACACTACAACCCCACTTCTACCCGACTGATTCCTTGAGTTTAGATGCTCAAAAAATGATTATTCATGAGGTGGCACTCGTCAACCCGATTGGGAAGAAGAAGTTGAATTACAGCTATAATGAGCGTAAGCTAAACATACAGTTAGACCAAAAATACAATAGAAATCAAACGTATAAAATTTTCATCAAATACACAGCCCAACCTAATGAAATTAAAGGTGAAGGCAACCAGGCTATCAGTGGCGAAAAAGGGCTTTATTTCATCAATTCTAAAAAACAAGACCCGAGTAAACCGATACAAGCTTGGACACAAGGTGAACCAAAATCCAGTTCGGTTTGGTTCCCAACAATTGATGAGCCTAATCAAAAGACAACACAAAAAATCGCTATTACAGTTCCTGATGAGTTTGTGACTTTGTCTAATGGAACGATGACCGATACTAAGAAAAATGATAACGGAACGCGTACCGATACTTGGATTCAAAAGCAAAAACATGCACCATACCTATTCTTTATGGGTGTAGGTGATTTTGCTGTAATCAAAGACCAATGGAAGGGTAAACCTGTTAATTATTACGTGGAATTGCCTTACGCTGATGTTGCTAAAGATATTTTTGGCCAAACTCCTGTGATGATTAGTTTTTTTTCAGAAAAATTTGGTTACGAATTCCCATGGGATAAATACTCACAAATGGCTGTGCGTGACTTCATTAGCGGAGCGATGGAAAATACCACAGCTGTTTCTCACATGGAAGTTGTACAGCAAAAGCGAGGCGCATTGATTGATGAAAACATTTGGGAAGATGTCATCGTTCATGAGTTAGCGCACCACTGGTTTGGCGATTTAGTAACGACTGAAAGCTGGGCAAATTTAACACTGAATGAATCTTTTGCCAATTACAGCGAATATCTATGGCGAGAGCACGCTTACGGAAAAGATTATGCCGATGCTCATCGCTGGAAGGATTTAAGCGCTTACTTGCTGGGAGATAATTTTAACAAAGATTTGGTACGTTTTCATCACGAGAATTCTGGCGATATGTTTGATGCAGTTTCGTACAACAAAGGTGGCTATATTCTGCACATGCTGAGAAGTTTCTTGGGTGATGAAGCTTTTTTTGAAGGCTTAAAAAATTATTTAAAAAATAATGAATTTTCTACCGCAGAAGCACATATGCTACGCATTGAATTAGAAAAAGTTTCAGGAAAAGACCTCAATTGGTTTTTCAATCAATGGTTTTTTGGGCACGGTCATCCAAAATTGAAAGTGATAACAGAAAATTTGGATAATCAAATCAAAATAAATTTACGCCAAACTCAGAATTCACCTTTATTCGCATTTCCTTTAGCAATTGATTTATTTTTCAACGGAGAAAAAGAGCGCCATTATGTCTGGGTCAAAAATCAAGAACTCAATTCTTTTACCTTTGATGTTCAGCGACAACCCGATTTAGTTATAGTCAATGCAGACTATGATATTGTGGCAGAAATTGAAGAGGAAAAAAACATGCAACAATATGCTCACCAGTATCTTTGGGCTAAAGACGAATATACTTCAAGATTTTTAGCTTTAGAGCAACTTGGGCAAACACAAAACATTGATTCTTTAGCTTTAAAAGCCATCATTGCTGCCTTGGACGACCCCTATTTTGGTTTACGCATAAAGGCGATTGAAATGCTTGATGTTTCTAATGAAGGAACTAAAATTAAAGCTTTAGAAAAATTAAAATATTTAGCACAATATGACGATAAAACTTTAGTGAAAGCAGCTGCGTTACGTGCTTTGAATCAAATCAATGACCCTGCATTTATAGATATTTTTAATCATTCACTAAAGTCACCAAGTTATGCTGTACAAAGTGCTGCCCTAAACTACTTGATGAGCCATGACCGTGAGAATGCTATTCAAAAAGCAAGAGGTTTAGACAATGAAGTTATCGTTGGAAGTGCAGAATTACTAGAAATTTTCTTACCTGAATGGATTGAAAAAAAGGAGCTCTCTCACCAGCGTTCTATTGCAGAATTGGCTGCAATTTATCAGCTTATCCCCTATCAAAAACCCAAGTTTTCTAATGTAGCTCAAAAAGCTTTTGACTGGATCATGACAACCGATAGCCATACCGCAACATTCAGAGCAGCAGAGATTTATAAACAATATTACCAATACCTGAAAAATAGCCAGCCAGAAGTTATTCCTTTCTTGCAAAATATGGCTAAGGAAGCTCTGCGCAAAAAGAAATCAACTTTTGCTAAAAATCCCACAGAAAGTTTAAAAAAACAAGTAGAAATTTTAGAAAATGCTGTTAATACCATTAGCAACTAATACCTATTCACGAATATTTTGTGTTTTTTCACAGAAATTGGAGCAGAAGATTTAGTACAAAAGATGAATTAGATGATTATAATGCTGCTATTTAAGTTTTGACCAAAACTATATTAAAAAAACATTTAAAACAGATTTTAGAACAAATTATAAATTGCAAAAATTAGTCAACGAATTCATTAAATACCCAAAAACATGAAAGTAACAGAACATATTCAAAATGCAAAAGAGAAAACACTTTTTTCTTTTGAAATTCTCCCGCCTAAAAAGGGTGAAAATGTAGATTCTGTATTGAAAAACATTGAACCTCTTTTGCAATACAATCCATCTTTTATTGATGTAACTTACCACAGAGAAGAATTGGTTTACAACGAGTTCCCAGATGGGAGGATAACCAAACATTCTATCAACAGAAGACCAGGAACACTAGGGACGAGCAGTATTATTCAGCATAAATTTGGCGTAGATACTATTCCGCATATTTTGTGTGGTGGATTTTCTAAATCAGATACAGAAAACATGTTAATTGATTTAAATTTCATTGGAATACAGAATGTTATGGCACTTCGTGGAGATGCCTCACCGCACGAAACTTATTTTTCTGCTCATCCCAACGGTAATCGCTTTGCAAATGAATTAGTGAAGCAAATTGTGAATTTAAATAATGGCAAATACATTGACGGGCACACCACTAGCAACAAAACGAATTTCCAAATTGGTGTGGCAGGCTATCCCGAAAAGCATATGGAAGCTCCTAATTTACAGAATGATATGAAATATCTGAAACAAAAAATTGATGCTGGAGCAGAATACATTGTCACGCAAATGTTTTTTGATAATCAAGCATATTTTGATTTTGTAGAAAAATGCCGTGCAGCAGAGATCCATGTGCCGATAATCCCTGGCCTGAAGCCGATTAGCACACACAGGCATTTAAATATAATTCCGCATAGATTTCATATTGATTTGCCTCAAAATCTAATTGATGATATTGAAAATGCCAAAACCACCAAAGAAATTAAAGCGATTGGTATTCAGCACTGTATCCAACAATGTGAGGAATTATTAGACTTTGGCGTCCCAGCATTACATTTCTATTCTATGGGCAAAGCTAAAAATGTGGAAGAAGTAGTAAAAGAATTTTTTTAAGCCTTAAAAAATTTTTCAGAAAATTAGACTTTAGCCAGTAAAATGGCTAAGCCAAATAGCTTCATTAGATTTCTTTTTCAAAAAGTTGGTTAAAATCATCGATAGTTACATGAATTTCTGTAATTTCATCTTCGCATATAGAAGTAAGTGTTTATTGTAATTAACTGTTATTCAAATACTAATATAAATATCTTACTCCTTTTTTACAACTTTTTCTTATCCATTATTCACGTTAATTTTACGTACTTTTTGTTTTATGCCCCTTAAAAAGCTTAAAAATTAAATCAATAAAAAAAAATCCACTAATAGAACAATTATTATCTACTAGTGGGGTAAAAAAGGGTGGCAGATGGGTTTCGAACCCACGACCTCCGGAACCACAATCCGGCGCTCTAACCAGCTGAGCTACAGCCACCATGAAAATCAGGATGCAAATATACTAAATCTTCTTTTATTCACAAAAAATATCTGCAAATTTAAATTTAGTGTAAAAAATCTAACGGAGAACTCACTCCCAAAGCTGCTTGGGTTTGGAAGCCTTCGCCTGCTTCTTTCCAAATTAAACGCCCTAAGTCTTCTGCCCGAGAACGAATTAAATTCAAGAAATTTTGAGCTGAAATTGCTGTCTCTGGTTCTTGACTTTCAGGGTTATAAAATTGTGATTTATAGGCTAAACAGGCTTCTATTTTTTGATCCAAATGCCCTGAAATATCTACGATGAAGTCTGGTTGAAAATTTTGCCATTGCATGTAATGGAAAATATGCTTTGGCCGCCATACTTCTTGTCCCGTGTCTATACTCTTCAAACCTGAGAGAAAACAAGCATCATGCACTAATTTAGCAGCTTTCCCGTGGTCTATATGGCGATCTTCTAATGCTGAAGCTAGTACAATTTCTGGGCGATATTTTCTGATGATTTGAATAACTTTTAATTGATTTTCTTCATTATTTTCAAAAAAACCATCTCGCATTTCTAGATTTTCTCTTACCTCGGCGTTTAGTAGCTCTGCAGCTTTTTCGGCTTCTTGCAATCGAATTTCAGGCGTTCCGCGCGTGCCTAACTCTCCTCGCGTCAAATCAAAAATACCTGTTTTTTTCCCTAGGGTAGCTAATTTTAGCAACGTGCCGCCACAGCCCAATTCAACATCATCTGGGTGTGGTCCAGTCGCTAATACATCTAATTTCATATTATTTTTTAAGGCTTTATAAATTTTATGACTTTATCCAACTTTGAATTTCCTCATCCATTGGATTTGTCTTTGAGTAATAAACTTCTGCCAAGCTTCCGTCTGGATTGATTAAATATTTTTGGAAATTCCATTTGACTTCCGAATCCATTTTTCCATTTTTGTTTTTTTGAGTCAGAAATTGGTACAATGGATGTTGCTCCTCTCCTATTACCGATATTTTGCTCATCATCGGAAAAGTTACTTTGAATTGTTGTGTACAAAATTGTTTAATCTTCTGATTATCACCAGGTTCTTGCTCGCCAAAATCATTCGCTGGGAACCCAATAACCGTGAAATTTTGATTTTTATACGCTTCATACAATTTTTGTAAATCTTCGTATTGTGATGTAAATCCACATTCAGAAGCGGTATTTACTACCAAAATTTTTTTTCCTTTCAATTGCTTTAAATCAAAATCATTTCCATCAATATCCTTTACAGTAAAATCAAAAAAACTTAGTTTTTCTTTGGGCTCTGTTTCTTGTATTTCTGCTATCTCTGGGGTGCTTTGATTTGATTGTTTTTTCTCACAAGAAAATAAAATTATACAACTAACAATTGTTATTAAATGCTTCTTCATAATTATTTTTTTTTAAGGCTTAAAAATTTTTAAATATTTTTTTATAAAATTTCAATTTTAACTCCGTTTTTTTCTTCATTTAATTGAATCGTAACGTGATCTTTTTCTTTAACTTTACCGCTAATTATTTCCTCTGCCAATGGGTCTTCAATGTATTTTTGGATGGCTCTTTTCAGCGGTCTAGCTCCGTAATCTTTATCAAAACCTTTTTCAGCAATAAAGTTCTTTGCCTCATCAGTCAACTCTACTTGATAACCTAAGTCCCCTAAGCGGGAATATAGTTTTTTCAATTCAATATCAATGATTTTTAAAATATCTTCTTTTTCTAAAGCGTTAAAAATAATGACATCATCAATTCGGTTGAGGAATTCGGGAGCAAAACTTTTTTTCAATGCATTCTGTATTGTACTTTTTGCGCGTTCATCAACACTTTCCATTCGTGCAGCTGTTCCAAAGCCTACCCCATCGCCAAATTCCTTGAGTTGCCGAGTTCCGATATTGGATGTTAAAATAATCACGGTGTTTCTGAAATCAATTTTTCGTCCAATACTATCGGTCACGTGTCCATCGTCCAAAATTTGTAATAAAATATTGAACACATCGGGATGTGCTTTTTCAATTTCATCAAGCAACAAGACAGAATACGGCTTTCGCCTCACCGCCTCGGTCAATTGCCCGCCTTCTTCATAGCCCACGTAGCCTGGAGGCGCTCCTACTAAACGAGAAACTGCAAATTTCTCCATGTATTCGCTCATGTCTACCCGAATCAAGCTGTCTTCTGAATCAAATAATTCCTTAGCTAAAACCTTGGCTAACTGCGTTTTACCAACGCCTGTTGTTCCTAAGAAAATGAATGATCCAATGGGGCGATTGGGGTCCTTCAGCCCAGCACGGTTTCGCTGAATAGCTTTTACAACTTTTTCTACAGCTTCGTTTTGGCCAATTAATTTTGATTGAATCACATTAGTCATTTCTGCCAGTTTCTTCATTTCTCCTTCTGCCACACGTTGCACTGGGATTCCGCTCATCATCGATACCACTTCTGCCACGTTGTCTTCATCTACGGTTTCACGATTTTCTTCGGCTTCGTCTTTCCAGCGGTTTTGTGCTTTTTTGAGTTCTGATTCAGCCTCTTTTTCGTTATCTCGTAGACGAGCGGCTTCTTCGTATTTTTGAGATTTTACAGCAATTTCTTTTTCTTCACGAGCTTTATTTAATTTTTCTTCTAAATCCAAAATCTCTTGGGGGACTTTGATGTTTTTAATATGCACGCGAGAACCTGCTTCATCTAGCGCATCAATGGCTTTGTCTGGCAAATAACGGTCTGTGATATATCGTGAAGTCAAACTCACACAAGCTTCTAGCGCTTTGTCTGTATAAATTACATTGTGATGATCTTCGTAGCGGTCTTTGATTTGCTTTAAAATCTGAATGGTCTCTTCTGAGCTGGTTGGTTCCACTATTACTTTTTGGAAACGACGTTCTAAAGCACCATCTTTCTCGATGTACTGGCGGTATTCGTCTAAAGTTGTAGCACCAATACACTGAATTTCGCCTCGTGCTAAAGCGGGTTTAAACATATTCGATGCATCCAACGACCCTGTCGCTCCACCTGCCCCTACAATGGTGTGCAGCTCATCGATAAACAATATAATATCATCATTCTTCTCCAATTCAGTCATAATGGCTTTCATTCGCTCCTCAAACTGTCCTCGGTATTTTGTTCCAGCTACGAGACTGGCTAAATCTAGCGTAATCACACGTTTATCGTATAAAACACGTGAAACTTTGCGCTGAATAATCCTCAACGCCAAGCCTTCTGCTATGGCAGATTTGCCCACGCCAGGTTCGCCAATCAATAGCGGATTGTTCTTTTTTCTACGACTTAAAATTTGTGAGACACGCTCAATTTCTTTTTCTCTCCCTATCACAGGGTCTAATTTCCCTTCCGATGCTAAACTAGTCAAATCACGTCCAAAGTTATCTAATACTGGCGTTCTTGATTTTTGTGTAGTCGCAGAAGATTTAGCTCCTCCCCCGCCCAATGGCCGCCCTGAAGTTTTGCTATCATCCTCTTCATCTTCTGGGTAAGAAGCACTTGCCTGAGGCGTCGCTCCTTGCTCAAATTGGAAATAAAATTCCTCTTTCACCGTTTCATAATCTATCCCAAACTTATCCATCAACTTAGTCACAGGATCTGTTTCATTCCTAAGAATGCAAAGTAGCAGATGCGCTGTATCTACCGCTGGGCTGTGGTGTAATTTAGCTTCTAAAAACGTAGTTTTCAGTGCACGTTCAGCTTGTTTAGTTAGTTGTAAATTTTGGTGAGTATCGTAATTTTGTTCCTCTTTCGGAGATAAATTTTCTATTTTGTTTTTAACTTGATTTAAATCTACATTTAGTGAGGTCAGCAACTTAATGGCTTTGCCAGCGCCTTCCCTCAAAATCCCGAGTAGTAAATGTTCTGTCCCAATGGTGGAATGCCCTAGGCGAATGGCTTCCTCTTTGCTATAGGAAATAACATCTTTTACTCGCTGTGAAAAATTATCGTTCATTTTATGATTTCTCTATTTTATATATTACATCCAAATGCACTTTCTGTGCCGTTTTATTAAATGAGCAATTTTATTTGAAATTTAATAATTTATTTGAAATAATTTTCCAAATTTGCCAAATTAACACTTCCATAAACTTATAAGATGTCATTTTGGCATAAAAAAAATAAATTTATGTTTCTATACCGTTTAAAGAAATATTATAAATTTGAATATTGGCCGTTTTACATTCTGTATTTACCTTTTACCCCTTTGTATTTATATTTCAGTCTAAAAAACAGAAGTTTACTCTATTTCACAGCAGCTAATCCTGGAATCCACTACGGAGGTTTGTTTAATTATTCCAAATCAGCTATCAATCAAAAAGTTCCTTTTCCCTTTCAGCTCAAAGAGATTCAAAGTTTAGCTACTGCTGAATTTCCTATCATAGCTAAGCCAGACCAAGGTGAAAGGGGTAAAAATGTGCACGTTGTTCAGAAAAAAGAAGATTTGGATAAAATCCAATTTCAAGGGGAAATTTTTTACCAAGAATATGATAATTCTCCTCTAGAGTTTGGTGTTTTTTACTCTAAAATACCTAAAAAAAGGGGGGGAATCATTTCCATTACAGCCAAGCGTTTTTTGACTTTCTATGGGGACGGGAGAACAAGTCTAGAGCAATTCATTTACAAAGATGAGAAAGCTTTTTTATCTCGGCATCGCTTACTCCGAAAATACAAAAATCAGCTGAATTTAATTCTGCAACCTGACGAAAAATTAGTGATAGAAGAAGTAGGAAATCACAATCGTGGAACTACTTTTCTGGATGGGAATAATTATTTTTCTAAAGCCTTAGAAAAAAATATTGATTTTGTAGCGCAACAGATTCCAGGCTTTTATTATGGGCGGTTTGATGTCAAAACAAGTTCTGTTAAAGCTTTCAAAAAAGGAGTGTTTAAAGTCATTGAAATCAATGGGGTGAATTCTGAACCTACGCATATTTATGACCCTAGTTATTCAATTTCTCAAGCCTTTAGAGAAATTTACAAGCATTTAAAACTTCAAGAAAAAATTGCTCATTCTCATCTTAAAGATGGTTTTAAAACGCCTAATTTTTGGACTTTTGTAAGGGATTTATATTTTCATTTATTAAGAAAATAATAATTTTTTTTAAGGCTTAAAAAATTTCATCATTACTGAATATTTGTCTTGCTCTCCTCTTTTTGGAATAAATTATGATTTCAGCCAATAATGAAGCAATCATCCATTCGTCGTGAAGCTTACCTAGTGCCTTTAGCATTAGTCGTGCTAATGATTATCATTCAACTTATTAAGCCCACGGGCTGTTTTGGTATTATTCCTCGCTATGTACAGGGATTGAGAGGGATTTTGCTTGCTCCGCTGTTCCATAGTGGTTGGAAGCATCTCTTCAGTAATGCCTTTCCTATCCTCACGCTAGGGTTTATGATTTTTTCATTTTATCGGCAAGTAGCATATTTACTCATCATATTCGGTTGGTTGCTGACGGGAACTTTGGTATGGTTTTTTGCAGACTTAGGGCTTTTGCCTTCAGATACTGGCATCGGTTGCCATATTGGTGCCAGTGGATTAGTCTATGTTTTGGCTAGTTTCGTTTTTTCCAGTGGAATATTTCGGCGCTCATTACCTTTGATTGCCGTTTCATTAATTGTTGTTTTTTTGTATGGGAGCATGCTTTGGGGGATCTTCCCAGAAGAAGTAATTCGCTACTCAGCAGAACAAGCAAATATCTCGTGGGAGAGTCATGCTGCTGGTGCACTTGTGGGGACTTCATTTGCATTGATTTGGAAGAACATTGGCCCGCAGAAAGAGCGCTGGGCGTGGCAAGAAAAAAATTATAATCCGCAAAAAGATGAAGAGCTTTGGCAACGCTATTTGGAATCTGAAAATGAGGAGAATAAGATAAAAAGCACAGAATAGGGAATAAAGAAAATCTGATTTTATTTTTCGCTATAAAATTGATTAATATGCTATAAATTCTGCAAAAGAAAATAACTTCAAATATTTCATTTATTGGTTTTTAATTTAAGCTATTTGATAGATTCACTTCGATTATTCAATTATTTTTAACCGACAAAATTTCATGGAAATCATTTTTTTAACTGACATTTTGTCGTATTACTAGGATGGTAAGTTTTTTGTTTTATTCAAAGAAAAATTAAAGAAATGGATATCAATAAATTTACAATAAAAGCGCAGGAACTGGTGCAAAAAGCACAGCAATTAGCGCAACAAAACGGCAACCAAGCCATCGAAGTCGGGCATTTGCTTAAAGCTATGCTAGAGAGCGAGCAACAAATAGCTCAGTTTATTTTAAAAAAACAAGGCGTTAACTTAGATTATCTAAAAAGAGAAATTGATAAACTTTTAACGACTTATCCCAAAGTAAGCGGTGGGAATCTTCATCTCTCACAGCGTCTAAACCAAGTCCTAAACGATGCCTCAATAGAAGCTCAAAAAATGAATGATGAGTTCGTGAGTGTAGAGCATCTTATTCTTGCATTGTCTAATTCTAAGGATAAAGCTGCAGAGTTAATAAAATCACAAGATGTTAGCTATAAAAATACCCAAGAAGTCATCAAAGATTTAAGAAAAGGTGATCGCGTGACTTCACAATCGGCAGAAGACACTTACAATGCGCTGACTAAGTACGCAAAAAATTTAAACGAACTCGTCAATTCTGGGAAATTAGACCCCGTAATTGGCCGAGATGAAGAAATTCGAAGAGTTTTACAAATATTATCCCGTCGCACCAAAAACAATCCAATTTTGATCGGAGAACCTGGCGTGGGGAAAACGGCTATTGCCGAAGGTTTAGCTCACCGAATCGTGAACGGTGACGTACCCGAAAATTTGAAGGATAAAAAACTTTATTCACTCGACATGGGAAGTCTAATCGCTGGAGCAAAATACAAAGGCGAGTTTGAGGAACGACTGAAATCGGTAGTGAAAGAAGTTACAAATTCTGATGGGCAAATTATTCTCTTTATCGATGAGATTCATACCTTAGTCGGTGCTGGCGCTTCTGAAGGAGCAATGGATGCCGCTAATATTCTAAAACCTGCCTTGGCTCGGGGTGAATTACGCTCAATAGGGGCTACAACTTTGAATGAGTATCAGAAATATTTTGAAAAAGATAAAGCTTTAGAGCGTCGTTTCCAAAAAGTAATGGTAGAAGAACCTAATGAGGAAGATGCGATTTCTATTTTGCGAGGAATCAAAGAAAAATACGAAGTTCACCACAAAATCAGAATTAAAGATGAAGCCATCATAGCTGCTGTAGAACTTTCTGAACGCTACATTACCGATCGTTTCTTGCCAGATAAAGCAATTGATTTAATCGACGAAGCTTCTTCTAAACTCCGAATGGAAATGAATTCTAAACCAGAAGAATTGGACGTTTTAGACCGAAAAATCATGCAACTCGAAATCGAAATTGAAGCAATAAAGAGAGAAAATGATGAAAGAAAACTAAGTCTACTACGCGAAGAATTAGCAGAATTAAATGAAAAACGAGCCAACCTCAGCGCTACTTGGCAATCTGAAAAAGATTTGGCTGAAAACATTCAAGAAGCTAGAAAAAAAATCGATGAACTAAAGATTGAAGCAGAACGTGCAGAGCGACAGGGTGACTATGGCCGTGTAGCCGAAATCCGCTACGGGAAAATCAAAGAAGAGGAAGAAAATTTAAAAGCCTTAGAAAATAATTTAGCCGAGCAAGGTACCAAATTAATCAAAGAAGAAGTTAACCGTGAAGACATTGCAGAAGTTGTTGCTCGGTGGACAGGAATTCCAGTAACAAAAATGATGCAGTCTGAACGAGACAAATTATTGCATTTGGAACAAGAATTACACAAAAGAGTCATTGGACAAGATGAAGCAATTTCAGCCGTTTCTGATGCCATTCGTAGAAACAGAGCTGGCTTGAGCGATGAGCGAAAACCCATTGGTTCGTTCTTGTTCTTAGGTTCGACTGGTGTCGGCAAAACAGAATTAGCAAAAGCTTTAGCCTCATATTTATTTGATAATGAGGATAGTATGACTCGAATCGACATGAGTGAATACCAAGAGCGACACGCCGTTTCTCGTTTGGTTGGTGCGCCTCCAGGCTACGTTGGCTATGACGAAGGTGGGCAGTTGACCGAGGCGGTACGCCGCAGACCTTATTCCGTCGTGTTATTAGACGAAATCGAGAAAGCGCACCCCGATGCTTTCAACATCTTATTGCAAGTCTTGGATGACGGAAGATTGACCGACAACAAAGGGCGTACAGTCAATTTCAAAAATACCATCATCATCATGACAAGCAATATTGGGTCACACGTTATTCAAGAGAATTTTTCAGATTTAGAGAGTAAAGATGAAAATTCAGTTTTGGAAAGCACTAAGAATGACGTATTTGGTTTATTAAAACAAAGCTTTAAACCTGAATTTCTAAACCGAATTGACGAAACAATTTTATTTAAGCCTTTAAAAAAAGAAGAAATTCGAGAAATTGTAGAACTTCAATTACGAAGCTTGAGCCGATTATTGGCCAAACGTGAAATCACTTTAGATACAACACAAGAAGCAATTGATTACTTAGCAAAGATTGGCTACGACCCTCAATTTGGTGCTAGACCCATAAAAAGAGCAATTCAGCAAGAAGTTTTAAACAATTTATCTAAAGAAATTCTTACTGGTAAAATTCATGATAATAGTGTCATTTTGATTGATTACTTTGAAGATAGCGGATTGGTTTTCCGCACCCAAGAGTAAATACTTTAACTGCTAGGCAGCCTCTCACGGACTGTCTTAACTAAAAAGTTATTTCTGAATTTTTTTTGAGTCCTCCAAAGCTTAGGAAAATTTTCGGAAATAACTTTCTCAATGATTAAAAATACTTTAATTAAATTTACACACTTTTTGGGATAGTGTCTGTTTTTCCTATCAGCGCAAAATCTCGCATTTTGCTAATGCAACATTAGGTGCAGTTTTTTTATTAAATTAGGTCATTTATATCATCTTGAAACACAAATTTCCTATGATATTCTAAATATTCTTCTCTATTTTCGGGGTATATTCTTAAATTATTTTTTGCATTTGGATTAATGTTTAATCTTTCCCATGTATAAGCTGATAATAATGTACCACAAACTAAGTCTCCATTATCTTTGAATGTTATATATCCTTGATCAAATAATTTGTCATAAGTTGGAGTTAATGCTAAACCATTTAAATAATCAATAGCTTGGTCTTCTCTTCCTTCTTTTATACATACACGATAAGGTTTTATATGACTTGCTATAAGCAACTTTTCATCTGTTATTTTAGTAAATGGACATTGAGGCATATGTTCAATAACTTGTTTTCTATAAAGCATTGCACCTTGCCTACTTATTGACCTTACGTTTTCTCGTTTTTCTTTTTCAATAATTTCGATTTCAGATGTAGTGCCGATTAATTTTGGATGAACAATTGACCTAAATTGATAGTCAAGCAATATTCTGAAATAGAAAAGTGGTTTTTGATTTTCTTTGTTACCAATAACTGGCAATAATTTCAAAATAGATAAATAGCTAATTTTGGGCAAAACAATTTTACGCCAAATGTCCCAAATTTCATCGTCTGAACGAATGTAACCACGACTTAATTTGTTGTCTGTAAAATCTGAAACATCGTAAATACTGAAAAAGATTTTTTCTTGCTCTATTGATGTGATACTTTCTAAATTTGATGCATATAACTCTGAAATATCAAAATTATAGACTTGTTCTTGTTTTTGATATTCAATTCTTGCATCATATATATATTTTAGCAAGTTGGACTTACTAAAAAAACAGTTATTTTCTTGTATTGGAGTATAAACTCTTGTGCCATTTTCGATTCCTTTTCCCCAATCATTATATTCAAAAAAATCACTAAGTCTATCACCACTTGAACCAATATAGCTTCCTACATATTTACGTGATTCCCCATTTCCTTTGAACATTTGAAGTTTATTTTTTCTATAAATAAAACTATCTTCTGCTCTAAGATTTTGAATTGAATCAATTATAAGGTAATCTTTTCCTTCAATATGTATCTTTTGAAAGTTTTCCATAATTATTGTTTACTAACGTGTTTGGTTATATCCATTTGCTTTAATATTGCTATTAAAACATCAACAACAATACTATTACCTGCTTGCCGATATAATTGGGTGTCACTTACAACTTGTTTAAAGTCATCTCTAAATCCCATAAGTCGTAAACATTCTTTAGGTGTTAGTTTTCTTATTCTACCTTTATTGTGAGTAACATAATTATCCACTCCAGCACGATGCATTTTGTGCATTGACTGCAACAGTGGTCTTGCGACTTCAAGGTCTGTTTTTATTGATGTTTTAAAGTTCTTTGTACCTTTATTTAAAACATAATCTCTTACTTTATCAGATAAATAATATTTCTCTTCAACATCATTTACGTCAAAAATAAACTCGTTAAATTCGGCTTTTTCTTTTGGTTCGAAAACGAAATCACCATGCCAATTAAATTGTTGATTTGCTTTTTGACATAAAGCAATATCACCATTTATTTGAGTATATCGTTTTTGTTTATTAAAAGAACTTGTAACGAATTTTATACCTTTTTCTTTAAGATAATATTTACTATCAATGTAATCTTCAAGAAAGTCTTGCATTTTGTATTCTAATGGAATACTTTCAGGAAATGTAAAATCTGTTTTTTTATTCTTAAATCCAATTACAAAAATCCTTTCTCTATGTTGTGGAATACCATAATCTTTTGAATTCATAACTTGATAAAAATATTTATAACCAAGCTCATCAAAAGTTGCTTTGATTGTTTCGAAAGTATTTCCGCTGTCGTGATTAATTAAACCTTTTACATTTTCGAAAATGAATACATTTGGTTGAGATTCTTTTACAACTCTTGCAAATTCATAGAAAAGCGTACCTCTAGTATCTTCAAAACCTCGTCTTTTCCCAACCATAGAAAATGATTGACAAGGACTACCACCGACAAGTAAATCAATTTTGTTTTTAAATTTTTTACCATCCAATTCTTTTACATCTTCAAACCAATTATCTTCTGATATTTCATAATTTGCAAAATAACTTTGCTTTACATGTTTATCAATATCACAAGCAAATTGAATTTCTGTTTTTAAATTCAATCTTTTAAATGCATATTCAATTGCACCAATTCCAGAAAAAAGTGTACCTAATCTAATTGTACAATTTGGATTAGAAAAATCTTTTTCTCTCCAATCTTTATCGAATTTTAAAGTTTGTTGTGCAATTTGTTCTTGAACTAAATTAACAACATCATTTAATTCAGGATAGCTTTTCAATTCTGATAAAACTGTATTCTGATAATGAATTTTTGAAAGTTTCTCTTTTTCAATTTGTAAACATTCAGCTAAACCATCAATTAATGCAGGGTTTAATTTTCTTTCGTTTTTTTCAATTTTTGAAAGTGTAGAAGTGTCAATATTTACGTGTGATGCAACTTTTCTTAAAGGCAATCCTAATTCACTTCGTCTTTCTCTTAAATATGTTCCTATAGATTGCTCCATGATTTTTGAATATTTTGTCCAAAAATATGGAATTTATTTTTTTTATTTACTAAATTCAAACTTTAACATATTCTAATGATATTTTTGAAAATCAATTAGAAAAACAGCCGCGCTAAGGAGCAACTAGTTAATTTTAAGACTAGAATTAAACATAAAAAAGTTTATTGAATTTTGTTTTAATTAACTTTTCATTAATCTTTTTTTATAACCAGGTATATAAATAGTTTTTACCAACTATTTTTTGACCATTAAATTCAAACTTTTCACATATCGTAAACGGTGAGAGTAACTTTTACTATCGGTATTGAAGATTCCGTTGGAATCAATCGGGTCGATACGAACTTTGCCATGGGCGTGCAAAATTTTTCCTGGCTCTGTAATTAAACCTACATGTATAATTTGCCCTTCTTCATTGTCAAAAAAAGCTAAATTACCAGGTTGAGCTTCTTCAATGAAACACAGCACTTCACCAAATTCTGCTTGTTGGCTGGCATTACGAGGTAATTTAATGTTTTTAAATTTAAAAATTTCCTGTATTAGCCCAGAGCAATCGATACCAAAATTTGACTTCCCCCCCCAAAGGTATGGAACATTGAGGTAAGTTTTACCAATTTCTACTATATCTATATCAGGGTGTGCTTCTGCTTTTTCACCGAGATATTCGAAAGATAATTCTGGGATATTTCCCCAAATTGAAGCGCCCAGTGGTAGCGTTAACGGGCCGTTGGGCGTCAAGGCTAAGTTAAATAATTCAGTCGTGTAAGCTAAATTTTTGCTGAAAAAAGAATTTTCACTGATTTCTGTAATTTGCTTGGGGTCTACAAAACCTTCATATCCATCAAAATCCACTTTGATTCTCCACCACTTTTTAGATTTCTCAAGTATTTCCAGCTTTTCTCCAAACAGAAGTTGCGTTACCATCTCTGCTCTATCGCTGGATTCTGCACGCACGGGTGCTACACTGACATTACAAATTCCAAATATCATTTTTTTCTAATCAAACTTAAACCATCTCTTATTGGCAACATCACGACTTCTACCCGATGATCATTTTTTACCTTTTCATTAAATTCATGCAAAACAGCCATGATTTTATCCTTTTCTGCTACTGAATTCAAGACTTTGCCTTTCCACAAAACATTATCGGCCAAAATGATACCGCCGCTACTCATTTTAGGAATCAATAATTCAAAATAATCGAGGTATTGTTTTTTATTAGCATCAAGAAATACTAAATCAAAATTTAAATTAGTTGACTCAATAAATGCTTGGGCATCTTGAAAGATAACTTCTATCTGATTTTTTTTTAAGCCTTTAGAAATATTTTCAAAAATTAAATCCTTTAAATCTAAATTTCTTTCGAGTGTATAGATTTTGCCGTCTTCAGGCAGTCCTTCTGCTAGGCATTGCGTAGCGTAAGCTGTGTATGTGCCTAATTCTAAAATGACTCGAGGCTGAAGCATTTGGCTTAGCATGCTGAGAATTCGACCTTGGTAAGCCCCAGAAATCATCTTTGCTTGTGGCATCTCTGCTTCTGCCGCATGACGTTGATTTCTCAGAAAATCAGGTTCGTTGCTACTGTGTTGCTCTACATAGCGGCTTAAATCTGGCGGTAGAACGTCGTCTGCTTTTATCATAAAAACAAATTTAGTATTTTCATCAAAATAAATAAAATCAGTTGCTTATTTGGTTAAATGATTTAAATGTGGTTTAAATACAATTTAAAAATAACAGAGATTGTAGCGATTCCCCACAAAGAGGATTTACCTGATGGAATCGAAAGAAAAAAGCGACGTGCCTGAGCAAACTTTTTGACTGATAGTGTGCCTCAAACGCTTTGTGAAATAAGGCTAAAAAAACTTTAATTTTTCATCACAGATGTTGTTTTTTCTTGATAAATTTTGTCTCGTTTAGCTGTAAATTTCACTACCCACAGGCTAAATTCATACAACAGTAGTAGCGGGATACTGGCGACAAACATACTCATCAAATCTGCTGGGGTGATAGCGGCGGCTAAAGTCATGATGACGACAACAGCATGTTTGCGGTATTTAATCATAAATTCTGGTGTAATTAAGCCTATTTTTGCCAAAAAATACACGATGATCGGGAGTAAAAACACCAAGCCCATAGCTAAAAGTGTTTGCACAAATGTATTGATATAACTAATTAATTTCCAATTATTTTCTACTCCAAAAGGTTGAAAGAAATACATAAAATGAACTGAGAGTGGCATAATTAAAAAATAAGCGAACGCTACACCTGTAAGAAAAAACAAGATGGTGAATAGCATGATGAAATTGGAGTACTTCAATTCTTTCATTGTAAGCCCTGGCTTGAGGAATTGAAATAATTCATAGACGACATAAGGCAATGAAAGCACTAAACCTCCTACCAAAATTACCCCAACAATGGCTGTAAATTGTCCGCCAAACTCTAAATTGGTTAATTTTTCTTGAACATCAAATTCAGATTGAAATATATCACCTGCCCCGATCAGCTGCCCCAAGGCATTAAAAGCCCTGTAGGTAATGAAATCAGAGGAAAGTGGTGCCATAATCAAACGTTGAAAAAAGGGCCAAAAAACTCCCATAATAACTCCTCCGATAACGATACCAACCAAGGATTTTAAAATATGTTTTCGCAATTCCCCCACATGATCTAGAAACGCCATTTCATTAGGGTCTTTTTTATTTTTATTTTTCTGCATGAATTCCTTCTTGGGTTAGTCGGTGAAAATCTATTACACCATTGTATTCTCCATTTTTATCTAGCACCAAAAGTTGACCGATAGCATATTTATTAATTAATTCTAAAGCTCTTTTGGCTAAAGAATTTCCAGAAATAGTCTTAGGATTTTGGGTTGCGATATCCTTCGCTCTCAGGTGCTCAAATGAATCATGTTTCTCTAGCATTCTTCTCAAGTCACCATCGGTAATCACGCCTATAATTTCATTGTTTTTCAATACAGCAGTGATGCCATACCGACCTGAAGTTAAGGATTGAATAACTTCTTTTATCGTACTATCCCACTGCACATTAGGTTTTTGATTCTTTTCCATCAAATCTTCCACCGTGTACAGCAAATTTTTGCCCAATGAACCCCCGGGGTGGTATTGGCTAAAGTCTACTTCTGTGAATTGTTTTAACTTTTTTACTGCCATTGCTAATGCATCACAAATCACCAATTGTGCTGTGGTGCTGGAAGTCGGTGCTAAATTTAGCGGCCCTGCTTCTTTGGTAATTGGCGTGCATAAAACTAAATCAGCATTTTGGCCGAGGAATGAATTTTCATCAGCCGTTATGGCAATACTTTTTGCCGATAAATTCTTCAGATACGGGAAAACATTTTTAATTTCTTTGGTATTTCCAGATTTTGATAGAATAATTACAACATCTTTTTTGTCTAAAAGTCCTAAATCGCCATGAATCGCTTCTGCTGCGTGCAAAAACTGGGCTCGTGTGCCAGTGCTATTGAGCGTTGCTACCATTTTTTGACCAATCGGCATATTTTTTCCTATACCGACCAAGACGACTTTTCCCGAAGTCTGGCAGATAGCGGATACAGCTGCTGCAAAAGAGACGGTGATATTGTTTTCTAAATTTTCGATTTCAGCTTTCTCCCGCCGAATAATTTCTTGACCAAATGCAATAATTTCTTTTGAATTCAAAGGTTTTTTTATTTTAATAATAATTTTTTTCTTACTTTTAAACTAACAAAAATAACAAGTCTTTCTGAATTTACATTATGACAATTAAAACCAACCTTCAGGCAGAGCTAAAAAAATATTTTGGTTTTGATCAATTTAAGAATCTTCAAGAGAATATTATTCAAAATCTACTGGATGGGAATGATGTTTTTGTTTTGATGCCTACTGGCGGTGGTAAATCTTTGTGTTACCAGCTTCCTGCGTTGATACAAGATGGCTGTGCTATTATCATCTCACCGCTAATTGCATTGATGAAAAATCAAGTAGATGCCATCAGAGGAATTTCTGAAAACGACGCGGTAGCACATGTTTTAAATTCTTCTTTGACTAAAACTGAAATCAAAAAAGTTCTATCAGATATAGAAAATGGTGCGACAAAACTTCTCTATGTTGCCCCAGAATCTCTGACCAAAGAGGAATACACAGAATTTTTTAAGGGTGTAAAAATTTCATTTTTTGCAATTGATGAAGCTCATTGCATCTCTGAGTGGGGGCATGACTTCAGACCAGAATACCGAAACCTGAAATCCATCATCGAAAAGATTGGTGATTTCCCCATCATTGCCCTCACGGCCACAGCTACGCCCAAAGTGCAAGAGGATATACAGAAAACCCTAGGTATGACTGATGCTGTTTTGTTTAAAGCTTCATTCAATCGACCTAACCTTTTTTACGAAGTTCGGCCAAAAGTGGATGTAGATAAGCAAATTATAAAATTCATCCACGAGAGGAAAGGGAAATCAGGTATAGTATATTGCCTCAGTCGCAAAAAAGTGGAAGAATTTGCTCAGACTTTACAACTGAACGGAATCAATGCAATTCCTTACCACGCGGGTTTGGATTCTAAAACACGCGCAGAACATCAAGATAAGTTTTTGATGGAAGAAGTTGATGTAGTGGTAGCTACAATTGCCTTTGGAATGGGGATAGATAAACCTGATGTTCGTTTTGTTATTCACTACGATTTCCCTAAAAGTTTAGAGGGCTACTATCAAGAGACGGGACGAGCTGGGCGAGATGGAGGTGAAGGCTATTGCCTAGCTTTTTATGACTATAAAGATATAGAGAAATTAGAAAAATTCCTGTCTGGCAAACCAGTTTCTGAAAGAGAAGTCGGTATGCAGTTGCTCAACGAAGTGGTGGCTTATGCCGAAACTGCAATGTCTCGTAGAAAGTATTTGCTTCATTATTTTGGTGAAGATTTTGATGAAATTCATGGTGAAGGGGCTGATATGGATGACAATATGCGTTCGCCCAAAAAGTTAACCGAGGCAAAAGATGAATTACTACAAATCTTAAAAGTCATCAAAGAAACCAATTCTAAACTGAAATTAAAAGATTTAATAAAAGTCATGCTGGGGCAAGAAAACATCATCACAAAATCTTATGGATTGCAAGATGCTGAATTCTTTGGCTCAGGGAGAGACTATTCAGAATTTTTTTGGAAAGCTTTGCTCAGGCAAGCTCTGATTTCTGGATATCTCGAGAAAGAAATTGAAACTTACGGCATCATCAGTCTCACACAAAAGGGAAAAAGCTTCATTCAAAAACCAGTTTCTTTTAAAATTATAGAAGACCATGATTATGAGAATCTTTTGAATGTATCATTTGATGGAGATAAGAAAAATTCAGCTATTTTAGACGAAAATTTATATAAAGATTTGCTCCAATTGAGAAAAAAAATTGCAAAAAAACACGGAATCCCTCCTTTTGCCGTTTTCCAAGAATCAAGCTTGGAGGATATGGCCTTGCAATACCCCACCTCTATTGAAGATTTGACTAAAGTCTATGGCGTAGGTGAGGGAAAAGCTAAAAAATTTGGTGAAGATTTCGTAGCTTATATTGCTAAATATGTAGAAGAAAATGAAATCGAAACTCCAGATGATTTTATCGTAAAACAAATTGCAAATAAAAGCACCAATAAGGTCTACATCATCCAAAGTACCGACCGAAAAATGGATTTTGAAGACATTGCCAACGCAAAAGGCATGAGTATGGATGAACTTCTATCTGAAATGGAGAGCATCGTTTACCAAGGTACAAAAATTAATATCAGCTACTATATTAATGAAATGATTGATGAAGATTTGCAAGAAGAAGTCATGGATTTCCTGATGAAAGACGCTGAAGATGACAGTATGAAAACCTTGCTAGAGGAATTTGGCGATGAATTAGAAGATGAAGAATTAAGACTGATGCGCATTAAATTCATCAGTGAAGTAGCAAATTAAAAAAAAATGAAATTGGAATCTATTTTACTCTTAATTCTCATTGGATTAGCAGGCGGATTCGTAGGTGGATTAGCAGGCGTAGGCGGTGGAATTGCCATTGTGCCCATGTTAGTATTTTTCTTTGGCATGACGCAACACGAAGCTCAAGGAACCAGCATTGGAACCTTGATCTTCCCCGTAGCGGCAATGGCAGCATTTAACTATTATAAAGGTGGTTACATTAACTTTAAGTATGTCGCATTTATTGCTGTTTCTTTTATAATTGGCGGCTATTTGGGTTCTAAATTAGCCATTTCTTTAGATCAAAAATTGCTGAAAAGAATTTTCGCAACCATTTTAGTGCTCGGTGCTGTCAAAATGTACTTTGATTCCTTTAAATAATTTTATTTTTTTTTAAGCCTTAAAAAATTTTTTTCACCAAAACCAATCTTCTCAAAAATTTCATAAAGCCAGCATCGGCACCAAAAATCAACATCATTATATCATGAAGTTTTACCAACTAATAAAGGCAGAAATAGCTTAACAGGTTGGTTTTTATACAATAGAAATCAGTTGATTAATCTTTAATTTTTCGATTAAGATACGTATTATAATCCGCTTGCATCGCTTGGTATTCTTCTTTCATATAGGGAGATTTCAAGATAAAATCAGCCGTTGCTGGGCAACAAGCCATAGGAACATTCCATACCACGCCTAGACGTAGAAGCGCCTTTACATCACTATCGTGCGGCTGAGCTTCCATCGGATCCCAGAAAAATATAATCACATCTATCTCTCCAGTTGCAATCATGGCTCCTAGCTGCTGGTCTCCACCGAGTGGCCCACTCATTACCTTTTGCACACCTACCCCCAGCTTTTCTTCAATCTTTTTACCAGTCGTTTGAGTTGCAATGAGATGGTGCTTTTTCAGCTCCTCCTCATGCTCTTGAATCCACGCTATCAAGTCATCTTTTTTATGGTCGTGCGCCACCAATGCAATATTTTTTTTAATAGGGATATTCCGATAATTCATCACAAAAATTTTTTGATTTCATTCATGATTGTTTCCTCAGGCAAAACTCCACTTTGTCGCCATTTTTGCACTCCATTTTTGAAAATCATCAAAGTTGGAACACTTTGCACATGATATTTATCAGCTAATTTTTTATTTTTATCAATATCGATTTTGATGATGGAAACCTCATCGCCCATCTTCTCTTTAATATTTTCTAAAATAGGCTTTAGCATTTGGCACGGAGCACACCACACCGCAAAAAAATCAATTAAAACTGGTTTATCTTGAGAAATAATTTCTGAAAATTTAGACATCATTTATTTTTAATTACTCCATAGCCTGCAACAAATAAACCATTTTTTACTCTTGAAGAATATTTTTTTAAAAGTTTTATGTAAATTTCACTTTGAATTCTGAATCAATAAAATTGTAATACGGTGAAATTGTAATTCCTTATCTATATAGTAAATTATCATTTAAATTAGCCTTGCCAACCGCACTCATTCGGTATTTAAACCAAAACGTGCTGCTAAACTGAGTACAAATAAGGGAAATAAACGCGAAATCCTGCGGATGCTAATAAACCAATGCCTAGGCAAAAGGAAATAAATAGTGTTAGCAAATCTATAGAATTGTATTTTTAGGTAATTTTGACAACTTTTATGCCGAATATGATGGACTTAGCCTGGCTTATCAGCTTTATTTTATTTTTTCTTCTAATATTGAGTTTGTTTTTTCTTTTTCAGCTGAAAAAAGAGCAGAGAAAACAGAAAAAATTATTTAAGGCTTTAGAAATTAATGAAGAATTATGGAAAGAAAAATTCCGAGAAACTAAAGAAGAAAATATTGCTTTAGTCGCTACTCAAAAAATGATGAAAAAGGAAATTGAAACGATTCATCAACGCCAAATTTATTTGGAAGAAGAATTGGTTTTGAAACAAAATTCTAATCAAACTTTAAGTTTAGAAAATCAAAAATTAGTTTCTGAAAATCAGTATTTAAGTGATAAATATGAGGCTGATAAAATTCAACTTCAAGCTTTGGAAAAAAAATTTCAAGAAGCCTTTGAAAATTTATCTCAGAATATTTTAGAAAAGAAAAGTGAAAAATACTTGAAGCAAAATGAATATCAAATTTCAGAAATTTTAAAGCCTCTGAAAACGAAGATTTTAGACTTTGAAAATCGACTACAAGAGCAATATCGCTACCAAACTGAACGAAATGCTAGCCTTGACCAGCAACTGAAACAGTTGCATGAACTAAACCAAAACATCACGCAAGAGACCAAAAATTTGACGCAAGCCCTGAAAGGAGAATCAAAAACTCAAGGAATTTGGGGCGAAATGCTGCTAGAAAGTATTTTGGAAAAATCAGGATTGCGCAAGGGGCTTGAGTTCACAGTGCAAGAGAGTTTCTCGGTAAATCATGAGCGCTTGATTCCTGATGTGGTGCTGCATTTGCCCCAGAATAAAAAAATCATTGTAGATGCAAAAGTTTCTCTCTCGGCGTATGAGAAATTAGTCGACCCGCAAACACAAGACACCTCATTTTATCTTCAGAAACATCTCCAATCTGTCAAAAATCATGTGAATCTTTTATCATCCAAAAATTATCATCAGATTCCACAGCTTCGTGCACAGAATTATGTTTTAATGTTTGTACCGCTAGATGCTGCCTTGATTTCTGCACAAAATGCAGATGCTAATTTGTTCAGTTTTGCTTATGACAAAAAGATTATTTTGGTCAGCCCCTCCTCTTTTCATTCCGTTTTGGCTAGCATTTCAAGTCTTTGGCAAAATGAAAAACAAAATCAAAATGCGGCTAAAATTGCCAAAGAAGCTGGCCGCTTGCACGATAAATTTATTGCACTCACTGAAACGATGCAAAAATTGGGCAGCCAAATGTATTCGGCACAAAATACCTATGATGGTGCTATGAAAAAATTGACTGGGCGCCAAAATTTAATCAAAAATATTCACCGTTTAGAACAATTAGGTGCTAAAACGTCTAAAAAAATAAGTTATTTTGAGGAGGAATAATTTTTTTTTTAAGCCTTAAAAAATTTTAACAAAAAAAATGACCGATTTTTTCGGTCATTTTCTTTTTAAGTTAAAAAAAATTAAGCTTTACTTCAGTGGTTGGATAATGTATGAATACTCATACTCACTCATTTTGGTTCTAGCATTTTCATGTGGCCAGCGTCCCCAGCTATTAATTCCGCCCAACCCCATTTGGAATAAATCGACACGTAAGTGATTAATTTTATCAGGCTTTAAAAATTCTGAATGTTCTTGTTCTTTTACGTTTTTAGGATAAAGTTGCTCCCAAGAGTAAGGCAAAACACTCATATCTAAAACCTGTGTGGTCGCACTGATTTTTATGCCACGTCCTTGCTTGTCTTTCACTTCCATATAGCGTACATCGGTGTGATTTCCACTCTCTTGTGGGCGTGCATACGGATGGTACTGCTCTTCTACTGTTGATTCATAGACGCCAAGCATTGATGAGTTTTTTCGGTCGATGTAGCTTTCCCAAGGTCCATCTCCAAACCATTTCAATTGAGTTAATTTTTTGGAAATTTCAATATCATTCCCGAGCCTCAGTAAGTATTTCTCTTCAGTATTGATGGGCTTGAAATGGTTTTTTACTTCAATTCCTCCTTGTTTTGGAAATTTGTAAATCATCGTATTTTGGGAATTGCCATTGAGTAAGTTTTGGGTAATGACAATACTATTTTGTGTAAAATCAATCCCAGCTACTTGAATGTTTAAATTCTTGTATTGGTCAAACCGTTTTCCAAATCCTGCTCCTAAATCATTGTCGGTCAACGGGCGGAATAATGAAATTTGTGGCCCTTTTAACAATAATTCTTGCTTCCCGATTTTCAAATTTTCTATTCTACCATTGTTTTTAGCTATTTTGAAACTTAAATCTCCTGCTGAAATTTGATAATAATCTGATGTTTCAGATTTTTTATAGCTTAAATAATCTGATATTAATTTTGGTTGATATTTGGTGATTTCAAAATCTTGATGAGCCAGTAAGGTTCCTTTTTTCAATAATTGCTCATCTTCATCAAGTATTGCTTTGATTGTGACTACGGTTTCTTTTTCATTAGAAAATTTCCAATCTTCGGGTAAATCGATGTAAGCCGTTTGCTGAGCACCTACATTTAAATTTTTAACATTTTTCTGAGCCTTTAATTTTCCATTTTCTAGCCAAGTGATTTCATAGTTAAAATTTTCTAAAGGCTTAAAGAAATAATCATTAAATACCTCAATCTGATGTTTTTTTGCATTGAATTTAAATCTTGCATTTTGGTGAATATGTCGTACTTCATACGCATGCGGATTGTATCTTCTGTCGGACATTACAACACCGTTCATCAAGAAATTATTATCGCTTGGTGTGTTTTCATCGCCCAAATCACCGCCGTAAGCCGTATAGCGAATTCCATCTTTTTCTACATAAATTCCTTGGTCTGCAAAATCCCAAATGAACCCTCCTTGTAATTTAGGGTAGCGACGAATCGTTTCCCAATAATCTTTGAAAACTCCTAGGCTATTGCCCATTGCGTGTGCGTATTCAGTCAAAATCAATGGTTTATCGTAATTACTGTTAGAATATTTTTTCATATCTTCAATGGTAATATACATTGGCACAAATAAATCGGTGTTGTATTCATGCTCTGCTCGCTCATACTGAACTGGGCGTGTTTGATCTAAAGCTCTAGCAATGTCATAAGCTTTGTAAAAGTTCCAACCATTGCCTGCTTCGTTCCCCATACTCCAGATAATTACTGATGGGTGATTTTTATCTCTTTCTATCATTCGGCTAACGCGCGTTATGTGTGCATTCTCCCATGCTGGGTCGTTAGCAATAGTTCTTTCTGGTGCATAATGCATCCCATGAGATTCTATATTGGCTTCATCTACAACATAGAAACCATATTCATCTGCCAAATCATAAAACATTGGAGTCTGTGGATAATGTGAAGTTCTGATTGCATTAATATTTAATTCTTTCATCACGCGCATATCTCGAATGATTTGCTCACGAGTTACTACGTGATGTGTATCTGGCTCTGTTTCATGGCGATTTACACCTTTTATCCAAATTCTTTTACCATTCACCAATAAATTTCCTTCTGAAATTTTCACATTTCTAAATCCAACTTTGAATGGGATTGCTTCCACTATATCTCCTTTTTCATTTTTTAGGCTTATTGCGAGTTGGTATAAATAAGGTGTTTCGGCAGTCCAAGCTTTTACGTTCGGGATTTTTTGATTAAATCGGACTACAGTTTTTCCCTTCACTCGAGCTAAACCTTTTGTTTTTTGTGTTGATTGATAGATAACGACTCCTTTTGGGGTTTTTAGCTCTACATTGATGGTGTAATTTTCTTTTGATTCATTGCTATTATTTGTGAGAGAAGTGGTAATTTGAAGTTTCCCATCTTTATAATTATTAACTAAATCGCTTACTATTTTCACATCATCAAAGTTAACTTCTGGCCTTGCATAGAGGTAAACATCTCTCTCTATTCCGCTGATGCGCCAAAAATCTTGTGCTTCTAAATAGCTGCCAGCACTCCATCTTCTTACTTCTAAGGCTATTAAATTTTTACCTTTTTGCAGATAAGGTGTTAAATCATATTCTGACTCCAATTTACTATCGTTACCAAAGCCAGCGAACTCTCCGTTTACATACAATTTAAATGCTGATTTTACAGCTCCAAGATGTAAATAAACTTTTTTACCATCCCAATCTTGTGGTAAATCAAAGCTTTTTCTGTAAAGACCTACAGGTTGATTTATATCAGACGGAATTTTAGGTGGCTGAGGATTTTTCATCGCAAACGGATAATAAGGGTTTACGTAAATTGGCGTTCCGTAACCGCTAAACTCCCAGTTGGCAGGAACTGAGAAATTAGCCCAATCATTATCAGGAAATTTTACTTTATAAAAATCTTTATAAGCCTTTTTATAGTCTTCAAAATAAGCGAATTTCCATATCCCATTCAAGTCGAGATAATTTTCCGCTTTTTGTTTTTTATCCGCTTTTAAATCTGCTAAATTGTTATAAACAAAAAAACTGGAATGCATAGGCAAGCGATTGACGTCTTGCAGTTCTGGGTTCTCAAAAAAGCGATCAGGTTCGTGTGAATAGTCTTGCGCAAACACACCGATTCCTACTAATAGAAATAGTAAAAATATCTTAGTCTTTAAAGTTAAATGTTTCATTTTCTGTTCTTATGTTGTCTAGTAGTTTTGTCATTTCCTTTGTTTTATCAGGAAATTTTTCGGTTAAATTTATTTTTTCTGCGGGGTCTTCAGCAATATTATATAATTCAATTTTGCCAAATCTTTCTTTGTTTACATTCAATCGAATAGCTTTCCAATCACCTTTGAGTACGGCTTGTTTCCCGCCGAATTCATGAAATTCCCAATAAAGATATTCATGTGGTTTTTGTGGTTTCCCGAGAAGGGTATTCTTGAGACTGATGCCGTCTATTGTATCATCATTAGCCAAGGTTCCTCCTGCTAGCTCAATAAAGGTTGGGTATAAATCCCAAAAAGCTCCTGTGAAATCATTGGTTGTATGGGCTTGAATTTTCCCTGGCCACCGAACAATAAATGGTTCTTTGATGCCACCTGTGTATAAATCTCTTTTAATTCCTCGATAAATCGAACTACTCTCAAAAAAATGGACATCTTCCATTCTTCTTCCACCTTCCACATGCGTTCCGTTGTCACTAGAGAAAATAATGATGGTGTTTTCATCTATCCCTTTAGATTGAATAGCGTCTAGAATATAACCCGTGTAAGCATCTATACTTTCTACCAAGCCAGCATAAGCAGCTCGGGGGTATTTTTGTGCTCCATAATGTGCTTTTGAGTGTGCTTTTTCGTCAGGGTATTTGCTTGTGCCATCTAGTTTTAGCTGATTGAGCATAAAACGTTTTGGCAATTTGAGCTCTGCGTGTGGAATCGTCAATGATACAAATAAGAAAAAGGGGATTTCTGTTGAATTTTTAATAAAACTAATGGCTCTATTCACAAAATAATCATTTGCATATTGCCCATTTAAAGCTAATTTTTCCAAACTTTTATTCTGAAAAATATCAATAGAATCTGGCTGCTGAAAATGAGCATCTACATGATGTAGAAACCCTGCAAATTCATCAATTCCTTTCTGATTAGGCGTACTATCACTTCCCTTTAATCCCAAGCCCCATTTTCCGAAAAAACCAGTGTGATAGCCTAATTTTTTTAAGCCTTGAGTGAAAATTTGCTTTTCTGCATCTAATGGGTGCTCTCCATTTCCTCTAATTTTGGTATGCCCAGTGTGCTGCCCTGTGAATAAACTTGCCCTAGAAGGTGCACAAACCGTAGAACCTGCATAGAAGTTAACGAATGTCATTCCCTCATTAGCTAACTGATTGATATTTGGTGTTTTAATATACTTTTGCCCATAAGGCTCAATATCACCAATCCCTAAATCATCTGCCAAAATGAAAACAATATTGGGTTGTTTTTTCTGTGCCCACGCATAGATGCACATGAAAGATAAAGAAAAATTAAAGAATAACCTCCTCATTATCTTACTTTGTGGGATTTAAGATATATGAATATTCATAATCTTGGAAAAGAACACGGTAAGGCTCTAGTGGCAATGAATACCAGCTGTCTATTCCCGCAACGCCCATTTGTTTCAAGTCGATACGCATGTGATTGCTTTGATCTTCCTTGAGTAATTCTGAATGTTCTTGCCCCTTCTTTGGAGAAGGATACAATTGTTGCCACGTGTATGGTAAAACACTCACATTCAACAAGTTTTTATTGAATCCCACACGGATTCCTCTTCCTCTTCTATCCGTTACTTCTCCCCAGCGTACATCAGTCTTATTCCCAGATTCTTGTGGGCGAACATACGGATGGTATTGCTCTTTTACGCTGCCTGAGTATATGCCAACCAAAGTGCTAGATTTTCTATCTTCATAGCTCTCCCACGGGCCTCTCCCGTACCAAGTAAACGTGTCTTGATTTTTGGGAATGACTAAATCGTTTCCTATTCTCAGCAGAATTTCTCTTTTGGTATTCTCTTTTGCATCAAACTGATTTTCAACCAAAATGCTTCCATTCGTGCCAAAAGTGTAAATCATCGTTAAATCTGCATCGCCGTTGAGCAAAGTGTATTTAGTAATCACTTGATTTTGCTGAGCAACAATGCTCTTTAATTCAAGATTTGGATTTTTAGTATCATCTAATTTTCGGTTTTGCCCTGAACCAAAATCATTATCTGTCAACGGACGGAAAACACTAAACCGCGGCCCTGCTTCGATGAGGATGTTATTTCTGTTTTTTAGATTATAAAAGCGTCCATCTTTTTTACTAAAGCTTAAAGAAATTCTTCCATTTTCTACCAAAATTTCATTCTCTTTCTCTGTGAATTTAACGGTATTTACTGCTTGGAAAGTTGATGGAACTGCTGATGTTAATTCAAATTCTTCATAAGCCATCTCAGTCCCAGCGTCCATTAAGTTCTCAGCGTTTTTCAAGAATGCTTTAGCTACCAAGCGATATTCATTTTCATCATCAGTTATGGTTTTGATAGGAAGTTTCACTAAATTAGTTTGCCTTGCTGCGATGTTTTTGCTTCCTAAATCCATGCTTTCTACAATTTCCCCATTTTTCAAAATTTCAACTTTGATGATAAAATTTTCTAAGCCTTTAAAAAAATGTTCATTTTCGATGCTCAGTATTTGAGTTTCTTTATTGTAATCAAAATCAATCTCTTGGAACACTTTTCTTACCTCATAAGCATGTGGATTCCAAGTTCTATCTGGCATCACTACTCCATTGATTAAGAAATTGTTGTCACTCGGGGTATTTTCATCGCCCCAATCACCGCCGTAGCCAAATATTTTCTTGCCATCGACTTTTTTATACATTCCTTGGTCTGCCCAATCCCAAATGTAACCTCCTTGTAGTTTAGGGTATTTAGGGTCTTCTATTATTTCCCAATATTCTTTGAAGTTCCCCATACTATTTCCCATCGCGTGTGCATATTCACTCATAATGTATGGTCTTTCGGCATCACTCATGGCATATCTTCGTAAACTTTCAGGGTGTGGGTATTGCGGAACTATCATATCCGTATTCCACTCTGTTGTGGAACGCTCGTACTGCACTGGGCGAGATTTATCGTAGCCTTTGAGCCAAGTATACGCATTATAAAAATTATATCCGTTCCCAGCCTCATTACCCAAGCTCCAAGCGATTACTGATGGGTGGTTTTTATCTCTATCTACCATTCGTTGGATTCTCAGATGATGTGCTTTCTCCCAATCTGGGGCGTTCCCTAAAGTTTTTTCGGGATTATAATACATTCCGTGAGATTCTATATTAGCTTCATCAATCACATAAAATCCATATTTATCAGCCAATTCATAGAAATAAGGTGCATTGGGGTAATGTGAGAGCCTCACCGCATTCATATTTAGTTCTTTCATGATTTTCACATCACGTTCCATTTGCTCTTTGGTAATCACGTGGTGCGTATCAGGCTCTGTCTCGTGGCGATTTACTCCACGGAATAAGACTGGCTTACCATTGACTAAAAATTGACCGTTTTCAACTTTTAAATTCCTAAAACCAACTTTTTGCGGAATGCTCTCAATGGTTTTCCCGCTCTCATCTTTTAGTTCAATGTTTAGTGAATATAAATAAGGAATCTCTGCCGACCATGCTTGTACGCTTGGTATTATTTTATCAAATGATAAAACCGTTTTCCCTTGTATTTTTTTTAAACCATAAGTTTTCTTTTCCTCTTGGTATAAAAGGTTGCCATTTGCATCTTTTAAGTTTACAGCGACAGTATACTCCCCTTTCGGCTCATTGGTTTCATTGAATACTTCGATTTTTAAACCAAATTTCCCATCTCTATAGTGGTTGACTAAGTCTTGGGTTACCGTATAATCATAAAAATGAACATTTGGGCGGGTGTAGAGGAACACATCTCTTTCTATACCGCTAATACGCCAGTAATCTTGTGCCTCTAAATAACTTCCATCATTAAATCTTCTGACCTCAAGAGCGACTAAATTTTTCCCAGGCTTTAGAAATTCTGTGATGTCAAAATCATTTTCTAATTTACTTCCCTTCCCTAGCCCAACATATTGACCATTGACATATAATCGAAAGGCTGATTTTACCGCACCTAATTGGATAAAGACTTTTTGATTTTGCCAATCTTGTGGCAAATCAAAATTTCTTCTATACAAGCCCACCGATTGTTCTGTATCGTCTGGAATAAATGGTGGCATGGGATTTTTCACTGCAAATTCAAACGGATGATTTACATAAATCGGTGTCCCGTAGCCATTGAATTCCCAGTTGGCAGGAACTTTAAAATTATCCCAATCATTATCAGAATAATTAAGGCTATAAAAATCTTGTGGCATCTGCTCTACTTTGGGTAGCCATTTAAACCGCCAAGTTCCGTTTAAATCAATAAACCTGTTTGACTTAGCCCTATCATTCTCAGAGCTTAAGGCATTATTTTCATATGCAAAATAATAGGCACGCATCGGCAGCCGATTTTCTTGCTGAATAGCGGGATTTTCAAAAATAGGATCTGGATTTGTTTGAGCATTAATCGTTTGGAGCAAACAAAGTACCGAAAGAGATATGAATCTTTTCTTCATTTTATGGATTTAAAGTTATTACGCTAACTTCTGCAAAAGAAGCTTTTTTACTGCCATCTGTTGTTTTAGTTGATTTAAGTTTTATATATCTTGTGTTTGTTTTTTGAAATAAAATTTTTTGTTCAATTGGGTTATTTTTCACGTTACTAAATTCCCCTTCTTTAGCCAAATTCCAGCTCTTCAAATCTTCAGAGGTATATAATTCATAATTCTGAATTGTGCCATACGCCCAGCGTTCTTGTGATGGCCAGTATGTAAAGCCCGTTATATCTATATTTTCACCCAAATCGATGATGATTTCTGGGGCCTCTGGCGTAGAAACATATACTGAATACACATTTTCATCAATGGCTTTGGTAGCTTCTTTTAATGGCTTGCCATTTTCATCAATGGCTTGCCATTTTGCCTTAGGGATGTCTAAATTCGCTGTCTGGACACTACTGTATTTCTGCGTTTCAGGATCAAAAGAAGCGTAATAAATGGTTGTGGGTTCAGAAATTTTTAAAGGCTTAGAAAATTTTGTGAAATTTTGTGGCTGGTCTTTTTTGTAACTGTAATAAATTTCTGTCTGTTTATTTGGCACACTGAAAGAAACTTCACCAGATTTTTTACGCTCTAAAGTTGGCTCTACCAATAAATTAGGTGCTTTATATAAATTAAACGTTGAAATGACTGGTGCGGCTAAACTTTTTTTGATAATAAGACGTGCTTTCTGAGCTTTTACAGGCTCAAATCTCAACAATCTTTGGTAACCAATCGTTGTACCTTCGGTGATTTTATGCCATTGATTATCTTTGAAAATCTCTAATTCAAAAGATTCAACTCGCTGGCCAAATTCAATGTTTTCTTGAACTTGAAGGCGATTAAATATTTGAGATTTTCCTAAATCAATTTCAATAACTTGTTGCTGCGAATCTTCTAATTGAGGATTATAATAATGGGTGCTCAACTCATCATCAGTCATGAATTTGCTTTCAATAGTTCTCCCATCTGCTTTAAATTCAGCATCTTCACTCACTTTGTTTTCAAAATCTGCCTGAATAACTTCATACAATTCATATAGCCGTTGCTCATCATTTTCATGCACTAAACCTCTTGTATCTACTGGGATATTCAGCAATAAATTAGCATTTCTCCCTACACTTTTATAGTAAATATCTACCATATGGCTTAGTGGACGAACCAAGTGATCTTCTCTTGCATGGTAATACCAGCCTGGTCGTACAGAAACATCTGCCTCTGCAGGCAGCCAATCTTCAGCATTCTTCACTCCTTTTTGCAATTGTTCTCGTGTTTCATTCATCACAATAGGATTCATCGTACTCCAGTTGGTTTCAGTCCCGATTCCTTCTTCATTACCAATCCAGCGAATATCAGCTCCTTTTGCCCCAAAAATCACAGCTTTAGGTTGATGTTCTCGAACCATATCCACTACTTTATCCCATCGGTAGTAAGTTTTTGCATCAATTTTCCGAGCTTCTCGCGCCCCGCCATAGTAACCATCTCCACCATTTGCTCCGTCAAACCATACCTCAAACAAATCACCATAATTTGTTAAAAGCTCATTCAATTGCCCTAAAAACACGTCTACATAAGCATCTTGGGCATATGCAGCGTGATTTCTATCCCATGGAGATAAGTAAACACCAAATAATAAATCATGTTTTTTACAAGCCTCAGCCAATTCTTTCACAATATCTCCTTTTCCATTCTTGTAAGGAGAATTAGCGATAGTATGCTCGGTGTAAGCCGAGGGCCAAAGACAAAACCCATCATGATGTTTTGCCGTTAAAATCAGTCCTTTCATCCCCGCTTTTTTAGCTACCTTCGCCCACTGCTCAGCATCAAAATCTGTAGGGTTAAACCATTCTGGCTTTTCATCTCCATAGCCCCATTCACGGTCGGTGAAGGTATTCATATTGAAGTGCACAAAACCATAATATTCCAGTTTTTGCCAATCCAATTGCCGTTGTGTCGGCACTGCCCCAAATTTTTCGGGTTGAGCGATTGATTGTTTCAGTGATTGATTAACCGAACATGAAGAAAATGATAAAAATAGAATAGAGCTACAGATTAGAACCTTTTTCATTAAAATGATTTTTTAAAATTTTGAACCTTAAATTTATCATTTTTTTTGTGTTTCTACAAATCCAAAACATATTTTTTTGAATATCTTTAATTCAGAGTATTACTATTCAATTCATTTTAAATGATTAATATTTTCTTGATTAAAATAAATTTTGTTGATATACAACACAACTCTTAGCCCTGTAATTTTAGCAAAAATCATAAGTTCGTTGGTTTTCACCGTTCCACTCCCATCTCTAAAGCTTTCATTATCATCTCTGAGAGTTAAATTTCTTTTATATAAAGACTCCTTACCATCAATGACTAATAATATTCGGGAAACAGAACGGGAATTAAGGCAATTAGAGAATTTGCAAATCAAATGAAATTAAGCGAATTTATCATAGCATTAAGCCCTTTAGACATTCATCAATTTGATTTCTATTGCAGGATTTATCTCAAAGATTTAGGAGCAATATTTCTGCCCAATAAAATCAAATATCTCAGTGATGATTTGAGCGTAGTGGAATTGGTAAAAATCAGTGATATCACCAATTCATAGGGTTTTTGTTGAATAATATACAATAAAGAAAAATGAGATAAACAACAACTAAATATAAACCCAACAAAACAAGAAAAGGCATAGATAAAACTAAAATCGTACTTGGAAAGTTCCAATAAAGAACAAACCAAATAATAGGCATTATGGCAAAAAACCATATTCTTTTTTTCTTATACCAATTTCTTTTAATCTTATTCATTTTCAGTGGATTAATTTAATACAAATATACAAAATATGGCAAAAACAATCAAAATAGTAGAACTTGATATAGATGTTCAAGCACTTACAGAAAAAGCGGCCCAATCTCGTGGTGAAGTTCAGCAACTTCAGCAAAACATCAAAGCATTAAAAGATGCACAGAAAGACGCACAAAAAGAGTTTTAGAGCCATCTGTTGGCGTAGGTAATTTTATTCCTTTATTGGTTGAGAAATACAAAGATAAAGAAGAAGTTATTTTCGACCTTTTGGATATTGATAATAATTCATTACAAATTTTAAAATGCATTTTGGAGCAACTGAAATATCCTAAAAATATTAAGTTTAATTTTATCAATGCAGATTTTTTAACCTACGATTTTTCTCAAAAATATGATATAGTTGTAGGGAATCCACCCTATAAAAAAATAACCAAAAATCAAGAGTTATTAGGTGAATACAAAGCCAATATAAGAAACAAAAAAACCAACAATATTTTTTCTTTCTTTATTGAGAAAAGTATTAAACTAGGGAAATTTATTTCCCTTATCGTACCTAAAAGTTTGATAAATGCTCCTGAATTTAATATAACACGAGAAATTTTGGCAGAACAAAATTTATTAAAAATTTGTGATTATGGGGTGAAAGGCTTTAAGGGAATTAAAATAGAAACAATTTCGTTTTTATTAGAAACTAGCCCTAAAAAGTATTCAGAAAACATTATAATAGAAAGTTATATCCAAGAAACTTTACGAAAAAATAAAAAATCTTATTTGCTTTCTGATGAATTTCCATATTGGTTGATTTATAGAAATAAGGAATTTGACAAAATTTCCAATAAAATGAAATTTGATATTTTTCAAAGTTTCCGTGATAGACAAATTACAAAAGATAAAACTAAGGAAATGGGAAAAATTCGTGTTCTGAAATCACGAAATATAGGAAATAATGAAGTAAAAAACTTTGAAAATTATGATTGCTATATAGATGATACAGATAATTTGACAGTTGCAAAATTCCTAAATCAAGAAAAAGTGGTAATGATACCTAATTTAACCCAACATCCAAGAGCAAGTTTTTTACCTAAAAATACGATTGTAGATGGTTCTGTGGCATTACTAACTTAAAAAAACGGAAGCAGACAGCCAACAGAAAAAGATTTAGATTATTATGGTTCAAAAGAATTTGAAAAATTTTATCGTGTAGCAAGAAATTACGGAACTCGCTCACTAAATATTGACAATAATTCTGTATTTTTCTTTGGACTTTTAAAAGAATAATTTTGATATAATAGAAAAAATAAACCAACATTTATCTCAATATAATCTTGATGTAAGAAAGACAAAAGACGCTCGTTTTTCAGATCAAAAATGTACTCCTGATGTAATATATACCATTGTAGATTGTGTAATGAATATAAGAGAAAGTTCACTTAATGAAGAGTTTGTAGTTCAAGATATATGGGATTCCCAATATTTTATTAAAAATGTAAAAGCTATTTTTAACAAACCCTCAGCAAAAAATCCTACAACTAAAAGTGAATATGATAAATTCATCCAACAGCCTTTAAGATTATTGGCTTATGCAGGTGTTTTATCTGTAGAAAAAAGAGGTGCTAAAAATTTTTACAAAATCAATAATTTACCACTTTTAGAATATATTTCTCTGAAAGATAGAAATGCATATGTTTTTCTTTTCAACTTTTTTCTTTTCAGGAATCCACCCACTTTCTAGCTTTCTCTTCAAAGCTTCCCTCAAAACGATTGCTTCTTCAAGCCTTGAATCATAGTCTTTTTGCTTATTAATATCTAAAGAGAATCTGTGTGGATTTCCTCCATTAAATCTAAACCATACATACCATTTGTTCCATCGGGATTAATTAATGGATATTTTTTTATTTTAGGTTCAGTCCAATAGTTTTTTTTCTTGCTCATACATGATAAAATTTATCATGTCTGCAAATACCGATTTTCAAGAGTTTGTGCACTTTTGTGCAGAACACAAAATCTAAAAAAACCTAAGTAATTGTTACAGAATCACTTAGGCTTAAATTTGCGGAGAGAGAGGCTCTTTCTCTTGAACCTTCAAATAGTATCATATACGTTCAATCTATTGTATAATAGAGATTTATACAGAATGTTAATAAAATAAGATTTCATGGAAAATCTTTAGTAGAATCAATTTTTGGGTGTAAATTTGGGTGCAGAAATCAAAACACCCAAAAGTATGAACATCAAGCGGAATATTATCTTCACGTTGGAAAGCAGGAAAAAGGACGGAGTTCTCATTGTTGAGAATGTGCCTATCCGTATGCGTGTTAATTTTGCTTCCAAACGAATTGAATTCACAACAGGTTATCGTATTGATGCTGCAAAATGGGATTCTGATAAGCAACGAGTAAGAAACGGTTGCACAAACAAATTGAAACAATCAGCTTCTGAAATCAATGCTTCACTCTTGGGCTATTATACAGAGATGCAGGAAATCTTCAAAAAGTTTGAAGTAGAAGAAATAATTCCATCTCCTGAACAAATTAAAGAGGCATTCAATGCGCTGCACAAACCTATAGAAGAAGTCAAACCGAGAAAATCAACACCTAATGTTTTCTACAAGGTATTCGATGAGTTTGTGAGAGATTGTGGACAACAGAATGATTGGACTGATTCTACTTACGAGAAGTTTGCTGCTGTGAAAAATCATTTGATGAACTTTCGTGATGGACTTACATTTGATTTCTTTGATGAAAAAGGTCTAAACGATTATGTTGCCTATCTCCGTGATGTAAAGGAAATGCGCAATTCTACTATTGGTAAGCAACTAAGTTTCTTAAAGTGGTTTTTACGCTGGGCTTTCAAGAAAGGTATGCACCAGAATAATGATTACGATAGCTATAAACCTAAACTCAAAAGCACACAGAAGAAAATCATCTTCCTCACATGGGAGGAACTGAACAAACTCCGAGAATTCGAAATACCTGCTGCCAAGCAGGCTCTTGATCGGGTGCGTGATGTATTTCTCTTCCAATGCTTCACGGGCTTGCGCTACTCCGATGTGTTTAATCTTCGTAGAAGTGATATAAAGGGCGACCACATTGAGGTTACAACGGTTAAGACTTCTGATAGCCTGATTATCGAGCTGAACAATCATAGCAAAGCGATTCTTGACAAATACAAGGATGTGGCGTTTGAAAATGATAAGGTCTTGCCTGTGATTACCAATCAGAAAATGAATGACTATCTCAAGGAATTAGCAGAAATGGCAGGGATTGACGAGCCTGTGCGCCAAACGTATTACAAAGGTAATGAGCGTATTGACGAAGTTACACCTAAATATGCCCTGCTTGGCACACATGCAGGTCGCCGCACTTTTATCTGCAATGCGTTTGCATTGGGTATTCCTCCTCAAGTTGTGATGAAGTGGACAGGACATAGCGACTACAAGGCAATGAAACCCTACATTGATATTGCAGACGACATCAAGGCGAATGCTATGAGTAAATTCAATCAATTATAACTCCAAGACAATATGAGCAAAGATAAAATACAGAAAGCCGATAAGCAAGATTTATCTCTCGTTGTACGAGCCATTGGTACTGATCTTGAGCATACACAAGTGCGCATGATTACTTCGGCTAATGCTGATATGCTCTTCCATTATTGGAAGGTGGGGCATTTTATTCTCTACCTCCAAAAGAAAGAAGGCTGGGGAAGCAAAGTTATCGACAATCTATCCAAGGCTATACGCTCACAATATCCTGACAAGAAGGGATACTCTCGCAGAAACATCTTCTATATGTGCCAGTTCGCCAGTGCTTATCCACTGGAAATACTGAACAAAATGGTTGAGGTGAATAGCTTGCTTCAAAATCCAACGTTGGAGCGTGTTTTGAACCAAACAAAAGAACTCAATCAATTAGTGCAAGAACCTCTTGCACTAATTCAATTCACCGAAAATCAAAGAGATATAATTGTACAACAGCCTGTTGCGCAATTAGGAGAGATTTCTGAAATGCTGTCGGCTATCTATCACAGCGACATTAGTAAGATAGAGGATATCTTCAAGCAATCTGCCATTGTTCGCACCAACTGGGCAAGCCATGTAATTCTGCTTAACAGTAAGTTGCCTTTAGGTGAACGCTTTTGGTATATTACACAGGCAGTTGCCAATGGTTGGAGCAGTAATGTTCTGCAAATGCAGATTGAGACCAATCTTTTCGCTCGGCAGATTACGGCAAAGAAAGTGAGTAACTTCTCGGTACGATTACCCAAACCGCAAAGCGACCTTGCCAACTATCTGATGAAAGACCCTTATATCTTTGATATGATGGGGCAAACGGATAAAATGGCAGAACGAGACTTTGAACGGCAATTGGTTTCGCATATCACAAAGTACTTACTCGAAATGGGAAGTGGCTTTGCGTTTGTAGCACAGCAGAAGCATTTTGAAGTAGGTGATTCTGATTTCTATGCCGACCTTATCCTCTATAATATCCAACTACACGCATACGTAGTTATCGAACTTAAAGCGACACCATTCAAGCCCGAATACATGGGACAACTGAACTTCTACATCAATGTAGTGGACGATACCCTCCGTGGCGAACACGACAACAAAACTATTGGCTTGCTCCTCTGCAATGGTGGCGACAAGGTTGTGGCACAATATGCACTCTCGGGTTACGATCAGCCAATCGGTGTCAGCGACTATCAACTAACAAAGACTATCCCTGAAAATCTGAAATCAGTGTTGCCTACTGTGGAGGAGGTGGAGGAAGAATTGAATAAATTCGTGGACCAAGAGTAGCTTTGTAATGTCTGATAAGATCAATAAAAAGAATTAAAACAATAAATCATATAAGATGTCAAAACTCAACATAGACCAAAAAACCATTAAGGGACTTTTTGTAGATAAGAAAACCGATTTTCTTATTCCTGATTATCAGCGTCCATACGCTTGGGGTGAAACAGAGTGTCAAACTCTTTGGGATGATATTTTTACTTTTGCAATTCCAGAAGATGATGCAACCAAATTCCGGCAGGATGAAGAGTATTTTCTAGGACCAATAGTTACTTTCAAGAATGGAAGTGGCAAACAAGAAATTATAGATGGGCAACAACGTCTCACAACCTTAATGCTTTTATTGAGAGCATTCTATGAACGTTCAGGAATGATGCAGGATAAAGGAACTAAAAGTATGCGGAAGATGATTGAGCAATGTGTTTGGAAAACAAATGAGTTTGACGAACCGAACAAAGAAGCTTTGAAAATAGATTCTGAAGTTGCTACTGATGATGATAAAGAAGAATTCTTAGATATTCTCAAAGCTGGAGTTGCTCCAAATAATTTCAAAAGTCGATATGCAGAGAACTATCGTTTCTTCCAAAAGAAAATAGATGATTTCTTAGCAAACTATCCAACATTTTTTCCATATCTGCCTATTAGAATTCTTGGTAATTGCATTTTATTACCTATTGAAGCCGAAAACCAAGATACGGCATTACGCATCTTTTCCACACTAAACGATAGAGGAAAACCTCTTTCCGATGCTGATATTTTCAAAGCTGAGTTTTATAAATACTACTCTAAGAATGGTAAGAAAGAAGATTTTATAGAACGCTGGAGAGAGTTAGAGCGTTTGTCTTCTTTGGCATTTAACTCGAGTAAGGATTCTCCTTTAGATGAACTTTTCACGCTGTATATGTATTTCTTACGAGCTAAACAGGGAAATACTAACACGACAACAGAGGCTTTACGTAAGTTCTATGAGAAGGATACATATAAAGCCTTGAAAAATGAAACAACTTTAGATGAACTTGAAATTCTTATAAAGTTTTGGTACGATGTCAATAATCAAGACTTAAATAGGTTTTCAGATAAAGTTCTACAACTCCTATTTGTATTAAATTATGCACCTAATGGCATGTGGTACTATTTTGTATCTGTCTATTTTATGCATAATAAACAGTCGGATGGCTCTTTGGAAGAGAATGCTTTCTCAAAATTTTTGGAACGAACAATCGGATTTATTTGGGCATACGCACTTACTAATCCAGGCGTAAATGCTCTTCGCACACCTATTTATCGCGAAATGGTTAATCTGATTAATGGTAAAGAAGTGACATTTTCTGATTTTAAGTTTGAAAGAGATAATCTCGAAAACATAATTAAAAGTTATAGATTTCTGAATCAGAGACAAATAACACGATCAATGATTACTTGGTGGGCTTATCAGCATAACCAACAAGTACTACTCCCTCTTGAAAGCAAATTTGACATAGAGCATATATATGCGAAAAATAGAGTGAAAAATGAGCCTTTAAAAGATGGATGGAATGCAGAACTTCTCGGAAACAAGTCTTTACTTGAACAGCGCATAAATATCAGATCTTCGGACTATAGGTTTACTGATAAAGTGAAGTATTACAAAGGATTGCAAGGGGGTAAGGGCGAAAGGAAACAGACGTGCATCTCAGAACTCTTGGCAATGGCAAACGAGAAAAATGATTTTACAGAAGACGATATCCTAAATCGTAATGAAGCAATTATCAAAGGGTTCATTGCTTATTTGGACCAAAATGAACTTTTAAAATAAAACGTAGCCCCAAGGAAGAATAATCGCCTCCTTGGCGTTTTCGTTTACTTCACTAACAACTTCTTAAGTTGAACTTGCTCACCTTTGATACGCTCTTGCTGTTCTAGTTGCAGAGCTTGCTCGTAATCAACTACCTTTTGTTGCATCAGCTGAATCGCTTTGGAATTGCGATGTGTGACAAAAATGCTGTCGAGATGGGCGAAATCTTTACCTGTGGCTTTGCCTTGCATACGAAGGTAGCGGTAGCGGAGGTTGTAATCGGGGTTCTGGCGCAAGCGGTTGCCTTCCTCATCAAGGTTACCCATCGCCTCGTCCATCTCCTCACGGCTCATGGCAAAGTCGTCATTATAAACAAAGTCCTTGCCCGTGTTATAAGGCGGGGCAATATAGATCATTTTTACTTTACCGAGGTAAGCACGCTGGAGGAGCTTTAGCACTTCTAGATTATCCCCTTCTATGTAGAGGTTCTCTGTGGTCTCCCAGTCTACACTGTCCTCCACAACGGGGCGTAGGGTCTGGCGTGTAGGCTCCGCTGCTGCTCGCTTTGCCGCCTGCTTGCCCACCCATTGAAAGCCAAAGTTCTCCTCATCGACATCACACCCAACAGTTCACGGAGCACATCAAAATTTACCTTCTGTGTCAGCTCGCCATCTGCCCCACGTACCTCCGTAAATGCTGAGGGGGCTATTTGTTTTAGTGTCTCAAGCGTAAACTCGCTATGCGATGCTGAGGTCAGGGTTTGTTTCTTTATTTCCATATTGTTTTATTCCTTTATTCTTTCGTTTCTAAGTACTTTTTTCTTTGATTAATCTGGCTACTAGTTGCATCTGCTTATCCAATGATTTTTCCTTATCTATTTTTAGTTCCAGAGTTGTTCAAATAATTGTGTATAGTGTTCACTAAAGGGAGATTCTGCTTTTTGTATCATTGTATAGGCGTTGTCACCTCGTTCTACTCCGAGCTCTACAGTAGTGAATCCAGTTAGCGGCATATAAGAGCAGTTGTCCACTACGCCAAAGCCCATCATATTTTCTTTAGTCTTATTTGACTTGAACTTGACCTTTCGACGGATCCACTCTGCACATTCTCGTGCAATAGCCTTTTGTGTCAATTCGTTACGAAGTTGGATTTCAAACTCACTTCCTATAAGACTACGCTCTCTATGCAAACGAGGAATATAAAATTCGCGTTGAACTTTACTTGTTTTCTCTGCTATAAAGGTAGGTGAAGTAAAAATAAACCTCAGCTCTTCCACCCTCTCTAGCTCTTTCTTAAGTTCTTGAAAAGCATAAATAGAAAAACAAGATGCCGCAATAGAAATTCGGCTACCAGAACTCAAAGTCGAGCGAAGATCTTCAGCTAATGTTTTATGAATATTATCAATCAGCTCCTTAATTCCTATTTTGTAGAGACTAATATACGATAAATAAATCTTTTAAAAACAATCAAGAACAGGCATTTGTTTTATCTGATTCTGAATTATCTAAACTTCTTTCTCTCTCAACACCAACTATTAAAAAGGCTTTAAAAAAACTTGAGGATTTAAGTTTTATTTCAAGGAATCGAAAATCAGGTAAAAAAACTATTTATACTATCAATAATGAGATTGATGGAATTCAAGAAAAAACTCAATTTACAATGCCAATCGAAACCCAAAAGTTCAAAGAAAATTCAGAAACAAAAAAAGAAAATTCATTTTTACTAACGAAAGAAAATCCAAATAAGTTTGCACAGGAAATTCCAACTGAGGAAGAATTTTTAGACTACGCTAAAACTATTGAAACTTATAAAAACGCATCAAATAAAAAAGAATTAGATAGTCTTATAAGAGCAAAATATAATAGTTGGAGAGCTGATGGTTGGAAAAAATATGAATTAAAAAATACTGATGAGAAAGATATAGAAGAGCAAAAACTTGATATAAAAATTCAGCCTAATCAAATAATAGAGGATTGGAATACTATAACATTATCAAAGATTTGCAAGTAAGTGATGTAATTACTACTGCTATCTGGGAAATGAAATTAAAGAAAGTTGCTGAAGGAACTGAAGATGTTAAATTATTTTATAAAGAAATCACAGATTTTACAAACAATATTGTTCAAGATATCTTTAGTAAAGATACCAAACTAACCTCTATAACAACTGAAAGAAAAACCCTTGGAAAATGTCCTAAATGTGGTAATGGAAATATTTTAGAAGGAAAAAAATCGTTTGGTTGTACAAATTGGAAAAAAGGTTGTGATTTTACAATATGGAAAACCATTGCAGGAAAAAAAATATCTGAATCAGTAATTCAAGATTTAATTAGCAAAAAAGAAACAAGATTATTGAAAGGTTTCAAATCTAAAGCAGGCAAAAGTTTTGACGCTAGGTTAAAACTTAATAATGAATTTAAAATTGAATTTGATTTTAATAAATAAACCAATGTAATGCGATACTTCATAATATTTGTAATAATCACTCTTTTTCTATTTTCATGCAATTTAAAAGAAATAGAAAGTAAACTACCTGATAGAGAAATTGATTTTGTGATAGTTGAAAAAATCATTCTAAAAAACAGTAAAGGAGGAGATATTTATTTTTTCAAATCAAAGAACACAATAATTGAATGTAACCCTTCTGATTACCTATACTACAATATAAATGATACATTGAATTTAGTAATTCACTCGGATGGGTTTTTCAAGGGTGTGGTTTTCAAAAATAGAAAATCTAAGAGTGTATTCAATTTGGTGAAAAAAGAGGGTAAAGCAGTTCCGAGAGATTCTTTTTAACTCGTAAAAAGTAAAATAAACTGCGGTAAAAATTACTGCAGTTTATTATCAACTTAGAAAAATTATTTAATTTGAATATCTTTGTAAAAAGATTAATATGGTTACTGGAAATCGTCAATTTATAACAGATAATAATGGAACGCCGTTATCTGTAGTTATTCCTATTCAGCAATACAATGAAATTATAGAAATTGTAGAGCAATACAATAGAGAATCCAAATTTAAGCCAACTCCTGAAGAAATGGAGAGTTTAGAAATATCTAATCAGCAGATTATTGAGGGAAAAACAATAAGTAGCATGGATTTATCTAAGAGATTAAAAGATAAGTATGGAAGTTAGATGGACCGAAGAAGCTGCTAAAAAGCTTGAAGATAACCTTGATTTTTGGATAGAAAAAAATAAGAGTAATGAATATTCTTTAAAAATAATCCAACAGGTAGAATTGGTAGAAAAAGTGATATCTGAAAACCCTTATTTTTTAGCTAATTACATTAAGTCGCTTAATTTGTATAAAAGAAATTTTTTCAATGGTAAGTTTTCTCTGTTATATGAGGTGATAGAGGAACAAGGATTAATTTATATTAAATTATTCCGCAGTAATAGAGAAAAGCCGATAGATTAAGTATTTTTTTTAATCAAAGGCTTGAACATATCAGGTTTTTCAAAAAATATAATTACTTCAGGAGTGATTACATTAATCACGGTTCCAATGAAAGGATTATCTTCAATTTCAGTAATTTTAGCCTCAATCCAATCTTTCTCGCCTGTAACTTGAGGAGCTACAAGAACTGTATCATCAACTTGAAATATATAGTTATTTTTTTCTGCTTTCATAATGGATTTTAGAAAATCAAACGGGTAAGAAAACTTAACCCGAATGATTTGATTTTTACAGAAAAATTCTGCGTATAAAGTTCACATTTTGGCTCTTCTCAAGGTTGTCCTCACGTTGCCTCTTTGTCCTTCCTTAATGCCCCACAAATATATAATTTTTAAAAAAACAATTAAAAGCGATTTAATGGCTTTTTTCTTCAGGTAGAGTATTTACATCTAATTTAAAAAAAATAGCTTAAAACGGCTAAAAACACCCTTAAACAACCAAAAAGGAGTTACTCAAATAACGTACATTAGATTTAATGATGTTTTTGAGTCTTATGGCACGTAGGAGTATATTATTAGGTGAGTGCGTGTTAGTTACAAAGAAATAGCAGGGAGCAAATCGTTGTTTTCTTCTATTCTAAGCATTCTCACATCTTTCACACAGGTAGAGAACCAAGGATATTGTTTTGCTAATTTTTGGACAGCAAGAACACAAGTAACTGCATCAATTGTATTACCACCGAAATAAACGCTTCCTTGCTTCCATTCAAATCCGTTACTAATCATAAAATCCTTGATTAGCTTATAGGCGTTATGATATGTAGTGCCTTCATAATTTTCATTAAGGCAATTCGTGTCTAAATCAAATAATATTGCATACATAATGCAAAGATAATCAAAAGTATTATAAAAGCAACCAATAAAACAAAGTTGAGTATTATAAAAGTAACCAATGAGTGGCTTTGCCCTCAATTTAAGGACACTCAACTGCCCCACGCCTACAATAATTATATAAATGATTGTGTGACACAAATCTATATTTATTAAAAAAGCCAGATACAGTTCGGGCTTTTTAAACTTAAAATATAATTTATTATTTATTCAAATATTTTTGGTATAATAAAATCTTTATTACGTCTTTTTAATTTTAAATAATAGTATTCAAACTTAATGGGTTTGTCGCTAACCAAAACAGGTAGTTTTAACTCTACATGATTATCGTCAATATATTCAACTTCATAGATAAAGAGTTCCCCTAACAAAGCGAATTTATATTTATTATTACTTGAATGCTCCGCCTTTTTCCAATTCTCATCAATTTCAGATCCACCAATAGGTACTTCACCATCCTTACTAACAAAATATACAGCTGATTCAGTAAACTTATAACCAGTAGTTTCATCTAATTTTCCTCATCCACCCAGCTGCCCTGAATCCATGCTGGAGGAGAATAAGTATATTTATTCTTTTTATTCTTTACAACTTCTTCTATTCCGTCATCATTGTTACACGAAGTAATAGCGGTAAAGCTAGTTCCAAGCACTAAACATAGTGCTAATGTTCTTAAATTTGTTTTCATTTTAATTTATTTTATTATTTATTTAGTTCATTAATTTGATTCATTACAGTATTTCTTAATCCCATGGGGTTACAAATTTTATAAGCTTGATAAGCTTCCCTAACTGTTTCTTGAAATAGATTTTTCATAAATAAATCAAATTTAGTTAAAAATACAATGTATCCAAACATTATTAAAGCTAATATATAAATAAACAATTATATATTTATATAATTACAGAAAAGATTTTAATATTTATATCATAGTAATTTGCAATATTTTATAGAATACTATTTTTTTTGTTCTTTTATCCAAAGTGTTTAAAAACAATTTGTTGATTTTTATAATTTATTATCATTTTATTTTTTCTGTTATTAACTTATATAACGTTAATATTATTTTTCTACTAGAGCCCTAGGAGCAAAATAAAATTTAATAATATATATTTATATAAATAATTAATTCTATATTTGTATAAATATATAATTATCTAAATATGTCTATTATTACATTTTCACATCAAAAAGGGGGCGTTGGTAAATCAACCCTAGCATTCAATGTTGCAAAAAAAATATATGAATCAGCAAATGTTTGTATTGTTGATTATGATAAACAGGGTAGTTTATCACAGGTATCAGATATGGTGTATTTTGACATCTTAGAAAATGTTCTACCTGAAGAATTGCCAGAATTAGACTATGATTTCGTATTAGTTGATACGCCACCATATTTAGCAACCAACTTGACTAAAATTTTTGAAGTTTCAGATATAATCGTTGTTCCTACACGTGCTGGGATTTTAGATTTATTTGCAATAAAAGGAACAATAGATTTAATAACAGAAGCGAAAAAACAAGATAATGCCCTTATTGTGTTTAATCTTATTAAACATAATACGACGATTACACAAGATATTGTAAATGAAATGAAAACCTTCAATATAAAAATAGCAGAAACAAAAATTCAGGATTTGGTTTCATTTACACGGTCTATTCTAGTTGATACTTTAGATTCTAAAGCTCAAGATCACATTGATAATCTAACTGAAGAAATCCTTAATATGATTATATAAATATATATTTATATATTAGAAAAAAGATTTTATATGAAAAAAGATTTAAGCAGCTTGATAAAACAAGCTCAAGTAAAGAAAATAGAACCAAAAAAGCAGGAAGTGAAACCTGTGAAAGAGAGTGTAATGAAAAATGAAAAGGCATTTTCTCTCTATATTGATATAGATATTTTGAAAAAATTAAAGCTTTTATCAATTGAAAAAGAAAAAAGTATGAAAGATTTAATTAATGAAGCAATAATAGAATGTTATTTTAAACCATAAACAAACAAAGCGAGAAGCTATTGATTAATTAATTACATTTGTGAACTGAAATTATGGCAAAATTTATACAAAATATAATTGACGAAATAATAGACCAATTAAAAACAAATGCCTCTTTGCAAATGAAAGATGCAGGTATAGAATTTAAAACAATATAGCTATGCTTCAAAATATTAAAATAGAAGGATATAAGTCTATCAAAAAAATGGATTTAAAACTAAGTCCAATAAATATTTTGATAGGTTCAAATGGCGTTGGTAAATCCAATTTTATTTCTTTTTTCAAGTTGGTCAATAATATTTATGAGCAAAGACTTCAGCAATACTCATTAAAAAGTGGTGTGGACAACTTGCTACATTATGGTAGAAAAAACACAAATGAAATTAAAGGCTATTTAGATTTTGGTAATAATGCTTATGCATTTAATTTGTTACCGACAGATAATGGTACTTTCTTCATCGGAAAAGAGGATAGTATATTAAATTATCCAACTAATTACAAGAAATCTTTTTATGATGAAAATATCAAAGAAAGTCAGATAAAATGCTCGTCAACTCAAAGAAACAAATACCTAAGTGAACACCTTGAAAGCTATAAAATATATCATTTTCACGATACCAGTAGTTCTGCACCTTTACGAACCAAAGCAAATACAAATGATAATAGGATTTTAAAAGAAGATGGTGGCAATCTACCAGCTTACCTTTATTATTTACAAGAGAAACACCCAATGAATTTCAAGCGAATTGAAAGAACCATTCAATCGGTTGTTCCATTTTTTGATAGGTTTAATCTCTCGCCTGCTTTTTTGGATGAAGAAAAAATTCTTTTAGAATGGACGGAAAAAGAGCATCCTGAAACTTATTTTAATGCCAATCACTTATCTGATGGTAGTTTACGTTATATAGCATTGGTTACCTTATTGATGCAACCTAGATTGCCTAAGGTTATTATCATTGACGAACCTGAATTAGGATTACATCCAACTGCTATAAATAAACTTTCAGGTTTAATAAAATCTGCTGTTGCAAAAGACTGTCAAATTATCGTTTCTACTCAATCTGTAACACTGCTGAATAACTTTGAAGCAGAAGACATAATTACAGTTGATAAAGAAGATAACCAATCTGTTTTCAAAAGATTAGATAAAGATGGGCTAAGCAATTGGATAGAAGATTATTCTATAGGTGAATTATGGACGAAAAGTATCATTAAAGGACAGCCACTATGAAAAGATTATTGATTATTGTAGAAGGTGATACTGAAAAAGAATTTATCGATAAAGTATTAAGTCCTTATCTATATACAAAGGGATTGCAAAGTGTAGATTGTTTTAAAATAAAACATACAAAAGGAGGATTAACGAAATATCAGCATATAAAAACCGATTTGATTAATTGTGTTTATGAAAACAATGTTTTGGTTTCCACAATAATTGATTTTTACGCCTTACCTAAAGATTTTCCGAAATATGAAGATGCTAAGAGAATTGTGAATAAAGATGAACGCTTATCTTTTTTGGAAACAGCGATTATTGAAGACATAGAAACTGAAAAAGGTAAATCTTTTCCAAATTTACTACCATACATACAACTTCACGAATTTGAAGCTTTGGTTTTTTCCTCAATTGATGCTATCAGAGCTTTGTATTCAGAACACGATGCCAAATTCTATGAAATAGAACAGGTAATGGCAACATACCCGAACCCAGAAGATATTAACGACAGTCCTCAGACAGCACCTTCAAAACGCCTTAAAAACAACCAACTAATTAAAGGTTATAATAAAGTTAATGATGGGATAATGATAATTGAAGAAGCAGGTATTGATGTAGTGTTAGCAAAATGTCCAAGATTCGGTAAATGGGTAGAAAAATTAATTGAAAAAGTGAAACAATGAAGTTAACGTTTGATTCTAACCTACAATACCAACAAGACGCCATAAAGTCTATAACTGACTTGTTTGAAGGTCAACCTTTAGAAGATTCCATAATGGAATTTAACTTAAAGGAAGAAGGTACTTTAGACCTAATCAATGGTGTAAGTAACAATCTAATCTTGTCAGAAGAACAAATATTGAAAAACTTGCAATATATTCAAGACCAAAACGAGAAAAAGGAAAAAAGAATTGGAATTGCTTAAAAAATCTTGTGAGAAGAACCCACAGAATTTTGAGTTGATTCAAGAGCTTTTGACCTTACAGAAAAATAAATCTCTTTTGAATCGCAAACGTGGATTAAAAGAAGATATTGAAACAAGGATTGAAGAATATCTAAAAAATTATTAAATGCACTATATAAAAAGGAGCGTATTAAACGCTCCTTTATTAAGCTAAAAGCTTATCCCTTACATTCTAAATCTTTTTAGAACATCACAAAATTATATAGACAGAAAAAAAACAAATAGTTTTTATTTTATGAATATTTTTCTTATAGAAGTTTGTTTAATTTTATCTTCTCATGCTTTTTTTGAAAATTCATCTTGGGATTGATTATTATCAATTTCAATATGTTTCAAGTCTTTATCCTCTCTTAATTTAAAAAAAGTTTCATTTTCTATATTGTTTCTTAGTTCTTTAAAGAAAATTAAATTTAGCGAGTCCACTTTTTTTATAAAATTTTTAAATCTATTGCAGTTTGGACACCAATTGTCATAAAAAACAATAAATTTATTCATTAGTTTTGAAATAAAATAAAATAGTTAAAGTTGAAATAATACTATATAGAATGATGTAAATCATTGATTCTTGTTTACCTACTGCTAAAAAAACCATATATGAAAAAGCTAGTGATGTAATTATTGAAATAATAGCTAAAAACATTTGCATTTTTTGATATGCAGTTTTCCTATTTCTATTATTTATCTCGATTGGATAATTTGCATATTTGGGATATTTGATGCCCAAAAAAATAATAAATATTAATAAAAAATTAGCAAGCATTGCATAAATTAAATTTACTTTATTTCCATAACCATTTGGTTTTCCTGTGATGTCAATATGAGTGATAATTTCATTTGAAATATTATCATAATTTGTAAAAACGAAATAACAATTCAGAATTAAAATTGAAACAGATATTAAGAAAACTATTAAGATGTTTTTTTTAATCATAATAAATATTTTTTAAAATTAATGTTTTGGTATGTAGGATAGAGAAATAAAATTAAACAAGCAGTTATAGAAAAAAAGAAAGAAAATATGCCGTGGAAAATAATTATTGAAAAATGAAAAAATATTCCTATAAATAAAATTATTTTACGATATTTTAAATTAGCGGTTAAACCAAGAAAAATTAATATTTCGAGTATCAAAACAGAATATGTTATGAATGATACAACAAAAGAGTTACTTAAAGCAAAATTAATACTGTTTGAGATAATTATAGGCATACCAAAAACTGTATGATTCCACCAGTAATATATTGCTGTACCATCTGCCCATTCAGGAACAAAATATTTACCAACAGAAGCCTGAAAATAAATTAAAGCAACCTGTAATCTAATAATCCAAATTGTAATAATTGGAATTATACCTCTTACAGATATTTCATTATTCATTTTTTCCCAGTGATTCTTTCTTTTATCAAATAATAAAACAGGTATCAACATCAAACTTATTACTGCATTAATTTGATCTCCACCATCAATTATTGATGAAAAGTAAAGAAAACTAATTGCTATCCACCAATGCAAAAAAGATGTGATTTTAAACCAAAAGCCAGAAATTACAATCGCTAAAATGATGATAGCTAAATACTTCATTAAATTCAAATGGTCGTAGCCAAATAGTATGAAGAAATTGTATTTATTTAGAGCTACTGATTCATTTAGTAATGGATTAACTAAATTACCATCATTATACTTATGGACTAAAGTATTAATATCAGTTGAAAGTAAGGTTAGCAATAATCCAAGTGCTAATAATGAACGAGACAGTCCAACAACATTAGTGAATGGACTATATTTTTCTGTCAGTAATCTAATTCGATTTTCTATCTTGAATTCTTTGTGCATATAAAGTTTATTTTTATCATTTTACAAGGCATATTTATTTTATGAATATTTTTTGACCAAGCCCACGGAACAGCTTTTTGATAAACAACAATATAATCACCACACAAAATTGGGTCGTACATTTTATTTTCAAAATAAAAAGGCTTTAGTTTATTTACATCTTCAATAATATGGTTTGTTTGATAGTTGAATATAGTGTCATAGTAAAGTTTTTTGGGTATCTCTTTTTTTGCAAATTGTAATTCTCCTAAAATTTTAGAAGGTTTTCTATTTAAACCAAATAAATTGTAAATATTTGCGTGTCTTTGATTAATTTCTTCATATTTGTTTTCATCATTTTTCTTATACAATATTATTTGTGCCTCACGTGGGCTTCTTGTAAAGAAAGCCCACCCTTGAGGAACAAATGAAAAAAATCTGTTTTCTATATTATTGTTAAATTTAACTGGGTTTACTTCAACAAAATAGAACATCATTACAAACAATAATATACCAATTGGAATTATGTATAAGAAAAAGATAATTGAAAAAATATTTTTATTTATCCTATGGCTATTTGGTCAATTAATATTTCTGTCTTTAATAAATTATCCTGACTTACTGGTTTAATACCACGATATTGCTCAATTTTAGTACTTTCCAATTTTGGCCCCCAAAAAGCAGCTTTGAAATATATCAATGCTGTTACACCAATTGTATTATGTGCCGCAACTGCAAAATCACAAATGCACTTATCTAATTCACTATCTGCATAAATGTAAATATTTGGCGACTTTAAATTTGTTCTACAAATCCGTCCAATTGCTTGAATGATATATTTTGAAAAATGCTGTTTTATGTTATAATTCTTATACAAAAATCCATTGTTTGGACTTTCGGGTTTAATAGTTGTATTGGAAGATGCTAATAAATGTTTAAAAGCAATAATAACTTGATGTTTTAGTTGTTTTATTGAAATCGATCCGACTTGTGCTAAAAATTCTAATTGAAATAGATATTTGATAAAACCTTCTTCATTCAAATTCAAGTCTATCTTTTGAATAATATGTGTAGGTTTATCTAAGTAAATAGCGTTTATATCGGTTTCATTTTGAGTATTCCAATTTTCCGAATTTTCGTCTTTTACATTTATCAGTTTTTCGGGAGTTGGAGAAATGAATTGAAGATTTTGTCCTGCACCCATTGTCTGATACATAGAAATGATAAAAACCTTTTTGCCGTTTTCTAATTTATTTATACTAAAATCTAGAGCTTGATTGAAATTATATGTAGGAATTTCAACTTTTTTCTTTTCAACTTTTTTCTTTTCAGGAATCCACCCACTTTCTAGCTTTCTCTTCAAAGCTTCTCTCAAAACGATTGCTTCTTCAAGCCTTGAATCATAGTCTTTTTGCTTATTAATATCTAAAGAGAATCTGTGTGGATTTCCTCCATTAAATCTAAACCATACATACCAGCGTTTACCTTTTGTTCCATCAGGATTTTGGATAGGATAATCTTTAATTTTCGGTTCGGTAAAGTAGTTTTTGTATCGCATAATATTCAGTGCGACGCCAAAAGAGATTGAGGGCAGAAATTGTTACGATTTGTAACTAAATTTAATTTTTACACTTTGTTAAACAAGCTGAACCCCTTTTGCAGTAAGGGATTCAGTAATTTAACTGCGGAGAGAGAGGGATTCGAACCCCCGGAGGTGTGACCCTCAACGGTTTTCAAGACCGCCGCATTCGACCACTCTGCCATCTCTCCAATAATTTTTGTAAACAACTTAATTTGTTTGCGGACTGCAAATGTAAGAAATTATTATTTATAATTCCAAATTAAATTTCAATTTCTGTCGTTATGGCTAATAAATTTTCTGAAATTCTCCCTTTTCTGATTAATTTCATGTCATTGTTTACGCAGAGATAATTTTGCTTGCATAAATTGTAAATACAACATCAACTCATTGAATAAGAATGATATAAATTATTTTAAAACATCAGAGATATCTACTTTTCTTCCTCTTTTCATCTCCTCTATTCAAGGTAAAATGGAAATCTTTTTTTCACATTTTATTTTAACTTCAAAGTCTTAAATTCACATTATTCCCTACTTTGAATATAAGTTAAAAAAATGTTTTTAAGGAGGGCTGTTTCTCTAGAAAAATTTTTAAAGCCTTAAAAAAAATTAGATTAAAGCCATTTCAAAATGGATGAAAAGGCTTTTTAATCTAATTAATTTTCGTTCTAAATATGAATTACTTCATCATAAGCAGCTGCTACAGCTTCCATCACAGCTTCAGATAATGTGGGGTGTGGATGAATCGTCTTTAGAATCTCGTGTCCTGTTGTTTCTAGTTTACGAGCGGCTACAGCCTCAGAAATCATTTCTGTAACGCCATTACCAACCATGTGGCAACCTAACCACTCGCCATATTTAGCATCAAAAATAACTTTGATGAAGCCTTCGTTATCTCCATTTGCTGTTGCTTTTCCATTAGCGGAGAAAGGGAATTTACCTACTTTTATCTCGTAACCAGCTTCTTTGGCCTGAGCCTCGGTATAGCCTACAGAAGCGATTTCTGGTAAACAATAAGTGCAACCTGGAATGTTTTTATAATCAATTGGGTTAACTTCTAAACCTTTAATTTTTTCTACACAAGTGATTCCTTCAGCAGAAGCTACATGTGCTAGTGCCTGTGTTGCTAAAACATCGCCAATTGCATAATAACCTTCTACATTGGTTTTGTAAAAGTCATCGACTACAATTTTACCTTTTTCGGTTTTGATTCCAACTTCTTCTAATCCAATGTTTTCAATATTTGAAGTAATTCCTACGGCCGATAAAACGATATCGGCTTGCAAAGTTTCTTCTCCATCTTTAGTTTTTACTTTTGCTTGAACTCCTGAGCCTGAAGTGTCTACCGATTCCACAGAGCTGTTGGTCATTACTTTTATTCCTGATTTTTTGAAGGATTTTTCTAATTGCTTACTCACTTCTTCGTCTTCCACTGGGACAATCCTTGGCAAGTATTCTACAATGGTGACTTTCGTGCCCAAGGTGGCATAAAAATAAGCAAACTCAACGCCGATGGCTCCAGAACCTACTACAATGATTGACTTTGGCTGATTGGGTAAGTTTAGCGCTTGTCGATAGCCTATGACCTTCTCTCCATCTTGTGGTAAGTTAGGTAATTCACGAGAACGCGCTCCTGTTGCTATAATGATGTGATTTCCTTCGTAAGTTTGCTCTCCTCCGTCGTTTAGAGCCACTTTTACTTTTTTATTTTTTTGAAGTGTCGCTGTACCAAAGATGACATCAATTTTATTTTTCTTCATCAGAAACTCCACTCCTTTACTCATTTTCTGAGCAACATTTCTACTTCGTTGTATAATGTTTGGGAATTCGTAAGAAATATTTTCAGGTTTATTTAAACCAAAATCTTCAGCATGATTTAAATATTTAAAAACTTGTGCACTCTTCAGCAAAGCTTTGGTGGGAATGCAACCCCAGTTTAAACAAATGCCGCCTAAATTTTCTTTTTCGATGATGGCAGTTTTAAAACCTAACTGAGAGGCGCGAATGGCTGTCACATACCCGCCAGGGCCACTACCTACAACTATAATATCATATTTCATACCTAAAAATTTTTTATTTTAGTGAATTGCGAATTTACACATTATTAATTTTTATCACTAAATCTTCTTTCATTTTCTTTGAATAATCAACATTTTAATATCTTTATACTAGAATTAAAGTATGCTAATCTTCGGTAAAAGAACAGATATTGATTTCCATATTCCCGCTGCAAAGGCACTAGACGCTAGCCTATCACAAGCACGAGAACTGCTAAGCAACTTGGTAGATGATGGCGAGAGCTACATTGGGCTAAAGGATGATGAATGTACCGTAAAATTCACTGCCGTAAAAAACTATCTTTTCTTTATTGAAGTTCCTTTGGAAGAAAAATTCGGAGCTAAAGAAGCTTACTTCAGCCGTACCAAAACATATAATTTATTAGTAGAACTTTTTGAAGGTAAAAAAATTAATGATATTAGCGGTTTAGTTTTTAAATCTTATTTATGAAGCACTGGATTTATGCAGCAAGGCTTAGGACTTTGCCACTCTCGCTAAGCGGAATCATTTTGGGCGGGCTCATTGCTGCTGCTGATGGTTTTTTTGATGTTTTAGTTTTCTGTCTAGCACTTTTCACTACATTGTGTTTACAAATTTTATCTAATTTTGCCAACGACTATGGCGACGGAATCAAGGGAACAGACGCACACCGCACTGGCGAAGCACGCATGGTATCTTCAGGTTTGATTTCTCCTCAGCAGATGAAAAAAGCCACCATTCTTTTCTCTTTTTTAAGTTTTTTCAGTGCTTTCATTCTATTAGTCATTGCATTTTTACCCCAGCATTGGGATTTATTTTTAGGCTTTATAGGCTTAGCTGCCTTAGCTGTATTGGCTGCAATCTTTTATACCGTGGGCAAAAGCGCCTATGGCTACCGTGGCCTAGGAGATTTATTTGTATTTCTTTTTTTTGGTTTAGTTGCAGTTGTAGGCACACACACGCTTTTTGCCAAAGAAATTCATGCATCCATTTTTTTGCCAGCCACCGCCATCGGTTTATTGAGCACGGCCGTTCTGAATTTAAATAATATGAGAGATGCTCAGCAAGATAAAATAGCCAATAAAATTACTATACCGCTGATGTTGGGGCAAAAAAATATAAAGATTTATCATTTTATATTACTTTTTTTACCTTTTATTTTAGGCTTAATTTTTCTTGAGAAAAGACCAGAAAATTCTCTAAAATATCTATTTTTACTATTAGTAATTCCCACTTATTTTTTATTCCTAAAAGTTTCAAAAAATAAAAATCCAAAGAAATTAGATAAAGAATTGATATTCACATCTTTGCTAACTCTATCCTTTGCTTTACTATTCGGTTTTGGGCTTTTATTCGGTTAAATCTTTTATCTTTGTTTTAAATCAAAATTCAAATGCTCATTATAGGAATTGCCGGTGGAACAGGCTCAGGAAAAACCACTGTTGTCAACAATATTTTATCTCAGCTCAGTTCTGAAGAAGTGATTGTAATTTCGCAAGATAATTACTATAGAGATTCAGCTCATTTACCTTTTGACCAACGAGTTGCCATCAATTTTGACCACCCTAGAAGCATTGATTTTGAACTCCTAACGCAGCACGTCTCCGCCCTCAAAAACGGGAAAAGCATTGAGCAGCCAATCTATAGTTTTGTAACACACAGCCGTACGAATGAAATTATTTTGACTCAACCCAAAAAAGTCATCATCGTAGAAGGAATTCTAGTCTTGACTCATCCCCCATTACGTGAATTATTTGACATCAAACTCTTTGTATATACGGACTCAGATGAGAGGTTGATTCGGCGAATTAGAAGAGACATCCAAGAAAGAGGCAGAGATTTAGAAGAAATTTTATTACGCTACCAAAAAACGTTAAAACCTATGCATGAGCAGTTTATAGAACCCTCAAAGAATTATGCAGACATTATAATCCCCAACGACCGAAAAAAAAACAATGTAGCCATAGAAGTCCTAAGCTCTGTGATTCAAAATAAAATTAATTTTTTTGAGAATGGAAAGTAATCAAAAAACCAGAGTTTGGTACACATTTTTGTGGAATAAGTATTTTTTGTTCGGTTTACTTTTTGTAATTTGGATGACTTTTTTTGACCAAAACTCATATCTTTTACACCGTGAATTAAATCGAGAAATTGATAATTTAAAAAAAGACATTGAGTATTATCAAGAGAATTTAAAGCAAGAAAAAGCTGAAATCAACTATCTAGAGCATCACCCCGAAGCTTATGAAAAACTAGCTCGAGAAAAATATCTGATGAAGCGGGAAGATGAAACTATTTTTTTGATAGAGCTCAAAGACTCAATTCCTACCAAGTAATTTTCACTTAAAAAAAATGTTATAAAACCGATTTTAAAACTATTATTTTTTTTAAGCCTTAAAAATTTTTAGAAAAAAAATCTTTTGCTATGAATTTAGAGCTTTTAAGACCCGAAGTTCAAGAATGGATTTCTTTGAATTTAAACACCCCTTTACATCAACTAGCGTTTCAAAAATCGCCATTCTCAAACATCTCCACACTAGAGCTTTTGACACAAATCAAAGGAAAAAAAAAGCTGAAATCTAAAGTAGAATGGCTCTCAAAAAAAGACAACATTATCTACCCGCCAAGTTTAAATTTAGAGCAATCATCATCTTGGTCTACTGCAAGTTACAAAGCTAAGCTTTTCAGAAATGCTTCACAGATTTCAGACCTCACTGGCGGATTTGGGATTGATAGTCTTGCTTTCGCAGAAATTGCTCCTGTGGTTCATACTGAGCCTGATTTAGAATTGCAAAATATTGCTAAACAAAATTTTAAAACTTTAGAAAAAAACATTCAATCTCATCATTTATCTGCAGAAGAAATTATTGAGAAATTCCCTCTGTCAACCCATTATTTTATTGACCCATCTCGCCGAGATGCAAATAAAAATAAAGTTTTCTTGATGGCTGATTTAAATCCAAATCCTGTAGAAATCATGAAAAAAATTCAAGGCTTTAAAAAAATAGTGATAAAACTTTCGCCTTTATTTGACTTGACGGTTTTGGCTGATTTTTTCTCTCAGGCAAGTTGCTTTCATGTGGTGGCAGTGAAAAATGAGGTGAAAGAAATTTTGGTAGAAATCGACCAAGAAAATAATAATCACCTGAAAATCAAAGCAATAAATTTAGATACTGACGATGATATTTATCAATTTTATTGGCAAGAGAAATACCAGCCACGGAAGTTTTGTGGTGTAAAAAAATACCTCTATGAGCCAAATGCTGCCATCCAAAAAACACAAAATTTCCTAAGCCTTGAAAAAAATTTTAATTTAACCAAACTAGCTCCTCACACGCATCTTTGGACGGCGGATGAGTATTTTAAAAATTTCCCAGGTCGGGTTTTTAAATTTCTAAAGCCTTTAGAAAATTTTAAAAAAGAACTGAAAAACAAGTCTATACAGGTTATTCATCGTAATTTTCCAGAAAAAATTCATGTCTTGAAAAAAAGATATCAATTCCATGCAGATGGGCAAAATCCTGTTTTCTTCACTTCAGATTGTGAGAAAAGCATTTGTTTCTGGGCAGAACAGATGAGGTAAATAGCTTCCACAATTATCTTCAAAACTAATCAAACCAACAAATCAATGAAGCTCAAATAAACCCAACTTGAGTACATCAATCCCGTAGCGTTGTAATGAAATTTCAATGTTCTTTTGGCGGAGATATGCTCTCATTATTTCAACGCTTGAATGTCTTTCTGTAATTTCAAAAGAGCATCGCTTGATGGCGCTTTTTCGTTGATACTTTGTGCGATTACTTCATCACGCAATTGCTCTGAAGTAAAGTTTTCGTTCAGATTTTCTTTACAATTTTTTATGAAATTTTGCGTCATATTTTTTGCACTAAAAATCAGTTGCCACGTATCAGGATGAATGTAAATTTGCTGACTTACGTTATGCTCAAACTCTTCTTGTATGGTCTTGATGAGGCTATATTCATACAAATTGGGATTCTCTAGCAGGTCTACCCGACGTACTAACTGCGTGGGACGAATTCGCTCAAGAAAAATAGCCATCCGTTCATAAGCTTGTAATTGATAGACATTTAATTCAGTGGGATGCTTATTTTCTGTAAAATTTAATAAATTTTCTAAGGCTCTTAAAATTTTTTCAAAATAATAACATAAAATAGCCGCTATTAATAAAACTGGCACTAAATATTTGAGAAGTTCAAGTAAATCAATCATTTTACAAAGATAAGCTTCGGTCTAAATTTTAGAAAATTTTTTAAAGCTTTAAAAAATATTTTTGACATTATTTAAATTTCACAATCAAAGTATTGTTAATAAATTAAAATAATAAAATAAATACATTAACAATGTGAATTTCTTTTAATTTTAAGTGAAATTAGTAAAATTCCTATTGTTTTTATTATATTTTATGTTATATCTTTGTTTTATAATCAAATTATATTATTTTTTATGAAGACACTTATTATTTTATGCAGTTTTTTTGCAATAATGTTTTCATCTTGTAATAATGAAGATGATTCACAAAGGGTAGTAATAGATCCAACTGCACTGGAGTTAAATAGTTTTGATGAGTTAAAAACATTAAAATCCGGAGTTGAAATTGCCAAGAAAGGAGATGATTATATCTATCTTGGCGATATCTTGCTTTCTGCCAAACAACTTAAAAAATTAGAGGAAACTGGTTCCATATTTCCTGAGGAATCTTTAACCGAAGAAAATAAACCCGCTCACGTTACAAATGGTAGACCAATTAGTCCAGTTTTTGGAGTAAATAATCTACCATCTGACGTGGGAACCTATGCAGTAGGGGGAAGTCCATATCAAGGTATGTTTTGGGCTATGTTGAGATACACTTTTAGTCCTAACTTGAGTAATTATCAAAAAGAACAAATACTTGATGCTATTTCTCACATCGAAGAATTAACGAATGCTAGATTTTATAATGCTACTGGGGAGCCTACAGTTCACCCTACTTATGGTTTTGCTTACCCTTATGTAGAGTTTACTCCGTCAGATGTTAACAATTCTTATGTTGGAAGAATTGGAGGCAAACAAATTCTTAATTTATATAATTTTGATAGAGGTACTATTGTACATGAAATATGTCATGCATTGGGAATGTTTCATGAACAATGTAGAGCAGATAGAGATAGTTATATTACTGTTCATTACGATAACATTAGTTCCCAAAATAAACATAATTTTCAAAAAGAAACACGTAATTATTATATATTAGGAGATTTTGATTTTAACTCCATAATGTTATACTCGTCTTATGCTTTTGCACTGGATTATTCAAAACCAACATTGACAAAAAAAGATGGTACTGATTTTTATGCAAATGGAAGTGAATTATCTGATATGGATAGAAGATTTATAAATACATTTTATTTGCCTTTCAAAGCCAGAGAAGATGTTTGTGTAGAACTTGATAATGTTGTTTATGATAGCAATAATAATCCTATAAGCGAAGAACAAAGAGTACAATTGGAAAAGCGTTTAAATATGAATAGATGTAGTTATCCACTTCCTTAATTTTAAAATATTAATTTCGATGATAATAAAAAGAAGATATTTGATTCTTGAACATCTTCTTTTTGTATATACAGCGATTACAAAAGTAAAATATATACAGATTATCTACAACAAAATAATAGTTTAAACTTTTGAATTATAGGAAGATAATCATTGAATTAAAAGTAATTTATATTTTAGGGAAAGTTGTGTATATTTGCGTGTTAGCAGAAATTTTTCACCAACAACATTCAGAATAACAATGAAGTATTTAATATCAATTATTTTTCTTTTTGGCATTTTTCAGACAAATGCACAAACCAAAAAAGAAATTGACAATGGACTTTATGTCAATTTCCCTAGTGAACCAGAGTACAAGACGACTAATTCAGCTTCAACCTATGTGACAAAATCAGAAAATTGCATTTTTATGGTTCTTATACAACGTAATGCAATTCCTAATTATGCTGAATATGTGAAAGCAAAACAAAAATGGTCTGCTTCAGAAATTGCGAAGGTTGAAAATTCATTTTTGGACAATGCGGTTAAAGGAAAACTTGATTATACAGGAAACAGTGGAAAAGTAAATTCAATAAAAGTCGGTAAATTTAGTGGGAGAGAAATTTCATATTCGGCTATAAATCCAGCAAGTGGAGAAAGAGGAATGAGACACACAAAACTATTTTTAGTTAGAGATAAAGCAATAAGTTTTGAAGTTTGGTATCTTAATGACACTGAAACTGCAGAACAAGAAAGAGATTACTTTTTAAACTCTATAAGAACTCAACAATAATGGAGAAATACTTTATATCAAAAGGTACAGAAAAAAAAGGACCATTTTCAATAGAAGATTTATTGAAAATGGAAATGAAATTACAGAGGATTACTTAATTTGGAAAGACGGATTTGAAAAATGGATTCCAATTTCAGAACTTGAATTATTAAAACCTCATATCATAAAACTTCCACCAGAATTGCCAATTACTAAAAATGAAAATATAGGTTTTGACTTCAAAAAAAATCTAAAATTGTATGGTTTAGTTTTTATTGGGTTATTTATATTGTTATTTATTTTTAATGGAGGCTTTAGTGATGTTCACGACTTACGCAAAACATACAGAGGAACTAATTATTATGGAGAATATAAAACAGGTTTAGAGTTACGACAAAATGTAGCTTGGTATTCATTCACACGAGCTTTAATTTTAACTTCAATCTTTGTATTAATTTTGTACATAAGATATAGCAAAAAAATACCTTTTATATCAAATATTAAAATCAATAAACCAATATTTCTTCAATCACTTAAATTATCGGGAATTTGGCTTTTAATTTTATGGATAGTTGTATTTCTTATTATGGGAGGCTATAAAAATGAATATGATTTAGAAAGTAGTTATGGCTATGGTGAAAATGCAATTTATGGAGGAGGAACTGTTATAAGAAAAGCACTTGTTATGGCTTCTTTTTTAATATCTCTTGGCATTGCGTTATTAGCTTTATTCTTTACCTATAAAAATAAAATAAAAAATGTTAACAAAGGAACAAATCAAACATCTTAATTCTATTTCAGATTATGGAAAGTTTATCCATAGAAATACAAATAAATTATATGTTTCTCCAACCGAGTATTTAATAGGTATTGAGTTTGAGAACAAACAATTTCTTTTCAATTTACCAAAAGAGACAAAAATTGAGTGTTTTGAACTTTTAGAAAATGGTAAGATAGATGATAATAAATTAACAATTCCACTTATGGAATTAAAGATAATAACTTCAATAATTCGCAAGGACTTTGATGAAATATTTTATGTTGAAAACTAAAACTTCTGCTAACAAGGTATTGCCAAAAGCGGGGCTGAACGGCTTCGATTGGACATTTCTGCAAGGTTCAACATTCGTTCTTCGATTGAACTTTTGTGCTAAAATTCCCCGCCTTTGGCAATACCCAACCCGTTGTGGTGCATTATGACCAAACCCACAACCTTAATTTCCTGAAATTTAAAAATTCATTTGTCGAAATCAAAAATATTATCACATTTGTATTATTCAACTTGTTTAATACAAATAAAATAATAATGAAAAATGATAAAAAACTAAATGAATTATTGCTTTCTTGGGAAAACACATATAAAAAAGGTCAATTGACACTTTGGATTTTTATGGCTCTTCAAGAAAGCAAAAAGTATGTTGATGAAATTAAAAACTTCATTGAAAAGAAATCGGACGGAACAATTAGTTGCGAAGAGCAAAGTCTATACAGAGCATTGAGAAAATACGAGCATATATAATAGCTTTTGCATCAATTAATAATATTTTTAATAATAAAAATCAATCATCAGTTTATTATAATGAAAATTATACGCAAGAATCATTTAATTATTTTCAACAAAGAACTTTATATTTTGGTATGCAATTAAGATTTTAACCAAATACTTGTAAATTTGTGCTTTAACTATAAAATATTATCATCATAGCATCAACATCAGAAACAGGACACGTAAAAAATGTAGCCAACCTTCAAAACCTCATTTCATTTTGTACAGGATATGGAACCCCTACAACCCCGCACTTGAAGATAGTGGGTGGGCAATTAACAGTGAATCCTACAAGTGCTTAATAAAACCTCGCACAACATCATATTTCTATACACAAGGTTGAATTTTAGCAGTAGAAATATTTATTTTTATAAAGCCTTAAAAAAAATTCCCCGCTTCTAATTTTTTTTAGCAATTTAAATCTCTTCAAATAAAAAACCCACACGATTGCCCGTGTGAGTGATTTATCTTTAAATTTTAAAAGTCAAAACTTCTTTAGTATTTAAAGCAAAAATTTATTAAGCCTTAAAAAATTTTACGCTTTTTGAATGATTAATCCTTCATCTGTTTTCTCGATGTTGATGAGTTCCTTTTTGCGCAATGATTTTGTGATTTTATCCCATTTTTTGTTAGACAAACCACTCTTTTCTCTGATTTCTTCTAGAGCATAAGCTTCAGTAGTTTCTAGCAAGACGAGTAAATTCTTTTCATCTTCCGTCAATTCCATCTTTTTCTTCTCGGGTTTCATTTGAGGGAAAAATAAAACTTCTTGTATGGATTGTTGGTCGGTCAAAAACATAATCAATCTATCCATCCCGATGCCTAGACCAGCCGTCGGCGGCATGCCATACTCCAAGGCTCGTAAAAAATCTTGGTCGATGAACATGGCTTCGTCATCACCTTTTTCGCTCAATTTCAATTGCTCTTCAAATCGCTCGCGTTGATCTATCGGGTCATTCAACTCAGAATAAGCATTAGCGATTTCTTTCCCACAAACCATTAATTCAAATCGTTCTGTGACGCCTTCTTCACTACGGTGCATCTTGGTCAGCGGGCTCATTTCTTTAGGATAATCAATAATAAAAGTAGGCTGAACATATTGATTTTCACATTTTTCACCGAAAATTTCATCAATAAGCTTTCCTTTCCCCATTGTTTCATCTACTGCCAAATTCATATTTTTAGCAGCCTTTCGCAATTCCTCCTCTGTTTTATCTTTAATATCAAATCCCGTGTGTTCTAAAATTGCATCTCGCATAGTGATGCGCGGATAAGGCGCCTTGAAATCAATTTCTTGCCCGTTAAATATTGCTTTCGTCGTTCCGTTAACCTCTCGTGCACAGTGCTCTAGCAATTGCTCTGTAAACTCCATCATCCAATGATAATCTTTGTACGCCACATAAATTTCCATCGCTGTAAACTCTGGGTTGTGCGTACGATCCATTCCCTCATTTCTAAAGTTTTTAGAAAATTCATACACACCATCAAATCCACCTACAATCAAACGCTTGAGGTACAATTCATTAGCAATTCTCATATACAGAGGAATATTCAGTGCATTATGTTGCGTGATAAAAGGTCGCGCCGCAGCCCCGCCAGGAATCGGTTGCAAAATCGGTGTTTCAACCTCAAAATAACCTCTGTCATTAAAGAAATTACGCATCGCTGTAAACAGCTTACTCCTTTTATAGAAAATTTCTTTTACGTGCGGGTTGACAGCCAAATCCGCATAACGCTGGCGGTAACGCATCTCAGCATCAGTAAAGCCATCATGTATATTCCCTTCGCTATCAGTCTTAGGCAAAGGCAGAGGTTTCAGCGACTTACTCAGTAGTGTAAAATCTTTTACCATCACCGTTTTTTCGCCAACTTGGGTTGTAAAGAGTTGCCCTTCTATACCTATAAAATCGCCAATATCCAGAAGTCTTTTATAAAGTTCGTTGTATTTATTTTTATCCTCTCCTGGGCAAATTTCATCACGGTTAAAATAAATTTGAATTCGCCCTGCAGCATCTTGCAATTCAGCAAAAGAAGCTTTGCCTTGAATACGCCTTGCCATCAATCGCCCAGCTAAGCTAACTTTCTTTCCTTCTTCAAAGTTTTCTTCAATACTTTGAGTCGTATCTTTCACCTCATAAGCCTCTGCTGGGTAAGGGTTGATACCCAAGGCTTTAATTTCGTTTAATTTATCTCTACGGATTTGTTCTTGTTCAGATAATGTCATAATTTCATTTGAATTTACAAATTTAGCAGATTTACTGATTTTTGAAGAATGATTTTTTTAAGGCTTTAAAAATTCTTTAATTTTTTTCCGTTGAATTTTCCCAGAATGTGTTCGTGGGAACTTTTCTAAAAAAATAACTTCTTTTGGAACTTCGAATTTAGATAAATTTAATTCACTGAATTTAAATAAATTAACCTCTTGATTTTGCTCCACAACCAAAACAATTTTCTCACCCCAATCTTCATCTGATATAGAAGAAATCACAAATTCTCCTCTGATGTAAGGTTTTAAAATATTTTCCACTTTCTCAGGATTAATTTTCACACCTCCTGAATTGATCACATCATCTAATCTCCCCAAAAAATCAAACCCATCATTCGTAATTTCCACTAAATCATTTGTTTCCAACCAATTATCGCTATAAGGCGTCTTGATATGCAAATTTCCTTTTTCACCTGTTTTAATTTCCATTTCAGGTAAAACTTTAAAGCTCCTATCCTGCCCTATTTTTCGCATAGCAATGTGCGTGATTGTTTCCGTCATTCCGTATGTTTCGTAGCAATCTGTCGAGATTTTTTCTAATTTTTTTCTCAAATCAAATTTTACTGCCGCTCCGCCGATGATGAGTTTTTTTATTTTCCCGAGTTCAGAATAAGAAGCCTCACATTGTGCAGGTGTCATCGCTGCAAAATCATAATTATCAGGTATTTGAAGTTTAATTTTAGGTGGAATACAATACAGTTTTAATTTCAGTTCAATAGCACGAACCACCATCATTTTGCCTGCAATATAGCTCATCGGCAAACAAAGCAAAGCAGAATTATTTTTTTTAAGGCTTAAAAAATTTCCTGTTAGTTTTGCTGAAAGTTGCATATTTTTTTTACTCAAAACCAAATCTTTAGGTTCCCCCGTAGACCCTGAAGTTTGCACCAAAATTTTATCATGACAAAGGTAATATTCAGTGAAATCTAACACTGAGTGTTCAAACTCATTTGTTGCCTGATTTTCAGAAATTTTAAAAGGCTTAGAAAAATCTATGATTAACATTTTTTATATAATTTTTCGCCGCGAATTTCCAAATCACTTTCAATATTATTGGTAAACAAGCCGCCTGTACCCAAGCCCTGTGGTATTGCTGTATCGAGGCTAGCTGTAAATTGGGCAATGGCATTCAGCCCGATGTTACTCTCTAATGCTGATGTGATCCACCAGCCAATATTATTTTTTTTAGCTAAATCAATCCATTCCAAGCTTCCTTGGAATCCACCAACTAAAGCTGGCTTTAGGATAATGAATTGTGGTTTAATTTCTTGTAATAAACTTTGCTTTTCGGTGTTTCCCGTTATTCCAATTAATTCCTCATCAAGAGCAACAGCACATTCACCCACTGCACAAAGCTTTTTCATTTCGGTTTTGAGACCTTGCCTAATGGGCTGCTCGATAGAATGAATTTCTAAAGCCTTTAAAAATTTTAAAACTTCCTTTGCTTCTTCTAAATTAAATGCTCCGTTGGCATCTACGCGCAATTCTAATTTTTCTGCTGAGAATTTATCGCGCAGCGACTGGAGAATTTGTTTTTCTTTCTCCCAATGGACGCCGATTTTCAGTTTGATGCAGTGGAATCTCTGTTTTAATTTCTCCTCAATTTGGCGTTGCATTTCCTCTGGCGAACTCATCCAAATCAGGCCATTGATTGGGATCCCTTTTTCTCCTTTTACAAATTCAGAATTAAATAAAATGTTTTTTTGATTTTTTTGTTGTATCAGAATTTGCTCTGCCGCAAATTGAATTGATGGGAATCTTCTCCATTCTTCCCATTCAAAAGATTGATTTTCTATCTGTTGACAAGCTTGTCTCAAATAATTTTCGTAGCCAAAGATATCGTCAAAACTTAAATTCTGAAACAGATTGGCTTCTCCTACAAAAGTTTGCTCTTCTTGCTGTAAATAGATAAAATAGGTTTTTTTTGTGAGTAAAACACCTCGTGACGTCCCTGCTGGCTTCCTAAAAATCAATGTGTAAGGTTCAAACCAGCATTTTAAATTTTTCATTTTTCTAATTTTACTAACCAAAAATATCAATGATTTGCTGTGCTAAATCTGCCCCGATGCGCTGCTGAGCATCAATGGTAGAGCCGCCAATATGAGGCGAGAGCGAGAGCTTGGGGTACATCAACAAACTGATTTCTGGCTGAGGTTCGTTCTCAAAAACATCAAACGCTGCTCCACGTAATTTCCCTTCTTCGATGGCTTCTATTACTGCTTTTTCATCCACTGTTCCACCACGTGATGTGTTGATGAGAATGGCGTTTTGCTTCATTTTTGTGAGGGCGAATTCATCAATGATGTATTTATCTGCTTTGGGCGTGTGAATACTGAGCACATCGGCTTTTTGTAAAACTTCGTCTAGACTAAAGATCGGAATCTTAATTTTAATTTTTTGTTGATCAGCGAATTGAATTTCTAATGTTTTTTCTGCTTTTTCCTCATCGCTATCAGCTCCTATGATTTTCATCCCCATACCGTAAGCTAATTTTGCCACTTCTTTACCAATCACTCCTATACCTATAATACCGATGGTTTTATTTCTCAATTCAAAGCCATTGGCGTATAATCGCTTGAGTTGAGAGAATTCGGTGTCGCCTTCCAATGGCATATTTCGATTGGAATCGTGCAAATTCCGAGAAAGTGTAAGCATATGTGCTATGACCAGTTCTGCTACAGAAATTGCTGAAGAATTAGGCGTATGAATCACATGAATCCCCATTTGCTCGGCAAAATCTACATCAATATTATCTAAACCAACTCCACCTCGGCCAATCAATTTGAGCGATGGAACAGCATCTATGAGCTCCATCGGAACTTGCGTGGCACTACGCACCAGCAAAATTTCGATATGATTTTTATTCATAAATTCCGCCAATTGATTTTGTGGAATTTTTTGTGTAAATAATTTAAAACCAGAATCTAAAAGCAGTCTACCTCCCGTTTCTGAAATTCCGTCATTGACTAGTATGTTCATTTTATTGATTTAATTTTTTTTCTAATTCTTGCATCGCATTCACCAAAGCCTGAACGCTTTCTATAGGCAATGCGTTGTATAAACTAGCTCTATAGCCGCCTACGGTGCGATGCCCTTTAATGTTTTCTATACCATTGGCTTGGCAAATTTCATCAAATTCAGCTTGATGGACTTCATTTTCTAAAACAAAAGTAACATTCACTTTAGAGCGATTTTCCTTAGCCGCAGTACCTCTAAAGCAAGAATTCCTATCAATTTCATTATAAAGCAATTGACTTTTTTCTTTTGATTTTTGCTTCATTGCTAAAACCCCACCTTGATTTTTGAGCCATTTTAAATTTAGATAAGCGGTATAAATAGCAAAAACTGGAGGCGTGTTAAAGGTATTTTCTTCCTTCACATGCATATTGTAATCTAAATAAGAAGGTATATTCCGCCCATGTTTATTTAGAGCCTCTTTATTCACAATGGCAATGGCAGAACCCGCTGCACCAATGTTTTTTTGCGCTCCAGCATAAATAAGATTGAATCTAGAAAAATCAATCTCTCGCATGAGAATATCTGAAGACATATCTGCTATTAATGGAATTTCGCATGACGGAAATTCCTGATACTGAGTCCCATAAATTGTGTTATTTGAAGTAAAATGTAAATAATCAAATTTTTCTAAAGGCTTAAAAAATTCAGGCAAATAAGTATAATTCTTATCTACAGAAGTGGCAATAACTTCTGCTAAATTTAGTTTTTCTGCTTCCTCAAAAGCTTTTTTTGCCCAACGTCCTGTGTCTAAATAAGCCGTCTTTGACTCAGCTCGAGAAAAATTCATCGCCGCCATGCTAAACTGCAAACTGGCTCCACCTTGCAAAAATAAAACCGAATGCGAATCGGGTATTTGCAGAAGTTCTTTCAATAAATTTCTAGCGCCTTGCAAAATTTCTTGAAAAGCTACACTGCGGTGTGAAATTTCTAAAATAGATAAGCCCGAATCATTAAAATTTAAAATGCCTCGTGAAGCTTCATCATAAACCGATGAAGGTAAAATACAAGGGCCTGAACAAAAATTATGTTTCTTCATTAATCTAAAAAAAAGGAAAGCTGTTTTAAATCAGATTAAAACAGCTTTTTATATTCATTATTTTTGAATTAATGATGAAGCATTGCTTTTTTCTCGAGCAATCTATCCTCACTTTCCTCGTGGTCTTCATCTGGTACACAGCAATCTACGGGGCACACTGCGGCACATTGTGGCTCGTCGTGGAAACCTTTGCATTCAGTACATTTATCTGGCACGATGAAATAATAATCATCACTGATGGGCTCTTGTGGCGCATCTGCATCAGCAGAGTGGCCGTTTAATCCCACAAAAAATCCTTGCACATCTGTACCATCAGAAAAACGCCAATCCATAGCGCCTTCGTAAATCGCATTGTTGGGGCACTCGGGTTCGCAAGCACCGCAATTGATACATTCGTCTGTTATTTTGATTGCCATAGCTATTTCTTTTAAATTTGTGCAAAATAAATACAATTTTCATGCAATTAGAAGAACGAATCAAAATTTTTTCTTTTTTAGGTCAAAATTTAGAATCATTCAGAACTGATTTAAAACAAAATCAAGGTGACTTTTTTTTGAAAGATCTGAAAAATAAGATGTGCTTAGCTGAGCAAATAAATCCTTGGTTTACAACTGATAATCAAATGTATAGCTTTGATTCTTGGAGTGAAACTTTAACGGAAGAAAAATTAAAAAAATGGTTGAAAAAGCTCCCGAAAAACACTCGGCCTAAAAAAATCGGAATTATTTGCGCTGGGAATATCCCAATGGTAGGATTTCATGACATCTTGAGCGTTATCTTGTCGGGGAATTTTGCATCAATCAAACTTTCTTCTAAAGATAATGTCTTGATTCCTTATTTTTTGGACGAATTGTCTAAAATTTTTAAAGGCTTAAAGAATTTCTATGAATTTTCACCTAAAATTCAAGAAGTTGATGCCGTCATCGCTACGGGAAGCAACAATACAGCACGGTATTTTGAATCTTACTTTAAAAACATTCCACACATTATCCGTAGAAATCGCACGTCTGTCGCCGTTTTTTCGGGCAAAGAAACTGATGCAGATTTGGTAAACTTTGCTGATGATGTTTTTCGCTATTTTGGGTTAGGTTGCAGAAATGTGACTCAGATTTTTATTCCTGAAGGCTTTGATTTAAATCGAATTTTTAAAGCTTTTTTCCCGTGGAAAGAAATCATCAATCATCACAAATATGCCAATAATTATGATTATAACAAGGCGGTGTATTTGATGAATCAATATGAAATCATAGAAAATGGTTTTTTGCTGCTAAAAGAAAGCGATGAGCTAAAAAGTCCACTAGCAGTTTTATTCTACAAACGCTATAAAGATATGGATGAAGTTAGGAACTTTATTGCCCAACACAATGAGCAACTGCAATGTGTGGTGGGAAATGCAACAAATCAAATTCCCTTTGGCCAAGCTCAAAAACCAAGGTTAGAGGATTATGCTGATGGCATTGATACCTTAACTTGGTTGAGTTCTTTATGATTTTTTTTAAGGCTTGAGAAATTTTTTGTACGAAAAAGTTGCTCAATTAAGATTTCGTGAATTTAATGAATCTAATTGATAAATAACGAATTAAATTTACTAAAAGTTTTATTGAAATCCATAAATTATTTTTAAATAATAAAAATTTCTTAAGCCTTAAAATTTATTATCTCTTTATTTTACACCTAATTTTATACCTAATCGCTACTTTCGACTCTCAGAAAAATTCTCAAAACTACTCCTCTCTGCCCAGTGCTTTCATAATGGGGTTTACTCTTTTATCAAGCCTAAATTCCTTCTCGATGGGGCGATATTTACCACTAGCCAAACCTTTTTGTATAATTACCGCAATGTATAGATCTTCACGATTTTTCTCTGGTTCAAATTTCCTTTTCAAGTCAATATCAAAAGCACCCCCAGCCGTATTCCAAAGAAAAGCGCTAATCCCACCACGCAGTTCTTTGATGATATCATAGGTTGTTTTTCCCGTTTCACGATGCATTAACCGAGCTAAAATCTGCCCACGAGAAGTCGAAAGTTTTTTCAACTGTTCTTCGTAACGTTCAGCCAATTGATTATAGCGTTCTTTGATGAATTTTTTCTTCGCTCTTCTATTTTGAATCAATTCTGCCGAATCTCGTACAAAATAATACTCCCTCACCGCTTTTTCTAAAAACGGGTAAACATCATCTACCCGTTGCTCTAGCCAAATGTAGTATTTTTTTTCAATTTCTTTCTCAAAGGTGACGGTGTAGGCGTTGAGCTCATCAAGCTGAATGGTTTGATTTAAATTCCAGTCGCGTGTCTCAATTTCTGAATCACTAACTTGCTTTTGGAAATCAAAATCGTCTTCTTGCGCAAAAAGAAATATTTTTGCTGCTAAAAAAAATTTAAGGCTTAGAAAATATTTTAAAATTTTTAGTTTCATTAATAGGTTTTAAATTTTATAACTTTACACAAAAGTAATATTACATGATTAAAGACAAATTCTTTACCAAATCTAATTTAAATTTTTTAGAAAAATACATTAACACCTCCTCTCCTACTGGTTATGAAATTGAGGGTCAACTGGTTTGGATGAATTACATCAGAAGCTTTGTAGATGAAATCAGAACCGATAATTACGGTACAGCTTACGGTATCATCAATCCTGAGGCGGATTTTCGGGTGATCATCGAAGCGCATTCTGATGAAATTTCTTGGTATGTTAACTACATTACCGAAAATGGATTGTTGCACGTCGTAAGAAATGGTGGCTCAGACCAAATGATTGCCCCATCTAAACGGGTACAAATTTCAACCAAAAAGGGACTGGTAGAGGGGGTTTTTGGCTGGCCAGCAATTCATACACGAAATAAAGAAAAAGATGCGGCTCCCAAAGTCGAAGATCTTTGGGTAGATGTAGGTGCTGAAAATCCACAAGAAGTGGAAGAAATGGGGATTCACGTGGGGTGCATCATTACCTATCCTGATGAATTTAAAATCATGAACGGTAAATACTTCTGTGGGCGAGCGCTAGACAACCGCATGGGCGGCTTTATGATCGCTGAAGTGGCTCGTCTACTTAAAGAAAATAAAAATAAATTAGATTTTGGTCTCTATATTACCAATTCTGTACAGGAAGAGGTCGGGCTCAATGGCGCCAAGATGATTGCCGAAACTATAAAACCAAACATCGCTATAGTAACGGATGTAACTCATGATACCACAACGCCTTGCATGAATAAGAAAAAAGATGGCGATTTAAAATGTGGCAATGGCCCCGTGATAGCCTATGCTCCAGCAGTGCATCACATCATTCGTGATTTGATAGAAGAAACCGCTATTGATAAAAAAATAGATTTTCAACGTTCCGCTCTAAGCCGCTTTACGGGTACGGATACCGATGCTTTTGCCTTTAGCAATGGGGGCGTACCTTCAGCACTCATCAGCCTGCCGCTTCGCTACATGCATACGACGGTAGAAATGGTGCATCACCAAGATGTGAAAAACTGTATTCTATTGATGTATGAAAGTTTATTGAAGATTAAAGACAAACATCACTTGAGTTATTATAAAGCTTGATATATAACGGGTAGAGAGTAAATGCGAAGTGATTAAAATAAATTCCATCAGAATTTAAAAAAACTTTAAATTTTAATTCTTTATTATCAATATCTGCTAATAGCAAAGACAATTTCCCTGTTTTTAGGTTCAGGTTTTTTAGAAACAGTAATCAGATTATACCTCCCTTTCTTTAGGTTGATAATTTGATTACTTTTTATTTTTTCGATGACTTTTTTGGTTTTATCATTCACGATCACAAGCACAATCCCCTCTATCGGCTGATTAAAATCTATGAAAAATTCTCCCGATTGCTGAACATTAAAATCAAAAATTTCTGTTTTGTTTTTATCAACCCTCGCCTTAAATTGAACCATATTTATAGCATCATCTTCTTCAAATTCATTAGCAAATGAACTCATCGTATTACTTTCGCCGTAACCAGTTGGTTGACAACTAAATAATAAGAAAACACTAAAAATAACCACAAAAATTCTCACAACTTTTATTCCTATACAATGAATTAAGCTCTAATTTTGTGCCAAACCTTTGGTTTAACTAGTTTTTAAGAGCAAATAAGTGATTTATAAGCTGTTTTTAAGAAATTCATCTTCAATTTTATCAATTATTTAGAAACTGAAAGTTTGGGAACTTTTATACTTTAATCATGATTTAGCTTTTCTCATTTTTCAAGGAGCCGAGGTCGGCGACATGACTAAATTAGCCGAGAAAATCAATCAAAATTTCGGGCGGATGTGAAAGATTTTAGCCAATATAGCTAGATAATTTTCATCTAGATTTTCAAATTTCTATTTTTGCATAACACGCAAAAGTATCCATGAAGAAAAATACAGAAAAAAAGAAGTCTTTGCACCAAAAATATGGCGTAGTGCAAATGGTGGCTGGTGTCTTGAGTTTATTTTTAGGCTTTGTTTTTTTGCTTTCCTTTAGTTCCTACCTTTTTAATTGGGAAAAAGACCAAAGTCAACTCGGTGCATGGGATGACCCTAATATAGAAGTTCAAAACATTTTCGGAAAACTGGGTGCCTGGTTGGGCGAAACTTTCATTCATCAAAGTCTCGGTATCACTGCGGTATTTTGGGCTTTTTGGCTACTATTTCTAGGTGCAATTTTCATTTTTAATCTAAAGAAGGTTAAATTTTTAAAAATCACGCTCAATTTTTTGTTTTTCTCCATTTGGGTACCAGTTTTCTTAAGTTTCATTTTGCCCGATTCTCCCATCTGGGGAGGGCGCATGGGCTTTGAAATCAAATCTTATTTGATGAATTTGATTGACCTTCTCGGCATTGTTTTGGTGTTGCTTTTCACGCTTGTATTATTTGTCGTTTTTGAATGGAAAATCACCCCCGAAACGCTTAAAAAAGTGAAAAAACCTATTTTTGAGAATGAAATTGAGGAAAACAATCATGAGGAAATTTCTGAAGGCTTAGAAAATAATTCAAATCAAGAATTTTCTAAAGGCTTAGAAAATTTAGAAGAAAATTCTGACGTTGCAAAAGAGAGTTCTGTGCAAAAAATTCTAAGCTTAAACAAAAGAAAAAATATTAATACTGAGGAGGAGGAGGACGATGCTTCTATTTCCCCTTACCTAAAAGAAAATGAGGAGGATAACAATGATTTGAAGCTTAAGATGTCTACAGCGCATCCTGTGGAACCTGACGCTTCGGCAAATTTGGATGAGCTCGGCGTTGAGACTCCGCAAATCAATGAAATCATTATAGAACCTGATGATGAAGATGATGTTGCGATGACGGTAGAAACGATAGAGGAAGATGAGGTGGAGATAGAAAATCTAAGTCAAAAATTGGTGCAGCAATTTGGTGAGTTTGATCCTCGGCTAGAGCTTTCTAAATATCAGTTCCCAAAAATTGATTTGCTTTACGATTATAATAAAGGTAAGAATTTAAATATCGACCAAAGTGAATTAGAGGTCAATAAAAATAAAATTGTCGAAACACTCAAAAATTATAAAATCAATATCGATAGCATCAAAGCAACCGTTGGCCCTACCGTTACGCTCTATGAAATTGTACCCGAGGCTGGTGTAAGAATTTCTAAAATTAAAAATCTAGAAGATGATATCGCTTTAAGTCTGAGTGCTTTGGGCATACGAATCATTGCTCCAATACCGGGGCGTGGAACCATCGGGATAGAGGTACCAAACAATAACCCTACGATGGTGAGTATGCGTTCGGTGATTGCCTCTAAGAAATTTCAAAGTTCAGAGATGGAATTGCCCATTGCTTTTGGCAAAAATATTTCAAATGAAACTTTTGTGGCTGATTTGGCAAAAATGCCACATCTACTGATGGCGGGCGCCACTGGGCAGGGGAAATCTGTGGGGATTAATGCCATTATTACTTCATTGTTGTACAAAAAACATCCAGCTGAATTAAAGTTTGTAATGGTTGACCCCAAAAAAGTTGAATTAGCTCTTTATAATAAAATTGAAAGACATTTCTTAGCTAAATTACCTGGGGTAGAAGATGCTATAATTACTGATAATCAAAAAGTTATTAGCACTTTAAATTCTTTGTGTATTGAGATGGACGACCGCTATGATTTGTTGAAAGATGCCTGTGTAAGAAACATCAAAGAATACAACGAAAAATTTAAGGCTCGGAAATTAAACCCCGAGAATGGACATCGTTTCATGCCTTATATCGTTTTGGTGGTAGATGAATTTGCAGATTTAATCATGACGGCAGGTAAAGAGGTAGAAGGCCCGATTGCTCGTTTGGCTCAGTTAGCTAGGGCGGTAGGAATCCATTTGATTATCGCTACCCAACGCCCGTCTGTGAACGTAATCACAGGTATTATCAAAGCCAATTTCCCTGCAAGAGTAGCCTACCGCGTAACTAGTAAAGTAGATTCAAGAACAATTCTTGACAGTGGTGGTGCCGATCAACTCATCGGGAAAGGAGATATGCTCTACACCAAAGGTAACGACTTGATTCGCCTACAATGTGCTTTTGTAGATACTCCAGAGGTAGAAAGTTTAGCAGACTATATTGGCTCACAAAAAGGCTACCCCGATGCTTTTTTACTGCCCGAGTACGAAGGTGAAGAAGGAGGTTCTATTTTAGACATTGACCCCAATGAGAGAGATTCTCTTTTTGATGATGCAGCGCGTATTGTAGTTGCAACACAACAAGGTTCTGCTTCAATGCTACAAAGGAAATTAAAAATTGGCTATAATCGTGCTGGGAGAATCATCGACCAATTGGAAGCAAATAATATTGTGGGGCCTTTTGAAGGGAGTAAAGCTAGAGAAGTATTGATAACTGATGAAAATACTTTGGAACAGTTATTGAAAAATCAATGAAAATTTTTAAAATGAAAATATATAGTTTAATCATATGGGTTTTACTGAGCTCTTTTACTTTTGCTCAAAATGCCGAAGCGATTTTGAACAAAGTAAGCGCTAATTATAAAGCTAAAAATTCCTACTATATTAAATTTAAAAGCGAGCTAGAAAATTCTAAAACCAATACGAAAGATCAATATAGTGGTGAAGTTTACGTGAAAAAAGAAAAATACAACTTGAGTGTTCCTGCAATGAATATTCAGCAAATTTATACTGGGAAAAAACTTTACACTGTGAACCAAGAAATACAAGAAGTGACCGTAACTCAGCCAGAAAAAAATAGTGATGAATTGTTTACGCCCACTCGCGTTTTAGATATTTATAAAAAAGGTTACACCCTCTCAGTTGAAGGAAAAGAATATTTCCAAAATAAAGATGTAACGAAAATTAAATTAACTCCTACAAAATCAGGAAATGTGAAGTATATTATTATTGGGGTTAATGAGAAAAATAATAATTTAGTGTATTTGCAAGAAGTAGATTTGAATGACACCAAAATAACCATAAGCGTTGAAAAACAACTATTTAACATCATAGTTCCCTATACTTTATTAAATTTTGATAAAAAATTTTATAAAAACTATTACATTTCCGAAATTTGATGCATGCTTAAGAAGCTCGATTGGTATACGATAAAAACTTATTTCGGTCCGTTTCTATTTATTTTCAGCGTATTGTTTTTCATTTTCATGGTACAATATGCATGGCAAGAAATGGATCGATTTCTAGGAAAGGGTTTTGGAATGTTGAATATTCTAAAGCTTTTATTTTATTTAGGTCTTTCAAAAGTTCAGCTAGTGATGCCGTTAACCGTTTTGCTCGCTGCCATCATGACTTTTGGTGGATTTGGAGAGAATTATGAATTAGCAGCCATGAAGTCGACTGGAATTTCTCTTGGGCGAATCATGCTGCCACTTTTTGTTTTCATTTTCTCGCTTTCGATTGGTTTATATTTCTTCTCAGACCGCTTAGTCCCTTTTGCTGAAAGGAAGGCAAAGAATATGCTATTTAATATCCTTCAGACTAAACCCGCTGTCAACTTTGCGCCAGGTGTTTTCATCACAGGTGTCCCTGGATTTACGATGAAAATCACAGACAGATATGGTGAGAATGAAAAATTCATAGAAGGTGTTTTTATTCACAAGGAGAGTTCGCCTTATGAAAATCAACAAACCATCATTGCCAAAAAAGGTATTTTTGAACCTGCTGAAGACAATCGTTTTCTAAAACTAGCTTTGTTTGATGGCTATTTTTATGAAGACAACATTCAAGGTTTAAACAATATTGAGCTAAAAAGACAGCCCTTACAGAGCATTCAATTTGATACCTTAATTCAGCATTTTGACATTTCTGAATTGGTAGAATCAGCCATAGAAAAAGAAAATGTAACAGACCATTATAATTTCCTAAACACAGTTCAGCTTATGGATCGCATTGATACTTTAGAAATTGAAAATCAAGCTTTCTATGATAGGAGTTTAAATGAAAATCTATCTACCATCGTGCAGCAATCTTATATGATGGATACCACGACATTGAATCAAAACTACAAACTATACCCTGTTAAAAAGTTAAACCAAGAAGAAAAAGACCGCCTCGCCTACAGCATCAAGTCTGATTTAGAACGAGACAAAATCCTTTATCAAACCACACATGAGGAAGTCCAAAGCCGAGCCAAATTCTTCTCTCGTCACGTACTCGTTTTAGTTCGTAATTTTTCTAATTCGTTGATGTGTGTTGCATTTTTTTTAATCGGAGCACCGCTAGGAGCTATCATTAGAAAAGGAGGCGTAGGAATGCCTGTTGTTGTAGCAATCATCATTTTCATCGCTTTTTATTTAATCTATATGTACAGCGAAAATTTAGCTAAAAACGCTCAGTTAGACCCTTATGTAGCCGCATGGTTACCTTTAATGATTTTCATGCCATTAGGTTTATTTTTCACTTATAAAGCTATGACTGATTCAGACTTATTTGATTTAAACTCATATTTTCAACCTTTTGAAAAAATAGCAAAAAAACTAAAAATTAATGCTGGGAAAAAAGAACACACAAGATACCAATAATATTGAAAATAAAATTCAACTTAACACCATAGAAGAGGCTCTAAACGACTTCAAGCAAGGAAAAATCATCATTGTAGTTGATGATGAAAACCGAGAAAACGAAGGTGATTTTGTGACTTCGGCAGAGCTCATCACCGCAGAGAAAATCAATTTTATGGCAAAATACGGGCGTGGTCTGCATTGCGCTCCTCTCACAGAAGAACGCTGCGAGCAGCTAAATCTACACCCCATGGTGGGGAATAATACCGACCCTAAAGAAACAGCTTTTACCGTTTCTGTCGATTTATTGGGGCATGGCGTTACAACAGGAATTTCAGCCTCAGACCGAGCAAAGACAGTTCAAGCACTGATGAATAATGACACACTACCACACCACCTAAGTCGCCCAGGACATATTTTCCCGCTCAGAGCAAAAAACGGCGGAGTTTTGCGACGCCCTGGGCACACCGAAGCAGCTATCGATTTATCCATACTAAGTGGGCTAAAACCTGGTGGCGTAATCGTAGAAATTATGAACGAAGACGGAACCATGGCAAGAGTTCCTCAGCTAATTGAAATTGCCAAGAAATTTGATTTAAAAATCATCAGCATTGAAGACCTTATTTCATATCGCCTGCAAAACGACTCTCTCATCAAGCGAATCAATGAAGTTAATTTTCAGAGTATTTATGGCGAGTATAAACTTATTGCTTACCAGCAAACTACCAACGAACAAATTCACTTTGCAATGACTAAAGCTAATTGGAGCATTGATGAAGTCGTTCCCGTCCGTGTGAAAAGCACCAACACTTACTTCGATTTATTCTCGGCGCTTCATCTTGGCGAAAAACCCTTGCTGAAAAAAATTACAGATATTATTAATCAAAACGGAAAGGGAGCAATTATTTTTATCAATAACGTAGCAGATTCCGATTTAATTTTAGGAAAATTCAAGCACTATCAAGATTATTTAGAAGGTACTAATAGCCAAGCCTTGATGGAAACTGACCAAAAAGACTACGGAATTGGTGCACAAATCATCAAAGATTTAGGAATCAAAAAAATTGCTTTAATTACCCAAAATCCTAGGCAGAAAAAAGCCATCGGTGGCTATGGGCTCGAGATTGAAGAGTATATTCATTTAACATAATTTTTTAAGGCTTAAAAAAAATTTAAAAACTTAATTTCCTAAATGAAATTTATCATAGGATAAAAAAAATTATTATCGTATGATAATTAAAGTGAAGTTATTCTCTCTATCATTTTTTTTGTATATTGAATCAAAATTTTATTTATGAGTTTCCCTTCTGATATTGAAATTGCTCAAAGCGCAAAAATACAACACATCTCGAAAATTGCAGAAAAACTAAATATTCCTCTAGAAGAATTAGAATTTTACGGCAAATACAAGGCTAAACTCCCTTTGAAGTTAATTCAAAAAAACCAATGGGAGAAAAATAAATTAATTTTGGTCACCGCCATTACACCAACGCCAGCAGGTGAAGGCAAAACCACGACTAGCATTGGTTTGGTAGACGGATTAAACAAAATTGGAAAAAAAGCTACCGTCGTGATACGTGAACCCTCACTAGGTCCTGTTTTTGGAATCAAAGGTGGAGCTGCTGGTGGTGGGTATGCACAAGTGATTCCTATGGAAGATATTAATTTGCATTTCACAGGTGATTTTAATGCTATAGAAAAAGCTAATAATTTGCTCTCGGCAGCGATTGACAATAATTTACAGTCTAAAAAAAGAAATTTGAATATCGACCCCAAAACAATTACATGGAAGCGTGTGATTGATATGAATGATCGCTCTTTGCGCCAAATCATTCTGAGCATAGGTGATAATAATGGAGTTGTGCGCCAAGATGGATTCAACATTACGCCTGCCTCGGAAATCATGGCTATTCTTTGCTTGGCCGAAAACTTCGAAGATTTAAAAAATCGATTGGCTAAAATTTATATTGCTGATACCTTTGACGGGAAACCTGTCTTTGCCCGAGATTTAAATGTGGTTGGTGCGATGGCAATTTTGCTGAAAGATGCCATTAAACCCAATTTGGTACAAACTTTAGAAGGAAATCCTGCGATTATTCATGGTGGCCCGTTTGCGAGTATCGCACAAGGAACCAATACAGTCTTGGCTACCAAAATGGGTATGAGCCTGAGCGAATATGTGGTAACAGAAGCTGGATTTGGTGCAGACTTGGGTGCAGAAAAATTTATCAACATCAAGTGTAAAGCTTCTGCCCTACAGCCTGATGCAACTGTAATTGTAGCCACAGTCCGTGCTTTACGCCACCATGGCGGAGCCTCTAAAGATGATTTACAAACTCCTGATTTAGAAAAAGTAAAAAAAGGATACCCTAATTTAGAAAAACATATCCAAATCATTCAATCTTTTGGCTTAAATCCTGTGGTGGCGATTAATCATTTCCCAGGTGATGATGATGCTGAACTTGAATTTATTCAATCCCAATGCAAAAAATTAGGCGTAGACGCCGTGTTGGCAGAAGGCTTTTCTAAAGGAGGTGACGGCATGACTAATTTAGCTGAAAGTGTTATTCAATCCATTGAAAATCAAAAGAAAGAAAATTTTAAATTTCTCTATAATAATGATGATTCAATTGAAGAGAAAATTGATTCTATTGCCTCAAAAATCTACGGTGCTTCTGAGGTCAATTTCACGCTCAAAGCAAAAAAACAAATGCGTGAGCTTAAAAAATTAGGCTTTGATGATATGGCGATTTGTATGGTTAAGACACCAAAATCTCTAAGCGATGATGATAAAAAATTAGGTTGCCCCACAAATTTCAGTGTTACGGTAAGAGAGTTTGAGGTCGCCGCTGGAGCTGGTTTTATAATCCCAATGCTAGGTGATGCCATGCGCATGCCAGGTTTACCATCTACGCCTGCTGCCGAAAATATGGATATTGATAATGATGGAAATATTACTGGTTTGGCCTAATTTTTTTAAGGCTTAAAAAATTTATCTTGATTTTTTTAAAACCTTGAAGAATTTTATAAAAGTAGTCGTCTCAAAAATAAAAAATTGAGGTGGCTATTTTTTTTAAGGCTTAATTTTTTTAAGGCTTAATTTTTTTATGAATAGTTCTGAGATATTCTTTAAAATAAAAAATAAAGTAATCCATTATCTGTCTAAATACCAAAATATTACAAGTATTTTTAAAATATCAGGTAACGAATTAGTAACTCAACTTGCTTCCTTGAATTTCACTGATTTTCATTGAAAACTCAATACCGCAAATATACACTTATTTACTTTCAAAAAAAAATCTTGTAACTTTGCTTTGCAGGCTGCACGCTGCAAGTCGGCACCCATAGAGGAGCACGCTTGCGGCGTGCAGCCTGCAAATACATACAAAGTTTTATTACAGGATTTATTTGAATGTAAATTTTGTTTCTTAGTTTGATTTTCTTCTTTCTCCCTATTTTAGTTTGTGATAATTAATGCTTATTTTTTTAGTCTTAATTTTAAAAAATCTAATATGTCGCATTATGTAAACATGTTCAGACGAATTGAACAAGAGATTGAAAAGGAAGAAAAAAAAGTAACGTTTGAAACCAAGCAAATTACGCAGGAGGCACTTAAGATGGTGATTTACCTAAATGACAAATTGCAAGAATTTCGTAAAGAGATTTTACAAAAAGGCTTTGAAGATGATGATGAAGAAATCTATTTCTTTCGACATATCAAACCCAATATTCAGGGAAAATTAATCTTTTACAATAGAGTGTATCGTACAGAAATGCTACGCCCTACCTCTATCAATGACTTTACTAAAAAATACTTTAGTGATGAGGAGGAAAGATGCCGAAAGCGTTATGATTATTTTCTAAAATCAGACGATTTTTATCGCTATTATTGGTCGGGCAGAAATGATAAAGATGCTCTCTACTTTAAGCGTTTCGCTATTAATCTTGCTGATGGATTAGAAAATCATGTCTTTGATTTAGACCCCTATTTTTCTACTTATTATGACTATTTAGTCGCTAGAATTATCGCTCGTGAGTTATTTTATGATTATCTATTATTCAGGACAACTGAAAAACAATACGAAGATATAGAGGATTTTGAACATTCCTTGGAATGGAGTGCTTCTAAAAATGCCCTTGTGGAGCTAATCTATGCATTATATTGTTCTGGTGCTATTTCCAATGGAAACACCAACCTGAGCGCTATCTCTTTTGCTTTTCAAAGGATATTTAAAGTGGAACTCAAGGATATTAATCACTCCTTTCATCGTATGAAATTTCGTTCAAAATCTCAAACCTTATTTATTGATCAATTACAGTCTTCTTTGCAAAACTATATCAATAAAAATTTATAGTTTGCTTTTGCCCATTTATTGGGCATAAGAGAAAAACACCCATAAACACCCATTGGCAAACCACACTCACACTACTTACTTTACTAACTTCAAGATGATTATTAGTCGCTTTAAGTGTCTTTTTTTTGCTCTAAATTCATGATTATTCAGGCATAAACATAAATGCGTTAAAATGGCTAATTTTCTATCTACCCATTGGCAAAACTTGGCGTTATCATCGCCTCAGTCTTCTGAACTTTGTCCCCAGATAAACGATAAAATTAGAAGAAATGAAATTAATCACTATTGAAGAGAACCAATGGCTACAATTACGCCAAGAAATCCAATTTATAAAAGCGTACATCCAAGAACAATCTCAATCGACAGAAATCATTGACTCCTACCCACTCTCTACTAAAAATAGAAAAAATTCCGAACTCGTCCCGTTTTATACTTTTGCCTCAATAAATTTTCTATTGAAGAGATAGAGAATTGCATATCTTAAAGCAGAATTATAAGAAATGAAGAAAATAAGTTTGATTTAATCTTCGTACTGTATCGCTCGTATATCTCTATGAATATACAATAACTGATCATCACATTCTGTTACGAATCTAAAATCTTCAAGCTTTAAGTTATTAGGAGCATCATATCCTTCTCTTATAGGTGTTCTACCGCTATTCATTTTACCCTCAACTCCATCCAAACCTGTTTCTTCCAGCCAAAAAACTGTTCCCGTAGTACTTCCAAAAGTACAACATTGAAAATACATCCCCACATTATGGTATTTATAAGCTTTCAGAAAAGGAGGAGATAAAGTTTGCGCATTTCTTTTCCTTTTAACAAAATATAAAGTTGTCCCTTTAGAATTATCTCCTTTTATCCAATCTGCTTTTGGAATAGTTAAAATTCCCCGGCGTTTATAATGAATAAATTTACTTTCTCCAGGACGATGACATCCGTACTCAAATTCTGTGTTCACTTTAACCTCATTAGTGCCTATTGAAATATATCCTATATCTAACAAATATTTCTTTATCTTATCTTTTTTAATTTCTGGAGGAGTTGTAGAATTCTGAAAGGTCCACCAATTAGAATCTTTTTTAAAAGTGCCATCAGTAGCCATTACTATGGTAGACACATCCTCGCTTGTTAGGCGTTCTTGCATATTGGGTACTTTTATTTGAGCATTGTTCCCATTAAATGTCAAAGTCTTGCCATCCATGGTTACCGTGCGGTCGGCAGAAAGGGTACCATTGCTACCATAAAGCGTAGTGTCTAATTTCTTCCATTTACCACCAGCATCATTAGCGTCGTAATAGTAGTAGCCCGCTTGGTCTATCAGCTCATACTTGCCTGTTTTATTAGCCACATCAGTAAACAGAGCAGTTATATAAAGGAGTAGCGAGTTTTGGTCTGTTCCTACTCCGCCCGCATCGGTCATAGTCTTCACCTCATCTGCTGTCATTCTTGGGATAAGCAATCCTTTGGCAGGTTCTGCTCCTTTATTAGTAATCTCTAAAGTAGCTTTGGGATTTTCCGTATTAATCCCTACCTGTGCAAAGGCAGATACGCCAAATGTGAGGGATAAAATAGTTAATTGTTTTTTCATAATGGTAACATTTTAATTGGATTAAACTTTTAAATTGCTTTGTTCTTTTTTATCGCAATCCCTTGATTTTTAAAATGTCATCCTAAGGTATCCGTTGGGTATGGGCATAAAAAAAGGTGTGGATGACTCATTCTGTACACTAAATCAAGGTATCCCCATACCCACAACCAATATACAAAGCCCCACACCCCATAAGGGTGTAGTTCCTGTATAATTTCTGGTTGTATAAAAATTGGGGAATTTTTGATTTAGAAATAATACAATTACACTATTTTTATGTTATGTTGCCCGTTGGCGCTATGTCATAAGTTTTTGTTTTTTTTGTGGTTTAACTTAAATTAAAAACAGCCGTAGCTATTTGGGGTCAAAGATACCAAAATTCTTGTTTTTGAGGAAATGTTTTTCAGGATTTTTTTTAAGGCTTGGATGTTTTAGGAAATTTAACATCTGGTGGTCATTGATGGTATTGCTGATTTAATAAGTTCCGCCAATAATGAAAGCGAAAGTATTGAAATGATAGAGGAATTGTGCGCATTGGCGGGGCATTATCAAACCTGTATGGTATGTGTATTACATTTAACGCCAGGAGGATTAAAACTTCGGGGGCATTTAGGTTAGAATAACAACTACCGATACTAATAACCATCTTTTGGCAAAAAAAATTTGTGAAAAATTCCAGTTATCAATATTCATTACTGAACGTTTAGTTCTATAACCAAATGCATAATTTATTTTTTTTGGCGGATATAGATATAATAATAAAGGGATTACAACTATGAATAAATCAAATACTAAAATTGAAATTACTTCTTTTGCTTTGATAATTCTTCTATTAAATGATACTCAACAGACTTTACGTCTTGAGGTGCATTTGCTAAATGCTTTTCTTTAATCAATAACAAATATTCAAAGCCTCTTTCATAAGTAAATCCTCGAATTTCATCTAAGAAAAGATAGTCTGTTTTATCGTTTTTCTTTTTTACAATCATAGCCTCTCTTTCTCCAGTAAAATTAGGAGAACAACACTTGATTAAAGTTGTTTCTGATAGAACGGTTACTTCAACCTCTTTGTAATAATCCTCTTCCTTATTGTAATTAAAACATCCAATAGAAAAGCAAACCATAAATAAAAAAAACATTGTTTTAAAATACTTCATATCATCAAGAATATAATCGGAATGTAGGAAAATATATTGGATTATACAAATTATTATAGTTTTTTTTTCATTAACACTCTATTTTTTGAAATTCTTTTAAGATACTATGTGATAAACAAATGTTTAAATATCTTCAGTACTTATCTGTTCCAAAAAAGGACAAACAAAGCCAAAAAAAGACAGGTAGTATAAAAGATAAAAACAAGGTTATAGTTTCGTTGTCGGATATAAAAATAATAGAAGTATGAGAAAGAAGAGAAACCCTATCAACGAAAGCGAGTTAATGGAACTAATGGCAGGAAAAAAAGAATTATCTCCTGTAAAAGAATCAAGTTCACCAAAACCACCCGCCCTCCAGCATTATATACAGAAGCGACTTTATTGTCGGCAATGGAATCGGCAGGAAAGGATTTGGAAGACGAAAATCAACGACAATTACTCAAAGGTACTGGTATTGGAACTCCCGCTACTCGAGCGGCAACAATAGAAACTTTGTTGAAACGAAACTATATCAAACGCCAAAAGAAAAGTATAGTTCCAACTGAAAAGGGATTGAAAGTTTTTGAATGGGTCAAAGACCGAAAAATCGCTGATGTGGCATTAACGGGTGAATGAGAAGCCTCTCTCAATGAAATTGAGGAAGGGCAACTCCCTCCAGAAGATTTCCTACAAGCGATGAAAGACTATACCCAAAAAATTACAGAAGATTTTTTAGCGATGGAAATCGAAGGAATTGCTTCACCTGCATTGGTTTGTCCTGTTTGTAAAAAACAAAGTGTTCGTTTATACAAGAAAGTTGCTAAATGTATGGAAGAAGATTGTCAGTGGTTATTTTTCAGAAATGTTTGCGGAAAACAGGTAAATGATGAAGCGATAATGGCTTTGCTGGAAAATGGAAAAACAACGCTTTCAAAAGGATTAAAAAGTAAGGCGGGAAAAAGTTTTGATGCTTATTTGGTTCTTCAAGAAGACAGTTCTACCTCATTTGAGTTTCCGCCTCGCTCTAAAAATAAAAAAGGAAAATGAAAATAATCAAAGCATAACAGGTTTAAACAATAAGTATTTGACGGCGAAAAATGCCGTCAATAGATAATTGTCTAAACCTTTTTTTTTGAAATGTTTGCTTTAATACTCAAAAAGTGAGTATATTTGCAAATAAATCAAATTAAAAGGAATGTTTATTACGAAAATAACGATTAAGGACTGGGTAGAAGAATTACCTAAAAAGGGGATTATGACTTTTAGTATTGAACAAGTACGAAATCAATTTACAAATTTAAAAGAACAAAGTATTTCCAATGCTTTGCACCGATTAAGTTGTAAAGGAAAAATTTTATCTATTTGGAAAGGATTTTATGTAATTATTCCTGTTGAATATGCTTTGAGCAAACAAGTGCCGCCCTATCTATATATAGATGAACTAATGAATTATCTGGAAAGGAATTATTATATCGGCTTATTAAGTGCTGCCAGCTTTTATGGAGCTGCACATCAACGCCCACAAACTTTTTCTGTACTTACTGAATTACCGCCTTTAAGAACAACCTTAAAGAATAATGTACAGATTGTTTTTCCAGTTAAGCGTTTCATCACCGAGGAATTATGGACATTACATAAAACGCAAAACGGTTATGTAAAAGTATCCACTCCTGAAGTTACCGCCTTGGACCTACTTATCTATGAGAATGAAATAGGTGGTTTGAATAGAGCGACTGAAGTCATACAGGAACTTTGTGCTGAAATGGATTTTAAGAGAATGCCTAATACGCTAATATCTCAGTTTCCGATAGCAAGTATCCAGCGTTTAGGTTATGTACTTTCTATTTTAGAAGAAAAAGAGTTGGAGAAAATACTATGGAAAAAATCCCAAGAAATTGGACTAAACTTTTGGAAAACACCTCTAAAAACAGGTAAAGAAATATCTGATACAGATGACTATCATCCCGTTTGGAAAATAATAATAAATGAACAAATATACATTGACGAATGATACCTAAAAATGCAATTACTTATTGGCGTTCCATTGTTCCGTGGCAGACACCTGAACAAGTAGAACAAGATTTAATTATCTGCAAAGCTCTGGTAGAAATTTATAAAGATGCTTTTCTATCAAAACATTTGGCTTTTCGGGGAGGAACTGCCTTGCATAAGTTATATTTATCGCCACAACCTCGCTACTCGGAAGATATTGACTTAGTTCAAATCAAAGCCGAACCTATTAAAGAAACTATCGACCGACTTCGAGAAGTCCTGTCCTTTTTAGGAGAACCTTATGTTCGTCAGAAAAGAAATAACAATGTACTAATTTTTAAAGTAGCCTCAGAGATTCCTCCTGTGGTTCCCATTCGATTAAAAATAGAAATCAATTGTAAAGAGCATTTTACAGCATTAGGATTTTCGGAAGTTCCTTTTGAAGTGGACAGTCCTTGGTATAAAGATAAGGCAAATATTGTTACTTATTCATTAGAAGAATTAATTGCTACTAAACTAAGAGCTTTATATCAAAGGCGAAAAGGTAGAGATTTGTTCGATTTATATAAATGTTTGACCAAAACTCATCTTGATGTCGAAAAAATAATTCAAATCTATCATCAATATATGAATTTTTCAGAAGGACAAAGTCCTACTCAAAAACAATTTTTAAGAAATTTAGAATTGAAATTAGAGGATAGTGAATTTTTGGGGGACACAGCTTTACTGCTACACCCTAGTGAGAATTACGACCACCTAATAGCCTACGAAAAGGTACGAACTGAACTCATTGAAAAAATATAATTAATCATCAATAATAAATATAAAAATTATGGCAACACAAGAAAAAGAAATTTCGTATTATGATTTACGACTAAGAGAACTATTAAACACGAGTTTTCCTAATCTGGCATCTGATGAGGAGTTTATCAAAGCAAGGGGGGATTTAGCTGCACAGGCATATCAAAATGCGTTTGAAGCGGGAAATGATGTACTGGAATGTCGTAGAATCGCAAATGAAGCTCTTTTTGAAGGCTTGTATTATTCCCCTTTTGACACAGTATATCAAGTGGTTTGTAATGAGTTTGACCGAGAAATCCCTGCCGATGAAGCCCGTGCCTTTGCACTTAAAATGTTCCCCTATTGCATTGAAGTATTTGAGCATTACAATTTACATCAAGATTTTGATGGCTCCCAAGCGTATGATGCTCTTTACACTGAACTAACAGGACAAATTCAAATATGGATTGAGGAAAATGGCGTTCAATAAGAAACTACATTTAGAGAATAATATTAAAGCATTGCAAGTCGCTTTTGAGCTAGACCTCGAAAAGCGACTTGCTACTAATGCTGAAAAAGAAATCTTAAAACAATATTCAGGTTTTGGGGGACTAAAATTCATTCTAAATCCTGCTAATGACTATAGAGATATTCAGAGTTGGACAAAATCCAACCAAATGTATTTTGAAGCTACTTAAAGAATCTTTTTTAATAGTTTTTTTACATTATCAAAAGTATCTAAAGACTCTATATCATCTTTTTTCACCCATTTAGTATTGGGCTGTAAATTAAAATCTTCAATATTTTTTGGTTTGAGTTTATAAATAAAATCTATATGGTAATGAAAATTATTGGGTTCTTTTATAGGTTCTTTTAAAATACAAAAAGGTAAATTTTCTTCTACTACATTGTTATCAGAAAGCGCTCCTACTCTATTATCAAATACCTCTGTATCTAAGTTAACCTCTTCTTTACATTCTCTTATTACAGCTTCTTCCATAGTTTCGTTGTCTTCAATATGACCTCCAGGAAACAGCCAAGCATTTAACTTACTGTGCCATATCATAAGAACGGCATTTTTATCAATTATTATTCCTGATGCTACAAAATCAATTTTATCTTTTTTCATAATGAAATCTCTTCTAAAAATATTTTTATATATAGTCTCGTAAACTCCGTTCTTTCTTTTGCTATTTTCTTAGCGGTTTCGGTATAGAATTCGTTTTCTAACTTAAATAATTTTTCATAGAAATGATGTAATACAGAATGTGTTTTCTTTGCTTGATAAAAAGTATCATCTTTTAAAGGGAATTGAGGGTTATATATAGGTTCTTCTATCCACTGACCAAAAGAAAACGCTCTTGCTATACCAATCGCACCTAATGCCTCCAAACTATCCGCATCAAACAAAATTTTAGCTTTTATATCAATCTTACTCTTATTTTGTTTATCATCAGAAAAAGAGTATTTATCTGTTGCTGAAACTAAGCTAATAACCTCATTCCTATAATTTTTATACTCACTATTTTTCTGAAAAAAGTTATACAGTAATTCTTCAGATTCCTCAACTTTTTTCAGTTTACTGTCATTCCCAGAAGAAAGCCTATGAAAATCATGAAGATAAGAGGATAATATCAATACTGGCTCATCTTTTTTGTGATTTTCTTTTTCGTTTAAAAACAAGCAATTATTGCAAACTCTATCTAAATGAAAAATATCATGAGCAATATCAATTTCATAATTTGAAATGAAATCAAACACCTGTTGCCTTATTCTTTCTTTCATTTTTAATATTTTAATTCAAATAAACTTTTTCCCACTCCTCACATAAAGCTTGATGCTCTTTTTCATCTATTTTATGTAAACCTATTTTGTCAGGGTTTCTTACCGTATAATATAAACAGACATATAATTCAGAAAAAACGAGTTCCAATATAGAAGATAGTACACTATTATTTCTAAAGTTTATAGGTTGTCCTTGATTAAGAACTATTATATGTTTAGTATCAAATTTTAGCACACTATAACTTTCATAAAGAGAAACACTATCTGCATATTTACATAAATTTTCATACTGAAACTCTACATCTTTGGAACTTCCAGAAACTAATATAACCCTTTCTTTTAAATGTTGTATATCTTCAAGATACAAAGAATGTTTACCAGAAACTCCTAAAATAATATCAGCATTTTTTAAAATGTCTTGTTTTTTGATAGGACAGTAGTAACCATCTAACCTTGCTTGAAGTCTTTTAACGGAATCAATATCCCACACATTGATAATAGCATCCCTATTTTTCAAATTTCTTACGGATGATTTACCTATCTTACAACAAGTGGTGAATGGTAAATGGAATAAAGAAAGGGAACTCGCAGAACTTAAAAATGAACTAGCTTCCATTGAAAGGAAAATTCATTTGTCGATAAATGAAAATAATACAAAGGTAGATTCTCTAGATGATGAGCAAGTGGGATCAAAGGTTGATGATAAAGCTATTCAACCGCCCCAAAGTAAAATAAATACCTCGAGCAAAAAGTTTAAAATGTAAGAGAATAACTTTATTAGTTTGTTCACTTTTTGGGACGGTGTCGGAAACTGCCAAATTTAATTAAAAATTAAAATTATGGCCAAAAGTACATGTTATTTCATTTAAATTCGGATTAATCTCTTTTTGATCAGTTTTTCTAAGCATTTGTATATAATTAAGATTAAAATTATGTTTCTTCCAAGGAGTGTAGCTAGCCCCTAAAGAAAAATTTAAAACCTTAGCATTTGTTTTCTTGTTTTTCGATTGATTGTAAGACAATCCCATGTTGGTTCTAAGTTTATCTTCTTTTAGAAAAGATTTATTTATTGTAACCCCAGGCCCCCATATTATTGTTGTTTGTGACATAGTATAAGTGTGTGTGAAATTTAAAGCTCCTGCCATATTTAATTTTTTGTTAGGAAAGCCTAAACTGTAATTAATATTTGCATTATGAAATCTTGACAATCCGCCTTTTCTCACAACATTATTTTCTTTATTGACCATATCATTTAGCGAATAATTAATATTTATGTTTTGAGTCTTTTCTTTTGTACTGGAAATTATATAATTAATATTTATGTTTGTGTTTTGGGCTATTTGTTTATATTCAACAGAATCTTTAGGCTGTTGTAATAGTAACGGATTTTTATTAATTATATTGAACTGATTTAATTGATGATTTGTGAACATCGTAAAGTTTGAATAACTCGCAGTAACTGAAAGTTTATCTGAAGCTCGAACATTAATATTAGCGGCTCCTACCCAACGGTTCGTTTGTTTAATCTTTTTATTGTCCAAATTGTCTCGTTGGCGCCCTAAACTAGTAGCTAGAGAAATTTTATCTTTAAACATTAGAAAGGAAGTATTAAGCGTTATGTTTTCAAGATCATTGTTGAAATAATACGCTCCCAATGTTTTATATCCCGGATCTATTTTCTCATACTTAATCCCAATAGTTCCTTTTTTTAGATTTAAATTAACGCCCCCATTATAAGCAGAATAAGATTCTAGACTAGTATTTGCTGGCAAAAACAAAGAAGCTATTCCTTTCTTATCTCCGCCTTTGTTATTATTCCTTAAATCATTAATTAAAGCACTATTTGCATATTCCCCATACAACTCTAAATTTTTTTGCATTTTTATTTTTCCAGTAAATGACAATACAAGGTTTTCTTGAGGAAAGACTCCTTTAGTGTCAGGTTGAAGCTGTAAAGATTTAACTTCATCTTTCGCATAAAAACCTATAACTCCTAGTTTATATTTTTCTTTTTCCCATTTAACATTGGCCCCATAGCCCATTCTTTTATAAGCAGGAATCGTATTAGAATTTTCATCGTCTTCAACGGCTTTGTTCAATCTACCTGCCATCACAGCTACTTTTAAAGGGATATTGGGAGTAAGTTCAAGTCCCCCGCCCGTAAATAAAAGCCCATTGTATGTATAGGGAGAAAAACTCATGGAAGCATCGCCAATATAAGCCTTTACCCATTTATACCTAGGGGCTATACTTAATCTGTTAAATTTAAAGGGAACTTCGTATCCTAATTGCCCTCCTTGATTTGTAAAACTATATGAAATAGGCATAGACCAGTTATATACTCCCAAATTTAAGTTCCCATTCAAAAAATAAGTGAAAGGAGCTCGCTCACTATAAACATTTGATTTGTAAAAAACTGAGTTTGCAGAAATCCCTCCACTAAGCTTGAATGGATTTTTCTCTAAGGTTTCTTTGACCCTTTTTCCTAAACCTTCTAAATTAACTTCTTGTGCATTACATATCGCTATTCCTAATATCATTGAAAATGAAATCAAAAAATACTTAATTAATTTTTTCCTCATAATTATTGGGCGTGTTTTTGAACTTTAATATCTACTAAGATATATGAATCTCTTCCTGATGAAATATAATCTTTGACTAGTATTGCTCCTTTTCTTCCATCGTTTGTTTGAAATAAAACTACTCGTGGTTTCTTTGTACTGTCAAAAGGCGTTTTTCCTGTATTTGTTTCTGTAATATTTATACTACTAAAGCCTTTTCCTGTTTTAATCGATTCAAATAATGTTGGGTTTAATTGTATTTTCACCAACTCTTGTGAATTAATTATTTTTGTGTGAATGGCGTTAGGTATCTTATTAAACGACGTGGTTTGTACTTCATCTGGTGATAGAAATTGATTATAAGTAAAAGAGGTGTTTAAGCCAAAAAAGCCAAAATCTATTTTATCCGTAGATATTTCTGATACTTCATTCTCTTTGATTACTTTTCCTAAATTGGAGGAAAAGAAACAACCAATGGTATTATGGGCTGTATTGATACCTAATTTAATATTACTAAATGAAAGTAAATTGACATCAGGGTGTATGGTGATTTGTTTTCTTATCTCTTTAGTCGCTTTATCATTTATTGCTTGCAAGATAATTGTGTAATTGCCTGCATTGGCAAAATGAATGTCTGGGTTCTCTTCTTCAGATATTGATGGTGATGCTCCTTCAACTATCCATTTATAGGAAAAAGCATGTGTTGATTTGTTCTTTAAATGTAATATTACAGGTGCCTGATAATCATTGTCGATATAATCCACAGACCAATCAAAATCAGCTGTCATTTCAGGTTTTACAATAATGCTTTTTTGCATAGTATAGCTTTCTCTTCCATTGGTGATGGTTAATTTAATACTATGCTCTCCTGCTTTGTTAAAAACGACTTTTGGATTTTGTTGATTAGACCGTGCTGGGAGTCCTTCTTCAAACTCCCAATGATAATTAGTCGCTCCTAATGATTTATTTTGCATCTGTAAAGTCACTGGAGAAATATCACTACCTTGCATCATCCAATCAAAATCAACTTTCATAGCGGCATCTATTTTGATTTCTAGCTCTTTTCTGTCTTCATTACCATCTTTATTGGATGCTTTTAATATAATTTTGTAAATCCCTGCTTTTGTATAAATTACAGGCTTAGGGGTTGCTTGGCTGGAATGAGACGTTACAGCTCCTTCGAACGTCCATTGATAGGTATCCGCTCCCTTTGATTTATTTTTTATTTCGACTCTCACAGGTACTGAATAATCTTCGTTGACAACTTTTATATCAAAATCTGCTGTTACTGGAATACTATCCTCTCTAGCACAAGAACTGATAACGATAAATGTCATCAATGTAATGAGTGTGGATATCCAATTATTTCGATTTATTATCTTTTCCATATCTTTATTTAATTATCATTTTCTTCACCATTGATTCATTACCTGTTTCTAAAATAACAAAATATACCCCCGTAGACAGCGTTACATGGTAAGGCACTAAAAAATAGGTTGATTTTGGCTTGGTGATTACAGGATATGCTTGTTGAGTGAGCATATTTATAATTCGCAGATTAATGGGATTTTCTTTCTCTAATTTTACAATTACTTTAAAGTTTCCATCATTAGGATTTGGGGCTACATTAAATTCTGTGATATTAGAAATTTTATCTGAAGATAAATCTACTCCAGACAAGTTTTCTTCTACGACAACCTCTTTGTAGAAAGTTTTTTTACATTGCCCTTGCATTCCTTTTAACCCTATTCTGTACGAACCTGTATTTGAAAACTTAAGCTCTAAATATTCTTCATTCTTTTCTATTACACTTAGAGCAGAATTATCTGGAATAAGCCACTCAACAGTTTCTGGCATCTTGGGTGATGTATTTACTAATACAACGGTGGATTCGGTATAAGCATGAGTCGTAAGCATAAATTTAGGCTCTAATATCTCATTAGATTTTTTTATAACAACACGATCTGTCCCTATACATCCCTTGGAATCCGTAACCGTAACAGTGTAAACTCCTGCATCGGATAATTCTATTGTTGGTAATTTGCTTATTATCTCTCCTTTTTCATTTCTCCATAAATAACTTGCTCCTTTATCATCTATCGTTGCGTCGTATCTTTGAGTGTCTCCTGCGCACAATGTTACATCTTCCCCAATATGGACTCTTAATGGTTCTGGATTTGTTAATTTATATTCTTTTATTTCTTGACACCCCTTGGCATCTGTAACTGTTAGTACATAGTTTCCTGCGGATAAATTTGAGTTTTCTTCTGTCGTTACACCATTAGACCAGCTGATTTTATAGGGTTTTGTCCCTCCTGAAATTTTTATTTTAATAGATCCATTAGAAGCATTATGACATATCGGATTACGAACTTCTTCGTCCGTAATCACAATTTGATCTGGCTGTGTGACTTCTGCAGCGCCCTTTATCTTACAGTTTTTAGCGTCTGTTACAAGTACAAAATAATTTCCAGCTCTAAGTCCTGTAACCTCGGAAGTGGTATCCATTGTATTCCATTCATAAGAATGAGCCCCTGTTCCGCCCGTTGCTTTTACCGAAACTCTGCCGCTACTTTCATTATTACATGAAATGGAATTGGCAAACATTGATAGTTCAAACTTAGGTGGATAAGTCGTTACTATTTTTTCTTCGACTTTGTTCTTATTCTTATCTATTACTAATATTTTATAGGTGCCTGCTTTAATGTTTTTTAAAACAGGTGCCGTAGCTCCAGAAATATCTATGAAAATACCATTATCCAATTTCTGCCATTGATAGCTATAGGTTCCTACTCCGCCTGTTACTTTTGCTTCTATTTTTCCGTCTTCTGCATTGTCAGGAATTCCATTCTGATTTAAATCTAACTTAAAAGGATATTCATTGGAAATATTACAAGAAATATCTTGTAATATTTCTATTTCTGCCTTCAATGGATCGGGTTGAGTTACTTCAAATTCTTTCGATACTATTCCACAATTTCCTAGCTTAGTCGTCGCGGCATTATAATTTTTATCTTTTACAGTGAGATAATATTTGCCGGCAGTGAGATTACTGATTTTTATGGTATAAGAATTATTTGATAATCTGGTTGTTATTCCAGTTGTGATGAGCGTCCCCGTAGGGCTATCTTTTCTCCATTCATAATGATAACTTCCGTCTGACTTTGGTGTGCCTCCTTGTACCATGACAGAAATATAGCCATTGCTTAATCCATACCCCGTAGGCTGTACAATTTCTATTTTTTTATCAATTAAACTAATCGGAGCGTTTGGCTGACTGATCGTAATTTCAATTTCTTTTTCTATACTCGAATCATTGGGTTCCCTGGCTACACACTCATGTGTATCTCGTACTTTTATTTTGTAAATTCCTTTTGACAAAGCGTTTATAGAAGTTTTATTAGCATTATTAAAATCGGTCCAGTCTAAATAATTTTTTCCGTCTTTTGTTATTAAATACTGATATTTTCCTGTGCCTCCTTTTGCCTCTATATTAATTACACCATCGTTTCCTTCAAAACAATAGACATCTGTTTTGGATGATAATTGAAAGCTTACCGGTGTTGCTTTTTCAATTTCAAAATCAATGCTATGCTTTTCTCCGTCGGTATAAGTGGAATTTCCATTATAAGTGCCATGTACATTTAATCTGTATTCTCCAGGTGGTAAATTCTCAAGTGTATAGGAGGTACCTGAATGTAAATAAGAGGTAATGTCTTTATTAACAACCACAGTTTCTGTCAATTTGTTCTTTAAACTTAAAGATAAGGTCTCTCCTTTGTCAAGTTTTCTATCAAAATGAAGTGTTAATTCACCGTCTCTTGTGTTAAAACATTTGGTTGATGAAACGTCATGAGATATTATTTGAGGAGATGATTTGTATACGATAAATTTAAATTTATTAGATTTGTTAGCTCCATTGCTACAGGAAGATTCTACCCATACGGAAATAATTTTCCCATAATTATCTTCTGCCACAAACTCACTGGCTGGAATGTTAAGTATAGATTTTTGATTGTATGAATCAGGAAATATATTTGGAATACCTCCCTCAATACTATATTTCCATACGTAATCATAAGAATTTAGATCATCTGGAAGAGCTATTTTCAAATTTTGATTACTCCCAAGCGTATATTCTTCACCATTATTATAAATAATAGAATATATTGGATATGATTTTATAGTCAAATCTCTTGTAACATGTAATGGATTTTGATAAAATTTGCTATAACAAGTTCTATTGACCGGTAATGTTATTTTATCATCATTTCTTGCATTACAGAATTTAACATTAAAAACCCCGAAAACCCACCACTTATTTATAGAGTATATTTGAATTCCTGTTATCTTTTTATCTTTAGTATAAAGTTTTTCATGGTTAAAGTTTTGATTCCAAATTCTGCCTTTCCACAAATTTTCAACACTACCATCTTCATAATATAGGTTTAACTCTCTAAGTCCATAGATATCTCCACAAGCTTTTGGATCTTCTCCTTGATACCCATCAATAGTAAATTTATAGTCTGCCGTTCCATTCAAAGAGATACCATTCTGCCCAAAAACAAAACACCCTATTATTGTGAATAATATCGTTAGTAAAATCCTTTTCATCCTATTATGTTATTAATATTCAACATCTATTTTTTCGGTTTTTGCTACCTGACTATTTTTTAACATTGGCTTTAGCAGGTAGGTATAGCGATTTCCTATTTGAACCGAAGTATCTTCTAAAAAGTTTTGATTTCCTGCCAATGTTCCCCAATGTGTAGGCTTTTCATTTCCCTTTTGGCGATATACGACAATTTCAATAATATCTTCCGTCTTTGACCTCCAAATTAGTTCAATTTGTTTCTTATTTCTATTGACTGTACTTGTCATATTACTCAAAACAGATATTGTCTCAAAACGACTACTTTGTAAGGTTACTTCTTGTGATTTATCTGATTTCAGTTTACTCTTGTCTATAGCTTGCAAGTAATATACATATTTTTTATCGACTACGACTGCTTTGTCTGTATAGCTGTAATCTGATTGATTTTTCTTAGTTTCATATATCATTTCCCATTGGGTGTCCGGTTGGTCTTTTCCCTTACGATAGAGCTGGTGTACAGCTACATCATCACTATAACTTTTCAACCAATTGAGTGTTATATTTCCATTATCCTCCAGCTTATATCCTGTAAATACCGGTGCTTGTGGTCTTACTTTATCGGGCTTTTCTAATTCTAAAATAACAGAAGGCTTGGATTGATTTTTCCTTTTATCTGTTGCCGTTACATAGTAATAAACTTTTGAGTTTAAGTTTTCTAATACTATTGTATCTTGATACGTATTTTGAGTAATAGCTTGTGGTGTAATCCGTACCAATTCATCTCCTTTTTGAATACCTCGAAAAATATGATAGCCCTCTAAATCTTTTTCTGTATTGACTTTCCAGTCTAAGTGTACGACACCCAATGAATCTATTTCACCTCTAAAATTTGCAGGAGTATCCGGTGGTGTAATATCATTGGGCTGAACCAAAATAGCAAATGATTCTCTACGCTCCTGTGATTTTCCTATGGCTTCTACTTTAAAGTAATTGGATGGTGCCAAACTCTTAGTAACTATTTTTCTCTCGGTTACAGGTATATCTTTTTTCACGGATTGGTAACTGTTTTGCAAATCTGTTTCAGAATGTAAAAGCTCAAAGGAACTAATCTCACTTTCTGATTCTTTTGGAAAATCCCAAGTAATGGTAATATTCTCGTTGTCATCAATATCAAAATCTAAAATACTTGGGCTTATCTCTAAACTCTTTTTACCTTCTCCGGATACTACTTCCGAATAAGGTCCGTAATCTCCAAAAATGGTTTTTCCTCGTATTCTGTAGGCTATTTCCTTATTATTCTGTGCAAGAGAGTCCACAAATACCATGCCTTGTACTTGTCTTCCCTCTGTATCATTCATATTCATTACCGGCAGATTACTCAATGTAGTAAAATGAGTACCATCTTCGGATTTTTCTATATAATAAGAAGTATAGGTATCTCTAAGCATAAAATAATTCCAAGACAAGGTTACCGCTTGATCTTTAAAAATTCCTATGAAATCCAAAGGTTTAGGCAATTCCCATTCTTTTGATAACTCAGCTATTCCACTCCCTTTTTCTATTTGCAGGGATTTGGTATTGTTCTTAGGGTTGAGTTTCACAGTATAGACATAGCGAACATCAGGCTCTACGTCTGTATCTACATAGCCCCAACCTGCTAATTGAGCTACCTCAAAATCCAAATCAGCTGCCATAAGTGCATAGGCAAATCGTTGTTCTATTTCTTGGGATTTATTGATAATATTCTGTAACTCTCCCTGATTTCCCATTTCTACTTCAAAACTCTCCCCAAACATAGATTGGGCAACAATGGCTGCATTGTTATTGGTTTCTATTATTGCTTTCCATTTTTCCTCTGAAGCGGGCTGAAAAATACCTAAATTTTTCTCCTCAGGATTTTCCAGTAGTTTGCCATCTCTGATAAGCGTATATCTTTTGAGTACAAAGCCTATTTTGTTGGCTTTTTGCCATGCAACGGGCTCATCTACTGCCCATCGCAATAACACGCGATCTTGCTTACTCTCTACCTTTAGGCGAATTTGAGGCTCTCTCTGCTCTTCTTTGTTTTGAGAGAAGGCTATACCGCTTATCAGTACTACTACAGCTAGTATATATTTTTTTATCATATTTTTGTTTTAATAGTCTTTTCTTTTAAATATCCCAAGGTTTTATTATATCTACAAAATTTTTATTCCCGTCTCCGTATAATTTGTAAAATCCTTTTATTGGAATTTATAGTTTATAAAAATGGATTAGGTTCATTCTCTAAATGAGAAATTAAAGACTCAAAACTCTTTTTGTATAGAGGGGCTTCTTCTTTATATCTAGGGTTACTAAAATCTTCTTCTATAAACTTACTTATACCATCTTTATATTCTTTGTACCTCTCTGTTTGATTTCCCCATTTTAAAATGGCTAACTTTTTAAACTCACCAACAGGATATTTGCCTCCAACCGGTATTTCTGATTGTTTATCAAAAGGAACGCTACCTACATATTCTGCTAAAAAACGAATATCTAACAGTTTTGGAAAAACCTCTTTTTCATGTATTCTAAACATTTTACAAACTCTGCTATATATTCATCTAACTCTAACTCTGTTTCAATCTCTCTAAAATACAGTAACCTGAAACACAGAAATATTCCGGTTGCAATTCAATTTCAATAACCAATTTTCCTCTTGGTTGATTTTTATTAAGAAATCTTTTATTTTTTTGCAATCATAAATTATCAAATTTTTCCAATTTATATTTTCCATCTATCTAATATTCAAATTTAAACAGTCTTTTAGAGGTTCTTCGAAAAATTAAAATACCTGCTACTGACAACTTTTGAGCCTAAGCATTTGGTTTAATATCGTTATTGTAACCATCTACTTCATCTTGTAATTCTTGATCCCAAATATATTCCATTTGCATTTTTCCATCATGAAATAAAGTAAACTTTGCTCTGTTCCAATTCGTATGAACTGGCGGCTCGTTTTGAGTTATATTATAGAGTTCGTGGATTAATTTTGCATATTTGTATCCCATAGAAACTTCTAGAGTTCTTTTTTTATTCTCACCATCAATTATATAGCTATTAAACTCTACAACTCCCTCAAGTCTCATTATATTTAGCTCCGCTTTTTCAAATTGTTCCCCTTGTGGAATATCATCTATTAAACCTATAACAAGTGAATTAAATATTTCTTTTTGTCTCATCATTGATTTGTAAAAGTTCTTTATATTTCCATTTTTTCATATTAAAAATTTGTTGATTTTGTAGTTGATTTCGATTATAGATCCATTAAAAAGAGCTTTAGAACATTAAGTTGGTATAAAATATTCTCATTATTTGTTTTAATTTTACCATTGATGCTTTTATCATATTGCCAAAGTTCATACTTTGATTTGTTAATAAATATTTCAATTGAAAAACCAATATCTCCAGAAATACTGACTGCAATATCGTCTTTAGATAGTTTTATATACCAATAGGGTCCATGTGTAGATTCAGTAATAACTTCATAATCTATTAAATTATTCTTGAAAAAATCTTTTATGATTTTTAAATTCGAATTTGCGAATGATTTTACCATACTGCTTTCCATAAATTTCCAACTTTTTTAAAATCTTTTACTCCTAAATCAATCAAGTAGTTCACCTCTCTCGCAAAAAATTGTTCGTTTTTAGGAGAAAATGGATTGTGAGAAAACCAAAATTCTTTTCCAGCAGCTTTTTGATTATCTATAAACTTCTTATTGATTCGTCAAATTTCATCATCATTTTTGTTTACAATATTATATGCTTCATCCCATTTATCCCCAAAATCAAAATATGTATATTCTTTTCCAGCTTTTGATATATATGAAGATGAACCACCACCATCCCACATACCAAGCATTACTTTTGACTTATTATTCTGCTTGGTTGCAAAGATAACATAATCATCCACTTGCTTGGTAGTGAACTTACCCCCCCACTTCAGCCACAACATTCTTAACCTTAACACCGCCTAAATCTTCAAGGGTTTTTGCTAATTCTTTTGGTAGTGCCGTATTGGTTGTATTTGCGCTTTCTGCTGCTTCTTTGGCGTATTGTCTAATTTTTTGTGAGGATATTATATCTGCCGAAAGCGATGCCATCTGTAGAGCAAATGTTACTATCTTAATTTTTCGACAAGTTTCCTCGTGTCCTTTACAAATGTCCGTATAGTTTAAATAGATATCTATTGTGGAAGCTGCTACCTCAGTGGCTCCGATAAGCACCTTAGCTTTTCTTAAAGCTGAAGGTATATTTTTTAACTTAGATATATTACCCACTCCAGAAAATGTAAGAGCAATATCTAATGTAAGATTTGCTGCCTCTATTGTTTTTTTGTTATCTTTTATATTCTTAGCAAGATAAAGTACATAAGCGGGCATAGGTTCCGTAGGTATTTCCCATTTATTATCTGAGGCAAACAGTACCACTACGGGTTGGTACATATCATATTCATAATTAGTTTCACTCCGTATAATCTGTCTACCTTTTCGTCTGATATTTACATTAATTATAGCGCCTTTTTTAGTAATTTCATACCAGAAACTAAAAGGGTCTTTAATATTATCACTTTCTTTAATATTAAGAATTCCAGCTGTATTTTTATAGACATACTTTGCAGGATCAGAGAAAGAACTTCTTTTCCAAAGATTAGTTATTTCTGCAATAAACCTTGAAGCATTCTCTTCTCTACCAAATAAATGGGCATTGTCTATACTACCTCTTAATGTATCTAAAAACCTCTCATTATCTCTTAAATAACTTAAAAAGGCATCTATATCCTTTTCTGGAATATTATGAATCAAATCTAGAATAAGATCTTCTGCTGCTTCATCAGTAGTAATCCCTCTATCTAATAAAGCTTCTATTAGCCTTATTCTATATTCTAAAGAAATATTTTTAAATCCACAAATTGCCCTGTTTTTAAGAGAAGTGAATTCGTCATTATCTATATGTCCATCTGAAAGAAAGTTTTCCCCAATAACTGTTACCTCTTTTAATACTATAACATTATCCGGAGACTCTTCTTTTCCTATTTCTTCATTATTTGTATTATCTTCCGCAGAAGAAAAAGCTTTACCTGATAAATAATTCTGAAATTTTTCTCCTGGAGCAGTTGTTAAAATCTGAAGCTTACCAAAGTCATATTGTAAAAATGCTTGCATTCCTGGGTATGAAGGACTTAAAGCTTTAATTTCTTGAGGAATTTTTAATTCTCTATTTTCATCTATAAAAAACTGTACAGAATATTCATGAGAAACATCTCTACCAAAGCTGATTCTATAAACAATACTTTTATATTCATCACTTGGAAGAAGATCATCAAAATACTTTAAGTCTCTTTCTGATAATTTTAATTCTTTTTTCTCAGAAAGATAAAAACAGCGTATCTGTTGTAATATTTTACTTACAAGCCATTTCCCTTTATACTCCCCCTCACTTTGCCCTTGGAAGGCATAAATCTTAAACTTAGGGTCGTTTACTTGTTTCCAGTCTGGGTATATGAAATTTGTGTTGGTATTGGTATTGGTGTCGCTGGTATTGTAGTCCATCAGGTTTTTCATATCTCCTTGGGCTACATTCTTAAACTCCTTAAATGGGTGTTCTAATCGCAAGGCTCCGTGCCCTAGCTCGTGTGCTATGGTTCTTGCCTGTTGGTCATACACAAAACCAAACTGTCCGCCCAATCGCATATAGCCGGCTTGTCCATTGGAAGATGGTTTGTCCGTTACAAATATATAATAGGCTAAATCTACTCCTCGCTCTTGTTTGTAGGCTTTAATTACCTCATTTTGGGCAACAGTATTCTTTTCTAACTCCCCAAAGGCATCTTCCGTAGGTAATTTTCCGTTTACTAAGTAAGGTGTAATATCAAAAGTTTCCTTAACGCTAATATCTACATCTATAGCTATTTTCTTATAGATATCTTTTACTTTCTGTATTTGGTTTCTAGATATACTTACTCCTATCGTTGGAACGAGGTTTAGCTTAATTGTCTTAGGTGAGATATGAACTAAATTAAACGCTCCAGCTACTTGGTACTTATCTCCTTGCTTAATGATTGCTTGTACTTGTTCTGTAGCATAGCTGTATAAGCCTTTTAAAGTTAATCTATAATCATTTCCTACTTTTTTGGCATCTATCGGTACACCTTTAGAAGTTTTGAATATTAAACTATCCGCAGATATACTATTATCTGTAATCTCCACGCTTGCAATAAAGGGTTCCGTCTTTTTGTTTTCTACGGCTTTGAATGGAATTACTTTTCCGTTAAGCTCCTTATAATCACTATTCAATGCTTTTGCAGGCTGGTCAAAAGCGTATTTGGAATCACTACTGTTTTTAAAAGTTACTCTAATGCCTTCAGCTGTGATAGTCGTTGCATTTCCTTTAGCATCTACTCCGGCGGTATTTTGTGGGGTAGAAGCTCCTCCTTTGGCTTGCATTCCTACATTTGTTATGTTCCCCTCTTCGTCTACAGCCCAAACATTGCCTTCTGTATCAATAATGGTATAATCTTTACCGCCTGGCAACACCTCTTGGCTGTCTTCTCCTGAACCTCTGTCGCTTTCTTTACCTGCGCCTGCATCGCCTATGATGATGATTCTTTTGGTTTTTTCATCATATTTTATTCCTTTGATGGTGTAGTTTAACGTAATGTCTTTTACTCCTTCATCTCCAAAGAGTTCACCTAAGCCTTCTGATACAAATGATATGGCACTTTCATTCGCATCATACGTAGTCTCTACTACACCCTCAATCAATTGTTTGTCGGTGTTGAGTTTAATATTATTAAAAACTACCTTAATTTTCGTATCTCCCAAATAAGGAACTTCTATATAGCCCTCGCCACTGTATATCCCATTGCTCCCTTGTGATGAAATCACCGTTACAGGAAAATCTCCTGCCATAAACACCTCATTCGTTCCTAACACAGTTTGCAATGGGGCTTTATTGGTAAGGTCTATAGATGGCATTACACCACACTGGTATTTACTACTTTCTTTTTCTTCGCTATCTGTTGTAAAATATTGTATCGCACTATACGCATATGCATTGCCAGAAGTCTCTCCCTCTAGCGGTGAAGGGTTAAAATTCTGTAGATTTCCGCAAACTGTTCCTATTCTGTATTCATATTCAGTCTGATTTTCTAAGCCTGTGAGTATGTATCGAGTTTGGTAACTTTCTTCAGTCTGCCAATCGCTATGGTTATCTCTTTTTCGATACTGTATGCTATATAATCCTTTGGGTTGTCCAGGCATTGTCCAACTAAGCTCCACGCGTCCTCTACCTGCATTTTTTGCCATTAAAAATGTAGGCACCTTACAATCTTCTACATAATCAAAATAAAATATCTCGGAGAGCCCATTGTTTTTATACACTCCATTATCTTCGGTAGGATTTGCGCCAACTACTGGATTACCGCTTACTGCTTGCACCTGCCAAGCATAGCGTTTCCCTGGAATTAAACGCGTTTTCTCGGGACCATAATATAAACTTGTTGCATAAGTTTTTTCTTTCCATAATATAGGAGAAGATAAAAATCCAGCTACAGGACTGCGTCCTGCATCCCATAGTTCTTTTAAAATGAATATATAATGGGTATTGGGGGCGACTTGCCTTGGCATCCATTGAAATACGATTCCTTTGCTGCCTACGATATCGCCCTCAACTTGTACTTTTTCTGCATTCTGAGGGAGATTGAGTAGAGGAGGCTCATATTGTGTTAAATAGGCCTGTGCACAAGTCTTTGCGGAAAGATTGTGCTTGGTATAATAATCGTATGCCTGAAAGCAAAATTGATAAATTCCTTCTGGTAAAGTTTGTGCATATTGTGAAGCATTTAAGCCTGCTAAATTCTGCAACTCAAACAGAGGTCTTAAATCAACATTGGTCAGCGTTATATTACTGCCTGGATACAGCGTAAAAGGAGACATCCCAGATACAAAACTTTGGCTAGTGGCTATAGGAACTGCGCCTAACGAACTTTCTAAGCTAAACTTTATGCCCGTGGGGTGTTGTGGCTCCTGCAAGTCTGTCATCATGACTTGTAAGCGCAACTTTGTCTGCGTACTTGTAGCATATTCACTCAGCTTTAAACTATAGGGTGGCAACAAGACTGGTACCATCTTTACAGGGTATTGTTGAGCCTTCAGTACAAATGGTTGAAAGGCTAACAAAAAACTAAAAATAATTGGAATAATTTTTTTAGGTATTCTAGCGTAGTTTCCCACTTGTTTTATATAATGATATAACCCGTAGTGCATTATCGAATGAGGTTAATTTTTAAATTGTTAATGTTACTATGAAAGACAAATTTATTGAGATATTGAATAGTAGTCAAGGAGGTAATTTTTGCCAATATTCTTGTTTTGAATCCTTCAAAAGATTTGGCATAATTACGCCGTATCATAAATTGGTCACACAACTGCGAGAATAAAGTTTCTATACGTTTTCTACACTTTCTGAATGGATAGAACTGAGGTTTGTAATCTTTTTGATTTTTTCTTTTAGGGGGTTCTAACTGGATTTTTACCTCATTGAACAAGTCAAGGTTACCGCTTGATCTTTAAAAATTCCTATGAAATCCAAAGGTTTAGGCAATTCCCATTCTTTTGATAACTCAGCTATTCCACTCCCTTTTTCTATTTGCAGGGATTTGGTATTGTTCTTAGGGTTGAGTTTCACAGTATAGACATAGCGAACATCAGGCTCTACGTCTGTATCTACATAGCCCCAACCTGCTAATTGAGCTACCTCAAAATCCAAATCAGCTGCCATAAGTGCATAGGCAAATCGTTGTTCTATTTCTTGGGATTTATTGATAATATTCTGTAACTCTCCCTGATTTCCCATTTCTACTTCAAAACTCTCCCCAAACATAGATTGGGCAACAATGGCTGCATTGTTATTGGTTTCTATTATTGCTTTCCATTTTTCCTCTGAAGCAGGCTGAAAAACACCTAATTTTTTCTCCTCAGGATTTTCCAGTAGTTTGCCATCTCTCATGAGCGTATATCTTTTGAGTACAAAGCCTATTTTGTTGGCTTTTTGCCATGCAACGGGCTCATCTACTGCCCATCGCAATAACACGCGATCTTGCTTACTCTCTACCTTTAGGCGAATATGAGGTTCCCTCTGCTCTTCTTTGTTTTGAGAGAATGCTATACCACTTATCAGTACTACTACAGCTAGTATATATTTTCTTATCATTTTTCTATTTTATCATCTTTTCTTTAAAATCTGCTGGGGCTTTCTGCCCATCAAATATCCATTTAATTTGGTCTAAGTTGTTTACATTTCTCTTTTGTAAATGTGCAATACTTGCCGGCTGTCTAATATATAAATCTTGTCTTCTATTCCTACGGGGCAAAGTTGCGTTCCTACTGGTCATTCTTCTATTCCTACGAGCCATTCTTTGATAAATTCGCAACAAAATGTGCTCCTACTTGCGATTCTTCTATTCCTACGAGGCAAGGGCGGTGCGGTGCCTGCTTTTGAAGATAGCCCCTTGCAAAAACTAAACATTATACTTTGGCTCTACGCTTTTTAGCCGCTCTTTTAGCTTTTCGTAGTAGGGAAGCCATGCTTTATATTGCTCTCTTGAAAAAATCTCATTGCACATTTTTATTTTCTCTTCAAAATTAGGGTCATTACATAATTTTGATATGATTAAACCTCTAAATTGTGCATCCAATGCCCCAGATAAAATACCTCGTCCTTTATTTTGCCATGTTTTCCCTTCCGCTGTAAGTTCATCCATTTTTTTTAAAACATTCGGTAGATAGGAATAGGTTTCTATTATTTTTGGGGTATCTTTTTGGAGGTAATTTATAATCAAGTAAGCAAATTCTTTATAACTATTTTCATCTGTAAATTTAAACGATTTGCTTTCAATAAGACGGCTAAATTCTCCTGTATTCTTTAATGTACCAAAAGGATAATCAGAAATTTTTAAGTCTTCAAATGATTGATTGGGAAATTTTATTTCCCATATTATATCCTCAACCGAACAAATTATTAGTTGAGGAATAAATACAGGAGGTTCATAGTTGCTAAAAAATATCCCCCCTTTTAAAATATTTTCTGTATTATGTTTATATTTGAATTGATATAACAATGCCCATTCATTCTTTCCTTTAATTTTGTGTTCCTTAAAAAAGGGGCGTAGTACATTTAGTATTAACTTTTTTTGTTCTGATGTTTTCATTCTTAATTTATTTTAGTTATTTTTTCAATTGTTACTTTTGTTATATCATCGGTGCCTCCGTCTGATATTTTGAATATTTTATCTTTTGAGATAGAAATCATCTGTTCTTTATAAAAATAAATTTTATCATTAAGTTTAACATCATACTTCACTTTCATTGTATGTTCTCCGTTTTGTAAAATAGCTCCAAAACCTTCTTTTTGTCTTTTTGTAAAGGCTGTGCTTTTACTTAATTTAAATATTATACTTTGGCTCTACGCTTTTTAAGCGCTCTTTTAGCTTTTCGTAATAAGGTATCCATTCGTCTGGATCTTCATAAAATATCTTATCTACATACTTTATTTTGTCTTCATAATGAATGTCATTGCACAATTTTGAAATAATTAACCCTCTAAATAAGTTCTCTGGACCTCCTGATAATATATCTCCCCAATATTTTCCCTCGCTTAGCAATTCATCCATTCTTTTTAGAATATTTGGAAGATAGGAATAGGTTTCTATAAATTTTTGTCCATCTGTTTTTAAATAATTTATAACCCAATCGGTAAAAGTTTCTAATTCTTCTTGGGTTTTTACGTCATAACCAATTCCTCTATACAATCCTTCTAAGGGTTCGGTTTCATTATCATAAACCGTTGACAAAAAAATTTTTTTCTCATCATAAAAGTAATGCTCAGTAATATATTCTTTTCCAAATAATTCTATAATATAATTTTCTACACAGAACAAAGAAATTTCTAATTCAGAAATATCAATTTGCCCCATATCTTTGAAGTATAACGAAAAACTAATCGCTTTGTCTTTTTGCTTTAAAACATAAGTAGGAGGACCACCTGTTTTAAACGCCTTATACCCTTGCGGTTTTAACAGCTCATCTAACTTCTTAAATACGTAGTCTTTTTTTTCTTTCTTCTTAAGCATAATTATTTTATTTTAGTTATTTTTTCAATAATGACATTTTCTATCTCATCCTCCCCATGGTCATAAAAACGATAAATTTTATCTTTTGAGATAATTAAATCTTTAATCTTAGAGTATTTTCCTTTCATTGAATATTTCACTTTCATGGTATGCTTTCCGTTTTGTAAAATAGCTCCAAATCCTTCTTTTTGTCTTTTTGTAAAGGCGGTGGTTTTACTTAATTTATTCTCTATAATAATTACATCTTTAATTGATTTTTTAGGGCCTCCTTTTAGTACTAATACAATATCAGCTTTCATAAAGCCACCTGTTGTTTCTAAGGGCACTTCGGTTAAAACATCATATTTCTGTAAATCTTTTATAGGTATTCCAGAGACTTCTGCTAACTCATCAAAAAGTTTTCCCTGTTTATTTTTCAAAGCACTAACTATCTTATCATTTAGACTTCGTCCTAACCTAGTATTATTTTTAAAGAAATTCGTTTTACTCCATTTTTCCCAACTGGGGTTTTCTCGGGCTATTTCGAAGGCATCTTCAGGGTTCTTTTTAAGCAGCTCCCATCTTTCTAAATCATCAACATTTTTTATGATGCCTTGCAATTCCGCTGCATTACTGCTTTTAAAATAATCGTGATGGAATTGTTTTAAATAGTCATTACCTAAATTTTCTAACTTATTAGTAAATTGCGATAAATCGATACTTTCATCAAGGTTGTTAACTAATTTGGTTATATCAGCTTTGCTCCAATTAAGTTTTGTAGCTAAGTTATCTAAGTGAAGTGTTTTTATAACTTTCTCGATAGACTCCTTGCTTATATTTTGTAAATCATCTCCGGAAACTTCTTTAGTGATGATATTGCCTGCATCATCTAATTGTTTTACTAAAAACTTGTGTGTGATGCTGAACTCTAAATTATCAGTATGAACTTTAGCTAATATACTTTTTTCTCCTATCCAAAGTAGAAGAAAAAAACAAATTATATATTTTGTAAATTTACTTAACTTCATCTTTCAAAAAATCATAAGGTATTTCGTAATTATCTAATGGTGCAATTGGTAATATTTCTTTTGGCACTAAAGAACTATTTACTTCAACTTCTACTCCCTGCCTCCAAGCTAATTTTGCATAACCTAATGCAGGTTGAGAAATATACTTATTTAAGACTAAATTATCGTTTCTCTTTTTATGGATTTTAGGGCTAACTAATTGCTCCAATAATTCTTCACATTTAGCCTTATCTTTTGCTAAAAGTGCTTTATAAAAAGCATAATCAATTTTTAACTCTTGTTGGTTTTTGGGGAGCTTTGGTAAGGTTAAAGTTTCAATAATATTTAAGTTTCTTTCTACTCCTTGAACATCATTTACCATAAAGAACTGAATTGTATTACACCAAATTGCACTTTTCCCCATTAATACATTCTCGTCCATACTTGGCATTCTACCCCAAGCTTTATATCTTAGAGTTGAATAATCTTTGATTAATTCATTATTATCACTTAAAATAGGAAATGTGACGGCTGACAATTCATAATCAAACATATTATTATTAAACTTCTCAATGCGTAACTTATCTAATAACGAAGCAGTACAAAAATGTTGTTTTGCTTTTGATATATTCCTATTCAAAATTTCGTAAACTGCCCAGTCTCTTTCTAAAAATCGAAAATTTAGAGACATTGGATCTGCATTTTCAAAATCATTCTCTATATGATTTAACCATTTATATTGTCGACTTAGAGAGTTTTCTATATCTTTTTTTAAATCTTTCATATTAAAAATCTTTACCTAATTTTAAAAAGTTTATTTCTCCTTTAGTTTTATCAACAGCTACCACATATTTTTGAATAAAACCTTTAGGGGCATCTAATATTGCTTCTGATGTTTGTTTTTGTAAACCATCAAGTGTACTTAACTTTTCACGAGCAATATATCTCAACCAGTCCTCAGTCATTTGAACTGGTAGTCGGGTATTTGGGTTTCCTTTATTTAATCTCACAGATCCATTCGCATTCATTTGCTTGGCATCAATAACAATTATTTCGCTAGGGTTAGAAATATCTCCCTTTCGTAGATATACAATACTTGTTCACTGTCTAATATATAAATCTTGTCTTCTGTAACTACTGGGGCTTCTATCTGTACACCTTGTTCTATATCTAAAAATTCTGATATTATTTCCATTGTCTCCTTGAACTCCTCTTTTAGTTTACTCATTTATCTTTGAATTTCCAACATTCCGTGGTCTTCAAATATTTTGTATATGTTTTCGTCAAAGTTATTTAAATCTAAAACTAGCTCTTCCTCTATTCCTGTAAATTTCTCTCCATCTGGCTGACCTATAGTAGAAGTATCCCTATATTTTTTAACCCCTATTATTTTATCAATTCGTGATTTTGATACAATATTAAAAAAAAATTTTTTCCCACTATCATACTTTTCACCGTCTAATTCAGGTATATTTTCCGGTTCTCCAAAAAGCTGAGTCATTTGACTTTTTAAAAATTCATTTTCCGGTGTTTCAATGTATATCTTATCCTCAAAAGCAAAACTTCTTTGAAAACCAGTTCTAAAGTTATCTATAATAACCTCTATGGAAAATTCATAAAATGAGTTAACATTATTATTTATATGAATATTAGTTAACCTTATAGTTTTACTATTTTCAAATTCTTTTGTCGTAGAGTAATACTCTATCAATTCCTTAGATACAGGCAAGAAAAGTTTTTTGCGTTTATATTGATAATCATAAATTATCTCAAATCTATTAAATTCCAAAGATATAATTGTTTCATTATAATAGTTTTTATCAGAAAGTAATTTTAGAATATCAAAATACCAACTTATACTTCCTGAGTAATTTTCATAATAATATTTTCTACCTTTATAAATAACAAAGTCTTTGTTATTTCCATAAAAATTTACTGTTTTTTCCATTTTTTTATCCCAGTCAGATTATCACTTTCTATAACATATTTCTCTATAACATTTCCATTTTTGTCATATACCTTTGCAACATCACCAACTTTAAATTCAACAATATCAGCAGAATAATATTCAGGTATGATATTTCGTTTAGAACCTGTCATACCAGTTTTTGTATAAGGTAAAGGATTATTATTTTGAGGTGTATTAAATGGATGCTCTACATTTGGTGAAGGGTTTTTATATTCCATTACTACAAATCCTTTGTCTTTTGAGAATTTAGTGCCGGAATAATCTAATCTTAGATTTTCTATTAATTCTTTTGAGGAATTTGGTATAATATAATCTTCTGCTTTTGTTACAAAACCAGCTCCCCTAGACATTATAGGGTCTTTAGTATTTTTGTAATATTTCATAAAATCCTCTTTGGTTATAACTTTACGCAGCAAATCATTTATTTTAGGTTTTTGAAAGTACTTAGTCACAAAATTTTGTAACTATTTTATTTCATCAGTACTTGCTAATCCATGAGAGGCTTTATAATTTATATTAATAAATTTCTCCATACTCACGCCGGAGTTTAAAACTACTTGGCGTATTTTGTCTGCCATATTTGGATTATATAGATATGTGTTTTTAGGCAATGTTAATAATGTCTTCCAAACCTTTTCTTGCTCATTAATTATTTTTCTTTCCGCATCGCCTAATTTATCTATATTAGAGGTATAAGTTTTCCATTCTAAATATTTAGCCGAAAGTAAATTTCTTATCCCTTTATTTTCCTGCAATAATTGTTTTGTTTGGCTTGGTAAATTCTTTGCAAACTTATAGCCGCCTTGTGCTATATTTTTTACCCCTATAATACCCATTGCGAGGTTATAGGCTTCTACAGCTTTTCCGTAGTTAGAATTTACATCAATAGCATCTGTATTTATAGCTATATTACCCACAGCTCCTGCTACTTCTGCCAATGCCCAAGCTCGGCGCACCCAATGTACTTTAGTAGCCAATGCCGTACCTCCACTTAGGGCAATAGTCCCTATATCAAGTGTTGTTATGACACCTTTTTCTATATAATCGTTCCGTATCTTGTCACTATTATATTTCAAGAAGATTGCTGGAACAATATACATTTTTGTACCCAAAGTATTTTCTCCTAGTGCCGTACTTATCAAAGGAATTTTATTCTTATTAGGAACAATAATAATCGGCGTAAGCGGAGAAATTACATCTATAGTATCCCTATGATTTGTTTGTACCGGAATAGCACCTTGGTTGAAATTGTATGTGTTAATACTTGTGGTTGTGTAAAGGTCGTTTAATGTTATATTGCCAGTTTCATTATCATATTTCCCTTCATTTACTTTTGAAGTATATGTGACACCTAGTGCAGATGTCTCAATATCACCATAGTCTATTGGATTTAGATTAATAATTCTTTTAGCAAAATTATCAGTCTCATTAGGCCATCTATTTTCTATTGATTTTCCTTTATCACTATTAAACATAAATACTAAAGCACCAATAAAATTAGTATAATTATCTTTATCCCAAAACCAAATAGAGGCATCATCCATTTCTGCAACTAATTGCTTAATTAACTCATTGTTATTGCTCTCTAAATCTTTATAAAATTTATTATAGTCCTTTCCATTAATGGCATTCATAAGCCTGAGAATAGCTAATTCAGAATACTCGGTTACACCTTCTTGATAAGAAATAAACTTAATATAATCAATTATTTCTTTATACTCTAGATCTCTTAAGGCATTCAAACATATTGAATTAATGAAATCCACCGTTGCTTCAATTTCATTATTTTTTTCATAATGTTTGAGCTTTTCTATATCTTCTTGTATTTCATTATATTCGCATTCTAATCTATCTTTATGTAAGACTTCCTGGATAAATTCTTCTTTAGATTTTTTACAAGAATCTGAAGCATTATATAAAAATTTTGTTTTCCATGATACCCCTTCAGGAACTACAATGTTATTTGAACCAGAAATATAGTTAATATCTACATATTGATAAATGCAACCTTTACTGATTATTCTATAAATATAAGTTTTTACAGGGGTGTTGCTTATGTTATAAGTTATCTCAATATTTTTTGATTGCTCTATAGGTATATTACCATTATAATAATTTGCTTTTTTAGCATTCCATAAATATTCTTCAACAATATTATCTTTATTATCATATAGTACAAATCCTTGAATATAATAACTATTTTTCTTTATTAACTCTATTACTTTATATCCACTAATTAGAGATATAGATTTATTAATAATTTTACCATTAGGTGCAATTCCATTATTTTCACCTTCAATTAAATACTTTTCAACAACTATCTCCCCCTCACTTTGTCCTTGAAACGTATAAATTTTAAACTTAGGGTCGTTTACTTGTTTCCAGTCTGGGTATATGAAATTTGTGTTGGTGTTAGGATTGGTCTTGGTATTGCTGGTATTGTAGTCCATCAGGTTTTTCACATCTCCTTGGGCTACATTCTTAAACTCCTTAAATGGGTGTTCTAGTCGCAAGGCTCCGTGTCCTAGCTCGTGTGCTATGGTTCTTGCCTGTTGGTCATACACAAATCCAAACTGCCCACCCAATCGCATATAGCCGTCTTGTCCATTGGAAGAGGGTCTATCCGTTACAAATATGTAGTAAGACAAATCTACTCCTCGCTGTTGTTTGTAGGCTTCAATTACCTTATTTTGTGCAGGACTGTAGCTAGACAAATCCCCAAAGGCATCTTCCGAAGGTAATTTTCCATTTACTAAATAAGGCGTAATGTCAAAGGCTTCTTTAACGCTAATATCTACATCTATAGCTATTTCCTTATAGATCTTTTTTATTTCCTGTACTTGGTGTTCATCGGATATACTTACCCCTAGCGTTGGAACTAAGTTTAGTTTAATCCTTTTAGGTGAGATATGAACTAAATTAAATACGCCTGCTACTTGGTATTTATCTCCTTGCTTTATTACTGCTTGTACTTCTTCTCCTGCAAAGCTGTACAAACCTTTCAAGGTTAATTTATAATCATTTCCAACTTTTTCGGCAGCAATCGGTACGCCTTTAGAAGTTTTAAATATTAAACTATCTGCAGATACACTACTGTCTGTAATCTCTACACTTGCAATAAAGGGTTCTGTCTTTTTGTTTTCTACGGCTTTGAATGGAATTAATTTACCATTAAGCGCCTTATAATCACTATTCAATGCTTTTTTAGGCTGGTCAAAAGCGTATTTGGAATCACTACTGTTTTTAAAAGTTACTCTAATGCCTTCAGCTGTGATAGCCGTTGCATTTCCTTTAGCATCTACTCCGGCGGTATTTTGCAGAGTAGAAGCTCCTCCTTTGGCTTGCCTTCCTACATTTGTTATGTTCCCCTCTTCGTCGACAGCCCAAACATTGCCTTTGGCATCGGTAAGGGTATAATCTTTGCCGCCTGGCAACACCTCTTGGCTATCTTCTCCTGAACCTCTGTCGCTTTCTTTACCTGCGTCAGCATCGCCTATGATGATGATTCTTTTGGTTTTTTCATCATATTTTATTCCTTTGATGGTGTAGTTTACATTGGTAGATTGTAAATCTTGGGCAACAACCTCCTGAGCATAACCAAAAGTTATACTGAATAATAAAAGTAATATGTATAGGAGGTTTTTCAAACTTAAATATTATAAATAGGCTCTGTTTTATCTAAAACTTCTTTTAACTCTTTGGCAGCATTATAATATCGGATATTATCAATATCCTCTGGGTCTTCTTCAAAATATTCTTTTTGTTTTTCATAATAATTATCCATATACTTTTGATAATGACTATCATTACAAAGTCTTAGTATTGTTGCTTTTTTCATAGGTGCAAATTGTCCTAAAATATCCCATAACTCTTCTTCTGTTTTATCCTTAATATATTCATACAAAACATTTATATTTTCCCACTTCTTAAAAAAAGGAAGAATATTTTTTAAATATTGCTCTTTAAATATGTCAAAAACATTATCATCTATTATAGAACAATATAAATTTGTTTGTTTTTCTACAAAAAAAGAACCCCACCTATTATCTTTATCCTCATATGAAGGTAATAGTTTATTATTAACTAATACTTTATCTAAAATGTTATCTAATGAGTTATAATTAATTTGGTACTGGATAGGACAAAATATATAATCTTTTTTATCTTCTTTTAACAATAATGTAATTGTATAATCTATTTGACTAGTAAAAGATATAAAATTTATAATGTAGTAATTATTTTCTTTTTTTATAAAATATTTTACATCTAAATTATTTAATATTAATTTCTCTATACCTTTTGCTATTTCAAGTAATCTTTTCATATTCTTAATCTTTAAAATTAATATTATTCATATTTATTGGAGGTATTTTTATATTATCCCTTTCACTAATTATCTTATATACATCTTCTCTGTAGATTCTTACAGTTCTCAATCCCTTTGGTGCACCTTGTTCACTCAATATACTCTTACTACTTCTCACTTCAAATTCTATAAATTTTTTATTAGGATTATCCCTAAAGACATTTATCAGCTCGCTTTTTTGGTTCGGTGTCCAAGGGGATTTTCTTGTTAACTTGCTATCACTTATAATGGCTCTAAAGTAAGTTCTCCCTCTACTATCTCTAATCTGTTTCACAAATAAATCATCGGCAACAATGTTTTTGGATCTCCCTTTCAAGTGTATCTGCGTTAGGTGTTTATAATCTTTATACAAAGTATTAAATGGGGGTATATTTTTAATTTTTGAGCTTACTAAAGTTTCAAAAGCTTTTCCTTTCCTAACCTTCTCAAAAATCCTCTTAGCATCTCCTTTTTTTATTTTTTTAACTTGTCGAATTTCCTCAATAGCGCTTTGGGGGAGCTTCTATCCCTTTGTGTTATTCTCCGAACAAATTGAATTTACAATATCCTCTAAATTTTTTAATACTTTAATAAATTCCTCATAAATATTATCATTTAAATCGTTTAGCAATCCTGTTTCGTATAATATTCTACTGAAATTATTAATCTTATTAGCTATAGAACAATACTGTTTTTTATTTTTTTGATTTAAAATCTTTATGGAATTATCAATATCTTCATATCTATACTTTGAATTAAATTCATTGTATAATATTTCTTGTAACTTAATTAGCTCTAACTTTAAAAGTTCATCTTTCATAATCAATTATTTAGTTCGCCCTAATCAAATTAGGAAATAAAGTTTTAAACTCCTCCAAATTATCCAGTTTATTTTGTATAGTACTTTTTACTATTTATCCCTTTCATCTGCATATTTACTAAACCGATCTATCCAGCCGTTTTCAATAATTGGTTCGGCTTTCAAATTTTCGCTTATCTTATTTAAATCTAATTGATTATCACACGTATTACCATAAATTAATTTATATTCATCATTTTCTTCTAATAAATTAAGAAAATCAAATAATGCCCCAGATAATATCTCTTTCGTATATTTCTCAATTTCTTTTTTTTGAATCCCATTCATATCTTTAAACAGATTTTTATAACCCTCTGTCTGAGACAAATCTTTAATGCTATTCATTATAAAGCGAAGCTGATTATCATAAACGTTTTCGATTAGAATATTTCCAAATTCATTTAAAATTTTATTATTTGATTTCATATTATTATATTTAGAAATTAATTTACACCATTCCAAGGGATATTTGCAATACTTTTAACACCCTTTGCCTGCAAGTCTTCTAAGGCTTTTACTACCCAGCCCGTAGCAATATCTTCAGGTATCCCTACGTTTACCATTGCTTTTATTTATAGCCTAACCATAATTCATCATAATATTCTAGAAAAAAATCCATTTTAACACTAATAATCCACACCCTAGTTCCCAGTGCTTCAACATCATCCCATGCATTTACTATATTGATTAATTTGGTTTTTAATATATGTTTTTCAATATCCCAAAAGAGATATACCTCTTTTTCTTTTATATTTCTTAATTCGTCAAAAGAACTTATCCTTTTCTTATTTTCTATTTTATTAAAGTCAATCCTTTCATACCAAGTAAACTCTATTTGAGAAGTGATTGCATCTAATATTATTTGAGATTGATTATCTGATAATTCCACATATTCACCCAATGCTTCTAAACATTCCTCGTACAAAGTCATTTAATTAATTATTTATTTAAGTTTTTTAATATTGTTTCGAAAGTTTTTTCATCTCCATTAAAAGGAATAACATATTTTTTAGCTTTCATGCCTTTACCCCCTGAATAATCTTCAATATTAATATGTACTCCTTTTTTAGGGTCATAATCTACTCTCCACAATCTTTTATTATCTGAACTAATTCTCCCTGAGATTTTTTCAAAACTTTTGCTACTTTTAAGTCTTCCAACTAGTGGTTTACTATCTCTTCCTAAATCACCTATTATTTCAAAAGCTTTATTTCTTGCCTGCTCATAAGTATCTAATTTATCTAATACTTTTTCGATTTTTTTTAACCCCTTTTTCGCAACATTTTTTCCAGTTTCCTCAACCCCATTTTTGAGCGCTTCTGTACCTTTTTTAAAGATTCCACCACCCATAAATAATGAAGCTACTTGTACAGCATCTTTACTTACTGTGTGTTGTATTATATAGGCTTTATCATTGGTGTAATTTTCCTTTTTCTCTTCGTAGAAACCAACTGCGACATCTTTTATAGTTTCTATAGATATCCCTTTTACAGACTCCCACAAGCCTGTTCTTACTTCCTCTTTGGTTGCTACATCATAACCTAATTTTATCAATTGTGGATAACTTGTTACTTCTTCTTTAACGCTAATATCTACATCTATGGCTATTTTCTTGTAAATCTTTTTTATTTCCTGTACTTGGTGTTCATCGGATATACTTACCCCTAGCGTTGGAACGAGGTTTAGCTTAATTGTCTTAGGTGAGATATGAACTAAATTAAACGCTCCAGCTACTTGGTATTTATCTCCTTGCTTAATGATTGCTTGTACTTGTTCTGTAGCATAGCTGTATAAGCCTTTTAAAGTCAATCTATAATCATTTCCTACTTTTTTGGCATCTATCGGTACACCTTTAGAAGTTTTGAATATTAAACTATCCGCAGATATACTATTATCTGTAATCTCCACGCTTGCAATAAAGGGTTCCGTCTTTTTGTTTTCTACGGCTTTGAATGGAATTACTTTTCCGTTAAGCTCCTTATAATCACTATTCAATGCTTTTGCAGGCTGGTCAAAAGCGTATTTGGAATCACTACTGTTTTTAAAAGTTACTCTAATGCCTTCAGCTGTGATAGCCGTTGCATTTCCTTTAGCATCTACTCCAGCAGTGTTTTGTGGGGTAGAAGCTCCTCCTTTGGCTTGCCTTCCTACATTTGTTATGTTCCCCTCTTCGTCGACAGCCCAAACATTGCCTTTGGCATCGGTAAGGGTATAATCTTTGCCGCCTGGCAACACCTCTTGGCTATCTTCTCCTGAACCCCTGTCGTTTTCTTTACCTGCGTCAGCATCGCCTATGATGATGATTCTTTTGGTTTTTTCATCATATTTTATTCCTTTGATGGTGTAGTTTACATTGGTAGATTGTAAATCTTGGGCAACAACCTCCTGAGCATAACCAAAAGTTATACTGAATAATAAAAGTAATATGTATAGGAGGTTTTTCAAACTTAAATATTATAAATAGGCTCCGTTCTATCTAAGACTTCTTTCAACTCTTTGGCAGCGTTGTAATACCGAATATTATCTATATCCTCTGGGTCTTCTTCATAATATTCTTTTTGTTTCTCATAGTAATCATCCATATGCTTTTGATAATTACTATCATTACAGAGTCTTAGTATCGTTGCTTTTTTCATAGGGGCAAATTGACCTAAAATATCCCATAATTCCTCCTCTGTTTTATCCTTAATATATTCGTACAATACCGTTAGATCTTTCCATTTTTCAAAAAAGGGAAGGGCGTCATTAATAAGAAAAAGATTAAATATTTCTTTAATCTTTGAATCATTTGAAATGTCTATCCCCCTATCCGTTAAAGTATATTCTGAACTTTTCTTAACAAAAAAAGAATCATTTATATTTTCTGCCTTATATAATTCTCCAACAATTTCATTCTTTTCTAGAATAGGTGCAATTATTTTTTCCATTTGTATAAAATTCACACCATAGAAAAAACCTTTTAATTTATTCTTTAATTGAAGAAAAGAAATATTTTGTATATTTTTTTTGCTTTTTTTTCGGTACTCAAAAATTATATATTCGCCTTCCTTTTTTTGAGTATAATGAAATTCTTTCAATTGTAAATCTTTATTAATATAATCTAAAAAGTTCGTTCTCATATACTTAATTTTTAAAATTAATATCACTCATTCTAATGGGAGGAGTTTTAATATTATCCCCATCACTAATTATCTTATATACATCTTCTCTGTATATTCTAACTTTTACTCCTTGAATAAATTTTTCTGGAGATTTTAAATCTTTTAAAATGGTGTTATTTGTCCTCACTTCAAATTCTATAAATTTCTTATTTGGATTGTCCCTAAAGACATTTATCAGCTCGCTTTTTTGGTTCGGTGTCCAAGGGGATTTCCTTGTTAACTTGCTATCGCTTATAATGGCTCTAAAGTAAGTTCTTCCTCTATTATCTCTAACCTGTTTCACAAATAAATCATCGGCAACAATGTTTTTGGATCTCCCTTTCAAGTGTATCTGCGTTAGGTGTTTATAATCTTTATATAAAGTATTAAATGGGGGTATATTTTTAATTTTTGAGCTTACTAAAGTTTCAAAAGCTTTTCCTTTCCTAACCTTCTCAAAAATCCTCTTAGCATCGCCTCTTTTAGGTTTCTTAATCTTTCTAATTTCAGTAATAGCATCTTTCGGTAATTTACCTATTTTACTGAATAATTGAGCTACTGTTTTTTCTCCTTTTAGTAAAGCTTTTACCTCACCTACACCAACAAATAAAGTTACAATATCAAATGTTAGTTTTCCTTGATTATATCTTGCTTGGTTGCTTACATTAGCCGTTTCACCTACATATTCAGATAGTTGTTGCTTAATGGCTTGGGTGGCTTGTTTTAGTCTTTCTGTATCTTTAAGTACTTCATAGACAGCTCTAAGAGTTTCAATAAAATCTCTCCTTGTTTTATAGCAACTACTATCTAACCAAGCTCTAAATGAGCCTACACTCATACAACTTATAAAATCTACAAATTTTACTGCTCCATCTACTGTTCCAATAGCACCATCTATAAAACCTGAAGAAAATGCAGGGTCAAATACATAATACCCAAAAGGTCCATTAGGCATATAGTAACCGTGATCCCATAAAAATCTTGGAATATATCCGTCTTCTTTTGCCTTTGATTGGGTGATACAATTTTTTAGAAAATTCCAAAATTCTTCAAGTTCATTATATAACTCTGTATCCTTTTGAAGTTGGTTATTTATTCTCTCTAAACTTTGCTCATACTTCTTCACTTTTTCAATACAGTCCTCATTTGCCAAAAATAAAAATAACTCATCTAAGCCGGATATTGGCATAGAATATCCTCCTCCTTTACCTCCGGTATTTACATTTTCATTATTTTTTGCTGTACAATTGCTCTCCTTTAGATATTTTTCAAGCTCTTTTATTTCTTTTTCATAGTTTTCAAGCTCTTCATCAGTCAATATGGGAGCTAAAAATGAAATTTGTTTTTTTACTTCTTTAACAAAATGGTCGTTTTCGTCTTGTAAAATTTTATAGTCTTCGGATGATACTTTTTTAGTTGTGATTATTTTTTTTACTTTTTCTTTTATACTCTTAACAACCTTTATAACATCTTCTATTCCCTCACTCGCACTTACTATATTAACCGCTTGTGCATCATACGTAGTCTCTACTACACCCTCAATCAATTGTTTGTCGGTGTTGAGTTTAATATTATTAAAAACTACCTTAATTTTCGTATCTCCCAAATAAGGAACTTCTATATAGCCCTCGCCACTGTATATCCCATTGCTCCCTTGTGATGAAATCACCGTTACAGGAAAATCTCCTGCCATAAACACCTCATTCGTTCCTAACACAGTTTGCAATGGGGCTTTATTGGTAAGGTCTATAGATGGCATTACACCACACTGGTATTTACTACTTTCTTTTTCTTCGCTATCTGTTGTAAAATATTGTATCGCACTATACGCATATGCATTGCCAGAAGTCTCTCCCTCTAGCGGTGAAGGGTTAAAATTCTGTAGATTTCCGCAAACTGTTCCTATTCTGTATTCATATTCAGTCTGATTTTCTAAGCCTGTGAGTATATATTTGGTCTGGTAACTTTCTTCGGTTTGCCAATCCGTATTGCTGTCTCTCTTTCGGTATTGTATACTGTATAATCCCGAGGGCTGTCCGGGCATTGTCCAACTAAGCTCTACGCGTCCTCTACCTGCATTTTTTGCCATTAAGAAAGTCGGCACTTTACAATCTTCTACATAATCAAAATAAAATATCTCGGAGAGCCCATTGTTTTTATACACTCCATTATCTTCGGTAGGATTTGCGCCAACTACTGGATTACCGCTTACTGCTTGTACCTGCCAAGCATAGCGTTTCCCCGGGATTAAACGTGTTTTCTCGGGGCCATAATATAAACTTGTTGCATAAGTTTTTTCTTTCCATAATATAGGAGAGGATAAAAATCCAGCTACAGGACTGCGTCCTGCATCCCATAGTTCTTTTAAAATGAATATATAATGGGTATTGGGGGCGACTTGCCTTGGCATCCATTGAAATACGATTCCTTTGCTGCCTACGATATCGCCCTCAACTTGTACTTTTTCTGCATTCTGAGGGAGATTGAGTAGAGGAGGCTCATATTGTGTTAGATAGGCCTGGGCACAGGTCTTTGCGGAAAGATTGTGCTTGGTATAATAATCGTATGCCTGAAAGCAAAATTGATAAATTCCTTCTGGTAAAGTTTGTGCATATTGTGAAGCATTTAAGCCTGATAAATTCTGTAACTCAAACAGAGGTCTTAAATCAACATTGGTCAGCGTTATATTACTGCCTGGATACAGCGTAAAAGGAGACATCCCAGATACAAAACTTTGGCTAGTGGCTATAGGAACTGCGCCTAACGAACTTTCTAAGCTAAACTTTATGCCCGTGGGGTGTTGTGGCTCCTGCAAGTCTGTCATCATGACTTGTAAGCGCAACTTTGTCTGCGTACTTGTAGCATATTCACTCAGCTTTAAACTATAGGGTGGCAACAAGACTGGTACCATCTTTACAGGGTATTGTTGAGCCTTCAGTACAAATGGTTGAAAGGCTAACAAAAAACTAAAAATAATTGGAATAATTTTTTTAGGTATTCTAGCGTAGTTTCCCACTTGTTTTATATAATGATATAGTTTCTGCATTATAGGCTGTATTAAATTAACCCGTAGTGCATTATCGAATGAGGTTAATTTTTAAATTGTTAATGTTACTATGAAAGACAAATTTATTGAGATATTGAATAGTAGTCAAGGAGGTAATTTTTGCCAATATTCTTGTTTTGAATCCTTCAAAAGATTTGGCATAATTACGCCGTATCATAAATTGGTTACACAACTGCGAGAATAAAGTTTCTATACGTTTTCTACACTTTCTGAATGGATAGAACTGAGGTTTGTATTCTTTTTGATTTTTTCTTTTAGGGGGTTCTAACTGGATTTTTACCTCATTGAACAAGACAAGGTTACCGCTTGATCTTTAAAAATTCCTATGAAATCCAAAGGTTTAGGCAATTCCCATTCTTTTGATAACTCAGCTATTCCACTCCCTTTTTCTATTTGCAGGGATTTGGTATTGTTCTTAGGGTTGAGTTTCACAGTATAGACATAGCGAACATCAGGCTCTACGTCTGTATCTACATAGCCCCAACCTGCTAATTGAGCTACCTCAAAATCCAAATCAGCTGCCATAAGTGCATAGGCAAATCGTTGTTCTATTTCTTGGGATTTATTGATAATATTCTGTAACTCTCCCTGATTTCCCATTTCTACTTCAAAACTCTCCCCAAACATAGATTGGGCAACAATGGCTGCATTGTTATTGGTTTCTATTATTGCTTTCCATTTTTCCTCTGAAGCAGGCTGAAAAACACCTAATTTTTTCTCCTCAGGATTTTCCAGTAGTTTGCCATCTCTCATGAGCGTATATCTTTTGAGTACAAAGCCTATTTTGTTGGCTTTTTGCCATGCAACGGGCTCATCTACTGCCCATCGCAATAACACGCGATCTTGCTTACTCTCTACCTTTAGGCGAATTTGAGGTTCCCTCTGATCTTCTTTGTTTTGAGAGAAGGCTATACCGCTTATCAGCACTACTACAGCTAGTATATATTTTTTTATCATTTTTCTATTTTATCATTTTTTCTTTGAAATCCGCTGGGGCTTTCTGCACATCAAATATCCATTTAATTTGGGAGATATCTGTGGCGTTGTATAAATCTCGATGATTACTCTTTTTCAAAAACATACAACGAATAACCTGAGGTGGATACGGCAATATATTTTTCATTCATCTGTATTTCTTCTATCTGTCTTCTGTTTGCATCGGTAGAGGCTTTATTCTCATCGTGCAAAATTTCTTTTCTCCATATTATCTGCTCAGTTTTTGTATCAAATAATAATACCAAACTTCTGATACTTCCTTTTTGAGGCTTGGCACTTACGGCTATTACGCCATCGTGATATGCCATTGTTTTGTTGTCTATGATTTCTGTGGGCAGTTCTTGGCTTAAATCATAATGAGTTACTTCAAAAGTATTGGGATCCATCTTGGCAAAACCTTTATCTTTCTTTTGCCATATGTACCCGTCAAATAAAAATAGTTTCCCTCCAAATATAGTCTGTGCTGGATTGTTTAATACCTCTCCCGTTTGGGCATCTAATACAAAGGTGGCTCCCTTTTTCCAATCCTTGGTATGGGCAAAAAATACTAGCCGGTCTCCTACCACGAACACTCTGCCCTGGTAAACTCCTGATGGAGCATTGAAGTAAGCCTCTATATTGTAACACCAAAGTAAATCTCCTGTTTTTATATTTAACAATTTAATTTCATTTAATTTGGAATAACCGATGCCTAAATTAGGAACTACAAATTCTTTATAACGTAAGAAAGCTTCATCTGAGACTTTAAAAAGCATACTAATCTCTTTTGTGAACGGATTCAATCTATTACAAGTGTTTTTTGATTCATCTAATAAATATATAAATCTATCATCTTTGCAAAGAAATAAATAATCTCCTTTTACTTGATATTTCTCTCCTTTTTCAATATCAAGGATATTGATAGATTTCGTAGGATCTTGTGTACAAAAAATAGAATCAATAATAAAACCATAACATTGATTGCTATCATTATTTAACTTTTGAAGATTTGAAAAATCAAAATCATTATAGCACAAATAGTATATATTATCTATCTCTGTGAAATAGGTAAATTTATTTGATATAAAATTCGGATTAAAACAATCTTTAAATAAATATTTTATTGTATACTTCATCATCTAATAATTTTTTAATTAATTCATCAATATTTTTAATTTTTTCTCCGTTTAATTCAGGTAACGACTTCCCCTTTTTAAACATTTTCTCTATTACCTCTCTATTCTCTTTTAAATATTTTTCAAAATCTGCTTTGGTAAAGTTTTGCCCATAGATTTTCCATTTAATTTGGGAGATATCTGTGGCGTTGTATAAATCTCGCTCTATAAATTGGGTTTTTATTACCTTGCTTGTTACACAATTTGAGCAATTTTTCACTTCTATTCTAAACTCAATATCAGCTCCGTCAAAAGTACTAATTTCCACATTTATATCTTCATAAGATTTGGTTCCTCTTAAATTATCAACCGCATTTTCAAAGGTGACTTTTCTATCTTTAAGAAGGTCATCAAAATGGTCATCTACTGTTTTAAGAACACCTTCGGTACCTATTTTTTGATTGGTGGTAGCTACGCTTTTTTTATTTAGCTTATACAATACATTGTCATAAAAACCTTCTAACTTGGTATTGGGATTCGCTTCAAGTTTTTTTCCTATTGTCGTTATTTTATCTACCAACATTTTGTAGGAAAAATCCCCTTTTGCAGATGCCCTCAATTCACTTAAAATTTCATCCGTAACTCCTAATTGTTTTTTTACTGTATTTGGTAGTGCTCTAGCTTTAGTTAGTGCCTCTATGGCTTCAGCGTTTCTGTATAAAGAATTAGAAATATTATGGGAATTTACACTTTCTTTTAGCAACTTCCAGCTTTGGATATTTTCTGAAGTTGGGGTGGCTTTAAAAGTTTTATTGAAAAGAGCTTTGTCTTCTTCGCTCCAATTAGGTTTTGTAGCTAAATCATCTATTTTTTTAGAAAACTTTTCAAGTTTTTGGTCTAAATTCACTTTAATGAAATCTTTATCTACATGTTCTATAAAGTCATTAGCTTTAATTTTAGTTGCAACGGCAGGGTCTAAAGGATTGACAGAAGCAATATGAAAATCCTCGGGGCTAAGATCTTTTATTTTCTTATAAACTAATTCAAATCCATCTTTATTGTCAGCTCTCTTTGCTACAATGACTAACATTTCATCTATCTTGGATACTCCTTTCTTGCCTCCTTTGATATAAGACGAACCCGCCAAAGGAATCGCTAAAGATGCTGAATATATCGCTACATTAGCTGCGTCTCCTCTGTAACCTGCATATAGTACTCCCACAGGATCTGTAAAGGTATCCATCCCAGGTATCATGCCTATTGCATCTAATGTTTCATAGACAGCATCATCTATAAGCTGGCGAGTATCTACATTATAAAAATGATAGTCTTTTAAAATTGGATCACCCGAATAGGCTATATCCATCTTTTTACCCCATTCCCAAGTGGTTTCATTCGCATTCCAAAGTGCTAAAGTTAAATTATCTCTACCTTTTCTTTGGCTTTCTTCAGAGCCATCAAAATCCATATAGACCTCTCGGAAGTCATACAATTTATTTACTTCTAATTCTTCCCATAGATCTTTATCAGAGAGTGCCCCTTCAGTATATTCTTTCTGTAAGCTCTTTAATACAAATTTATTTATTTCTTTAAAATCATTATCATATTGATAATAGCAATTATTATTAGTATAATAATCTTTAGAATCTCTATAGCGGTTACACTGATCTAATGATTCTCTCTTTCTTTTTTGCGCCTCTATAAAAGCCTTCGATTGGTAAAAAGATAGATATTTTATAAAAGGGTAGCCTTTTACTTCTTGCTTACTTTGGTATAAGTAATTTCTAATCTCTCCATTGGCATATTGGTAATATTTGTTTAAAATCAGAGGTTTTTTAATCGTTGAGTATAGCTTCAATATACCGTTTAAGTTTCCTACGCTACTTACATCGTTTCCATCTACAATATCATTTCTATTTTGAGCAAATGCAGATCTCACACATACTGTAGTTGTTTTGCCCATCATAGATTGGAAGTGAGTGGCATTCAACAAAACAAAAACAACTTTTTTATCTGTTGATACAGATTCTACTGCTTTGTTTGCCATCTCTGTTAATTGAGATTGTGTGTATAGCGTATTTTCATCATAAGATTTTAATAAGCCTACTACAAAATAAGTATCTTTTTTATACCATTTCAGTAGCCTTAGTTTGTCCTCTAAAATTTCCCATTCTTTTTCATAGTTAGTTAAGGCTAATCCTCCACCTCTATTTATTTCTACAATATGGTTTATATCTCTTAAATTTCTTTGTGTAGGATCTCCTTCTCGCTCAATATTAGCTATAGATGCCTGTAATACTTTTATAACATTATTCTGATCTTCTTCATCTATTTTTAATGCATCTAATATCTGCGAGCATCTTGTATTTTTTTCTCTTTCTCTTTCTTTTCCTCGATATTTACAATTTTCTCGTGCATTATCATACTTCTCTTCTGTTTTCTCTCCGTTTATGATAAGATAATTGTCTGATGAAACAGAAATTGATAATGCATTTTTATTAACTTTTTCATATTCTGCCTCTATGTATTTTCCCTTACTATTTTTTACAAATTTTTTATTTTTATATAGCCAATAACCATATGCATCCTTAATATTCCATGGGAAATATAAACTTCCTGTTTTTTTATTTTTTATAATGGCTATTTGCCCCTTATGATTCGAAGAATATTCCCCTACAAAAGCAACAGGTATATAATCCTCATTCAGTTTTATTGATTCGTTATCTAGATTCTTAAATATATACTCAGAGGTTTGATATTTTGGAGGGACGCAAACATAATCAAGCTCTGTAACATTATATTTTCCCTCACTTTGCCCTTGAAAGGCATAAATCTTAAACTTAGGGTCGTTTACTTGTTTCCAGTCTGGGTATATGAAATTTGTGTTGGTGTTGGTATTGGTGTTGCTGGTATTGTAGTCCATCAGGTTTTTCACATCTCCTTGGGCTACATTCTTAAACTCCTTAAATGGGTGTTCTAATCGCAAGGCTCCGTGCCCTAGCTCGTGCGCTATGGTTCTTGCCTGTTGGTCATACACAAACCCAAACTGTCCGCCCAATCGCATATAGCCGGCTTGTCCATTGGAAGATGGTTTGTCCGTTACAAATATATAATAGGCTAAATCTACTCCTCGCTCTTGTTTGTAGGCTTTAATTACCTCATTTTGGGCAACAGTATTCTTTTCCAACTCCCCAAAGGCATCTTCCGTAGGTAATTTTCCGTTTACTAAGTAAGGTGTAATATCAAAAGTTTCCTTAACGCTAATATCTACATCTATAGCTATTTTCTTATAGATATCTTTTACTTTCTGTATTTGGTTTCTAGATATACTTACTCCTATCGTTGGAACGAGGTTTAGCTTAATTGTCTTAGGTGAGATATGAACTAAATTAAACGCTCCAGCTACTTGGTATTTATCTCCTTGCTTAATGATTGCTTGCACTTGTTCTGTGGCATAGCTGTATAAGCCTTTTAAAGTCAATCTATAATCATTTCCTACTTTTTCGGCATCTATCGGTACTCCTTTAGAGGTTTTGAATATTAAACTATCGGCAGATATACTATTATCTGTAATCTCTACACTAGCAATAAAGGGTTCCGTCTTTTTGTTTTCTACAGCTTTGAATGGAATTACTTTACCGTTAAGCTCTTTATAATCACTATCCAATGCTTTTTTAGGCTGGTCAAAAGCGTATTTGGAATCACTACTGTTTTTAAAAGTTACTCTAATGCCTTCAGCTGTGATAGCCGTTGCATTTCCTTTAGCATCTACTCCGGCGGTATTTTGCAGAGTAGAAGCTCCTCCTTTGGCTTGCCTTCCTACATTCGTTATATTTCCCTCTTCATCTACTGTCCAAACATTGCCTTCTGCATCAATAATAGTGTAATCTTTTCCACCCGGTAATTCTTCTTGGCTACTCGTTGCTGAACCTGTATCATTGGCATTGCCTTCTCCGGCATTACCCTCAATGATAATTTTACCCGGTGGTGGTGAGGCTACATATTTTACATCTGATATTACGTAGTCTATGGTAGCAACTCGTAAATCTTGGGCAACAACCTCCTGAGCATAACCAAAAGTTATACTCAATATTAAAAGTAATATGTATAGGAGTTTTTTCAAATTATTTTTCTATATATTTTTTCCATTTTTTTTGAAATTCTTCTTGCTCCTTATCAGTTGCAGGTCTTAAACAAATAGCAGGTAAAGAAGTCATTCCTCCTTCGTTACCCTCTTCAAAAGTCCAATTTTCTATAATGTAATAATCGGGATAAAAATCTTCAATAACAATACCGTAGCTTCCATTTTTTAAATCTTCACTATTCACTATTATACCCAAACTATATAAATTTACTTTATTTAACATATCCATCGAAAGGTGTTGATAATATTAACTCATCTATTTTGTCAGGTTTTATTATCCAACCTGCATAAATATTAACTTTTTTTCCACTAGGTGTTTTCAATTTTGTTTTAATTTTGTAAAGCTTAACTCCGAAATTATTCACCCCACTACTTATAACTTTCCCATTTTTCACTGCTTCTATTGCCTGTTTCCTATATATTTCTAATAACCTCTCTGCATCATCTAACTTATATCCCCAACTATCAACAAATAACCCCTTTTTAGACGGATTAGTTAAAGCATATTCTGAAAATTTTCTAATGTCTCCATATACAGATTTTATGGGTGTATTTCCTATTTTTCCAATTACTTTCCCTTTCCTAACCTTCTCAAAAATCCTCTTAGCATCACCTCTTTTAGGTTTCTTAATCTTTCTAATTTCAGTAATAGCATCTTTCGGTAATTTACCTATTTTACTGAATAATTGAGCTACTGTTTTTTCTCCTTTTAGTAAAGCTTTTACCTCACCTACACCAACAAATAAAGTTACAATATCAAATGTTAGTTTTCCTTGATTATATCTTGCTTGGTTGCTTGCATTAGCCGTTTCACCTACATATTCAGATAGTTGTTGCTTAATGGCTTGGGTGGCTTGTTTTAGTCTTTCTGTATCTTTAAGTACTTCATAGACAGCTCTTCCCTGAGCATAACCAAAAGTTATACTGAATATTAAAAGTAATATGTATAGGAGGTTTTTCAATTTATTTTTCTATATATTTTGTAAATTTGTTTAAACTATTCTTTTTCAGCAATTTCCATTAATTTTTCTTGAGAATGTTTGTCTAAAAAAGCAGTTACTTTCTTCAAATCTTCTTTATCCCATTCAGACCAATCCTCTGATGCTTTTTGAAAAAACGCTTTAATTTTTGGATAATTAGCAGGATTTACCATTTTAGCTAAAACCAACCCCGAAAAGTTAGGGGTATTTCTTAAATTTTCATTTACTTTTTGTTCTAAAAATTCAAGTGTAGGATTTGCTTCCCATTCAGGTAAAACTTCATTTAAAAGATACTCAGATACTTCTTTTATCATCTTTTCACAATCCTCTTCTGTATAAATATCATACTCTAAAACTGGATATTTATTTTCATCAAAAAGCCTTGACTGAGAGTTTGAAAGTAAATTTAACATATGTATTTTCTCATTATATATTTCTGAAAAAACTTTATCTATTTTCGATGAATAAAAATGATATCCAAATTGTGAATAAAAAGATGAATCGGAATCAACTAATGAAAATCCTAATCTTAAAACCAACTCATTCATTTCATATTCAAATCTATTTTTATGTTTCAGAAATTTCCCTTTAAACTTTACTTGACAGAATTTAGCAATCCAATCATTTACTTCTTTTTTTTTTCATAAAATCAAAAATTTAATATCTTACTATATATATTATAACCATTTGTAGCCATATCATTTACTAAAAATTCTATTTCATTAATTTCAAATTTAATCTTTGTTTCTTTTGTAATTTTAGATAACTCTTTAGACCAGTTATCCAACAATTCCTCTGTTATATTTCCCTTAGGTATATAAATAAATATGAATTTAAGTATTAGTTTAATTGTTCAATATTTTCTAACTTTTTCCTCTCATTTATAATCAGTTCACCTTCCAAATAATTTGCCATTTCTAAAAGAATTTTAGCAACTTCTTTTTTCATTTTCTTTTCTATATCAATTTTAATACTGCCATTCTCAAAATATCTAACGACTAAATCATGTTGATTTTCCACAATTTTATTTGTACTATATACAGTTGTCTTGTTTAAATTGTAAAGGACGCCTTCTTTTGCCCAATCTGGTACTTTTGTTATGTTTTCTAATACATGTTTTCCATCTTCTGTATTTTCATACCACACAAAATAATCTTTATTAAATTCGATAAATTCGATCCATTTCAGATAGTCTATTTTTTCAATTGAATTTGATTTCAAATCTGATTTCATTCCTACAATTTTTATATTGTCATTTCTTCCTATTTTCATAAAATATCTATTTTATAAATTCTTCTAATGCTTTTATCTCAAACTTAATTTTTGGATTAATTGTACTTAATTTATTAAGCCAAGATATTTTTAGTTCATCTGTAATATTTTCTTTAGGCATGTAAATATGAATTTCTGCATTTGAAATTTTCATTAACTTGCCATTACTTGCTATCCCTTGTGCTGGACTTAGTCCCTCTTTTAAAAATCTTAAATTATCTTGTATTGGTTTAGAGTTCAACCATTTATTTACATCGGTCATCTTTGTGGTTTTCATAGAAACAGCAGTGTTTGCGAATATTTGGTTTCCAATTTCTGTTCCCTTATAAAAATCTACTCCTTTAAAGTTATGAGCAATATCAGCGGTATGTGCCCAGCCATTTGATTTTGTGTATCTATATTGTCCCATCATTTTTTCAAACAAACGACGTTCAAAAAATATTTGAGGATAAGATGCTTTCCATGCATCTTCTAAATATTTTAACTTCTGAGATATAGACAATTTAATAAAATCATCTATATTATTCACTTTAGCAACTATTTCATCAATCTTTCTAATCACTTTCTCGATAGACTCCTTGCTTATATTTTGTAAATCATCTCCGGAAACTTCTTTAGTGATGATATTGCCTGCATCATCTAATTGTTTTACTAAAAACTTATCTCCACTTTTTTCTATAATAGCAATACCATTAAAGTCAAACCGTGGCTTAAGTCTTGTACCTTTTATTAATCTAAAAGATACTTTACCAAATTTAGACACATAAGTAGTAACGTCCCCAAATTTATCACAAACCTGTATAAATTGTAATACCATTTTGGCAGACTTAGAGGCTGCTCCCAGTTCATTGATGACTCCACCAATAGCAGCCTCATCACCTAATAGAGCTACAGCCACAGGACCTACTATCGTACCTACTGTATGGGCAGAAGTACATTCATCCTTAAAGGCTTCTCTAAATATTTCTTTCCCTAATTCCTTTATCTTACAACCATCATCTTCTTTATCACAAATTATATTACCTAAATCATCTGTAATAATCTGTTCTTTGAAACCTTTATATTGATTATTAAACTCATTTCTACAATCTGAGTTTTGAATGCAGGTTGCTATTTTCACAAGATCCGGAACTGATTTTATGACTTCTACAACTCCATCCCATAGTCCACAAGCAAAAGCAAATGGTATTTGTTCTAATTGCGAGCTATTGATTCCAACATCTTCTAAAATCACATTGGCTAATGGAGCAACAACAGGCATTATTACCACATTATAAACCTCCTTATATACATCCGGTTCTTCTGTGCATTCCCATACTGATTTAGGGATTTTCAGATGCTCTACACCTTTACTTAATAAGTCTGCTACTTCATACAGTATAATACCTTGTATATGCCAAGGTTCATTCTTTATTTTATCAGCAATTTGGTTTAATTTACCTTTGTCCTCAGATTGTAATCCGGATGGATAAAGTCTATCGGCTATATTTATATTGATTTGATCATCTGACAGCTTTTCTACTGTTATCCAAAACCAAATCTGACCTCCTGCTTGTTTAGACTTAAATTCCTCTTTATAAGAATTATTTTGTAAATCTTCCGGCTTGGTAATATACAAACCTACCTTTGTTGAAAAATCTTGTTCTGTTAAGCTGTTTTTATCCTTGTTCAGCTGCTGTAAAATAGAATTCTTATATTCTCTTAAATCTTTATCTTTAAAAATTATATCTTCTAAGTTACCTTCACTCGAAGTAGTATCTGAACAGCCTAAAAATCTTACATATACCGTTTGTTCTTTGTCTTTATCATAGTATTTATTTCTATTTTCATCAATATACTTAACCAGAGAAGTATAGTTAGATATAACATCCCTAATCTGACTATAATTCGTAGTTATATATTTAGATTCATCACAAGGCTTTTTATTATCAAATAGTATATAAACTCTATCTTTATTTTTCAACTTACCTAAAAGATCTTTTGGGTAGGTTTTATTTGAGGTAACTTCTACATATTTAGCACCATCCCATTTATAATATTCCTCATTTCCATCATTATTTTTATATACAAAACCACCAACAAAACCATCTTTTACAATATCAGTATATCGTACTAGATTTGTATTAGTTTCTATAAATTTGAAATTTGGAGCAATTCCATATCCTCCTGCCAATTCCCCCTCATCTTGTCCTTGGAACAAATAAAGTTTAAACTTAGGGTCGTTTACTTGTTTCCAATCAGGGTAAATGAAATTTGTGTTGTTAGTATCATAGTCCATAAGGTTTTTCACATCTCCTTGGGCTACATTCTTAAACTCCTTAAATGGGTGCTCTAACCGCAAGGCTCCGTGCCCTAGCTCGTGTGCTATGGTTCTTGCCTGTTGGTCATACACAAACCCAAACTGTCCGCCCAATCGCATATAGCCAGCTTGTCGATTGGAAGAGGGTTTATCCGTTACAAATATGTAGTAAGACAAATCTACTCCTCGCTGTTGTTTGTAGGCTTCAATTACCTTATTTTGTGCAACAGTATTCTTTTCTAACTCCCCAAAGGCATCTTCCGTAGGCAATTTCCCGTTTACTAAATAAGGTGTGATGTCAAAGGCATCTTTAACGCTAATATCTACATCTACCGCTATTTTCTTATAGATATCTTTTACTTTCTGTATTTGGTTACCGGATATACTTACTCCCGTGGTTGGAACTAAGTTTAGTTTAATCCTTTTAGGTGAGATATGAACTAAATTAAATACGCCTGCTACTTGGTATTTATCTCCTTGCTTTATTACTGCTTGTACTTCTTCTCCTGCAAAGCTGTACAAACCTTTCAAGGTTAATTTATAATCATTTCCAACTTTTTCGGCAGCAATCGGTACGCCTTTAGAAGTTTTAAATATTAAACTATCTGCAGATACACTACTGTCTGTAATCTCTACACTTGCAATAAAGGGTTCTGTCTTTTTGTTTTCTACGGCTTTGAATGGTATCAATTTACCATTAAGTTCCTTATAATCACTATTCAATGCTTTTGTAGGCTGGTCAAAAGCGTATTTGGAATCACTACTGTTTCTAAAAGTTACCCTAATACCTTCAGCTGTGATAGCCGTTGCATTCCCATCAGTATCTACTCCTGTAGTGTTTTGTGGGGTAGAAGCTCCTCCCTCGGCTTGTTGTCCTACATTCGTTATATTTCCCTCTTCATCTACTGTCCAAACATTGCCTTCTGCATCAATAATAGTGTAATCTTTTCCACCCGGTAATTCTTCTTGGCTACTCGTTGCTGAACCTGTATCATTGGCATTGCCTTCTCCGGCATTACCCTCAATGATAATTTTACCCGGTGGTGGTGAGGCTACATATTTTATATCTGATATTACGTAGTCTATGGTAGCAACTCGTAAATCTTGGGCAACAACCTCCTGAGCATAACCAAAAGTTATACTAAATATTAAAAATAATATGTATAAGAGGTTTTTCAATTTATTTTTCTATATCTTTTTTCCATTTTTTTTGAAATTCTTTTTTTCTAGTGTTGCCTTTCTTAGAGACTTCTTATTTATAAAATTTATATCTGCTTCATCAAATCAAATATATCAAAATCCCAAATTTCTAAATGATGGTCATTCTTCCGTATCCATAATAATTGCATAGATTCTCTTTTTATAAATATCTATATTTTCATTAATCACAAGTCTGATACATGCCCCACATATGGCCAGCCCCTTCATAACCAATATTACTCTATTTGAGAATAATCTTCATAAAACTCCTGCATTTTATCAATTATATATTTTGCCAAAACATCATCTGAAGGAATAGCCTCAAAAAATAACCTAAAAACATTCAATAACGGATCAAAATGCTCTTTTTTAATATTTCCATCAGAAATATTTAACATAACTTTTTTATATTTGTTTAATATATCTTTATAAACTTTTCTATTTTCTACATAAATTAAAAATTCATATAGAGCTATTATTTTTATTATTTTCTCACACATAAATTTGGGAATTTTTTACAAAAATCACCATATGAATATATAGTTCCTGTTTTATAATCTTTAATACTTTCAACCCATACATTCTCTGGAAAATTATATTTACTTATGATTATTTGATCAGCACCTCCCATAAATTCAGGTGCTTTAGGAGGCCAAGGCCCAACTCTACTTCTCTTAATAGTTGTTATAATATTATTTGATTGGGTAAACAGCCTAATAGTTCCTTTATAATGAATCTTTTTAACTATTTCAAAATTATATATCTCTATTAAGTAATGCTCTGCTTTAAATTCTCTTAATAATTTATTAACAATGAGATATCTTTTATTCATATTATTAAAATAAAATTCATTGGTCATGAAAAAAGATATCTTATCTAATGAATCTATGTTCAATCCATTAAAAGACATATCTACTATATTATCATTAATACGGTATAAGCCACCTCCGTAATTATGTCCTACTTTTTTTATCAAATGAAAATGGATGCAATTATTATATACATATAAAGGACTACTATCACTTTCTAACACAAATAATCTATCATCAATTTGTTTAAAGTATGTTGCTTTTATTTTTTTCATAATTATTCCACTACTTCAAAGATTTGATTAAACACTTTATCATCTTCTAATTTTTTTAGTAAATATCTGGATTTGTTTTGATTTGTAATTACGTTATCTACTCCCCCAAATAAATGCCATTCTATTTTTTCGATTGGAACATTTTGTTGCTTAAGCATCATTTCATCTTTTATATAATGTTTTTATTTCCTTTGTTAAAAGATTTCAAAACTTCCTTTTTGAAATCTTCATAAATACTAAATGCTTGCATCAATATTTCTTTTAGATCTTCATAATTTCGAAATACTGGTAGTTTTACCTTATCTTCTTCATTAAAATCTAAAAGATATTTAATCATTCCCCAAGGACCACCAATTTGCAATAGTTCATTGTCTTCCCAAACGGTCCAAATCAACTCTACTATTCCATATTTTAATACGATATTAAATTGAAATTTATAGTTTTCAACTCTTTCAATTATTTTATAGAAATTTTCTTTTTTATTGTAACTAACTGTATAGCCAAATTCTTTGATAATTTCCAATGCACTCTCTCTTGAATAATCTTCGAAACTTTCTTTCAACTCATAATTAAATTGAATAGATAAATCCTTGTATCTTTTAATAAAATCAATTTTGTTCAATATAGGAACAAATAAACTATTAATCTGCATATTATTCGGGTTTAAATCTTAGTTCAATATTGTATTTATTACTTTTAGCTAGATCAATATATTGTTGAATATTTGGTAAGTTTTGATTTGAAATCGGTATCTCTAGTATTTGCCTTCCTTGTAAAATTTGTCCATCTAAAGTAGGGTATTTGTTTGATCGTATTACTGTACCTGCTGGATATTTATTTTTCATTTCTTTTAAATATCCTTCAAATGTTTTCATTTTTATTTTATCCAATGAGGTGGCTTTTCTTGAAATAATTTCTTTTTTAACTGGATCATATGAGTCAAGTCGTTTACCGTTAGCTAAATGAATCTCATTAAAATTATACCATTTTTCAGCATTTGCTTTTTTATTAAAATCATTCCCTCTTTTAAATAGTTTTTTGACTTCTTCCCAAGATAATTTTCTGCCTTTTTTAGCAGCTATATCATTAGCTTCATTAGTAAGCCCTTCTACTATTTCTTTATCAAAATCACCTTTTTCAATGGCTTCTTTGGTCAGTTTTTTTGAAAGCTTATCTGCCTTTAATTCTTTTACTACTACATCATCTATTTCAGAAAGAATTTCTCTTCCTGCTTTGCCAACAGCATCATCTACACTTTTTGCCCCTTTCTTAAGCCCTCCTGAAAGCCCACCGCCCATCAGCATTGATGCCACTTGCACAGCATCTTTACTTACGGTATGTTGCACTATATAAGGTTTGCTACTTGTATAGTTTGCTTTTTTCTCTTCGTAGAAATCAACTGCAGCATCTTTTATGGTTTCTATAGATATCCCTTTTACAGACTCCCACAAACCTGTTCTTACTTCCTCTTTGGTTGCTACATCATAACCTAATTTTATCAATTGTGGATAACTTGTTACTTCTTCTATAACGCCATCACTTACACCTACAAAAGCAGGAGGCATATGTATTTTTGCTTCATTATATTTGAATTCTCCATCTTCATTCCAGTAGCTTTTTGGAAGTGCGGCTGTTTCCCATACAGAGTTTCCAAGTTCGCTTATTTCGCCAACCCATTCCCAGCCTGTCATATCAGCTACATAGAACTCTCCTAATTCACTGCCTCTTTCTCGTACTGTTTTCCCTGCTTTTCCTTCTAATCCTAATTCGTTGAGCTTTTCTTCAGCTAATCGCTTAACTTCGGCTTTTAATTCTTCTTCTTGTGCCTGTACTTTAGAATTTGCAGGAGATCCTGTAAGTGTAACATCTGTCGTATATTTCTTTTGTCCTTCTTCATCCGTGGTTTCATAAATATCTATCTTACACCTGGTACTTCCACTTCCTCTCTCAACTGTACCAACATAAGTACCATTACCTGTTGTACTTTCTCCTTCATCTTGTGGCTTATAATTTTCACACTCTTCTTTGCTTAATGACTTACATTTAATATTTCCTCCTTCTTTTTCTACAATGATTTGAATTCCTTCATAGCACTCTACTTTTGATGTGAATGTAGCAATAGTGTATTTTTTGGGAATATTTTTATAAATAGTATCATTATCTACTGTTTTTATTACCTCCAACCCTGAAGGTAAATTACCGGTTCTAATATCCTTTTTTATACAATCAAAGCATACTAGTCTATCGGCATCATAACTTTTAATAACTCTTATTTCATTTGATTCCTTTATAGTATCTGTTTTTACAACACTTGCTAAGTTATATTTTTTATTATTATTTCCTATAACATAACTTAGCCTTCCTTTGTTGACACCTATTTTTTTAATATCATTCAATTCACTTGAAGAAAATTTAACTAATCTTCCTGAGGGTAAAAAGATATTTCTACAATTACTAAAACCATCAGTCATACTAACCTCTACAGTTTCATAACCAGTAGATTGAAACTCTATAAGCTGAACATTTTGTAAAACATAATTATTTTCTGTTTCATTAGCTATATTGATTGCTTCTTCAACTTCTTTTAGTTTATCTGATGAATCATTTAAGGCATTTATTGCATCATTTATTATAGCATTATCATTTGAAACAAATTGAGTGCCTAAAACATTGTTATAGGTGTCTTGACTTTCTTTTAATTTATCTTTTAGCACATCAGCTTCCTCTTGGGTTAATTTTTCGTCTGCAACCAATTTATCAATTTGATTATTTAAATCATCATAATATTTATCTCCTTTAATTTGAAAATCCTCCTTTTCTTCATTTGTTAATTCTTCTCCATCATTAAGCTTATCTTTTAGGTCATTAATTAAACCTTTTATCCCATCAATAAAATCTCCAATATCTACAACATTTTCCCAATTAGGGTTATACGTAGTCTCTACTACCCCCTCAATCAATTGTTTGTCGGTGTTGAGTTTAATATTATTAAAAACTACCTTAATTTTCGTATCTCCCAAATAAGGAACTTCTATATAGCCCTCGCCACTGTATATCCCATTGCTCCCTTGTGATGAAATCACCGTTACAGGAAAATCTCCTGCCATAAACACCTCATTGGTTCCTAATGCGGTTTGCAATGGGGCTTTATTGGTAAGGTCTATAGATGGCATTACACCACACTGGTATTTACTACTTTCTTTTTCTTCGCTATCTGTTGTAAAATATTGTATCGCACTATACGCATATGCATTGCCAGAAGTCTCTCCCTCTAGCGGTGAAGGGTTAAAATTCTGTAGATTTCCGCAAACTGTTCCTATTCTGTATTCATATTCAGTCTGATTTTCTAAGCCTGTGAGTATATATTTGGTCTGGTAACTTTCTTCGGTTTGCCAATCCGTATTGCTGTCTCTCTTTCGGTATTGTATACTGTATAATCCCGAGGGCTGTCCGGGCATTGTCCAACTAAGCTCTACGCGTCCTCTACCTGCATTTTTTGCCATTAAGAAAGTCGGCACTTTACAATCTTCTACATAATCAAAATAAAATATCTCGGAGAGCCCATTGTTTTTATACACTCCATTATCTTCGGTAGGATTTGCGCCAACTACTGGATTACCGCTTACTGCTTGTACCTGCCAAGCATAGCGTTTCCCCGGGATTAAACGTGTTTTCTCGGGGCCATAATATAAACTTGTTGCATAAGTTTTTTCTTTCCATAATATAGGAGAGGATAAAAATCCAGCTACAGGACTGCGTCCTGCATCCCATAGTTCTTTTAAAATGAATATATAATGGGTATTGGGGGCGACTTGCCTTGGCATCCATTGAAATACGATTCCTTTGCTGCCTAGGATATCGCCCTCAACTTGCACTTTTTCTGCATTCTGAGGGAGATTGAGTAGAGGAGGCTCATATTGTGTTAAATAGGCCTGTGCACAAGTCTTTGCGGAAAGATTGTGCTTGGTATAATAATCGTATGCCTGAAAGCAAAATTGATAAATTCCTTCTGGTAAAGTTTGTGCATATTGTGAAGCATTTAAGCCTGCTAAATTCTGCAACTCAAACAGAGGTCTTAAATCAACATTGGTCAGCGTTATATTACTGCCTGGATACAGCGTAAAAGGAGACATCCCAGATACAAAACTTTGGCTAGTGGCTATAGGAACTGCGCCTAACGAACTTTCTAAACTAAACTTCATGCCCGTGGGGTGTTGTGGCTCCTGCAAGTCTGTCATCATGACTTGTAAGCGCAACTTTGTCTGCGTACTTGTAGCATATTCACTCAGCTTTAAACTATAGGGTGGCAACAAGACTGGTACCATCTTTACAGGGTATTGTTGAGCCTTCAGTACAAATGGTTGAAAGGCTAACAAAAAACTAAAAATAATTGGAATAATTTTTTTAGGTATTCTAGCGTAGTTTCCCACTTGTTTTATATAATGATATAGTTTCTGCATTATAGGCTGTATTAAATTAACCCGTAGTGCATTATCGAATGAGGTTAATTTTTAAATTGTTAATGTTACTATGAAAGACAAATTTATTGAGATATTGAATAGTAGTCAAGGAAGTAATTTTTGCCAATATTCTTGTTTTGAATCCTTCAAAAGATTTGGCATAATTACGCCGTATCATAAATTGGTCACACAACTGCGAGAATAAAGTTTCTATACGTTTTCTACACTTTCTGAATGGATAGAACTGAGGTTTGTAATCTTTTTGATTTTTTCTTTTAGGGGTTTCTAACTGGATTTTTACCTCATTGAACAAGTCAAGCTGAACCGTTTGAGAAAGATAGCCCCTGTATCCAAGTAACACGCAATCAGAAATTTGAAGTTTTATGTCTTTCAAATAATGAATGTCGTGAACAGAGGCGGGAGATAAGTCAAAACTTTGGAACACACCAGCAATAGAACAGATCGCATGTAGCTTGTAACCATAAAAGTGTAGATTTTGAGAAGCACAAAAACCTTTAAGCTATTTTCTTTACAGATTTTGCTTCTGGAAGAGCGGGATAATTTACACACTTCTAAAGGCATGCTGTCCACCAAGAAATAGTTTTCAAAATCATTGAACTTTTTCACCATTTTGCACCTAATTTCTTCAAGAAAAGGGAAGAGTTTTCGTTTTCTTCTGTTGTAAACACTCCTTTCAATTTTAGATTCAATAGCCCAACCTTTTATCTCTCTAAAAAGCTGGTACTCAGAGTCGATAGATTTAAATTCTGCTAAAATAATTAAGCTTATCAACTCTATATCAGATAATTTTGGTTTCACTGGTTTAAAATAGAAATTTTCAGTTCCTGAAATTTCTATTAGTTTATTCAAAATAAAATTGTAACTTGCCTCTAGGTTGATCATAATTGTATTTGATTGGTAACCAATGCAATTTACTTTTCTTTAGGCTCATGGGCAACCTTTTTTATAATGCACTACGGGTATTCTTAATTTAAATTTATTAGAGAATTCTTCTTCCACCCTAACAAACATCCATTTATCTATATTTTTATTTATGTAAATACTATCATATTGAGTGATAATTGCAGGTGATTTTATTTTTTTAAGTTTATGTTCAAAAATTTCGTAATTTATAAATATTTCTTTTGACAATATTGCATCATCAATTATCTTAAACACTTTATTACTCTCCATAACATATTTATTTAAATATTACCATTTTTTCCATTGCATAGAACGCACTAAATCCCATATTATTAAAATCTCCCATATCTAAAATTGTGTACCCTTCATCTACTAAATGCAGAACCCATTCTTTATTTAGTTTATACATTTTTAGCTGTAATAATTCTTGATTTGTTAGTTTTTTTGTCCAATTTCCTGCTCTATGTTCCCAAAATATTTTTTCATCCCAATAATCTTCAAATATTTTTAAATTAATAAGGCAAAAATACAAGAGTGTGTATGCGAGTAAAAAAAACTTAAAATTATTCTTTATGGCTTTATTTATAGATAACTTCATTTTTGTTGATTTGATAAACATATTTTTTGGGATATTTTAAAATATCAATTTCTTTTTATATTGGCGTATTCTAAAACATAGTAGAATACAAAAAAATAAAGGCAACAATATGTATATTGGAATAACACCTATCATAGGCTTGTCTGATAGCCCTATAAAAGCACACCATAAATATATTGAAAAATTAATACTATCAATAATTATAAACATTTTCTTTTGATTCTTTTTTTTGAATAGCATTGTTATAGTAGGGAATACAATATAACAAAAAAATAATACAATCAATAATAATAGTAATAATAAAACATCTTCTTGCCTATATGTGTAGGGAAAAAAAATGTCTTTGATATTTTTTGGTCCATATTCTTTATAATCAGAAAAATTAAATGAAGTTTGATTTATCCAATGCCCTCCTACGCCTGTTTTCATTTCCATCCAATACAATTTTTCTTCCCAACAATATTCAAAAAGACTCACATTTATATGTAATAGGTGTAATAAGAACCAAATCAAAAGAGAAAAAAAGAAATTATTTTTTATAACTTTATTTATAGATAACTTCATTCTCGTTAATTTTTATTGTTTTGATAAACATATTTTTTCCTTTGATACTTCTTATTCCTTTAATACAAAAGTCTTTTCCTATTTTTGTTTTTTTTCTGAATGAATTAAAAACACTATTACTAATATTCAATCGATCATCAAAGGGATCAATATTTTTATAAGCACCGACCTTTTCATAATACTTAAAAATTGATTTATTCCAAACCCCTAATGGTTGGCTAAGAATAATATTCCACTTTTTATCATCAACAAAATCAAAATTATCATCAACTTTCTCCCAAATATTTGTTATAGAGATTTCCTGTTTTCCTCTATTATAATTTCCTTCTAATAGATATTTAATAGAAAAAGTTCCAAACGAAGCAACATAAGGAGTATTAATGTCATCAAACACTCCTATTGGTATACTATATCTTGAAAAATTTAAATAATCTTCGTTTAATTCATTAGATAGTTTAATATTTGTATCAATATCTATTTGAGATAGATGTTTTTTCAAATCGTTTAAAGCATATATTTTCCTCTTCTTCTTCTTCTTTTATTTCTACATTTCTATACTTTTCTATAAAAGTATAAAATTTATTTTTCATTTCTTTTAATTCTTTCCAATTATCTAAAAATTTATACAGATCCTTATCCATATTGATATCTCCTTCCTCCATAAACCAATTATACATAAAAATGCTACCATATTCCCATTTTTTGCTCCACATAATTAGGGGTAAATCTAATAATAATTTTTCATTAGAGGAAAGACTATTATATGTATTTTTCTTTATCAAGCTTGCTTTTATTTCCTCTAAATCATTGTATATCAAATTATAACTATATGTTTTTTTCTCTTCTATTGTAACCGTATTTTGTGGCATATACTTAAAGTTTTCTTCTGTTATAAAATCATATAAAACATCTCTATCCTCTTTTGATAGACAATTTATTTCCCCAACATTTCCTATTTTTATTTGGTACATTAATTTATTATAAAAATTGGAATATTTTTCACTTTTTAACAAAGATAAATTTGCAACAAGTCCTTCTTTTTTATAATAAATAAGTACTAAATCTTTAACTTTATAATCAAAAAAATCAACTCCTTTTTTTATTCCCCCAGTACGACTATATCTAGATATATTGAAATGAATATTATACTTGTAATATAAACGAAGTTTTCTGAGATGCTCTCTAACATCTAAATTAACTAATTCTCCCTCACTTTGCCCTTGGAAGGCATAAATCTTAAACTTAGGGTCGTTTACTTGTTTCCAGTCAGGATAAATGAAATTTGTGTTGTTCGTATCGTAGTCCATAAGGTTTTTAACCTCTCCTTGGGCTACATCAAACTCCTTAAACGGATGCTCTAAGCGTAAAGCTCCGTGACCTAATTCGTGGGCTATGGTTCTTGCCTGTTGGTCATACACAAATCCAAACTGCCCACCCAATCGCATATAGCCAGCTTGTCGATTGGAAGATGGTTTGTCCGTTACAAATATATAATAGGCTAAATCTACTCCTTGCTCTTGTTTGTAGGCTTTAATTACCTCATTTTGGGCAGAACTGTAACTGGATAAATCCCCAAAGGCATCTTCCGTAGGTAATTTTCCGTTTACTAAATAAGGCGTAATATCAAAAGTTTCCTTAACGCTAATATCTACATCTATGGCTATTTTCTTATAGATATCTTTTACTTTCTGTATTTGGTTACCGGATATACTTACTCCCGTGGTAGGAATTAAGTTTAGTTTAATCCTTTTAGGCGAGATATGAACTAAATTAAATACGCCTGCTATCTTATATTTATCTCCTTGCTTTATTACTGCTTGTACTTCTTCTCCTGCAAAGCTGTACAAACCTTTCAAGGTCAATCTATAATCATTTCCTACTTTTTCGGCAGCTATCGGTACGCCTTTAGAAGTTTTAAATATCAAACCATCTACAGATACACTACTATCTATAATCTCTACACTTGCAATAAAGGGTTCTGTCTTTTTGTTTTCGACTGCTTTGAATGGTATCAACTTACCATTAAGCTCCTTATAATCACTATTCAATGCTTTTGTAGGCTGGTCAAAAGCGTATTTGGAATCACTACTGTTTTTAAAAGTTACTCTAATGCCTTCAGCTGTGATAGTCGTTGCATTTCCTTTAGCATCTACTCCGGCGGTATTTTGTGGGGTAGAAGCTCCGCCTTTGGCTTGCATTCCTACATTCGTTATGTTCCCCTCTTCATCGACAGCCCAAACATTGCCTTTGGCATCGGTAAGGGTATAATCTTTGCCGCCTGGCAACTCCTCTTGGCTACTCGTTCCTGAACCTGTATCATTGGCATTGCCTTCTCCAGCATTACCCTCAATGATAATTTTACCCGGTGGTGGTGAGGCTACATATTTTATATCTGATATTACGTAGTCTATGGTGGCAACTCGTAAATCTTGAGCAACAACCTCCTGAGCATAACCAAAAGTTATACTGAATATTAATAATAATATGTATAGGAGGTTTTTCAATTTATTTTTCTATATATTTTTCTAATACTTTTTTATTTTTAATTAATTCCCTTAGTAGTGTATCTAATAAGATAATCCCATTTTCATCTATAACTTTTGGAATTAACTTATTTATCATAGGGATATCACTATCTCCTTCATTATAAGTAAATTCAAATAAAAGTCTTGCATTAACAAACATTAATAACTTTTCAAATATATCTAATTCAGGATAAGGTTTATCCAATTCTGTAAAAATATTATTATTTACTTTTTTAATTTTTATAATAGAAATATTTGAAAGGTTCCCATTTTCTATTATTCTGTATTTAATTAAATAGAATTCTTCTAAATCTAAAATTAGTTTTATCTTAGTTAATAATTGTATTTGTACATCTATATCTTTCACTCCCTTTTTTTGGTAAATTGTCTTATATTTTTCTACTAAAGGGTTTTCAATGGATTCTATGTTTTTTGTATCTAATGGAATAATCAGCCCTTGTAGGTTAGATTCCTCATTAGTATTCTCATAATCATAAATGTTAATAAATTCATATTGATAGGTAATTATAGCATTGCTTTTTTGAGCATAAGAATAGTACGATATAGTCAGTATAATTATTAAGTATATTGTTTTCATTTTACCAAGTTTTTGAATCTATATATAAATCTATTTTTTCCTTATTTTTCTCTGGAGAATACCAGGAAAAAAACTCTTTTTCTAATTTAGCAATATTTACCCTATCATTATCTACTATTTTTCTTGATAAATAACTATAGGGATTATCAAAAATTTCCTTAAATGTTTCTGACTTAAACCTCATAACTATTATTGCTAAAGTTGAAGTTGTATTGTTACTTGTTTGATACCACCTATTACCTTTCTTTTGAAATACATACACACCTGAAATAGGCCTTTGATTTACTTGATATAAAAAAAACTTTGTTATAGCAGTTAGTGTCCCATTAAGTTTAAATTCTAACTTATGGATAAGTTTTATATAATTCTCATCCTTATCCATTTTTCCTATTGTTGCAAAGTAATCTTTTGTTTTTTTTACCGACTTTTGACTTCCTCCTAAAGTGTTATAATCAATCCAATCTTGAGAATTAGCAGATAAGATAGACGTAAAGAGTTCTTCTATAGTATTGTTCTTTGCTTCATTTATTGATGAATACGCTTTCTTTATCATAGTAGAGTCACAAATAGTAAACTTTATTTCTATATTTTGTTCTTTCCCCATTATGATATTCGGATATGTTTGATTATTTTCTTGAGCATAAGATAAAGTACTGATTATCATATTGGCAATTATTAAAATTTTTTTACATTTCATATGAAGTGTTTTTTTATAAATTTGAGAGTGATTGATAAAATAATTAATTCTAGTATTAATGTAATAAATAAAAGTTTAATATTTTTATGTTCATTTTTTGTATTCATTGTATTTTGTTTATAAAAAGAGAACTTATAAGGCTTATTGTTTAAAAACCATACAAAAATAGTATCATTATTATTTTTTAAAAAATTGTTTATATCACTAGGCTTAGGGTTTATTCTATTAAAAAAATCTCTATTCTCTGCAGGTATAGTTAATCTATTATCATAAAAGTGATATATATAATTTGTTTCCATATCTCTAGAAGCATAAACTTCTTGTATTTCTATAGTATCTATTTTGATCTTTTTTACCTCATATAAATTTTCTTTTAATATTGGATAAGAATATTTATACAGGTAGTTTATAGTGAAAGGAATCGAAAATAATATAAATACTATTACTATTGTTAATAATATAATTATTCCTCCTTTAAAATTGGTGTTCCAACTCATAAATTTTAACCTTTGGAGTTATTGAAATATTACTATTAAAATCAACTAATTCAAAATTTAATTGTCCTTTTGATCTAATTAAAATTCTTCCGTTTAGAGTAATTGGAGGAATATAAATTTCACCTTTAAGAACCTTGCTATTAAAATTATATCTAACGTTACCAGCTAAACAACTTTGAGTATATCCTCTTACCTCAAAATCTACCAAATCTTTAGCTATTAATAATTCAGCTTTTAAACCAGCTTCCAAACATCCACTAGGTCCCAAAGAAAGAAATGGTTGATTATTAATATACGAATCACTTTCAATAAACTTATATCTTCTTACTCCTCCTTTTAAATCTACAGAAGCTGAAATATTTGCATAGAACCCAATATCTGCAATACCAGATCTAGAGAGACCTTGTAATAAAGGGTGTGTAATCAAAGCATCTCTAGAAGTTATTTTTATACCCCCTGACGCACTTCCTTCTTCCACTTGTTTAAAGAGTCTTGAATTTTTGTCTTCTTCATTATATTTCTCTCCCATTATCTTAATAGGATTTATTTGAACTCTAACATATTTGCTAATCTTTGCATATTTATCCATTTCTTTAAATCCTTTGTCAACTTTTTCTGAAGCCATTTTAATTACAGCTGCCATTGCTGGTGGAACGAAAGACCAACTTCTTCTATTTTCATCTTCAAATTTTATATAATTTTTAAACTTATATTTTGGTGACTCAAGTTTAATAACATAATTATTATCTTCACGATAATTATATTTGAAACGTTTATCTCCCATTTGTGTATAATCTATCTCACCATTTACTGACCACTGTATTTCCTTTGATGGAATATAGTTTATATTAATATTCGAATTAATATAACTATATGCTTTTCTTTTGTCAGTCCTAAAATTAGGATTATTTATAAAGTATAAAGTTTCATTATTTTTAGCTACTCTTTTATCATTATATGCATCAATCGTCTTAAATTTTTCTAAGGAATAATTTTTCTTTTTGATAATTAAATTTACTTGTAACTTTTTTGATTTGTCATTTTTTAAATAAGGCTGTAAAAAGAAAGAAAGCTCTTTACCAATAGACTTTTTAAATTTTAATTTTAATTTTTGTCCATTTTGTGATACCGATTTTTCTATGCTATTATTTATATTGTTATTGAAAATTACTTTAGTTGAATCCTCTATACCCTTTAAGAAAAACTCTGATTCGTCATTTCTTTTAAAGAATAATTTAATTCTATCATTATCATAATACCTGTTATTGCTATTTAGTATAAATAATTTCTTGTCATTCTCAATGAAATCATTATCTCCTGCATTATCATCTATTCCTACATCTTCTTCATCTTCATTATTTTCACTATCCTCATTACCCTCACTATCTTCATTATTTTCGTTATCTGTATCGCTATTACCTTCATCACTTGACTCGTCTGAATCATCTGTATTATCTATACCTGAATTTTCATCGTTTGATTCATCATTGCTTTCTTCGTCTGACTCATTATCATTATCCTGACCATTATCACTATTATCTTGACCATTATTATCTTGGTTATAATCTTCATTGCCCTCATCATTATTGTCATTTTCATCCCCAAAAAGTTCTCCCAATCCTGCTGAAGCATAGGACACGGCACTTTCATTGACATCATAAGTAGTCTCTACTACCCCCTCAATCAATTGTTTGTCGGTGTTGAGTTTAATATTATTAAAAACTACCTTAATTTTCGTATCACCCAAATAAGGAACTTCTATATACCCCTCGCCACTGTATATCCCATTGCTCCCTTGTGATGAAATCACCGTTACAGGAAAATCTCCTGCCATAAACACCTCATTCGTCCCTAACACAGTTTGCAATGGTGTCCTGTTCGTGAGGTCTATATCCGGCATTACCCCACATTGGTAATTGATATTTTCTTCGTCCTCACTATCCGTCGTAAAATATTGTATCGCACTATACGCATACGCATTTCCTCCGTTGGGGTCATTATTATAATTGCCTGTGGGTGCTACCCACCCGCAAACTGTTCCTATTCTGTATTCATATTCAGTCTGATTTTCTAAGCCTGTGAGTATGTATCGAGTTTGGTAACTTTCTTCAGTCTGCCAATCGCTATGGTTATCTCTTTTTCGATACTGTATGCTATATAATCCTTTGGGTTGTCCAGGCATTGTCCAACTAAGCTCCACGCGTCCTCTACCTGCATTTTTTGCCATTAAAAATGTAGGCACCTTACAATCTTCTACATAATCAAAATAAAATATCTCGGAGAGCCCATTGTTTTTATACACTCCATTATCTTCGGTAGGATTTGCGCCAACTACTGGATTACCGCTTACTGCTTGCACCTGCCAAGCATAGCGTTTCCCTGGAATTAAACGCGTTTTCTCGGGACCATAATATAAACTTGTTGCATAAGTTTTTTCTTTCCATAATATAGGAGAAGATAAAAATCCAGCTACAGGACTGCGTCCTGCATCCCATAGTTCTTTTAAAATGAATATATAATGGGTATTGGGGGCGACTTGCCTTGGCATCCATTGAAATACGATTCCTTTGCTGCCTACGATATCGCCCTCAACTTGTACTTTTTCTGCATTCTGAGGGAGATTGAGTAGAGGAGGCTCATATTGTGTTAAATAGGCCTGTGCACAAGTCTTTGCGGAAAGATTGTGCTTGGTATAATAATCGTATGCCTGAAAGCAAAATTGATAAATTCCTTCTGGTAAAGTTTGTGCATATTGTGAAGCATTTAAGCCTGCTAAATTCTGCAACTCAAACAGAGGTCTTAAATCAACATTGGTCAGCGTTATATTACTGCCTGGATACAGCGTAAAAGGAGACATCCCAGATACAAAACTTTGGCTAGTGGCTATAGGAACTGCGCCTAACGAACTTTCTAAGCTAAACTTTATGCCCGTGGGGTGTTGTGACTCCTGCAAGTCTGTCATCATGACTTGTAAGCGCAACTTTGTCTGCGTACTTGTAGCATATTCACTCAGCTTTAAACTATAGGGTGGCAACAAGACTGGTACCATCTTTACAGGGTATTGTTGAGCCTTCAGTACAAATGGTTGAAAGGCTAACAAAAAACTAAAAATAATTGGAATAATTTTTTTAGGTATTCTAGCGTAGTTTCCCACTTGTTTTATATAATGATATCGTTTCTGCATTATAGGCTGTATTAAATTAATATATTTCTCCAATTTTTCACCTTATTTGTAATTATAGTAAAAAATCTGTTCAGTTCCTTTCTGATTTCCAGGTAATATATAGCTTGCTTTTACTCCGTATTTTGTTTTTGGGATTATTCCATAATTCGATTCCAATAAAGCATTAATTCCTTCCGGTCTTTGAATTGAAGGTATCTCAATATATTTAGAGGCTGTTTTTGACACAATTTCATACCAGTCTGATTTATAATACTCAAAAAGATTATAAGCATAAGGAAATGTTTCTTTCAGCAAATAAAAGCCTTTGTCTGATTCTAAATAATGTAGATACGAAGTATAGATTGAGAAACCTTTAATCGGTGGAATTCCCGCAATATCTGAACTATTACTCTCCCGATTTAATGTAAGCCCTTCTAGTGGATAAGAATCATAAATGAGCGTTTTAAATTTATTGGCAAAGGCGTCGTTCATTAAAGCTGAAAGCTCTATCAAAGGTTTGTTGCCTGTATATTTTGTTCCTACGAGTTCTACAATATCAAAATACTCATCAGCATTCATATTATTCTGTAAACTCACTACATCTGAGCTAATATGTTTCCAAAGAGGTGTAAAGTTTAGCTTGGCTAATTTTTCTTTGAAAGTATTATATCTACTAGTCCTGAAGTTATAAGATAATCTTTCTATTCTTCCTTCTTTAGAAATATTTTGTGCTGCTTTTGTGGTTATTTCTGTGCTAATGGAAGTCCCCTCTTTATCTAGGGTATTTTCTTTAGTTAGCTTTTTTATTTCGTTTTTATTTTCAGTTTGTTGGCTGTTATTTGCTATGATTGCAAAAGAAATATTTTGTTTTTTAGATAATTTAGGAACGGCAAAGCTTACCATATTATCTGTCGTATTGTAATCAAAATCACTATTTAAAATCGTTTCTTTGTTTTTAAATTCGATAGAAGTCTTCCAAACAGGATCATCAAATAAATAATCTTGCCCTCTTTTTAGTTTTATATATCCTCTGTTGGTCTCTCCTGTGTAGTAATTTTCTTGTTCTACAACTGGATATGCATACTCAATATTGCTCAGAGGGATTGTATTGGGGGCTGTCCCCGTAGTGAATTCTCTCTCTTCTATTTCAATAGCTTTTTTCCCGTTCACCATGACCACATTATACATCCCTGATTTTTTCTCCATAAAACTTACTTGTGCTATAGCTTTTAATTTTTTATTAGGAGGAAGTACTTCTTCTGACACGAAGTTGGCTATGTCTTTAGCGTTTGGATATTCTATTTTTCCTCTTATTTCCTTTCCTTGTTCATCTACGATGGTCATTCTATCCAATATAATCTTGTAGGTATGATCTCCATCATCTTCTGGTATAACGATAGGCTCATCAACTTTGAAAGCAAAAGTCGCTTGTGGAATGGCAAAAACATCCACATCAGTAGCATTTTTTGAAGGGGTAAGGTCGGTAATTATTTTCATTCCGTCTAAAACAGTGGCATTTTCTAACTTACATTCTTCTCCAAATTCTAACTTAAATCTAAAGTTTCCTTTTACTAATCCTCCCAAAAGGTTATAATGTCCTCCTAGATAACCTCTCGCCCAAAAAGGATTTGGCCCCCTTGCTTGTAAAAGGGTTGCTGCCCCAGCTTTAATAATAGGGATTTTTTTCTTCACAAACCATAGTTTTATTTTTATCCCTAATTCTCCTTGTAAATAAGCGTAAGCCTGCCCATTAGCATACCATCCATGTATCCCTATTTGGTGCCCACCTCTGTTCGTACATTTTGCCTTTTGACCATAATTCTTAAGCATGATATCTGTCCCTAAACCTGCTTGAAAACGAGCATAAAGGAACAATGCGGTCATATCCCCTGTATCAAACTTAAAATGAGAACCGAAAGCAAAACCTTTTCCTTCTCCAAGTTGATTCAGGTTTTTCATATAATCTATATCGTTTAATTGTAAACCTAAAATTTGAGCTACTTCTGCTGGTGGTGGCGGACTCCCTGGTATATGATTTCCTACCATGAAGTAACTACCTGATCGCACAAAAAATTTATCAAAGCCTACTTTGAGACCAATCATGTCATTAGGTGTTCCTATATGCAAATACCAATCATTTGGAGCAACATGTAAGACTGCATTGCCCGCTCTTCCGTTTTGTCCTATTCCAGCGATTATACCATTGGCTACATTTATATAGACATCTAAGTTGGCGTGAAATACACTATTATTGAAGTCGTAGTTCATGGCCAGCTTTGCATAAATATTTCCTTTAATGTCTTCTGTTAGTGGGTATTGCTCATCAACATCTTGAATGTCTAAAAAGGTTTTTATATGATTCTCATTTTTTATATTATCTATAAACCTACTATTATTTATCCAGCTCCTAAATTTATTTTGCACGGTAGGTAATGGACCTCCAGAAGGAATAAGAGAAGATAAATCACTCATAATCGTTGCCTCTCCTATGAACCCTATATTAGCAAGCCCTCCATTGGCATTTGTAGTGATGTTAAATCCAGCCATAAAAGAAGCTACATTCTTATCCTTAACGGCTCCGTATACGCCTGCTCTTAATGCAACGCCCACAGATTCATCGGGAGTCATTACCAACGCCCTGTCACTATACTGCAAACTCATCTCCTTATCTGGAACCATCCTATAAAATGCCCCGCCTGTAAATCCAGTTATCTTAACGGTAGCTCCCGTGGGAATATTCAGGTTATCTACACTTCCCTCAAATCCCCAGTATCTAAAAGTACTATACCCAAAAATGGCATTAACTCCAACTTCTGCATCCTGTAACGACTTTATTTTAGCATTTAAAAAGGCTTTAAAGCCTTTTCCGTACAAGGGATCTTTGGACATAAACTCCAAGGTTCCCGATACAGTAGCGACCCCAATATCTACATTTCTTAAAGCAAATTTTGAAAGACTTAAACCATCATACTCCCATCTTTGACGATTGTCCTCAGTAATGATAGCTCCGTTAATTTGCAAACCTCCTGAAGCTGAAAAACGCTTTTCTTGTAATCCTACACTAACTTCAAAACCTAAGTTTGCATAGTTTTTATCGGCCTCTATATATATTTTTTTTATGCTTGCCGGAAATCCTGCTAATTTTTGCTCTCCCTCTACACCAAAATATTTAGCCGTGATAAAAGGCATTTCTGTTTGCAGTGTTAGACTTTCGAACTTAATCCCTTTAAATCCTACATCATATTTATCTGTGGAATCCGGACTTTTTTCTGAAGCTTCAGCATTAGCTTGAATACTCATCGTTCCGTTTAGTATCGCTTTAGGGTAGAACCTTCGATTTCTAACCTGCATCTCAATAGAAGAGCCAGGAGCTATAATTGATTTTGCTTTCCATATATCAAACTCTAATTGATTTATTGTGCTAACAGATATTAAATACTCGTCTTCTGTTATCACTCCTTCATACCCTAAATAATTGGACGAATCATCAGAGTTGGGACGAAGTTTTTGAACGGGTAATTGTATTTTTCCTTTTAAATCTGCCCCTACAATTCTAGAGGCTGCTAAATCTACTCCTATCTTATCTACTGAATAACGCCAAGCGTTTTCTCTACTTGTGATACCTTTCTCTAAAGAAATTACATTATTGGCAGAGAAACTGCCGGAAACCCCATAAGAATCTACTATTAAATTCTGAGCTTGAAAAGAAACTCGCCTATCTATATGTTCTTCATCTTTAAATTCTTGTGGAAGTCCTACATATAAAGATTTTATAAACAATCCCCTCCATGATGATTTACCTGCAATTAAATAGCCATTCCTCTCATAATATTCAGGAAATACAACATTGGGATCTGTACGTAAATCACTTAAATCTAAAACTGCATTATTGACTAAAAATGAAAAAAAACCTCTATCTTGTTTCTTTATTTGTGAGGTTATTGCAAAAGGGGTTAAGCTTACATTCACAAGTAGATCATTCCAATCACTTGCTTTTACCAAAAAATCACCACGAACACGTTGAGTTTTTCCATTTGAACCTATTTCTGGTAAAATATTCCCATTGTCATCTAATGGAACCAATATATTTCTAGAAATTTGTAAATTCCCTTTAAGAGACAATTCTTTTATCCCATAACAATCTATTGTTACATAACTATTACTATTCTCACTCTCTCCATTGGTTTTGTTAAGCCTGCCTCCCTCTATAGTAAGTAGCCATTTTTTCTGATTAAATGGAATATATACATCCCCCAAAAGCGATAACTTAGTATCTCCAATTATTCTGCCCTCATAAGATAGTTTGACATTTTCCGCTCCAAAATAAAGTACATTTTTCCCTCCTTCTAGCCCTCTTTGTGGCGTAATTACTCGTGCGTATATGTTTATTAAAGCATATTCTGGCGTAAATTTTGCCTTTGTCACAACCAACCCATACTCTGTATTTGATTTCCTCTCTCTAATTCCAATTGGAAACTCAGTTAATTCATTGGGATTGATTTTACTAATATACCTGCCTTCTTTGTCTATTTCCTCAAAAGCCCCCATGGCTTTCCCTTTTTCTTTCTCTAAACTTGGATCTTTTGAATAGGTTAAAATGTTATCAAATAAATCAGATTTTTCTTTAAATGATTCTATATTATTCCTTTCAGGAAATGAACTAATTGAATCTCTTATAATACTTCCTCCAAATAAATTTGAAACGAAAAATTGGATGAATAATACCGAGAGTAGAATTTTTTGCATAATTAGCACCTGTTTGTTGTGATTTTTTTATAAAAATCTCTAGAGAGCTAATGTAATCTTATTTTTCAGGAAAACAATTTTTTTTTAACATTTAATTTCCATGTATTCATAGTCTTATAGATAATCGTTTTATGTATCCCTCTCAACCAAATGTTGTAAATCTGGGTCATTAGCAATTCTCTCCATTTCACTTTCTACAAGGGTTACAATATCGGCTTTGATTTGCTTGTAGTTCTCTTCTACCTGTTTTTTCATTTCTTCATCACTTAGGGATAAAATGTTAGGTATTTTTTTATAGGCTTTAGTTTCTTTGGCGACCTTTTCATTATCTACCACAATTTGAGCGTGGAATATCTTTTGGTCAATACGCTGGTCGAAGTTATCCGATACCGAACCCACAAACATCCCTTGTGTAAGGTTCGATATTTTACTCGGTGGTATCAAACTATCCATTTGTGTACTAATCGAAGTCGATTTATCACTTCGGTTGATGGTCATACTCTGGCGTTTTTGTAAGACTTTACCGAAACGCTCGGACAAGGTTTTCGCTGTTTCACCCACAACCTGCTCACTGAAAATATTGCCCACTGTATTTTGAATTACCTTACTTTCTTTATCGCCATAATCACGAGTAAGTTGTGAAAAATCTTGAAAAAAATCTTGAAAACCTAAACAGACCGCCACTTTGTTACTCCTTGCTGTGGCAATCAAATTATCTAACCCACGAAAATAAATCGTTGGGAGCTCATCAATAATCACAGACGACTTTAGCTGCCCTTTTTTATTGATGAGTTTTACAATTCTGGAATTGTATAAACCTAAGGCTGCTGAATAGATATTTTGTCTATCAGGATTATTCCCTACGCACAAAATTTTAGGCTCTTACGAGGATCATCGAAGTTTATTACATAGAATTGAGGCTTAACTTCGTATTTATCTAAGTGTTTTAATAAGTGATTATAGGCAATGGTAGAAAGGTCATCAAACTTAAAATCGTAGATATACATTGAAAAACCTTTTTCAATTTGTTGCTTGATATAATTGTTTACAATAGCATAGGATTTACCCGAACCAGGCGTACCCAAAACAATAGTCGCACGAAAAACAAAGACTAAATATTCTCAACAGGCTTAGATACTTAACACAAAGCCTTATAGAATGTTGAAAATATCTAGTCTCCAAATCGTTTTAAGACACAAAATTTAATAACGCTTAATGGCGTATAAATAGTTTTCACCCCATGGAACATTACCTAGATTTTTTAACAAACCCTTTGCATTGTTAGAAAAATTATTCATATCATCATACCAAGCATGCAAGTAAATGGTTTTAGTTTCTGTTAGAGTAATTAGAAAAGTGCCATAAAGAGGTGTATAACTACCTGTAAAAGTTAATTCTACTGAGTTAAGTTTAGAAGAAGCGTTATCAACCGGAACAACGAGTGGGGAACCACCAAAATCTTGTGGCTCTTTAGTTTCAAAAAACCTTGTTCTTACCCATACAGTAGGTTGTTTTACTACACTGATTTTTTCTCCACTCGGGGTATCAACTTGCTCTACTAAAGCATTTTCTGGGATCTTGGCAAATAAAGATCCGTAATAAATAACCCATTTGCCAGGTGGTAGTGTAATAGACTGCCCCATATAGCGAGTTAAGTTAGGATTTCCTTCAGCAAGATATTGTTTATAATCATGGAAGGTTGTTATATCATTTGGAAAAGACGCTTCTTTTGTTTCTGCGTTGCCTTGCACTAATTGTGTGGTTCCCAGTACGGTAGGGTCAGTTCGGGGTACATAGCCCAGATTTCCATTTGCATCTGCCACTATAGAGCGAGTATATTCTGTATCACTTACATTGCCTTTGAGTTCGCGTACTCTTGCTGTTCCGTTGATGTCCAAGGTTGCGGTAGGATTATTAGTTCTTATACCAACCGTATGATCTTCTTTAATATAAAAATCATAATGTCCTCCTCCTGATACGTTAATACTATAATCTGATAATTCTGTTGTGCCGTCTCCTCTATATATACTAGATAAAGTTGTTAGATTTTTTAGCCCATTACCTATATATGCCCCATAAAAAGTACTTTGTAGATATGCATCCGTAGGTAACGGTAAGGGATTTTCTTTCGTGCCTCCGTAGGTATTAAAATAGACAGTCATTGGATCATCTTTTTCTAAATTCCCATTCATATAATCATTAAAGATAAGATCATTACCAAATAAAAAATTACCCTTCTTTCTTATTGCATCTATTTGAAAAATACCTTTAAGGTCACTTGGGTTTTCTACCTGAATTCCCAATCTACCAGCATTACTCACCGTGATTAGCGGGTCATTATCACTATTTTTAATTTTGAGTGCGCTGGTGGCGGCACTATTTTCTTTGGATACCACCTCCAAAGTCGCCTTTGGAGTATCTGTGTTAATGCCCACCTGAGCGGTAACCGCAACCGCTGATATTACGGCTAAAGAAAATAATAATTTCTTCATTTTTTTTATTTTTTTGGTTAATATTTTATTGATTTATTCTTTTCTTAATTAAATTTTTGCTGTTTTTTTTCAACTTTTTTTTGCTTCTTCATTTAGAAAGAGCCCCAACCCGTGAGGCTCTTCTTTTTTGAAGAAATTACTACTTTCACACAGGTGAAAATAGAAAAACCGCACAAGATTTTCTTGCACGGCTTTGCGGTTCGCTCCCACGGGGAAGCAAAAATTTATTATAAGTTATTGATAATGAGTTGTTTAGCTCATTACTTGTGTGTGTGTGTGTGTGTGTGTGTGTGTGTTTACACTTTATTTTGAAACTCACAAATTTCATTTGTTAAAATTTCGTTATTTTTTTGTTAAAATTTTCCGTTGAGATTTTTCACCTTTCTCAACCTGCCCGCAAATGTATTTTACGTTTTTGAATTACGCAAATTTATTTTTTTTGAGGCAGAGGATTTTTTAAGGCTTGTTCTGAAACTTCATCTTTTGATGTGCGTATAAGATGTTATGGCGGTAAAGTATCTTGACAATCTGGTTATAATTGACGCCTATTTTTCTAAATTGAGCGTTTAATTCGGTGAGTTTGATATAAAAATCAATGGCTGTTTTATCAATTTTTACCGTTTTAATTTCTCTATTGAAAAGAACTGAAGTAATAAAATGGGCTTTGTATTCCATACCTGATTGTTCAAATAGAGATAGAAATTTCTCGTGTTCTTCTGAATTAAAGCTAATAGTATATCTATGAATAGCTTTATCTATTTTGGGTTTACGCCCTCCTTTATGTTTTTTATCCATATACAATCCATTTATAATATCAAAAAATCCCGACTTCGGAGGGGGGTTAGCCTCCTGCAAGGACAAGTTGGTTTTGAGATGCTCAGAAGGTTTTGAGCATCTCAAAACACAACTTGCTCTGTTCGGGTGAACAGAAAACACTCACTACCGTTCGTGTTGTGAATAGCTTTTATTTTTGGTAAAAAGCTCCTGTCTTTTTTTGAGGCTACTCATTATTCTGTTTTCATAACAAAACAACGGATAAACAATAGACTGACAATGATTTTTTAAGTGCCATAAAGAGCCACAAAATGCCAATAAATACCGCCTATTTCAGCCATATTCCTATTTGATGTTCCTTTGTGCGTACAAATGTATGTGCATACCTACATAGCTACCTACTTACGCAGGTAAATATATGCGTAAATAAGTACATAAGTGAGTATGTATATCTATAAATCGGTATGTATTCAACTATGTAGATATGGATGTATAGATGTAGGTAAATGTATAAGTACTTATGTATTCAATTACATAAGTACGAATGTACCTAAATACAGATGTATATGAGTAAGTAAATATGTATATGTATAGATAGATATGTCTGCATATAAATATATAGGTAAGTAAGTACATAAATTAAATATCCATTAAAAATGAGTATGAAAAAAGAACCCAAATTTGTCAGCTTTGCCACCCAAAAAGGCGGTGTAGGAAAAACCAGTTTTACGATTTTAGTCGCCAGTTTGCTTCATTACCGAATGGGCTATAATGTGGTAGTATTCGATTGTGATTATCCACAGTATAGTATCAGTAATCTACGGGAACAGGATTTGAAAATCGTGATGTAGAATGAACATTTCAAACAGAAAGCCCACGAGCAATTCAGTAAGATTAACAAAAAAGCCTATCCGATTATCACTTGTAAATCCAATGAGGCGATTCAAAAGGCAGAAGAATTTATCAAAGAAACGCCTTATGATATTGATGTAGTGCTATTTGATATGCCAGGAACGGTTAATACCGCAGGGATTTTGACCGTTCTATCCCATATCAACCATATTTTCGCACCCATCACTGCCGATAGGGTGGTCATTGAAAAGTACCCTCAGTTTTACAGAGGTGCTTTCCAACATCATTGCTAAAAATATGGATAGCGAAATAAAGTCAGTCCATCTGTTTTGGAACCAAGTCGATGGGCGAGAAAAATCACCATTGTATAGAATTTACGAAAATGTCATCGCAGAACTCCAACTGACGATGATGGAGAGCTATATATCAGATAGTAAACGCTTCCGCAAAGATGGAAGCGGTAATCAAAAGTATGTATTTCGTTCCACTTTGATGCCCGCAGACGAACGACTAATGAGTGGTTGTCATTTGGACGACTTTATTAAGGAATTTGTAAAAATAATAGAAGTATGAGAAAGAGAAGAAACCCCATCAATGAAAGCGAGTTAATGGAGCTAATGGCAGGAAAAAAAGAGGAGGCGTCAGTTGTTAAAGATTCGGTTAGAACATCGGAGCCAATCACTGAAGATATTGTTTTAGATAAAGCTCCCCAAGAATCTGAACCTGAAAATATACCCGAATCCGAACAAAAACCAACAAAGATTAAGAAGACTGATATAGAAACCTATGAAAGTTTATTTTTCAGTTCTGGAGAAACTTCAGCAAGAAATGGAAAGTCAGTATATATCCGTCCTGAATTTCATCGTAGGATTGTACAAATTGTACAGATAATTGGAGAAGACAAAATCTCCATTTACAATTATCTCGATAATCTGTTAGAAGACCATTTTAATCGCTATGAAAAAGAAATTAAAAAAGCGTTTAAAGATAAATACAAACCAATATTTTAAGTTATGGAAAAGATAATTATTATCCTGTTGTTTATCATTATATTCTTTCTATTATGGGAAAGAAATTTTTTAAAACCCAAAAGTAAAAATTCTACTCCCAAAAGTAGCAATCCCCTAAAGTCCAAAGAGAAAGAGCCTTATACTGTAATAGGTAAGAGTAAATTTGTTGCTCCCAAAGTTGATGAATCAGTACGAGAAACTAAGGAGGCATTACCCTCAAACCAAAAACCAATAAAGGCACAACCAGAGCTCAAAAAAACCTCTATTCCTGCACAAATTCCTGATGAGGATTTAGAAGCGATATTCAGTAAAGAACTCAATGAAGACGAGGAAGAGGACCTCCGAGCGATGCGTACTCCCGAAGAGGACGATGATTTTGCTACGGGACTATCTTTTGAGGAATTAGCACAGGTAGAGCCTTTGTTCACAAAGAAAGAATTGGATAAAGAGGAAGAACAACAAGCTACCTCAATTGCCAAAAAACTCAGTGATACCGAATTACTAAGCGAAATTGAAAAAGTTTTACCGCAAGCTATGCAACGAGTTTCTGAACTTTTAGATAGAGATTTAAAAAGTCCTCCTACGAAAAGTAAAGAGGACTTTGATATTGGGGATTTTGTGTGAATTTATAAAGAATAATCTTCTACTCTTAATTCTTTGCTCATTACATCAAAATAAGGCTGTTGTTGCCATAAGTTAATATTGCCTATGACATAACATCGTTTTTTTGCTCTGGTTAAAGCAACATTAAGCATATTAGGCTTTAATGATGCCCATCTTCTAGTACCTTCTTTTTCAGGTTGACTTCCTAGTACGATAAATACAACATCCGCTTCTTTACCTTGAAAAGTATGAATAGTACCGCATTGAACATTGTCATATGATTTCAACACTTTCTTACATTCGTGGCCCACCAATTTAAAGGGAGATATTACATAAATTTCACCTGTATATTTATTATTAATTAGCTCATTAATTTTTTCTTTAAGCAAATTAATTTCCTCCCTTATTACTTGACTATCACCAACTCCACTACCACTAATATTGAACCAACAAGAAGTTCCGATATAATCATGCTCATTTTCATCATTTGTTCCTTTAACCATTTGATCGTCGTATGCTATTTTATTAGCAATATCAAACATTGGATTAAAACATCTTCTATGTGTTCTTAAAGGAAATCCTGTCCAGATACTGTTTTCTTCATTCCCCATCAAAGTTCCATATTTTGAAATTCTATCTGCCAATTGTTGAACGGATGTATTGTATGGAGACCAAACACTCTCTACTTGATGATGAAACTTAAGATTATTGACTAACGATTTAGGTATTGTAACTACAGGTTCCACCTGTAATGGATCGCCCACGATTACGCAACGTTTTGAACGTTGAATTAATCCAACGGCTGATTGGGGTGTTGCTTGTCCAGCTTCATCGATAAGTAACCAGCCTATTTGATTTTGATTAATATTTGGGAATAATCTACCTGCTGATGCTAATGATGTAGATATTACTGGAATACAGAAGAAAAATGTATCCCATAAGGTACCTGCCAATTCCTCTGATATCTTAACTTTTCCTAATATCATTTCAAAAAAAGCATTCAAATTGTTCTTAAATTGTTTAGCATTAGAAAGAATTACAAATTTATGAACATCAAGTGCTTTTAAAAAAATATCACTGCGAAGTTTGGCTACTTTTTCAGAATGATAAGGTGATAATAAATGAATGTCTTTTAGGTCTTTATCATAAAAACTCTTGTCAAATATATTTTCCTTTTTTATCTCATAATCGTCAATAAGTTGTTTTTTTAGATTATCATATTCTGATTTAAATTTCTCAATCTCATTTAATTGGAGATCAATATTTTGTATCTGATTAGATAAATTATTTTTCTCACTCTCAGATTTATTAACCTGACTATTTAATTGCTTTAATTCGGACAAAACATGATTAAAATCATTCAAAATTTGACTTATCTCATCATTCCATTTTTTGAAAGCCTGCGTATTAAATAATTTTTGAATAAAAAAGAAAATAGGTCTTCTAGTATTTATGGTCTCTAGAGAGGCTTTTAAAGCATCTTTTTCATCTTCGACCTCTTTTTTTCTATTTCTTAGTTGCTGAAGTTCTACATCTAAGTTATTTTTATTTTTTTCTATTTCTAGTTTTGATTGCCTTAATTGTTTTTCTGAAGAAATGTTTTGTTGATATTTATTAAATTTATCATGAAAATCAATTGCCAGATTTTTAAATACTTTAAACTCATCTAATAAAGCATTAAATTCTTTTTTAACTATTTCGAAATTCTTTTTATGTTGTTCCTGAAGATTTTGTTCTTTCGCTAAATAATCATAGAAATTATCTTCATTTGATTTCCAAAAAAGATTATTAAATTTATTTTTATTAGTTGAATTACCCAACGCAGCCGCTAAAATCCCCCAATTTTCCTCGCCTGTTAGCTCTTTTTTCGCATATTTACCAAAATAATCAGCCTTAGGAAAAGCGGGAGGTATTTTTTCTCCTTTCTTATTTTTTCTTTCATATTTATTAATCTTTTTTGCCTGAGGAAGTTCCTTACTTATATTTTCAACTGCAGAATTATTATTACTTGCTACTACAATACCATAATTTTTCTGTAACGTATGATGTAATTTATAAGTGTGTACATAATCTGAAATTTTTTCATATTCTCCAAAAATATTATCAATACCCAAATTAAGAACGGCTTTTGCCCTATCCACAACAATCTGGGCAATAACATCTAACAACAATGTTGTTTTACCAGTACCTGGAGGACCATTTACCCCTTGAATTCCTTCAGTATGTTCTAATTCCTTAAAAATTGTGTTTATGGCTCCTAATTGTGCTGTGCATAATCCATATTTAGGAGTTGATGGCCATCTTCCTTCAGTTAATTGTTTTGGATTTATAGTGTTGAAAAGATATTCTTTTTGTTTTATTAAATCATATCTTTTTTGTTTAGGTTGCAAAGTTAGATATTTTTCAACTGTCGGTGATAAAGGAATATTTCCATCTATCAATCGGTTTAGGTCATCTAAGAGAAAGCTATTCAGAAATTGAGGCTCCACTTGGGCTTTTTTATGAATTTCCTTCTGAATGAAATATACTTTAATGCCTGCTTGATTCCAACTAGTTAATTCGTTAAGATAATTAATTTCCTTCTCTATATACTCCCAGTTAACAACATCTCCCTTAGGATTTTCTTCATCAGTTTCTTTAAATATATTAAATCTTTCCAAGTAGTCATTAAAAGTGTCATCTTGTAGATATTTATGGACCAATGATATGTCTTTTTTCTTTTGTAAAATATCGATTCCTAAAACATAACTGGCTAAAGTATAACTTTTTGAGTCTGGTCGTCCATTTTCATCTAATACAATAGAAGAAAAGCATGTAAAACCATTCGCTTTTTCTTCCCATAGAATTTCTTCATTAGTAGGTAAAAGTTTCTCAATTTGATCTATTACATACTTTTTCTTAACTTTCCCAAAGAATAAAGTATAAACTCTTTTCTTATCTGGTTTAGAAGTATGATTAATTTCCCATGGAAACCTATCCAAACTATCTAAAGGAATCATTTTTTTAGTGTCTAAGTCAGGTAAATCAAATATTTCTATATTTCTCCAAAAATGTAATATATCTTTATGTGTCATTCAAAATTGATTTAACAAATTCTATATAAATCCACCCGTAGTGCATTATAAAAAAGGTTGCCCATGAGCCTAAAGAAAAGTAAATTGCATTGGTTACCAATCAAATACAATTATGAGCGACCTAGAGGCAAGTTACAATTTTATTTTGAATAAACTAATAGAAATTTCAGGAACTGAAAATTTCTATTTTAAACCAGTGAAACCAAAATTATCTGATATAGAGTTGATAAGCTTAATTATTTTAGCAGAATTTAAATCTATCGACTCTGAGTACCAGCTTTTTAGAGAGATAAAAGGTTGGGCTATTGAATCTAAAATTGAAAGGAGTGTTTGCAACAGAAGAAAACGAAAACTCTTCCCTTTTTTTGAAGAAATTAGGTGCAAAATGGTGAAAAAGTTCAATGATTTTGAAAACTATTTTTTGGTGGACAGCATGCCTTTAGAAGTGTGTAAATTATCCCGCTCTTCCAGAAGCAAAATCTGTAAAGAAAATAGCTTTTCAATGCCAAATAAAGGTTTTTGTGCTTCTCAAAATCTACACTTTTATGGTTACAAGCTACATGCGATCTGTTCTATTGCTGGTGTGTTCCAAAGTTTTGACTTATCTCCCGCCTCCGTTCACGACATTCATTATTTGAAAGACATAAAACTTCAAATTTCTGATTGCGTGTTACTTGGAGACAGAGGCTATCTTTCTCAAACGGTTCAGCTTGACTTGTTCAATGAGGTAAAAATCCAGTTAGAAACCCCTAAAAGAAAAAAACAAAAAGATTACAAACCTCAGTTCTATCCATTCAGAAAGTGTAGAAAACGTATAGAAACTTTATTCTCGCAGTTGTGTGACCAATTTATGATACGGCGTAATTATGCCAAATCTTTTGAAGGATTCAAAACAAGAATATTGGCAAAAATTATCTCCTTGACTACTATTCAATATCTCAATAAATTTGTCTTTCATAGTAACATTAACAATTTAAAAATTAACCTCATTCGATAATGCACTACGGGTTTTAACAGTATTTTTTTACGATTTCCTACAACGGAAAAAGTATTGGCGAAGTGCGGGCTGGATTTAACTGAAAGTTCAATTCATAACCGTTGTGAGTCGAGGCTTTTTCATCTTGTTAAAATTAGTAAAAAAACAATATGAAAAGCAGCGGCGACTAAATGCAATAACCTTGAATTAAGCACTTAACCCGCTATTGCTCATACGCATTGTTAGCTACAGTTTTTTATTCAAAAATATCTTCTTTGTCGAGATTGTTTATTGAATTTTTTCTTGCCCAAAGGAAGAAAACAAAGTGAATAAGAAGAAATATTCCCCAATAAACCGCGACCAAAATAGATACATTCAAATTTTCATATTTTGAGCCGAATCCAAGTCCAATCCATAAAAGAGATATTCCGTTGTGAATTAAATAAGTTGTTAGATGGAATCTGAATCCGACATCATATATTGGTAAATATTCTCCGTCTTTACGTCCAAAATACCAACCCGATGCAAACATTAGTAGTCCGTAAGTTACTGCTGAAATTGTAATTAAGATTCCAGATTGATTTTCAATTCCATAACTCAAAAAATATCTAAAAATTATGGTCAGCACGGTTGCAGTCAATGCAAATCTTAATAAATATTGTGTAATTGTTTTCATTGTTCGTTTAATTTTAAAATGTTTTTAATTTCGGTTGAGTAGAATAGTTTAATATTTCTATCGACAAATTGATTGAAAAGTTCTTGGCCGAGATTTGTCAAATAATAGTACTTTCTGTCAGGACCTTTATTTCCTTCTTTCAAGTCGTAAGTCAAAACATCGATATGCTCGTATTTTCTCAATGCTCTGTATAGACTTTGCTCTTCGCAACTAATTGTTCCGTCCGATTTCTTTTCAATGAAGTTTTTAATTTCATCAACATACTTTTTGCTTTCTTGAAGAGCCATAAAAATCCAAAGTGTCAATTGACCTTTTTTATATGTGTTTTCCCAAGAAAGCAATAATTCATTTAGTTTTTTATCATTTTTCATTATTATTTTATTTGTATTAAACAAGGTGAATAATACAAATGTAATAATATTTTTGATTTCGACAAATGAATTTTTAAATTTCAGGAAATTAAGGTTGTGGGTTTGGTCAAAATTGTAGCTAACGAAAAAAGTATTTGCGAAGAACGGGGATACTGCAAACCAAAAGTGATAAGGAAAATCGCGTGGAGCAAAATGCTTTTTCAGATTTCTAAATTACTAAAAATTGAAATATGAAAAGCATTTTTTCGGATATTAAAAACTAATCCTCAAAGGAAAAATTCAACCCCGTTTTTTGCAAATACACTGTTATCTGTAGGCGTTATTTATCTTCGCTTCAATTTTATTATGAATATTCTCTTTAATCCATTTATTCAATCCTGCTGGACTATTATCTGTTGCAGAATTCCAAGGACTTTCATCATTAATTAAAAGTTTATTCATTTTTAAATCATAAAGAGAATAATAAAGTCCACTTCTTTCCATTATTAGATAATCATTTTTTACAAATATCTTCGGATTTTCTAAATTTTTTGGACCTTCGTCGTAATTAAACGCAATTTTTTCAAAATCTTTATTTGTTTCTTCGTAAACAGACCTTTTATCTACTTTTTCTTCATTTTCCCAATTATTTTTCTTCCATTTCAAGATTTGGAATTCAACATCATCAAATCCTGCAACTGAAAAATACAAAGCATAAATATCATCTTTATAATCAAGACTTTGCAATAGTAAATAATCTTTGAAATAGTTAGCATAAACTTCTGCTCTAATATTTGCTAATTTTTCAAATCCTTTTGAATTTAAGGTTTCAGAATTTTTTTCACGATATCCAGAAACTATTTTCTCATTCTTATCAATGATTCCACTTTCCTTTAGTTTGGCGAATTCTAATGAATCAACAACATTAAAATAATGATCTATAGGTTTTGCTTTTTCACTTTGAGCACAAGAATAATTTGCAAATAAAATTAAAGTCAGAATTAGTAATTTTATTTTAAACATAATATTTTTTTACGCTTACAGATAACGGAAAAAGTATTTGCGAAGGGCGGGCTACTTTGAACAAAAAGTCGGAAGAAAAACCACCTTGAGCAAAATATTTTTTCCACTGACTAAATTACAAAAAAACGGGAAGTGGAAAAATATTTTGCGGATGCTGCTAACTTATTTTCACAAAATATATTCAACCCCGCCTTTTGCAAATACACTGTTAGCTGACGTTTTTATTTTTTTGTGTAAAATTCATAGGTGGTTTTAGCAATATCAGCAATTATTTCCTCTCCTTTACTGAATTCTTCGGAAGTATTGTGGACGAATACAGCAATATAAATTTTTTGATTATTTGGAAGCTCCATAATTCCTACATTGTTTATCGCGCCTGTAATACCTTCGTCATTTGTGAAAGAAGTTCCTGCTCTCTGTGCAATTTTAACATTTGGTAGTTTTCCTTTTAATCGTTTTACACCTGTTTCACTTTTAACCATAGATTGATATAGCCATTTAGTATTTTCAGAGTTTAATATTTTTCCTTCGGAAAATTTCTTCAAAAGTTGGGCAAATGAATTTGGTGTTGATTTATTTATAAATTGAGAATTCCAATCTCTGTGCATTTCATCTTCATTGTTTTTTATGACAAAATTTTCGTCATCAATAAATTTTTCTACTGTTTCAGTTCCGCCTAATAAGCGTAATAAAATATCAGTTAGATTATTATCACTGTAAACAATCATCCAATTAATTGCTTCTTCTAATGAAATTGAGATGTTTCCATCTGGGTGTTTTTCTTTAAATGGACTCCAAGTATTTTCTAGCAATTCTTCTTTTTTGATGAAGATTTGTTGTTGCATTGAAAGTTCTCTTTTTTCAACTTTGTGTAGGATTGTCAAAGCAATTGGAAATTTGAAAGTGCTTAATAAAGGATAATGTTTTTTACCATTAATTTCAACGATATTATTATTTTCGTCAATGATGGAGACACCAAAGTCACCATTTTCGGTTGAGATGATTTTTTCAATTTTATTTTTTAGTTCGTTTTCATTGTTTTTCGTAGCACAAGAGTTGATAATTAGAAAAATAACTAAAATTGAAATCAGTTTTGGTAAGTTCATTTTGATACGTTTGGTTTATAAAATGTCAGCTAACACGCAAATATACACAACTTTCCCTAAAATACAAATTAATTTCAATTCAGTGGTTATCTTTCTATAATTCAAAAGTTTAAACTATTATTTTGTTGTAGATAATCTGTATATATTTTACTTTTGTAATCGCTGTATATACAAAAAATTGACATGATGAATTTTGATTGTTACCGGTTTTTTTTTGGAAAACACAATAATAAAAATGTAATTTGGGTTGATTTTCCTTTTAATCACCTTTTAAAGGATGAGTTAAAACATTCTTTCCCTTTTGCAAAATGGAGTCGATCCCAAAAGTCATGGTTTCTTCCGGATAATGATGCGGTGAGGTCACAATTGGGTATGGATCCTAAAAAATATTTTCCCACTAAGTTTCATCTTCTTTCTACCGAAAATCAATTGGCATTGCAAAAGTTTATCGTGCAATTGGATCTGAAAGCTTATAGCCAAAACACCATCAAAACCTATGTTTCTGAATTGATGCATTTGCTTCTGATACTAAAAAATAAACCTGTTAATGAACTTTCTAAGGAGAGATTAAAAGATTATTTTTTGTATTGTGTTCGTGATTTAAAAATGGGTGAACGTAAAATTAATAGCAAAATCAATGCAATTAAATTTTATTTTGAACAAGTTTTGCATCAAGAGAAAATGTTTTTTGATATTCCCCGTCCCAAAAAGCCCTCAACTTTACCCAAACTGCTGAGCAAAGCGGAAGTTACGGCAATCTTCTCTCAAGTGAATAACCCTAAACATTTATTAATTTTAAAATTGTGTTATGGTATGGGATTGAGAGTAAGCGAAATTGTCGGGATAGAAATTGGCCATATTGATAGCGATAGAATGCTTGTTTTGATTTCTGCTGCCAAAGGCAAAAAAGATAGATACGTAACTTTACCTGATTCTATTTTGCCATTGTTACGAGATTATTATAAGAACTACAAACCTAAAAAATACCTTTTTGAAGGACAATATGGCGGAAAGTATTCGGTAAGTAGTGTTCAAACGATTTTTAAAAGAGCCTTGAAAAAAGCCAAAATTCACAAATATGTGGGGGTTCATAGTTTACGCCATAGTTATGCAACTCATTTGATTGAAAATGGTGTAGACATTCGGTTGATTCAAGAATTATTGGGTCACAACAGCATTAAAACTACTCAAATTTATACGCATGTTACTTTTAATACTAAAAATCAAGTCAAAAGCCCGTTAGATACTTTGTAATTTCCAAATCCAATCAATTTTTAAGTGAAATATATCATTGTATTTCTTCGCACTAATCCGCGGCCGGGATGGAACGGATAGCCCGCAAAGTTGGATGCGAAAACAAAAAAGGCAAAAAGAGTGGCGGCGTTTAGCCAAACTCCTTTTTTGCCTATTTTTTGTAAGCAGACTACTGCGGACTATGTATAATCCGCAAAACAAAATGTGCAAAAATTTAAAACAAAATGTGCAAAAATTTTTAAAGCCTGCTGATGACCAGCAGGCTTTAAAGTTCTAATTATTATCAATTATATACGATAACATTAGTGCGTCTGGTCTGTACACGTCATTAACTTTAGTGGACGGCTCCCAGGTGCTAACTTCATTCCGTTGTGGCACTTTAATTATACGGCCAGTACTGATATCGTCAAGCACTTTACTCATAAGCCTTACACCCATTGGTAATAACTCTTTCCGCCATAATTCTGCAGCAGATTTTTTTGCATCACCGCCGAAATACTTTGGAGGTATCCAGCACCAGTCCTGAAGAGCAATATCTCCCCGATCTATTCCACTATTTAACCAAAAAAAGCCACAGGAACAGAAGACTTTTGTCCTCCGTAGCCTGTGGCTCTCGTTTAAATGTGTGGTAACTTTAAAGCGGAGGACTTTTATACACTACCTCCAAGTGTTTAAATGATATTTAATTCGGTTTTAAATACTTTTTAAAGCAGCTTTAAACGCCATGTTAAATAAGCTAAAACACTTAATAAAAACCCAAAGAAATAAATCCAAAAATTAAACTGAATACCTTTCAATTCTTTTGTTTTTTCCTTCTTTTTAACTTGCCGTCTATCTATACTTTCAGACTCAACAAAAACTTTACTTTTTTCGTCTTTTTTTTCTTGAAAAGTTTGATTAACTGATTGATTATTTGCATCTTTACTTCGTAAAAGCACTCCACCTGAAAGAGTTATTTTCTCAACCACTTTGCCGTTCAATTCATGCGTGTATTCAAGCGGCGTGGTGTAGCTTATACTCTTTAATTCAAATTTTGAGTTTTCAAAGAAACTTTTTTGATTAAAGGCTTGGTTGAGTGCTATTTTTGCTTCAATTAAACTGTCTAACTTTTGCAATTTGATTTGCTGTGCTTGATATTCCTCTTGCTGAACCCTTACTTTTTTAGTTCCGCAGGAAAAAAGAAAAAGCAGACTAAATAATAACATAGCCTTCTGCATCTTTTCTTAAGTTTTTCAATGATTGAACAGAGTGCCCAAATGTTTTCTGAAAATGTGGCATATCCCTGAACGTTCGCCAATCGCCACCCCATTCCCAGCCGTGGCGTTTGAAAATGAGAACAACCTCCATCCAGTCGGCTTGTTTATCGCCGTCCCAGTCTGCTTTTACGTCCCAGCTCGCAGACTTTCCGTCTATGATAAGCGCCATATCTACAGCAAGGGCGTAATTGTGTACACTGCTTCCGCCACGTGCATTGGTTACCCGTTTGCCTGGCTTGGTTCTGCCTTGTGCATAGAGTGCGTTTTGCTCCGCAATTGTTCGGTATCCCTGTGTAATCCTGAGCTTTGCTCTTCCTGTAAGTGCCCTGTCGCATTCTTGAATGATTTGTTCTAATTCTGGCCTGATTTTAGGGTGTAATTTCTCCACTTTCTCTCTTGTGGGCTTATCCTGTATCATTTTTTTATTTTCAGATTAAAATATTTTTTAAGGCTTAAAAAATTTCTCAAAATTCTCCTCTCGGTGTTTGATTCTTTTATTAATCCAGTGCTCGCAGTGATTGGGGACTGACTTGTCTAATTTGTCTACCAATTTTCTGAGTTTTTCGCCTTTTTCAGAAAGGGTTTTAGCTCTTGAGTTCTTGCCTAAAACACTAGATATGGTTTCTTTCCTATGCCCGAAGTGGTGGATTGAATTCGGGGTTAAAAGCTTGCGGTTTAGTAATGTTTTGAATTCTGAATTTGCAAAAACGTCTAAATTCACTGCCGATTTATAATCATAACCCTTTGTACTTCCATATACTTTACGCACGGCTCGTTTATTCCACCAAGTAAGTGGAAAAAATAATCCATAAGCTACTAGCCATAATATTTTATTTTTAATCCAGTTTTTCATGATTTTTTAAAGGCTTTAAAAATTTTTACTCAATAATGTCTTTGACTACTTCTTCTGTAGGTTCTTCCAAATTTTGGGTAGGGGCACTTCCTTCGTCAAATAAATTATTCTTATCATCAATATGAATTGAGTTTTGAAGAATGTCTTTTAAGGGAGTGGGGTTGGAATAAATCTCTTTAATGAAGTACTCATACGCAGGGTGTTTAATTGGGTTTCCTGCCTCATCTAACACAGGCTCTCCTTGCGGATTCCTTTCAAAAACTTCATAAGAATTATCTACTTTCCAGTCCCTGCCCCTTTGTCTTACTTTGTGTGTGAATTCAGGTAAAGGCTCTCCTTTTTGATTAAAATAGAGCATGTCTGCATCATGGTCAATGATTTTAAATTTTTCAGAAATGTTAGCCCCGAAGTAGTCAATTATTCTTATTAGCCCTGACTTTGGGTGATTGCTGATTTGTAGCTGAAATTGCCCTTTAAATTCGTACTTTGAGAGGTCTATTGTTTTTTTCATATTCTGTTAACTTTAACTTGTGTGATTTTTGCTTGTGGATTTTCAAATCTTAGTTTATAATTATCATCCCCTAACGTATATTGAGTTACATTTAAATTCCCATCTGGGAGTCCAAGATTTCCTATTGCATAAGGCGTGTAAGCTATTACAATAATGGAATTCTCTATTTTGTACAGATAATAATAATTCTTGTTGATGATGGATTTTCTGTAATGACCCAGCCCATACACACCTCCAGCCGAACCTAACTCAAGTCTGTTTATTCCATTCTGATTCTGGGTTTTTGTTCCATAAAAAGTGAAAAACCCAACGGCACTTCCTATTCTTTTGTGGTCTTCAACTAAAAATTTAATGGCTACATTTTCATTTTTTTTAAATATGAAATCCTTTGTTTCAGCCAGCATCACAGGTTTTAACTTGTCTGTAGTTTGGTAATAATTGTCCAGCTCTTTATTATACTTCAATTCAAATCCTCTCCCTTCATTTAGCAACTTTGCAGCTTCAGGTTTTCTGTTATCCAAAGTCTCAACCCTCCAAAAATTTTCAGGGACAGCCTCCCAACCCTCTTCACTTTTCCAGCTTTCTAATGCGTGTTGGATTTGTAGTTGATAGCTGTCAGGTTTAGTCCAGTTTGGGTATATATGGTTTACACTAACTTCTTGAGGAAAAGCAAACTGCAAATTCACAATGGGTAAATCAGTTTTTTTTGCAAGAGTCCCATCAGCATTGACTACGAGTTTTTCTGAAAAAGTTACATCTTCACTCTCTTTCAGGGAGATGTTTTTGAAGTCTAATCTTCCTTGCACGTCAATTTCTCTGATGACATTGGGCAAAATAGTTTGATTATTGTTAGACAGATTAGAGACTTCTTCAATTCCTAATTTCTCTCTCCATTTTTCTACATCATCCTCTGCGAGGTTTTCAGCTGTTTTATTTGCTTTGGTGGTTAAGTCTATGTTGTCTAGGAGGTTATCCACTTGGGCTTTTGTATAGCCCGTTCCTTGGATTGTTTCACCCTCTTTTTCGTGGTCGTGGGTAAGCGCATGCATAGCACTAACTAATAACGTTTTTTCGTCGTTATTCAAGTTGCTGGCATCTTTCAGCAAATAGTTTTGCAAAGTTCCCTGAGATGGCAGGCTCTGTAGAAACTCATCCCAACCCTCTATTGTATCTTGTGGAATCTTTTCTTCTTTGTGCCAGTAGCTATCCATCCAGTTCCAAAACTGCTCCTGTGTAGGTTTTAGAAAGTTTCTAAACCATTTTTTAATCGTGTTTTTATCTGTAATTGCCATTTTAAATTCCTTTAAACATGATGAATGCCAGCGAATAAAACGCTGGGCGGTTGTCAATGGGTTGAGCTTTGCTATTCAGCCCCCCAGCACTTTGAGTCACGCCTGAGAGTGTTATAAATTCGCTGTCGGTTTTTGAATTTCTATAGTAAATGTACCTGTTGTCATCATCAGATTTAGCAGAACCTGAAAGGCTCTCACCTACGTACTGTGTGCCACTAACGGCTTTTTTGTCTCCGGACTTTTCAATATAATAAGCATCTTTGAAGCTATGTGAGTGCGAACCATGGGCACTAAAATCGTGCGTGTGTGGCGGCATGTTAACCGCTTTCAGTGTAATACGATCTTCACCACCTCTTGTGCCTAAATCATTTTGATTTTCAGCTCCACGAATGAATTTATTTCGCAAGTCAGGCGTTCCGTTCTGCCCATCACACAACACCCAACCTGCAGGAATTTCATTGATTTTCCCGCTCCACATGGATATTAAACCCACGGGCGTTAATGCTTTTTGTAATATTTTGATAGGTGTAATTCTTGTGAAATTCGCCCAGGGATAAACTGTAGTTCCGTTGCCAAATTGGGCTTTTCGCACCACTTCTACATCTCTTGCTACACCATCCTCAAACTGCTTTTGCGTGCGAGTTTCTACAATCACAACATTTGTGGCCAAAGTCCCACCCGTGAAGGGTAAAATTTCACCATTAATATACACCGTTCCATTGCTGACTTGAGAGCCTGAAACTTCACATCCGCTCAAAATAGTCAAATCTCCTGCGATTTCGCCAAAATTTTGCATCAGCAATAGGCTTGCTTGCATAAAGTCGAGCGTATTCGTTGTTAACGGGAAACCGCCTGTTTGTTGTACGTTTAATTTATTCATATGATTTCATATCTTTTGGATGCTAAGCGATAGAAATCTATCAACGCTCGCATTTTGTTTTTATCAAAATTTAAATCCGATGGAACGTGAACGTAAAAGTCCACACCTGTTTTTGCGTATGCCGATTGCCTGTGCAGGTAAGTCGGGTTGTTCACCGCTTCTGCATTTAGCCATTTGGGTTTATTTTCTCCTTCTGTATAGATGTAGAAAGGTTTTGCCCCAGCTCCGTTATCTATTCTAATTCTACGCAACTGTGAGTCAAATTCATCGTTCAACACTTTGCGTAGATAGCACACCTGCCCGTTGTGTCTAAGCTTGTATAAATTTTGCATCCTGTTATTGTGCCATTCAGCATAGAGCTGAGCGATTGGGAAAATAAGCACACGCAGCCACGCCTGCATTTTCTTTTTTCTGAGAAAAGTTGGCGTCAGTAAAACGCTTAGTTTATTAAAATCTATTTCAGTCCATTTAGACATAATTTATTGTGCTTAGTGTGTTAGGTTCGTCATTATTATCAAAATTCACAGAGAAATAGCCCGAAACAGGTATTTTGCTCATGTATATATTGTCATAGCTGCCGTAGGTGTTCGCCTCTGCATCTATCCACGCCGTTTGGGCGTTATTGGAAACTAAATCCAACACCCCTGGAGCTGCCAAAATCTTTTCTTCTAATTTCTGTATAGAAAGTTCACCATTGAATGGAAGCTCTTTCATAAATGCTTGTATAGCTTCTTTTACGGGTTCTTTTCCGTTTAAAATATTTACGCCGTTTTCGTTCAAAACCAAAGGGTCTCGTTTGATGGTTAAATTTAGCTTGAGCAAATCGGGCAGATAATTAATAATCGTCAGCTTCACGCCAGCATCACGGATTTCATTCATGTAATGGTCAAATGAGGCTTTCACGTTTTCAGTTCCATTTTGTCCGTCTGAAATGGGGGCGAGTTTTCCTGTTTGATTTTCTCCTGCAATTTTGACGATAAGGCGGCTTTGGTCTTCGCTTTCTACTATTGCGGCGTATTTCACCAGCTTTGCTTTTTCGATTTCTTGGAGTGTTGCGTTTTCGGTATCAAATACATCTGAGTCTGTTTTTAAATCAAACCCGTACAAGAAAGCCAAAGCTTTATTGCGGTACCAGCGTGCCGTGTGTGGACTTTGTTGGTATAATTCTGTGATTAGCTCAGCTTTATGTTTATCAAAAAGCATCTCCAGTGTCCAAGCACAGAAGGCGACAATGTATATCCATAGCCGCCATATCGCCGTGCGGCTGGTGGAGTTCAAATCTGCTAATGCGGGTTCGCTCTGCTTGATTTGGTGCATTTCTGCTTGTATTTCTTCTATGGTTCGTGCCATTTTATGTTATTTGTGCTATTATTTGTGCTTATTATTCGTACCTATTGTTATTTTTTTTTAAGGCTTTATCCTATCCCCAGCCCTTTCCCAAGGAAAGGGAGTTGACGTGCATTTAAAAATCTCATTTTTTTTAAGGCTTAATTTTTTTTAGTTAAAAGAAGGTTTTTTTTAAGGCTTTAGAAATTTTTCCAGTTTGCATTTAATGCGTTCAGCTTGCTACTTTAAAATCATGATTAATTGCCCAGAAGCTTATGCCTTCTTGCCTTTGTGCAAGGTGATCGTCTGCCGCCGTTATCATTTGTATCGCCGTGGCTGGTTGTATGTTTTTTGCTGTGTAATAGTTGTATATATCATTATTTTTTGTCAAATCATTTGGAATGTTTAAACGACTCCCAATAGTCAAATCATCGGTAAGGCTAATGCCGTTTGCTACTGCAATACCAAAGGCATTTTCTACGCTGCCTGTGTGTTGGGTGGCGAGGTCTAATAGGCTCTGCCTGTTTAATACTACTGCATTCATGTTTTGGCTTTTCCGTTCAATTGTTTGTATTTTGTCAATTCAATCGTTAGTGCTTCTACTTTTTGTTCAAGTTCTTTTATCGTTTCTTTGGCTGCATCCAGTTCAGCGATTGCCATTGAAAGTTTATTACCAAGATTGTCCACCATTTCTCTGTATATCCGCACGGCTTTGTCCACATTGTCCAGTTCACTGCTTTGTCGCGTGAAAAACCACCCAACAAATCCTCCAATTAATGCTCCCAATGCTTCCGTAATATATTGTTCTATAAATCCTAACATTTTAATCTTGTTTTAATAACTGTTTAAACCTGTTTTCAATTGCCAAAAATTGTGGTTGATTGATTAGCTTAATTGTAGGGCCATTGCTGGTGGTAAATTTCATTTTCTGAATTTCCTGTAATAAATCCGTCATCAATTTTGCCAAGGTTTCGTTTTCTTTTTTGAGCAAAAAACCATCTGCATTGATGCGAAACTCCACAGATTCTATTTTTGTCTGAATTTGCTTTACTTCTGAATAGTTTACAATCACTGCCTTTTCTTTGCTGATGAAAACACACGCCACCAAACTACCTATTTTAGGTTCTGTATAAATTCCGTTTTCAGCCACTTGAATCAGAGCTTCCAGAATGGGAGAACTCCCGTCTATGGGCTGTAAATCAGCTGTTTGCTCTGCTGAATCTACTGCTATCACTTCGCAGATTTTAGCATAAGTTTCTTCGCCACTTTGTAACAACTTTTGTACTATATTTTTCATTCCGTTTTATTTGTGCTGATAACGTCTCCCAATTCAATTTTTTGTCTATATCCATTGATGCCAAAACTCACTTCATTTCTTTTGATGAGATAAGTTCCGCTATTGCCATCAGAGGCGTGAATTTCCATCATATCGCATTTGCTCATCTCTGGAACACCGAATGTTTCAAAACTTCCTTTGAATCCACTTTGCTTATACCTTTCAATCACTTGCATGGCATATTTTTCTAATTCTTTTGCTGTAAGCCCATCTATTCTGATTTTGATAACTTCACCGTCTTTATCTCCATACTCATAAGTGATTTTTTTGTTTTTCTTATCGAAACTTTGTGCCTCTACACGCACTCTTATTTCCGCTTTATCTCTGTATTCAAAATCTTCTGAAATGATGTTTTTCCCATGCTGAAACTTTCCTTTTTTTCTATTATCAAATGGATATTTTAGTCCGATATACAATACACTTTTTCCATTGATTAATCTGAAATAAGCCGTGAGCATCATTTTTTCTTTCAGCTCTTGCAGTTCTTCAGATACGTTGGCTTTAGTGATTCTCCAGTTACCTACTTTTATATTGTCATCTATCAGGTTAAAAGCGATGTTTGAACCATTCAATAGATGTTTTATAATTTGTTCCAGCGTTGCATTTTTGAATGCTTTAGGTTCTGCTTTCATTTGTTTAAGCAAAAACATACCGTCTTCGCAATACAATGTAATGGGCGTTTTGGCATCAATTCTTCTGACATAACCAGAGAACCGAACTTTTAAATCGCCATCATATCCTAATTTTACTGTAATGCGGTCGCCTCTTTTGGCAGGTGGCTTATGGTATTGGCTTGTGTAGCCTTCCCAAGTGATATGGCGTGGCAATTTGAGTTCACAAGTATCTGTAAGTGTGGCTGTATCTTCCACAATTACACAATCATGAACCGCTGTGAACTCCCATGTTTTATCACTTTCTATGATGATATGGCTACTGAGTTTCAACATTTTATTTTACCTTGATATAGTCTTCTTTTAGTTCTTTAATTTCATACGGCTCATCAGACAACATTTGTATCTGAATGCTTTGTCTATTGCTATGTGTTTCTTGTTGCAACTGAAAGGATTTTACAACCACGGTTTTTATGCCAAATAAATCCAAGAATTTACTTTGTACAGGAATAGCCTTGTGTTGCAACAAAATTTCTCTCAGTCTTTTTAAATCTTCCAGAGGATATTGGTCTTTGGCTAAATCAAAATCATCTATTTTATCATTTCGTGTATCGCCTATAATCCCAGCATCTACGGTAATGATATAATCTCCATTGCTGATAAATTCCTTGATGGTACCGTCTCTTCCTTGCAAAGTGGTGGTTACGATATTTCTCTCTTGTGTAATACTCATAATCACCTCTCTGAAAATAAATTGTTTGCTACCTTCTTCAATCTGCAGTGATGTGAGCCATGACGTGTTTTCAAAATCAGATAAATTGTCTAAATTGGCACTCAATTCAGAGATTTTGAAAGGTTCACCTTCACGCATTCCGAAACGGAACATTAAATTCATTGCCGTTGTTTTGGCTAATGTTTCGGGTTGTGTATTGATATTAATGTCTATCATCTCATTATTCATTTACGCCAGAGAAATCAGCACTTGCAGTCATAAACACCTCTCGCACGGCTTGTAATAGTTGATGTCTATCCACACCTTGCTGATGGTTCATGTATACATTAAAATTATCCATGAACTTGCCAATCGTTAGATTTCTCACTTTATTCCCATTTTCTCCGCTGCTATTTCCTTTGCTTCCTACATTTTTGTTTTTCGTTTTTTCAGCAGCCACACCACCAATAGTACTCGTCTCGATTCCAGAACCTTTACCTACATCAAATATGGATTTATGGCTATCATCTACTATTTTTACCTCCTGTGGCTCTCCTGTTTTATCGTTATTTTGATTCTTTTGATTTTGTTCTTTATCAAATTGTTCTCCTGCTGCATTCGCCCCTTCTTTTCCTGCTTCGTGAATATTAATAGTTCCTTCAGATGAAAAAATCCTGTTCCAAAGTTCACGGATAGGTGCCAGCACACCGCTCATTTTGTTCATAATCTTGTCTAATAACCCCACAATCCAATCCCAAATATTAGAAAAAGCATCACGAATAGGGTTTAAAATGACATCTTCTACCCAAGCGGCAAAACCGCCAAAGGTTTCTTTTATCCAATTCCATACTGCGGTGGCGAAATTGACTATCTTGGTGAAAACCCATTTTACGGCTTCCCAAATCTTTATAAACACTGTGGTGAATAAGTTCCAAATCCATTGTGCCACAGGTTTTATCACATCTTCCCAAGCCCAAAAAATGGTGTTGCTAATGCCTCCCCATACGGCTTTTACTACATTCCAAATTGTTGTGAAAACAAATTTGAAATATCCCCAAATGACATTACCAATAGGTTTTAATACCAAGTGCCATAATCGGCTTGCATATACTCCTATATTGTGAAATATAGCCTTTCCAGTTCCACCAATGTAACCCAGTATTTCTCTGAATTTCCTTGAGTTTTCATATAGGTGTTTTAATCCTGCAACCAGCCCTGCAATGGCTAAAATAATAAGCCCGATTCCCAGAGCATTAAGAGCGAGTTGAAAGGCAGTAGCTCCCAAAGTTGCTTGTCCAAAAGCGATAGCAACACTTCTAATTCCACCTGCTTGTATTCTTGAAATAATAGCTCCAAGCATCATTTGAGCATTAATTGATTTCATTTCAATTGCCGCCATTTTAGACGCTATCCCTTGTCTTATTCGCTGAAATATGTTTTGCCTATGAGCAATCGTATTGGTATTTGTTACCGATGTTTCAACTGTAGTAGCGGTCGTTTTTAGAAATAATTTTGGAAATAATGCCTCTAATGCCGATTTTATAGATATATAAGATTGAGCGGCTTCACCCGTTGCTGCTGCAAGACCAAAAAAACCTTGTGTAGCAGGAAGTAATGGCTCTGTAATATTGAAAATAGAAATCTTTAAATCATCAAACCACGCTTTGGTTCTGGCTATTTTTTCATTATAGCCACCCATTATCACTTCTGCCTGTTCTACGGCAGACTGTGTTCCTACTATGGCTTTGCTCATAGCCTCGGCTTCATCTGCAGTATTTATCATTGCAATTGCTGCCGCCATATTTTCTTTACCAAACACTTTGGTCATCAGTGCTGTATCGCCTTGTATTTTTCTGAGTGTTTTCAAACGCTCGTGTAGTGGGATGCTGGTGTCTGCTAAATAATTCACAGATATTCCCGCTTGTTCTAATCCTTCAGCGGCTAATTTGGAGGTAAATCTACCCTCTGATAAAGTGGTCAAAACATTTCGCAGAGCCACACCGCCCTCGCTTCCTTTTTTTCCTGCTTGGTCCAGTAGCTGAATATAGGCATTGGTTTCGGCAAAGGATAGACCTGTGGTTTTCGCCACCATACCTACTTGTTCCAAGGCGGATTTAATTTGTGGCAATTCGGCAGAACCTTGTTGTGCAGCGGCAGACATTACATTCATCATATCTGCCATTACTTTTGCTGCTGCAATAGGGTCATCCATACTCACGCCAAACTGATTGAGCGAGGTATTCAGTACATCAGTTGCCGCTACGGTATCGCCACCCATTTGCTTAGAGAGGATATTAGCCGTTTCGCCCATCATCTTCATTGCCTCGGCATTGTTGGCGATTTCTGGCGAAAGTTGGGAGAGCATCATTTTGTAAGCTTCCACATTGTCCACGGCAGATGTGCCAAAGGTTTTGGCAGTATCTCTTGCTGCTATTTCTATGGCTTTCAATCCTTCGCCTGTAACGCCTGTAATGGCTGAAAGCTCCAGCATATTTGCGTTAAGGTCTGCTCCAGGTGCTATTAAATTATCAACGCTTTGTTTTATCTGATTAAGACTATCAGCAACCAAACTTACCGAAAGTAGTGCCTTGTAGCAATCACCAAATACTTTTGTAGTTTGTTTCGTGGCCTCTCTTACACCACTCAAACCGTTATTGATAGTAGCAAAAACTTGCCCACCATTAGTAGTAAAACTTATATTATATATTGTTGTGTTTGAAGACATTTACTATCTTTGTATTAGTATGAATTTATTTGGTTATAAACCCACTAAATTAGGATGGGTGTTTATTTTCAGTTTATTGATTTCATTTATTAATCCCTTAGCCTTTGGTATTGTGCTTGGGCTTTGGTTTGGTTATGGTGTTTTGCTTTTTGCTAAAAAATGCTATGATAGTGCTGTTCATAAAAAAGATTAACTCCCAAACATTGCTTTAAATAATTCTGCTTGGTTTCTCAATCGCCATTCTTCTATCCACATGGCTTGGGCATAGAGTTTGTTCCATTGTGTTATTTGCAATTTCTCTGGATTAATTCCAAAATGGCTTCTAATCAAGGCATCTGCTTTCCATTGCTCCCTTTCGCTGTTTTCGGCTAATAAGGAGCTTACAAGTTTTTTGCTTCGCTACTGGTTTTTTGCACCCTTGCCATCAATGCCTCTACGGCTTTAATTTTCAATACATCTCTTTGGGCAATATCATCATCTACGGCTATTTTGCAATTATTGTAAATACTTTCTAACGCCTTCATCTCATCTGTCTTAGAGATTTTATTGGATGCTCTAAGCATCTCAAAAGTTGGTTCTCTAAAAACGGCTTGATGCACTTTGCCTTGTGCCGTTACTTCAATCAATACCAAAGCTCCGTGCTTTTCTTTCAGTTCTTCTATCTGTGCGGTGTCTAATCCGCAAATTAATGTTTGATTTTCCATGTTTGATTTTTTTAAAAATGGCAGCAATACACTGCCATTACCTAATTTTAGTTTTGTTTATTCGTGATATGTGATACGATGAGTTCCAATTCTACCTCTTTGCTCATATCGCCTTCTTTCCAATCAAAAGTGGTTTTTTTGAACTCACAATTTTTCAAGACATGCGTTACCATTGGTTGATTATCTGGCTGATAGCTTACGGTGATGGTAAATGGTGCTATGCGGTGCAATTGTCCGTTTTTTGCCTTTGCTTTCAATGCCATTACGGTACCTGAAAGTAGCGTGATAGAGCCAGAACATTTCACTCTACCATATCCACGGCTTACAGGGTTTCTACCTGCTCCATAGATGTCCTCTTTTTCTTGCTCTTCTTCGTACTTGATGGCTCTGATGCCTGTGATAGGAACACCACCTATATTCATCACAATATCGCCCCAGCCGTATTCTCTTCCATTAATCAATGGTTCTAATTCTAATGCCATATGATTTTATTTTTGTAGGGTTAAACCAATTTTCACAACAATTTCTCTCAATGTACCAACAGGTATAATTTTCAATACCACTTCCAGTTTAGAGGTCTGCAATACTTTTTGGTATGGGCTAATACTTACATGGTGTCCGCTGATTTCGCCATCTCTCAACATTGCATCCAAAGGCTCTTCGCACAATGCTTCCAAAGCATCTATATTAGAGGCTTCTAAATTTCCCGTGTCTGGGTCTATGTAAACTGGTGCAGAGATTTTAGGTACCAATACACGGTTTACTTCCCTAATCGCCTTGTCTATAGTCCTGTTATTTTCTATATAAGCAAAATCGTCATTTTGTGCAGTTGCCGTAAAACTATCATTCAAATAAGTTCCTGCATTGCCTGGATATTGTACCAGGAACAAGTAACCTTTATCATTCAATGATTGTAATTGTGCTGGTGTATAGTTGCCTACTAGCGAACCGTCACAGAATGCTGGCACATCCATTTCTACACCTTTAAATTCATCTCCAGTGAATTTTTTATCATAGGTGTCGCTCACTAAATTCTGTCGCTCCACCCAAGCAATGCTTTCGCTTACTTTAGCTTTGGATACTGCACCCAAAACGGCTCCAATACAAGAAACAGACGGCTGTGAACCATGGATATAGTTGCCTCTTCCTGCTCCGTCTTGCCCAATGACAACACTTACCCTTTCGGATGAAAAAGTATGTAAATCTGGCAAAGAGGTCATTTCAGATGTTTGAATTTTACATGAGAACAAAATGCTGAGTGGCGTGATGCCTAATGCTAAATCTTGTGCTATCTGGTTGAGCTTTTTCACGCAAATTTGTAAATTGGTTGAAGCTGTTTTGAAATCACAAATGGCTAATTGCCTTATTTTCCCTTGTGCAAAGTTTTGTAATACTTTTACTTCTGTATAGGTTTTGTCAGATGCTTCCACACCTTGCACATAGAGTTTTGCTCCTGGATTGATTCTGAAAAATTCAGAAACATGGTAGTGTAGCACTGGATTTGTTTCATGCGTTACGTTGATGGTTTCTAAATCCACTACATTGTTCAACAATGTCTTGGCTACAGTTGTTTCACCATAGACAATGAGCCCAGAGGTGTGATCTTCACCGGGCAATATCCGGCTCAGACCTCCGTTTTCTCTTATGAATTTTACTCCGTTCATTTTTTTGCACTTCTTTTGGTTGGCTCAGCTATTGTAGATTCCTCATTCTCTGTAGGAATTGGGATTGATTTACCTGTTTCAGATGCATCTTCTTCCGTTGCTACATCTAATTCACTTGCTACGGAATTGTCTCTTTCCAACTTAGTTACTTTTTTGTTTCCCAAAGTTTGCGCGTGGTTATCGGCATCATTTTTTAAGTAGAAATACTTTTTATCTGATGTTTGATACACAACATCCAACTTTGGGTTTTGTTCAAAAATATTTTTCATGGTGATTAGATGTTAGATTAATGATGCAATAAATTTCTTTTCTACTGGCACCGCAATGAAATAATGGCGGTAGTTCAACAGATTAGCTTGATTTTCAGTATCCTTACTTGCCTCAGAGAAATACTGTTTGGTAAGCCCTGTTTTCTTTTTCACATTTTCTACTACAAAAGCTACAGATGCTGGCTTATCTGTTTGCCCCACCACTTCGCCAAAGGCTTTTTTATTACCGCTTGCATAGTGTGGAGATGCAATGTATTTTTTGATTTCAAATCCCGCAATCACAGGCGAAACTTCGCCTTTTCTATAATTGATGAGCTGGTCTCCAAAGTTTTTTCTATCCTTTAATAAGGCGTTGTAATGCTTATTGCACAATACCAATCTTCTGCCTTCTTCTGGCCATTCAAGTGCATCGCATTTATCCTTCAATGCCACTAAATCTTCATAAGTACATTCCGCACCAGCCAATTCCAATACAGGCGTTTTATCTGTATTGCTATCTGGAGCCAAAGCATGCAATGCTTTTTTGAATTTCCTGCTACTGATAGCATTGGTATGGCTTCGGGTAACTGCATCAATTTTATCGTAAGAAGAGCCTATAATCTGGTCATCTGTAACTTTGGTAGGTTTGGTCTGGTATTTGTCCAATTTCACAATCACTGTATCATCATCATAGTCTTGCACGGCTAGAGGATATGTTTTGTTGTTAATCAAAACATCTGGACTAAATTCGGTTGTGGGAATATGGATTACATTTTCTTCACCCATTTGTTGCACGTCGCCATCTAATTCATTGACGCCGTCTAAAAAATCTGCCGTGTCGCCACTTTTCAAAGTTTGTCTCACACGTTGCTCCCATATTTCTGGAAAATTCTTTGGCATTTTATCTTGTTTTAAATGTTATTTAAATAATGTTTAAATCCTGTTACTACCCAATGGTATTTACTAATTTTTTGTAAGCTTCTGGTTCAGCATTCTTGAAAGCCAATTGCTCCTCAATGCTCAATTTTTGAAAGTCTTCCATGCTGGTAACTCCTTGGGTTCCTGCCGGTGTATTGACTCCTGCTGAAAAATTTTTCTTCACAGGTAAAGCCTCTAACATGGATTGGAATAATTCAAAGTTTTGATTTGCCAATTCCAAGAATGTAGCTTTCTTTTCTGCAGTGATTTTCCCTTGCTGCACGGCTTCATTCAGCATTTTTGCAGTTAGTTCCGCTTTTTCTTTCTTTTCTTTAGCGATATAGGCATTTACTTTCTCCTCAGATAGTTCCACCTGTGCCTTTAATTCATCTCTTTCTTTAGATAGCTTCAAAATAGATTGCTCTACTTCATTCACGGTCAGCTCCTTGGTTTCTATAGCAAAACCTAATGCCAACATGGCTAATTGTCCTAATTTAAATTTCATATTACTTTGATTTTTTTGATAATTCGAGTTTTGTGCAATAGATAAGCACAATTCTTTGATGTCCATTTCTGTTAAATCCTCATTGTCCATGCGCAATCGTATAGCATTAGCATTGCTGGGAATAGCAACAATAGATGCCTCATACAATTCACATTGATTGAGTACCAATTCGCCATTTTCATAGCTAAAATCATTTTTGCTGAATGATATGCCCATACTGGCACCATTGATAAGCCCACGTTCTACTTTTCCCGCTATGATGTTAGCGTGTGGGTCTTCTATATCAAACTCCGTATCAGCTGTGAGCTTTCCGTTTTCTGCCTTAAAAGAAGTCCATTTACCTATGACAGCGAGGTTAGACGGATTATGCCCGTCAAGCATTACAGGATTATTAGAGAATCGCTCTAAGCTGATACCTTGCGTACGGATTCTAAACCCGTAGGAGTTGATTTTACTTTCATCATTTAATATAAATCTGGGCATAATCCATTGATTTTTTTGACTTGATTGTGAGGCAAATTTGAATGACTTTCATGGGTTTATAAAATGTTTGTCAAACTATTAGACAAGGTTGTATTTTCATATGACAAGGTTGCCGCACCAATGTACAGGTAGTTTTTTTCAGCCATACTTACACGCAATTTTGTACCTGAATAAATGTTTTTAAATGGCAAAAACGCAGACAAGAATCAAGGCAGAGGCATTCTATATAGAGAATTTAGAAATCACACTCAAAGAAGTAGCAGAACATTACAAAGTATCACAAAATACGGTGAGTTCTTGGGCAAAAAAATATGACTGGGAAAACAAAAGATTGAATTTTCACGCTTCACCTACCAAAATCAAACAGCTGCTACAGCAAGAACTCTTACAAATTTCAGAGGGAAAAAAGCCAAAACTACCAGCAGATGCTATCGCTAAACTTATGGCAACATTAGACCGATTAGAGAAAAAAGCAGACCCCGTAGTGGTGCATAAAATCTTGAAAGATTTAGACCATTTCATTGCTGAAATAAATCCTGATTTTGCTACTCAATGCACGACTTTTCATAAACAATTCTTGCAACATCGTATCAGTTTAGAAAATTAGCCATGGACAATAAAAAGTATTTGAAATTAATTCAGGATTATGATAAACATTGTAGGCGTATTGCTCTGGCTACTTCCATCAATATCCACGAAAGTGCCAAAGAAAAGAACGACCGAATCCGAAAGTTGGAACGAAATTATATCGCTTGGTTTGAATATTATTTCCCTAATTACGCTAAAAAGAAATCGGCATGGTTTCATGCCAAATTAGCCAAAGTAATCACCCAAAATAAACGTTTGCGATTGCTGGCAGAAATGTTCCGTTCTGCGGGTAAATCCGTGCATATTGATATGGGGATTCCATTGTATTTGTATCTGGCTAAAAAGGATTTACATTTTATGCTTCTTGTCGGCGAAACCGAACCAAAGGCAAAAAAACTACTCTCTGGCATTCAAGCACAACTACAGTTCAACAATCGGATTAAAAACGATTATGGAGAATGTTTTAGTGCAGGTAATTGGGCAGAGGGTGATTTCGCTACATCAGATGGCGTTCGTTTCATGTCGCTTGGCTTTGGACAAAACCCCAGAGGTGCAAGAGAACAGGCAGAACGCCCAGATTATATAGTAGTAGATGATGTAGATAGCAAAAAATCTGTGAACAACGATAGAATCATGCGTGAAGCCGTGGATTACATCACAGAGGATATTTGGGGCTGTTTTGATGCTGATGATAATGCAACAGAACGCTTCATATATGCTAACAACAATTTTCATAAAAATAGTATCACCAATAGGCTCAAAACTTACTTTAATCAAGTTATCAAAGATGAAAAGGAAAATTCAGCTACCATAGAACAACACGCCAATGCGTTGTTTCATGTGCTTTCAGTCTGTGCCGTTAAAAATTTGTCTGATTTTACACCAGAATGGCCAGAGAAAACATCGGCTGAATATTGGCGAAATAAATTCAGCCAAATGCCATATCGCTCTTTTATGAGAGAGTATATGCACACACATATTGAGGATGGTGCAATTTTTAAATATGAAGATATACAGTATAAGAAACCACATAAGCTCAAGGATTATGATGCCTTGTGTTTCTATGGAGATTTATCCTATAAAGCCAATGCCGATTACAAAGCTCTGATTCTGGTAGGCACCAAAGGCAAGGAGTTCCATATACTTTTGGCATATATGCAACAAAAATCAAGGGCAGATTGTGCCAAATGGCTGTATGACCAGTATGAAGTTTACAACCTTGATTTATACAATATCAGATATATGATAGAGGGGCTTTTTGCCATGGATGAATTTGTGTCTGATTTTGATATTGAGGGCGAAAAAAGAGGTTATTATATTCCTGTGGTAGCAGATAAGCGAACCAAAACTGATAAGTACGATAGAATAGAAAGCCTTTCTGGCTACTTTGAACGCAAAAATGTCTTTTTCAATTCCGAACAAAAAAATGCCGATATGCAAACTTTGATAGACCAATTCCTTGCTTTTGAAAAAGGTAGCCAAGCCCATGATGATGGTCCTGATGCCGTGCATGGTGCTTTTAAATGGCTCAGCACACGCAACAGAAAGATGAAAGGCACATATAAATTCGGTGCCAGAGTGAATAATCGCTACTGATAATTATAGACAAACCAACTAACAACCAATCACCAACAACCAAAAATATGTTCCTACAAATAGAAGACCTTAAAAACAATATCTACAATTACCAAGTAGAGCAAATCACCGAAGGCGATGAAAGCATCACCCTCCAAGCATTAGACACCGCAGAACAGGAAGTTAAATCCTATTTCTATACCAATCATAGAAAGGAATTTTTAGACGGCAGAAACCGCTATGATGTAGATGCTATATTTTCTGCCGTAGGTGAGCAGAGAAATGCCCTAATCGTCAGTCTGTGCCTATCGGTAGCCAAATGGTATATCGTTGATTTATGCAACGCTGACATTATTTATGAACAGGCTAAAGAACGCTATGACAGGGCTATTGAATATCTCAAAAAAATCAACAAAGGCGATGTTTCTTTAGGCAACTTACCTCTTAAAACAATAGACGAAAATACAAATGTAACACAGGGAACAGTTCAGCCCTTTGTTTTCGGTTCACGTGAAAAATTCAACCATGAATGATTTTAGATTAAACGAGAATGATTTGGTTTTCAAAAATGGCGATATAGCCATTGGCGAATCCAACGAAACACATGTAGAACATTTGCTCATCAGCAGACAAGGCGAATGGAAACAATCCCCACTGGTAGGTTGCGATATCTGGAAAGCCAAAAATGGAAACATCACCCGAATGTTAGACAGGCACATCCGCATACAATTAGAAGCAGACGGTTTCCAGTTAGAAAACATGAATATTCTACCAGAGGGCATCAATATAAAAGGACAATATCATGAAAAATAAAAAATTCAAACAAAACAATTTCCAAGCCACAAGAAGTATTCAGCCAAAAGCTATGGCTCGTACACGCGCTGATGTGATGGTGTGGAAAAATGCATTGGCTATGGCACAGCATATAGAAAACCCCAAAATGTTCCCATACTACAATTTGGTTGCAGATATGATGTTAGATGCACATGCTACATCGCAAATACAAAACCGAAAACAAAAAACGATTTCGACTAATTTCTCTATCAAAAAAACATCTGGCGAAACACATAAAGAACTCACCACATTGCTCCAAAAATCCCATTGGTTCAATGAAATTATTAGCCAAATTTTAGATAGTCAGTTTTTCGGTTACACACTGATTGAGTTCAATAGGACAGAAGATAACCTTTTAGTAGATTTAGTCCCACGCCAAAACGTACTCCCACAAAAGGGAATCATCGTTAAGGATTATTCAGACGATAAAGGTCTTGATTACCTCAATGCTCCAGAATACGGCACTTGGTTATTAGATTTTGGCAAAACAAGTGATTTGGGATTAATTAATAAAGCCATTCCGCATATTCTGTTCAGCCGTTTCGCTCAATCTTGCTGGTCAGAACTTTGTGAAATTTATGGCATTCCTCCACGTGTGATGCACACCAACACACAAGACCCTAATGCACTTCGCAGAGCAGAAAAAATGATGATGGATATGGGTGCCGCAGCATGGTTTATCATAGATGATACAGAGAAATTTGAATTTGCCAGCACAGGTGTGCCTGCCAATGGTGATGTTTATAACGGCTTGATTAATCTTTGCCGTGAAAATATCTCTCTGCTTTTCTCTGGGGCCATCATTGGGCAAGATACAAAATATGGGAGCCGTGGCAAAGAGCATAGCAGTCTGGAAATTTTGCAAGATTTGGTAAATGCAGACCAAACCTTGGTAGAAGAATATATGGCCTCCAAAGTATTACCCGCTTTGTACGCCATTGGTATATTACCAGAGGATGGACTCACTTTAGCCTATGACCAAACCGAAGATTTAACAGAACTATGGGAACGCACCAAGGATATCTTACCCTACAAAACAGTTTCTAACGATTGGCTAAAAGAAAAATTTAGTATTGAAATTACAGGTGATAGAACATTATCACCACAAGGGCAGCAATTCGCTTGGAATCCTGATGATTTTTTTGGCTAAACCTCTCTCCATATCAGAAGCCACACGTGTTCAATGTGGTTGGCGGGAGGAAATATTTCAGTGCACTGCATCATAGTTTGCAACAGCAATATGCTGAATGTGAATGCGAAAGTTGTAAGCAAAATCACTTCAATTCCCCTCTTTTTAAAGAAGGGTGGAAGCGAAGCAGACAGGGTGTTTTTCTTGCAGAAGGAAACCCACAGAACGGAGTGTTTCCACTTGCCATGAGTGAAAATCCCAAATTTGAAAAGATATTTAAAACCGCTTTTAATGCTTTTAAAAAACTTTTTAAAACAGGAAATTATAAACCTGAGGATTTATTAAATGTAAATGAATATGTAGATTTGATAGAGGCTACTACAAAACTATTTTCCTCTACCATTCCGCACGAAACACCAGAAGAAATGAAAGCCTATCTGGAGAAAGATGCTTTTGTTTTTTCGGGACTTAAAACGCATACCCAACTCACAGAAGCTCGCAGTTATTTAAAAGATAGCAACGGAAATATCGTGCCTTATTACCAATTTGAGCAAAAGGTCTTGAAGCTGAATCAAGCCTATAACCGAAATTATTTGGAGGCAGAGTATCAGTTTGCCGTGAGCAGTTCCCAGAGTGCTGCCAATTGGGTAAACCTACAAGACAATACCGACCGCTATTGGCTGGAATACCGCACGGCAGGAGATGAAAAGGTAAGAGATAGCCACGCAGCGCTCAACGGCGTTTGCTTGCCTAAAACCGACCCTTTTTGGCAAGAGTTTTATCCGCCTAATGGGTGGCGTTGCCGTTGTACAGCCGTAGAAGTTTTGGCAAGAGAGAAAACAATGAGCAACAGCAAAACCGCCATAGATGCAGGACAAAAAGCCACCACGCACATAGGCAAAAACGGAGCAAACAAACTGGCAATGTTCCGATTCAATCCAGGAGCAGAAAAAAAGATGTTCCCGCCAAAGAATGCCTATACACCTAAGTATTGCAAAAACGGAAAAACCACGCTTACAGGTTATGCCAATGTGCTTTTGAGCCTTGAAGATCAACGATGCGAAGTGCAAAGAAACTTAGAAAATGAGGTAGAAAAAAGAATTGAAACTTGGGAAACCATACCTACCAAAAAAGGTAATATAAAAGTAAGCTCCTTGCACGGCAAAAATGAAAAAACTGAAAACATAGAAATTGCTACTTATTTTGCTAATAAATACAATCATAAAATTGATTTATTAGCAAAGTCTGATATTAAAAAAACCGCTGATACCTTTAACCATTCTTTAAATATTGACCAAGAATATAAGCGAATTTCAAAACCCACTAAAAGTGCTATTGACAACGCTATTAGAAGCGGAAAAAACCAATCCGACAATATTGTATTAGACATAAAAGCAGATTTTTTAGACGGAGATTTAAGAAGTGCTATTGTAAGTCGTATAAATAGAAGTGAGACGATAAAGACAATAACTATTATAAGAAATGGAAGTGATAAAACTTACAATAGAAAAGATATAATAAAGAAAGGTTGGAATTTATAAAAATAAAACAGCCCCTAAATGAGGCTGAGTTGGGGTGTGTGGTTTTCTTATGTTTCCCACTTACCGATACAAAATTAAAAAAATAATTTTAAACAAAAAGAAACAATTTTTTTTAAACAATTGAAGAATTTATGCTAAAGCAAGGGAATCAATAGTATATTCGTCGACAGAATTATCAACAACAATAATTTTTTTATTTTCTTTTACTGCCTTTTCTAAGAGCTTATAAAACTGTTTTTCTCGCCCAAAAAGAACTAAACTAAAATGTAATGTTATTAGTAATTGAGCATATTTATCCTCGCCACTACCTGAATAGTCTCGCTTTGATAATTTTTTAAAAAGCTCTTTCCCTTGATATATAGAAATACTTTCCATAACACAGAATTACAAATAAATCTAAAAACTTTATCTATGCAACCTGAATTTGAACGTTTTCTTAAAAATACGATGACTGACATCAAAATCAAGCTCACCGATGAATTTGATATGAATTTCCAAAGAAAAGCCTTTTTTAATGAAAAATGGGCCAGCACAAAACTGCACAATCACCGTGGCTCTCTGATGATGAGAACAGGTGATTTGCGTAGCTCTATGCAATCAAAAATTATAAATAATAGCATTGTATTCACCAGTTCAATGCCCTATGCAAACATCCAAAACAACGGCGGAGAAATCACCGTAACCCCCAAAATGAAAAAGTATTTTTGGGCGAAACATTTAGAAGCCAAAAAGGCAAATAAATCTACAGATGCACAGCAATTCAAAGCCATGGCACTCAAAAAAGTAGGCGATACAATCAAAATCCCCAAACGCCAATTTATAGGCCACCACGCTGAAGTGGATAAACATATTCAAAACATCATCACCCACAACCTTGAAGAACTTAGCAAACAACTAAAATTAGACCATAAACAATAAATCTCTAAATCTTTAAATCTCTAAATAACAATCAATGAAATCAATCTTACAAAACATTCAAACCCGTATAGCACAAATACCTGAAATCAAGTATGTAGATGAAGACTGGGGACAAATAGATTATTACACACCCAATATGCCCGTACAATGGCCCTGCTGTTTGATTGACCTAAATGCTGGACAGTTCTCCAACATTTCAAAAGACATCACCAAACACCCCAGAGAAAGGCAAAACGGAATATTTTCCATTAAAATCACCGTGGCAAATATGAAACTCACCAATACAAGTTCAAAGGCTCCACAAACGCAGAAAAACAATGCGTGGCATCTCATAGATATGATAGAAAAAATACATCAGCAATTACATGGATTTTCACCCGCAGATAATTGTAGCAAACTGGTAAGAACCACATTCAGTAGAGTAATGCGAGACGATGGCGTGCAGGAATATAGTATTATTTACACCTTTGAGGCTCACAATGTTTAATTCCCCTCTTTTTTCAAAAAGATGAAGCACAAGAAGATAGAGTGTTTTATTCAAAAAGATTTGGTCCCGAAATTTTCTGTAATTCCTCTTCTACAGGCGTATTCAAGGCACGATAAAGCGTATCACGACTAATGTGAAATTTAGGAAAAATATACTCCCTATGGATTACGGTAATAGGAATAATTCGGCAATCATATTTATTAAACTCCTGCTGAATATCCTTATACCTTAGAAGCATATTTCTTTTTCTCCCAATTTTTTGTTTAGTAGCAGACATCAGCACAAAGATAAAACCCCAGCTTGTATCTCGCAAGTTGGGGTTTTTGGTGATTTGAGAATAATACAATTTTTAATCATTAAGACTATTTTTAGCGTCTTTATTATTTTTCCCAATTAGTAATGCCATAAACGTTATGAATCCAGTTATTATTAACAACATTATCCAAATATTTATCAACCCCAAGGTGTAAATAATCATAATAATGTTTATTGAAATAAGTAACAGCAAACCACTATCAGATTCCATTTTAAAGTTCCCAAGGATTAATTTTTTTGAAATACCATTAATTGATGATATTAGAAACATCCCATTTGCGACAAATAGAATTTTCATAAAAACTCCCGATATATTCTTGTCTACTATTGATAAAAAAGGTGCTATCCCTACACAAAACATTAAAATAATACAAAATAAATCTAAAACCGTGATAATATTCTTATAAAACTTTTTTTCCTCTTTTTTGATATATACGTAAGATAAATTAATATTCACTATTCTATTATTATCAATTATGAATGCATCTCCCGGAATTCCCTTTGTTTCATATCCAGTCATATTATTTTTATACCTTTTGACCCTGGATATTACCAAAGTTTCTAAACCTCCCATTGGATTCAAATAGTAATTCTCTATTCTACCTGTGTATAGCTTTGTTTTCTCATTAGTTTCAACTAATACATCTGCTTGTGTATAACCTAATACAAATTGATTCGAGTGCTTATTTTCTTTTTTTGAATCACGCATAATCAAGTCATGCCAATAATTATGTCTTTTGAAAATACCTAAATCTTTTATAAAAAATTTATTACTTAGAAAATATGTAACGATGCCTAACATGATAGACAATACATATATAGCACTCAATATAATTATATAATCAATATATATTTCTTTTAAATTATCTTCATCAGGCAACTGATTACCTGATAATGTTTCAAAAATAGATTTAAATGTCGTGTATGAAATAGAATCTAATAAATTAAGTTTTAAAGTATCTTTTATAAAGCTAAATATAAAGACCGAAAAAACTAGAATTACAATGCTAAAAAAAATAGTTAATAAAAAACGCTCAAATAAATTTCCTTTATCAAATTGTTTAAAATCATGTCTTATAAAGCGAAATTTCCGGAACAATATGCCCGGAAATAAAAATATCATGATATAAAGAATAGTGTTTAACGCTAAATGAAATTCCATTAATTTACCATTATAGTAATTTTGTTTTTATTTTTTAAAGTAACTTCAGTAGGATCTGAATTACCTTCTATTCTCAACTTTGCAACTTTTTCTTCAATCATTGCCAAATCATCGTCTTTCAGCTGATTGATAAACTCCGTGTCATATAGTGGCTTTTGGGCAAAAATACTTACAGAAGTAGTGAATAGTGAACTTATAAGAATACTGATGTTTTCAAAAAAACTTTTCATCTTAACTCCGTTAATTTTGATGCAAAAATATATCACTAAATTCTATACAACAAATATTACATGTTAAATTCATACAAATAAATACAAAACAAATTCCATTCTGTAAATTATTCAGTTGATAATTGATTAGACTTCTATCTTTACAAGGATAGGTTTCCCTAATTTACAGTTTGAGACGTTTTCTATCCTCTAATTCTCCCAAACCCTATTATTAATATACGTCTCGGGGTAGGCAAGCGCTGTGCCGTCTTTAGATTTATGCGATTTGTAAATAGTGATGTAATTTAGGCATTTGGAACGTTCAGCATCGTTGAGTTGCTCCCATAGAGCCTCGCAACGTTTTTTCTTACCGGCATAGTTGCCGTAGGTCTTCCAGAAATGTCCAAAACTCAAATCAACTGGCACTTCTTCCACCTTTATGGTTTCGCTTAGCTTTGCCAGTTCTGCAATGTGGCTGATGTGTTTGGGAATGTATTTTAACGTGAATTGATGTTGCCTTTCGTCCAAATCCGCTTCTATTTTAAACAGCGTTAAAAAACCATTTAAACCGAATTTAAACAACACCGAACCCGTGAACCGCTTGGAGGTCATTATAAAACTTTTTTCTCTCATAATTGTTTCTCAATTTGTTGGGTGAGTAGTCGGTATACGTTTATCTCAAATTCACCTGCAGCAAAACGCATTTGCTCATGCGCAATGATTGCCAAAGAATAAGCCTCATGATACTTTAAGGTCATAGAAAATTCTTTACCCTCGCCTCGTTTGCTGATCAGTTTTCTCTCTAATTTTATCATCAATTCTTGTAAAATTGAACCTATAACTTTTCCTGCTGCCGTTTGCGCTAGCTGAGTTTTGGCTTCATAGTAGTCTTCTATCACAACTCTCAGATGCTCTATCTTTATTTTCAGTTTAATTTTATTCATAATAGCATTATTTTTAAAACTCCCCTCCTTTGGTAGCGTTATTTTTAAATCTCCCCTTTTTACCCCCCCCTCCTTTGGAGGGGCCGGGGGAGGAATACTTCCACTCAAACACCTGTTGCAACGCAAAAATTACTTTGCTCAACTCCTTTGAATTCATTTGGTTTATTGGCTTCCGCACTGGGCATTTAGAGCTAATAATCCATGCTCCTAGCGTTTTCAAATCAACCAAATACGGTTTATTTTCCTGCACCCAACCAAGCTGATGGGCAAGGCTCAAAATCGTTGTGTGTTGCTTATTTTCTTTATCAAATAAGGCGTAAAAAGAATGATTTGGATTTTTGCCCGTGTTTAGAAACCGAATCGCTTCATAGGCTTGGCGCTCGGTTAAATCTTTGGTTGAGTTGATTTGCTCGCCTGTAAATTCGCTTAGAAAATTTAAACGTTCATCCCTATCGCTAAATTCTTTACTGCAGAGTGTCTGCAGCTGCTTAATTTGTTGTTTTGTGATTGTCATTTTTTAGTTTTTGGTGATTGGTTTTTGGTGATTGGTTGTTAGAAATTCCCCTCCTTGGGAGGGGTTAGGGGAGGATTTTAAAACATCATTTTCCCAACTGCAAGCCCAGCCAAAGCTCCTGAACTCGCACCAGCGGCATAAATCAGCTTATCCATAAACCCTCCGAACGCCACACGTTTCACATTATAGGTCCAAATGAAGCTTATCATAAACGAAGCTCCAGCCACGCCTAAGTATTCTTCTTTTGCTACAAAATAGGTGTTCGCACTCACAAAGAACACTTGCATAAATCCCGTTGTAAATAGTTTTAGTTTATCCATATTATAAGCTTTCATCTACTTTTTCTATCTCCATTATATTATATTTTTTTTGGATGTTAATTGAAATAATATCAGCATTAAAATTGCCTCTACACGTGAAATCTGATCAAAAATATGCATAGCTGCGACTAATAAAATTAATATCATATGTATTTGTAGTTCGGGTCTCTTCATGACTTTAATTTACTTTTTGAAGTTCTCAATAAACTAGTTAATTTTTTTCTTTCAGCTTCCATTTTTTTTTAAAAGCTTTATCCTATCCCCAGCCCTTTCCCAAGGAAAGGGAGTTGACGTGCATTTAAAAATCTCATTTTTTTTAAGGCTTAATTTTTTTTTAGTATGTTGGCGTTTCCGATGATTTCAGGAACGCCAGGTTTTTTTGTCTCGAGCACGAGGCGTTAAGCTTCGTATTTTTCGTGGACTGGGAAAAGTGCACCCACATCCGTCCCCTCTGGGAAGTCAACCGAAGTGATAGAAAGCGGCACACTCACTTTTTTGCCCTGTGCATCTGTAACGCTCGCCTCAATGTAGAATGCCGAACGCATAGGTTTATAAGATTGTCTAATGATGTTCACCGCATCTGTAAATGTTTCATCATTCCATTCTTCTGCGAGCTTAGTAAGCTCCAGGACACGGCTTGCTTTCAAATTACCCTTAGCATCTTTTTTCAGCAATTGATTTACTGCATGCACCAATTTGCCAGTCGCTTCATCTTTAGCAAGAGAGGTGATAAACTCTTTTACCTTATCAATCCCCGCCGTTACAGTATCGTCCCAATTGTCCAGCACACGAAATCCGTAGGTAATCGTATTGCCCTTGTCATCAGAAAACGTATGTGATTGCTGAGTATCTTTCACGTTGTAAGCATTATTTTTCAAATCCAGTAAAATCTTTGAATCCTTGAATATAGAAAGCTTCAATGCAGATAGCTGTTCGCTACACGCTTTGATATTTTCCATAAGGCCTGGTAAATATTCGTTTACCATTTTTTTGTAGGCATCTCTATCCTGTAGTTTGGCTTCATTTCTACGCTTCAACTCCTCTTGAAGCTCTTTTTCTGTTAAATTGCTTAAATCTTTCATATAATAATTTTTATTTATTAGTATTTAATTATTCCCTCCCTTTGGGAGGGCTAGGGTGGGATTATATTCTTTCTATCTTTCTATCTTGTGAAACACGCACTTGCACATACTTCCATTGCGTTTCTCGCATTATTTTTTTTCGCTCGATCAATTTATTTTGTAATTTCTCTGGGAGGTCTTTTGCCGCGAGTTGATTCCCCATTCTTGCAATTTGTTGGTGCAAAAAAATCCTTTCAGCGGGGGTTAAAAACTGCCTTGTATTGCTGTCGTAATTCAAAAAGTCAAGCAAATCAAATTGATTTATTCTCATCAGTTCACTAATTTTTTAAGGCTTAATTTTTTTATTTTTACAATTAATTTTGAGGGGTACATTTGCACCTTTTCATTGTCCAAAATATTGCGCGTATAGCTGCAAAATAGCTGTCTTAATAGTTCAGCTTCGCAGTATGAAAAGTAATGCGCGTTATCTTGCAAAAAGGCTTTCTCAACGTGCAAAAGCCACATGCCGTGGAAATAGTTTTGCATTAAACCGCTGGTGTGGAGTGTTTTATAACTCATGAAATTTAGGGTTGCAAGGCGTTGGCAATACGCTTGGTAATGCTTTTCACGGTAGTTGTCATACGTTGTGTATGAAATTTCTAAAATCTCGTGTAATCTTGGGGTTGTTGTTGTCATTTGAATTATGGATTATAAATTGGTTACTGTATTTCTCCGTGGTATTTAGCGGCTCCTTCATGCCAAATGGTGTAAGGCTCACCGCCACCGTTTAGTCTCCCTTGTGGAAAGGCTCTAAAGCCCTCTACAGGAATCTTTATATCTACATCATATCGTATAAACTGGGCTAGGGCTCCTTTAGGTTCTCGCCCTTGGCCGTGTGAAAGGAATACCAAACCTTTGTTTTTAGACTTCATATATTCTTTCAATTCTTTATATTCTTTTTTGGTAATTCCTGCGTATTGAATAGAGTCAACAATTAGGAACTGCGGGCTTTTATGCCTTTTCATTCTCTTTACCATTTCGTCCCACGGCTCACGGTCTAATAAGATGAATTTACCTTCAACACTTCCCATATAGTGGCGCTCCATTGCCATTTGAAAGGTATGTGACACGCCCTCCTCCATAGAGTTGTAGGCCACACGTCCAAAATTGCACAGGTATTTGGCTAATTGTACCATAAAATCAGTTTTACCGTTGGAGGAGCCGCCCCAAACAATTGCAGAAAAGGCTTCATCTGGTTGCCCCAGGCTTGCTTTCCATATACCTTCAAAATCTAAAGTATTGAAGCGCTTGTTTAAAATATTTGTTACAGAGTAGGCTCGTTTCATTAGTTATTTAATACTTATTAAATAGTGTTTAACCGTTGTTTAATTGGGCGTTTTCTAATTTTAGGGCGTGTACTTTTCTTTTTACGCGTCGCAAATCTCCTTCACATTCCGCCCATACAATTTTCATTTGCGATTTATCTTCTATGCCATTGGCAAAGCACACTTGAATTACGTCCTGTTGTGTTAATCCGTTTAATTCTATGAACTTTCTACCTATACGGCTATAAATCTCATTATATCCCTTACGGTTAAGCCTAATCCCTTTTAAAATGCGTTTCTTTAAATGGTCTGTGGCACACATTACGAGTCCGCAATCGTCTTCTAATTGGTTGTAAATTGTTATAAAGAAATAAAGCACTTGGTCGCTCACCTTATCAAACTCATCAAAAAGTAATACGGGGTTTTCTAGCCTTTTAAGTGTGTTCACAACTTCATACATCATTTCAGTTACGTCCATACCCGTATTGTCACGCCCCATTATGCGTAGTAGTTCCATCAAAAAGCCTTTGCGGTTCCAAAACTCGTTGCATTGCACCATAAAGGCGTTATCATTATTCATTTCATAATATTTCATTGCAACTGTTTTACCGCTACCAGCAGGATTTATCACCGCATAAACCTGTGAGTTGTGTTGTGCATCATCCATTAATTGCGTGAACAGCCTAAAATCAGTCGTTTCAATCACCTGCCATTTGTTTTCTGGGCTCCCAATTTTTGATGAAACGTTTCGCCACATCTCATCTGATATTTTGTCCCAATTTTGATTTAAAATTTGTGAAACTAGGGCAGAGGATATACCTATGATTTTTGCAGATTTATTTTGCCCGCCTTTTCGGTTACAGAACTTTTTAAGTTCTAATGCGATTTGTTGTTTCTGTTGTGTTGTCATATATTTGTCTTGTTTTTAGTTGCCCCGCAAGGGGCTTTTTTTGTTTTATAATCTATTGAATATACTTTCTGTTGGTTCTGCTAGTTCTGCTTCGTCGTCCCAATCTTGGTTACTCAAGGCTTTTTGATATGCTCCAATCTCACCCGCTTTTTTACGCCCTGGTTTGTTTCTTTCTATGCCTTTCAACGTTGGCCTATTCATACCTTGCTGCTCTGCGGTCATGCCCCATTCAGAGAGGATTTCCTCCATCTTATCTCTTCGCTCTACTCTTTGGTCGGCATTGGCACTTAGTACCTTTCTAATATGAGATTGCTCCCAGTCTTCTTGCATTTGCGCGGCTCTACCAACTTCTTTTTTGGTTTGTGCTACGGTTACAAATCTTAACCCTAATGGAGTGTCTTCGTATAAACGGATTTCACTCATATCCTCTGGGTCAAACTTGATGATAAATGATTTACCTACAGACTTCTCTAGCCATTCTAAATCTGGCATGCCGTTATCTTGGTACACCATGTAGTCATATTTAACTTTACTTTCTCTAAATGAAATACCAGACGCATCGGCTTTGATTGATTTAGATCTAGTTACCCAGAATAAGTCTACCATATCCCATAGCTCTACTTTTTTAGTGTCTGGGTTTTTACTTTCATAGTACATATCTATTCTTGGGCGGCCTGTTTTGTGGTGTGGTGCTGAATTCCATTCACGTCTGCGTTGTTCATATATTTTTTTAACTTCATCTAGCGTTGGTAGGTTTGCTTTATTCGCCAATATCATTTCCATATTGGCTTTAGATTCCTGCTTTTTAGCCGTAATATTTTGCCCCGTAAAAAACCAATCACGTTTTAAGAATTGGGATTGGAAACGCCCAAAAGCACTCTCTATGGTTTTAGATTTACCGTTGTAGGGCTGTGTGGCTGTTTGTATTTTGGCAATTTTGCTTAAAAAATTACCCGCTTTTAATTTTCCGTGCCCACCTTGGTTGTCATATTTAATTTGGTAGGGTCTATAGCCAGCAGTCTGTATGGCCATTTTATATGCGGCATATTGTGCCTCATAATTTTCTGCAGGGCTAATATGAAAGCCTAAAAGCACTTCACTAAAGGCGTCCATCACTTCATACACTTGGCAAGTAGCCATTTCGCCTTTTTCATTTAAATAATAAAGGTTTAGTTTAGTCCCGTCAGAGAACCATAATGAATCTCTAAAGGCTGGCATTTTGGTTTTTAATTGGTAACCAAATTTTTCTTTTGCGGCTAATTCTCCGTGCCTATGGCCGTACCATAAAGGCATAATTTCCTCGCTATATAAAAAGTTGTAAAAGGTTTTTTCTTCTCTGATTTGTTTCCAACCTTTTTGGTCTGCCACTTCGTTATACTCGCCGTGCAATTGTGCAAGGTTTGCACATTTATTTACTTGATTTGCCCAGCGTGCAAGTACCCAACGTGTACCGTCTGCCGTTAATTTATCTGCATTATTATTCAAAAAATTACCGTGTACCAATTCTACATATCCGTTTTCTTTATAGGCATTGCATCTTTGTTTTAGCCTGCGGTAATTTCTTGGCAGTTTATGTTTATAGGTATGTTCTGGCAGATTAGCTACGGCTTCTGCCATTTTTTTCCATGCTTTTAATTTACCGCCAAATTTTCTGCAGGTAACCATATTGGTAATAATGTAGTGGCAGGTATTTAAAATCATTGCCGTATGGGTGTATTCAGTTTGGGTTTCTTCTGGTAGGGCAGTGCCGTCTTCTAAAGTGTAGTCGCGATAAAACAGTTCTGCCTGGTAGTCAGGTTTTATATAATCACGAAAGATGATGTGTTTTGTTTTCTCGTAGGGGTCGTCACCCGCTATATCAACCACAGCTTCACGAAAACGCTTGGGCATGCTTTCAAAAGCAATTAATGCCTTTCTGCCATTACCACCAATGTTTAATTTTGTCATCTTACCACGTGCACAAAGTTGTTTATAATTACTCCTGCTCATTATTTTTGCCTCTTCATACAGCCAAGATGCCTGCACACACAATGTATTTTCGTAATATTCAAACATGGTTTATTCTGCGTTTATTTGGTCTTTAATTTTATCAAGCCAATGTTCTATGGCTTGGTTTAGGTTTATTTCTTTACCTTTATAGTATGTATAGTTTTCACGGGGCATTTTATTTATATTTTGATGAAAGTTTTGATGAAACTCATCAAGATTTCTTTACACTTCCTGAGGTTTATTTAAATGCGTTTGAATCTCTCTTTGAACTGTTGAACCTCCAAATAAAACCGGTTGGTTTTGAGAAATGGAAATTTGAATATCCAGAAGGTAGCTATCGTTTAATTGTGCCGGTAGAAGCTTCTTTTCAGAAATTAGATTCTTTAATATCTGTTGTACAAATTCTTCAAGGCTTTGCGAATCTTCAAAAGATTTATCCTTTAGTTTCAATTTGTAATTTTTACGTATTAGAGCCATAACATATTGATTTAGTGTTCTATTTTTTAAGTGAGCTGATCATATCATTTAAAGGAATGCTAAGTAATTTTTTACGCTCCATTGCTTTATCATACAAGGCTTTTACGATTTCTGGGTGGAACACGCGATGCCGCATTACATTTTCACATCGTGTACGACTAAATCCGTTTTCACGAGCAACCGCCACTACATCACCACGAAGTAAATTCACACGGATAAGTTCTATGAGTTCCATACGCATTTTACGATTGCCTTTCTCTAGCAATAACGGCTGATTGTTGTGTTTTTCTGTTTCCAAGGACTCCCATCGTATAATCAACCTTGCCCGTGCTCATCATTAAACTTGGTAGCGATATACAGGCACTCGGTTTTGGTAAGTTCGTATTGGGGTAATCTTCGACCTGTGCTGTCGGCGTATTCACTAAAACCAAATTTGGTTTCAGTAACTTTTTCCCATGCTTTTTCCATTTTTCTAATATCCCTTAACAAATGGTGATGGTTCTTTCCTGTAATGTCAGCAATCTCTCTGCTGGTCATCTTTTTTGAGATAGATAGTTGATTCATAACTTATTGATTTAAATTTTTATCTTTCATATTCGGTGAATTAAATTTTGTTCAAGGTTTGGTTAATCACCCTTTCAGCCTTTTTATAGTCCTCACAAATTTTGATAGACGTCTCGCTATTGCGGTCTCCACGCAAGCTGGCATAGATAAAATGAGGCGTCACCCCATATTTTTCCCTAATTCTGCGTACAATATCCCTGTTATACGCATTGTAATGTTTACTCTTTTTCGTATCTTTATCCATTGCTTTTTTTGATTAAAAATTTAATACAGCAAATATATTGCATTTTGCAATTAAAAGACAAATAAAATATAACATTTCGCAATTATTTATGGATAAGTCATTTATTTTAAACGAAATAAAATCGCATTTAAATATCAAAACAGATAGTGAATTCGCAGAATTTCTTGGAGTAAAACAACCAACCATCGCATCTTGGAGGAAACGAAATTCATTGGATTACGATTTAATTATTACAAAATGCAATGAAATTGATGCGAATTGGCTTCTCACTGGCAAAGGTTCCATGCTCAAGCAAGAGCTAAAGCTTATTGGCAATCAAAAATCAGCTGAAGCTACAATGGATATTCAGGATATTCCATTATATAATTTAGAAGCCACCGCAGGTTTAGTAGAGCTATTCAGAAGTGAAAAAGTTACTTCTGTACTTGATTCCATTCGGATTCCTGGTATACCAAAATGTGATGGAGGTCTTTCTATCACAGGAGATAGTATGTATCCATTACTCAAGTCAGGAGACATCGTTTTATACAAGGAGATTCCAGTAGAGCAGCAAAGTATTTTTTTTGGTGAAATGTATTTGCTGGGCGTTCGTGTAGATGAATGGGAAGAAATGATTACAGTAAAATACGTTCAGAAATCAGAAAAAGGAGAGGAATACGTAAAACTTGTCAGCCAAAACCAATACCACCACCCCAAAGATGTATTGTTGAGCAATATCACAGCCATGGCTATCATCAAAGCAAGTATTCGCTTCAACACCATGTTTTAAAGCCAATCAAGCTTTTTAAGTAAAAAATTAAAGGAAAATACATAAATAATTGATAATGAGCAGTTTGTTTAAATCCAAACCTATTAAAGAATTTGCATTATCCCCCCACCAATATTTATTTTCCTATGGTTTCAGCACCATTTTTAAGGCTTATCCATAAACTAAAAAGATATTTTAACCCATTAAATGTAACCCCAACTGTAACCCCAACTGTAACCCCAACTGTCCACCTAAAGTATTTTTGTATAAAATTCACCTCAAGCATTCTACTCATCAATTTCTACACAAAATAAAGCCTTGTACAAAGCTTTTTAATGTGCTTAAAGGCTTTATATATGCGGTTTTGGTGTATTTTCTGGGTACAAATACAAGTTTCAGTATCAGAGGCTAATAAATGCAGTCTGCTAATACAAGCAAAACCCAAGTAAATACAAGTTTTTGTACATTTTGTTTAAAACAAAAAAAGAGAGCAAAATACCCTCAATCCCTTTGTTTAAGCCGCTTTCATCGGCTTTTTTCTATTTCTCTTTTATGTACTTTTTGTTTTATGGCCCTTAGTTTTCACTTCAGAAAAGTTTAGTCATAAAAACTTATCATTATCTATCAAATTTATCAAGGTTTGAAAAAATCAAAAAAGCCTTTATTTCTTCAAAAAAATAAAGGCTTATAAGATTTTGTACACTTGCTATAAAAATCAGTCTGGCAAGATGGTTAAAAAGTTATTTTGCAACTCCATCACACCACCAGCTACTTCTAAATCCCAACAATTTTCTTCTGCTTTTTTGAGCTTTTTATGCTTAAATTTTGCTTCCTTTGTTGCTTTAATTCTTACCGTTCCATTCTCTAGACTGGCTACAATTGGCGCATGGTTTTCTAGCATTTGGAATTTACCTCCCTTGCCAGGAACTGTGACAGCTTCTACTTCACCCTCATAGATAATGTATTCTGGAGTAATGATTTGTAATTGAATGCTCATCTTATTCTGCTTCTGCTAACATTTTTTCTCCTGCTTCTATCGCTTCTTCAATGGTTCCTTTTAAGTTAAAGGCTGATTCAGGATATTTATCTACTTCCCCGTCCATAATCATGTTGAACCCTTTGATGGTATCTTTTATATCTACCAAAACACCTGGAATCCCTGTAAACTGTTCTGCCACGTGGAATGGCTGAGAAAGGAAACGCTGAACACGACGAGCTCTGTGAACTACCAACTTATCTTCTTCTGACAATTCTTCCATTCCCAAAATCGCAATAATGTCTTGCAAAGCTTTGTAGCGTTGTAAGATTTCTTTCACACGCTGTGCACATTCATAATGTTCTTTCCCTACCACATCTGGCGATAAAATTCTAGAAGTCGAATCTAGTGGGTCTACCGCGGGGTAAATACCCAAAGAAGCAATTTTACGAGAAAGTACCGTAGTGGCATCCAAGTGAGCAAAAGTCGTCGCTGGTGCTGGGTCTGTCAAGTCATCTGCTGGAACGTAAACGGCCTGAACAGATGTAATTGAGCCATTTTTGGTTGAAGTAATCCTCTCTTGCATCGCTCCCATTTCTGTTGCTAAAGTCGGCTGATAACCTACTGCTGAAGGCATGCGCCCTAAAAGTGCAGACACCTCTGAACCTGCCTGTGTAAATCGGAATATATTATCTACAAAGAATAAAACATCACGCCCTTGCCCTTGGCCTTCTCCGTCTCGGTAATATTCCGCTAAAGTCAAACCTGAAAGCGCCACTCGTGCACGTGCCCCTGGAGGCTCATTCATCTGCCCAAATACAAATGAAGCTTTAGAATCTTTTAATAATTCTCTATCTACGGCATCTAAATTCCACCCACCTTCTTCCATCGAATGCATAAAATCATCACCATAGCGTATAATTCCTGCTTCTAGCATTTCTCGCAATAAATCATTCCCCTCGCGTGTTCTCTCACCAACACCAGCGAAAACAGATAAACCTCCGTGCCCTTTAGCAATGTTATTAATCAACTCTTGAATTAATACAGTTTTACCTACACCCGCTCCACCAAACAATCCAATTTTACCTCCTTTGGTGTAAGGTTCAATCAAGTCGATTACTTTAATTCCAGTAAATAGAACTTCTGACGATACAGATAAATCTTCAAATTTAGGTGCTGGACGGTGAATCGGCAAACCATTTTCTTTAGAAATATTACCTAACCCATCTATCGCGTTTCCTGTTACGTTAAAAAGACGACCTCTGATGGCGTCTCCCGTTGGCATCGTAATCGGATTCCCCGTTGCTATCACCTCTTGCCCTCGCTTCAACCCGTCTGTACCGTCCATTGAAATGCAACGAACAGTGTCTTCACCAATGTGCTGTTCCACTTCTAGCACGAGTGGCAACTCCCCTTCTCTATTAATTTCTAATGAATCGTAAATTTGGGGTAAACCTTGATCGTTATCAAAAACAACATCAATTACCGGCCCGATAATCTGTGAAATTTTACCTGTATTTTGTGCCATGTTTTAATTTATATTAATGAAATATGAATATCTATATTTTTGCAAATATAAAGGATTTTTTCACGAAAAATACTTCTCTTTATCTATTTTTTTAGCTTTTAGTATTTCAAAAGCCAGTTTTCTTTTTTTAAGGGCTTGTTTAAATTTATAAATGATAACTTTGCAGAAAGTTCTTGGAATGAAAATAATCCACGGCATTCATCCACTGAATCCCAGCAAAAAACTTATTCTTACCATTGGCATGTTTGATGGTGTACACAGAGGGCATCAGTCCATCATACAGCAGCTCAACCGCTACGCAGAAGAAACTGGGGGGCATTCTGCTCTTTTGAGCTTTACACCACATCCACGCCAAGTGCTGCAACCCGATGGCGAGCTAAAACTGCTATCTACTTTAGAAGAAAAATTAGACTTACTCTGCCAATATCATTTAGATTACGCCATTATTCACCCGTTTACCGTAGAGTTTTCACGGCTTAGCGCTGTGGAATTTGTGCGAGATTATCTCGTCAATCATTTGCAAATTCATACGCTCTTGGTGGGGTACGACCACCACTTCGGGCGCAATAGAATGGGAGACTTCCAGCAATTGGAGGAATTAGCAGATTTGTATAACTTCCAAGCGCTTCAACTTTCTGCCGTGCTCGAAAATGATCTCCCCATCAGTTCCACCAAAATCAGAAATGCGCTACTAACCAGTGATATTGACTACGTGACAGAAGCTCTAGGGCATTTCTACCCCATTACTGGTAAAGTTATTCATGGGTATAAAATAGGTCGAAAATTAGGTTTCCCAACTATAAATATGGCTTTCTCTAAAGATAAACTTTTACCCGCAGACGGTGTCTATGGTGTGCGTGTAGAACTCCAAAATCAATTGTTTTTTGGGCTAATGAATATTGGTAAGAGCCCAACTTTTGATTTCAAGGAACAACGGGTTGAAGTTTATTTGCTTGATTTTGATGGTGAGGTTTATGACGAAACCGTAAAAGCCGACATCTTATGTTTCATTCGTGGAGAAAAAAAGTTTGAAAATGCTGAAGCCTTAAAAAATCAAATCCAGCGAGATGAAGCTTACTTCCATTCAAGGTTACACGAATGGAAAACTTAATTTTTTAAGCCTTAAAAAAAATCAGAGAATTTAATTTTCTAAAAAGAATTTTTCTACTTTTTTCATGATTCCTTCTACCGAAAAACCTAAATCTTCCATTTGTTCTGAAATAGAAGCGTGTGAGATGAAATCTGAAGGGAAGGCACAAATTTCCATTTTCCCCTTCCAGCTCATTTCATTGGCTTTTGCCAAGCAGCTCATGCCAAATCCACCAGGTTTTACGCCCTCCTCATAGGTTAAAATTCGGTTATATTTCTTGAAAACGGCTGCCAACTTCACTTCATCTAGAGGTTTAATAAATGGGAAATGAACCCAACCAATATTTTTGTTTAGTTTTTTTAAGGCTTTAAAAATTTGTAGCCCAATGCTGCCTGTGGATAAGATTACCATTTTCTCTCCATTTAGAATTTCTCGAGCCTTAAAAAATTTTAATTGTTCTTCTTTGAAGAATGTTTCTGCCGATGTTTTTGCATATCGAATAGCGACTGGTTGATTGAATAGCGGTGCTTTCTGAATCATACTTTTTAATTCTGTAGCATCCAAAGGGGCGGCTAAAATCATCTGTGGAATGGCGTTGAGAAAAGAAATATCAAAATAGCCGTGGTGCGTGGCTCCATCGCTTCCCACCAATCCTGCTCGGTCGATTAAAAAAATGACGGGCAACTCTTGCAATGCTACATCATGAATTAATTGGTCATAAGCGCGTTGCAAAAAAGTACTGTAAATCACACAATAAGGCACCATGCCTTGCGATGCCAATCCTGCTGAAAGCGTCACAGCATGCTGCTCTGCTATTCCTACATCCCAGACTCTATCAGGGAATTTCTCTTTGAGTTCCATCAAGCTGCTGCCACTTAGCATTGCGGGAGAAATTGCCACTGCTTTTTTATTTTTCTCAAAAACTCGATGCAGCGTTTTACCTGCCAAGTCAGGGTAAGTTTCCTTTTGTGTTTGAATTTCTCTCTCGCCCGAAATTTTATTGAACTTCCCTGGTGCATGCCAAGCTACTTGGTCTTGCTCTGCTTGTGCATAGCCCTTACCTTTTATTGTCCTGATGTGTAAGATTTTTGGCCTAGATATTTTTTCAATTTTTTTGAAGGCTTTAAAAATTTCAGAGAAATCGTGTCCGTTTACTACTCCTTGGTAATGAAATCCTAAATCGGAAAAAAAAGTATCGCCTTGCACTCCCAACCGGTTGAAATAATTTTTGAGCGCACCCGTTGCGTGGTCTATCCCAATATTATTATCGTTTAAAATTACTGTAACATCCAAATCTGTGTCTCCCAAATGGTTCAAGCCTTCTAGCGCCATTCCACTGGCGATAGACGCATCGCCGATGACGGCAAACCTTTTTCTTTCAATATCTTTTAATTTATCTGCCAAGGCTATTCCCGTGAGTGCAGAAATTGTGGTAGACGAATGCCCTACTCCAAAGCAATCGTACTCGCTCTCCTCCCGAACAGGGAATCCTGAAATTTCATTTTTTTGCCTTAGATTGAGAAATTTTTCTTTTCTACCCGTCAAAATTTTGTGTACATAAGATTGATGCCCCACATCCCACAACAGAATATCTTGCGGGGTATTGAGGTAATAATGTAGAGCAATGCTCAGTTCCGTCACGCCTAGACTTGCTCCCAAATGCCCTTTCTTCAACGCCACTACATTCAAAATGTAATCTCTGATTTCCGCAGCCAATTTTGGCAAAACTTGAGCGTTCAGTTTTTTCAAATCTTGTGGATTATCAATGGTAGAAAGTAGGCGATATTGGTCTAGCATTTTTGAGATTCTGTTTAATTTTTTTTAATAGATATTCTAAGGCTTTAGAAATTTTTCAATTTTATTTTCAATTTCTTTTTTAGCTGTGTCTAAATCATCGTTTACAATCACACAATCAAATTGATCTTGGTAAGTCAATTCCTTAGCTGCTTTATCTATTCTGATTTTTAAATCCTCGGGCGAATCGGTGTTTCGGGCAGAAAGTCTTTTTCCCAAGGTTTCTAAATCGGGCGGTTTCACAAAAATCGAAAGGGCTTTCTCTCTGAATTTTTTCTTCAAATTAATGCCACCTACCACATCTATATCAAAAATCACGTTTTTCCCCGTGCGCCAAATCCGCTCGATTTCACTATGTGGTGTGCCGTAAAATCGCTCGCTATAGACTTCTTCCCATTCAGCAAAATCTTCATTTTCTATGCATTTTTTAAATTCTTCTGTGCTTAGAAAATAATAATCAATCCCGTGTTTTTCCAGCCCTCTTGGTGGTCTTGTGGTGCAGGAAATAGAAAATTCTAAATCATTTCTTTGGTCGAGCAAATGGCGAACCAATGTCGTTTTCCCAGAGCCACTTGGTGCCGAAAAAATTATCATTTTCCCCGTGCTATCTCCATTTCTCATTTACAAAATATTTAGAATTTGCTCTTTTATTTTCTCCAATTCATCTTTCATTTCCACCACTATTTTTTGCATTTTGGCATGATTTGATTTTGAACCCAGGGTGTTTATTTCTCGCCCGATTTCTTGCAAAATGAAGTTTAATTTCTTCCCGTTACTTTCGGGTAAATTTAGCGTTTCTAGAAAATAGTTGCAATGGTTTGCCAAGCGGACTTTTTCTTCTGTCACATCTAGTTTTTCTAAATAATAAATCAACTCTTGTTCCAATCGGCTGTGGTCTGCGCCTTCTACTTTTTCTATCGCGGTAGTCATTCTTTCGCGAATTCCTTGAATTCTTTCTCCTTCAAATTCTTCTGTTTTCTGATTCAGTTTTTGAATTTTCTCAATTCTAATTTTAAAATCTTTTTGTAATTCCAAGCCTTCTTTTTCTCTAAAGGTGGTCACATTTTCGAGTGCATTTTCTAAGGCTTTAAAAAATTTTTGAATTTCGACTTCACTGAATTCAATATCGGGTGAAGTAATCACATCTGGCATTCGCATAGCTTGTTGAAAAGCGGTATTTTCATCAATTTCAGGCATCATCGCTTTAAATTTCTGCACAAATGCCAAAATTAAATTTTCATTGATTTCTGTAGCAGAGAGAATGTTCACAATGCTATTGTTTATAAAAACGTCTATTTTCCCCCGCTTCAGTTTATCTGCCACTGCTTGGCGAATTTCGGGTTCTAAGCTTCTTAGTTCAGCACTGAGCCGAATGTTCAAATCTAAATTTTTGCTATTGAGGGTTTTAATATCTATGCTATATTTTTTATTTTGCAGAATTGCTTCTGCTTGCCCATAGCCAGTCATCGATAAAATCATAATCAACTTTCTTTAATGGTAAAATTACTAAAATTCGTTAATTTATCCATTGCTTTGCAATAAGTATGTAAATTTAGATTCCATGAAGAAGCTTTTATTTTTTTTACTTATCGGAATTTTAAGCCAAGCGCAAGATCTCACGGGGCGCTGGGTCATCTACGGAAATATGGATAGCGGCTACTACGCTGAATTAAATTTAATTCAAAATCAAAAAAACATTTATGCCGGACATTCATATGATACTGAAAATCAAGGTTTTTGTCGTCATTTTGTAGAGGCAAAATTTAATCCTGGTACGCAAACCTTTACTGGGAAAGATGTGGAATTGATTGATAAATCGGCTGGGCACGAAGCTACCGATTATAATCTGCATTACTATACTGAGAACGGAAAAGAGTTCCTGATGGGGACGCAAACCATCACGCCAATAGAAGATAAAAGGGAGTTGGGTAATCCTTTTGAGCATTTATTTAAAATGCGTGGTTTTAATTTCCCTCATGAAAAAAATATGGTCGTGTATGTGAAAGTGGATGATAAATATACTGTCTATACGCTTGGTGCGCCCAATACGATGACGGAGGAAGAAATGAAATTGCAGAAGTCTGAGTTTCCAGAATTGAATGAATCTTCTGCTTCTGAAGGAAATAATGAAAAAACCTCATCTCAACGAGAAGGGAAAAATAAAGAATTTTCTTTGCCCGAAATTATAGATAATGGCATTTTTGAAAAGAAAAAAGAGCGTAACAACCGTCTACTTGCACATATTACGCTAAAAGATGTTGAGGAAGTTACCTTGCTAATTCGAGACTATGGCGAAGAGGATAATGATACGGTTAGTATTTTCCTTAACGATAGATTACTAGCTGGTAATGTGAGAATTACACATGAATCTAAAGAATATCAATTTAAACTTAATCTGAAGGAAAATAATAAGTTAGTTTTTGTGGCAAATAATTTGGGTGATATTCCACCTAATACTGCTCGTATCACTATCATTGCTGGCAAGCGATGCTATAATTACCGCTTGTTCACCGATGAAAAAAATAATGCAGTCATCCGCTTAGAAAATAAATGATTTTTTTTAAGGCTTAAAAAATTTTTAGAATTCTTCTCGTTTGATAAAGTAAAAAAACGGAATGAAAATGGGTAAACCTAGACTGAAAAACAGCCATATTTTCCTTTTACTATCAGGATTTCTATAGAGGTCGACCCAAAGCGCGACTAATGAAACTAAAGTGAAAATGGCTGCAAAAATCAACATCCAGTTGATGTCGTCAACTTTATTTTCTTGCCAATGGAAATAAGCGCCAAACCACATTGCTAAACCAAAGCCGGAGAGAGCGACTAAAAGTTTTCGTGGTAAAATGAGTTTACTCTTCTTCGGCATTTTTTACATTTTTTTGGTATTGATAGAAAGCGTCCCAACCCTGCGAAGTTAAAGGGATTTTAATATTACTACCACGAGCCACTAAATGATTCCCTGCCTGCAAATCATTGGCAAAACCGATGACTGTGAAATGAGGGTTGCCTTTGATTTTATCGTAATCTTCTTGCTTTATGGTAAAGAGTAATTCATAATCCTCTCCGCCATTGAGCGCTGCAATGCTAGCGTTCAGCTCAAATTCTTCTCCTGCTGAAATGACTTGCTGGTCTAGTGGAATTTTTTCTTCATCAAGGGTAAAGCCTACTTTGCTCTGCTGCGAAAGGTGTAAAATCTCTGATGCTAATCCGTCAGAAACATCAATCATCGCGGTGGGTTTCACGTTTAATTTCTCTAAAAGTTTTATGATATCCAAACGTGCTTCGGGCTTGAGCTGGCGACCAATGAGATAATCGTAGGGGCGTAAATCGGGCTGAACATTGGGGTTGACCTTGTACACCTCATTTTCTCTCTCCAAAATTTGTAGACCGAAATATGCAGAACCTAAATCTCCTGAAACAACCAAAAGGTCATTTTCTCTAGCTCCCTTTCTAGTCACAATTTTTTCTTTATCACAAGAACCTATTGCCGTCACATTGATGACTAAACCTGCTTTAGATGCAGTCGTGTCTCCTCCTACCAAATCAATTTCATATTTTTGGCAAGCGATGAGCATTCCTGCAAATAATTCATCAATGGCCTCTACAGGAAATCGATCTGAAACTGCAAAACTCACCAAAACCTGCTGAGGCAACGCATTCATGGCACAAACATCACTTACACTGCTCGCTATCGCTTTATAACCCAGATGCTTGAGTGGCACATAAGCTAAATTGAAATGAACGCCTTCGGTCAACATGTCAGTAGATATCAGCATGGCTTTTTCGCCATAGTCGATAATGGCGCAGTCGTCCCCAATCCCGAGTTGTGTCGTAGGTTGTGTGTTTTTGAATGATGACTGAATGCGATCTATCATTCCAAATTCTCCTATTTCAGAAAGTGGCGTGCGTTGTAGGTCTTTATCTTGAAACATGATTTTTATTTTTTTTATAATAATTCTTCTAAATGAATATTTTGGGGCTTGGGGTTTAATTTTTTAATATCTTGAAAGTTTAGCTCTCTTGCATTTTTAGACAGAATTTTTTTTAAACTCTCAAGCATTTCTTCGGGCAAATCCTTCGCCATTTTACGCTCTTGCATATTGAGCCAACATCCAAATAAAGTGGCATGCGCATGGTGTAAACCTTCTTCTGAATAAATATTTTGCTTGAAGCTAAAAAGTACTCCATTAGATGAAAAACCATCAATTTCTGTGTGAATAATCAAAGTACTACCTGGCATGACTTCTTTGTAATAATTGATTTTTTCTTCTAAAATGACTGGCCCTCGGTGAAGTTCATACAAGCGATGCAAGGGCAATCCACAGAATTCTAAAGCTTCCATTCTAGCTGCTGAAGTGAAGTTTAGAAATTGAGAATTGGCTAAATGCTGATTAGCGTCCAAGTCTGACCACCTCACTTTAATTTTTGTTTTATAAATCATGAAATTATTTATTTCTCAAAGGAAGTTGAATGGTAAATGTAACTCCTTTATCAATATTATTTTCAAATTTAATGCTTCCGTTGTATTCTTCTATCATTTTTTTGACGACTGGCAAACCTAGGCCGCTACCCGAACTTTTGGTTGTAAACTTAGGTTCAAATAGCTTATCTTTTACCTCATCGCTAACCCCTGTTCCATTATCTTTTATCTTTAAAATTAAAACTTCTTGATTGGACATTAGGGTGACCTCTATCTGAGGTTTTGTGCCAAACGGAACGGCCTGCATCGAGTTTTTGACCAAATTAGTCACGATTCGTGATAAATAAGTTGGGTCATAATAAATATAAATCGGTTCATTTAATTTGTGAAAGCTAACCATTTCTTCATCAAATATATCTAAAGTTTTCTCGACTTCTTCACAAACATCTATTTTTTGGTCTTTCCGTACTGGCATTTTGGTATAATCTGAAAAGGCTTGAGAAATTCTATCGATGACATCAATTTGATTAATCATACTCTCAGTGAAATCTTTTACTCTTTCTTCTATATCGGGTAAATTTTTATCAAATTTTCGTTGAAAACTCTGCATTTGCAAGCGCATTGGCGTTAATGGATTTTTCAGCTCATGAGCTACTTGTTTCGCTGCTTCTCGCCAGGTTTCTTCCCGCTCGAGTTTTAGCAATAGTTCTGACTGCTCGTTTAGTTTAACCAACATATTGTTATAGGAATTAACTAGCGGACTGATTTCATCTTTGCCACGGTATTGTAATGGGCGATTTAGTTTCACTACATCAGTTTTGACTAATTTTTCGGCGATTTCATCTAGGCGTGAGGCAATGCTTTTTGACAACCAATACGAAATAACTAAACCAACAATCATAATCACTGATACCAAGACTAGAAACTTAATAAGTAAATCATAAAATTCATCTTTTTGATAAGAATCGTCGTGCAGATAAGGTAAATTAATAATCGCAATAGGCTGATGATTAATATTATATAAATAAGAATAAATTCTGATGTATGTGTTTTTCCCTGATTTTTGTACCATTTCTACACGATCATTTTTCAGACTTAGAATTTGCATCACCTTTCCTGGCACAAAGTGAATGTCTTTGCTATTCCCACTTTGGGAACTTATCAAGAGTTCCCCTTTTAAATCATAAATATTGATGTGAATATCATTAATGTCAGAATATTTATAAATGTTGTTTTCAAAAATATCTTTTACGTTTTCTTCTGTAACATTTTGTGGAAATTCAGAAATCAGATAATCAATTGTTTCTATGATGTTTTTTTCTTTCCGAGCTAAGCGGTTTTCATGATAATTTTTTGAAATGGACTGAAAGTAAAAAAAAATCAGAACTCCAAATAAGCTTGTGAGCACAACAATGACTAAAATTAAGGCAAGATAAATTTTATCTCTAATGAACAGCTTGTCTAAAAAACTCTCTCTAGCACGCATTCAAGGTTAATTTTTGAACATATTTTCCTAAAATATCAAATTCAATATTTAGCAAATCGCCTACTTTTTTATCTTTCAAGTTCGTGTGTTCCCATGTGTAGGGGATTATGGCTACGCTAAAGCCATTTTCGTGCGAATCTACAATCGTTAAGCTAATACCATTCAAGCAAATAGAGCCTTTCTCTACCGTTATAAATTTAGCATCTTCATACACCACATTTATCAACCAGCTACCGTCTTTATCTTCTATGCTTTTGATTTTCCCCACTTGGTCCACGTGTCCTTGCACCACATGCCCATCAAGACGAGCATTTATTTTGAGAGCTCTTTCTAAATTCACTTTTGTTCCAACTTGATATGCTTTTAAATTTGTTCGCTTCAAAGTTTCCTCTATCGCCGTCACAGCATAGGCATCCTCCCATAGGCGCACTACAGTCAAGCAAACGCCATCGTGTGCTAAGCTTTGGTCTATCTTGAGCTCTTGTGCCAATGGAGATTGGATACGATACGTCACGTTAGAGTCTTTTTGTTGAATTTCTACAACTTCACCTATATCTTCTATAATTCCTG